>JBJXDZ010000027.1:0-6072 GCA_046154645.1 Hyphomicrobiaceae bacterium
TTGATTTTATTGGCGCGCCGGGAAGGATTCGAACCCACGACCCCCAGATTCGTAGTCTGGTGCTCTATCCAACTGAGCTACCGGCGCTTGCGGCGCGGCTGGCGCCAAGGGCCATTGCCGCGCGAAGCCACGGGCCGGAGTCCAGATGGACGGGCCCGTCGCGAGCCGCTGTCATAGGGCGAGGTGCTGCCAATTGCAAGCACGATCCGCGTGACGGCAGGGAAGCTTTCGGGGCCGGCAATCCCGATGCAGCGCTTGCGCCCGCGTGCGGACGCATTGGATCTGCGACAGAAACGCAGTACGCCAGACGAGCGTGCATCGCCTGTGCCCGCGTGCGGACGCGATTGGGGTCGCGGTTGCGGCCCAAGTCGGAGGGCGGCGGCGGGCCATCTCGCAGCAGCAGCAGCAGCACGGCGGCGGGGCGCATTCGGCGCGCGCGCTGTCGAAGGCCGCGGGCGACGCGATGGGGCGGCGTGGAGCCTGCACCAGCGGTGGATGTGCGGGTCTGTGCGGCCGCGGTCTGGTTGGCTGAGGATTGGCTGCGGGCTGTCCTTCCAGCGGCAGGGTGGCAGGTGCTAGCGTCCGGCCAGATTCGCTGGCAGCTGGCGGTGGGCCCTGACCCGTCGCTCAGCCGGACGGCAGCTGTTGCATCCCGGGCCGGTCCAGGGTTGCATGGAACACCGATAGCGCGAGACGAGGTCCCCATGGACAAGATCAATGCCCAGATTGCCCGCGAGCTGTCGGTCGGCGTCAACCAGGTGGCGGCGGCCGTGGAGCTGCTCGGCGAAGGTTCGACCGTGCCATTCATCTCACGCTATCGCAAGGAGAAGACCGGCGGCCTGGACGACACGCAATTGCGCAAGCTCGAGGAGCGGCTCGGCTATCTGCGCGAGCTGGAGGACCGGCGCACGGCGGTGGTCAAGAGCATCGAGGAGCAGGGCAAGATGACGCCCGAGCTGGCGCGCGCGATTGGTACGGCAGTTACCAAAGTGGCGCTGGAGGACATCTACGCCCCGTTCAAGCCGAAACGTCGCACCAAGGCGCAGATTGCGCGCGAGGCGGGCCTCGAGCCGCTGCTGGACGAGATCCTGAAGGATCCAAGCCTGAAGCCGGAGGCCGTTGGCGCCAAGTTCGTCAGCGCCGAGAAGGGCGTGGCCGACACCAAGGCGGCACTGGACGGCGCGCGCGCCATCCTGATCGAGCGCATCGGCGAGGATGCAGCCCTGGTCGGTGGCTTGCGCGAGTGGCTGTGGACCGATGGGTTGCTGGTCTCCAAGGTTGTCACCGGCAAGAAGACCGAGGGCGCCAAGTTCTCCGACTATTTCGACTTCAACCAGAAGATCAAGGACATCCCCTCGCACCGGGCCTTGGCGCTGCTGCGCGGGCGCAACGAGGGCATCCTGGAGCTGGAGCTGGATGTGCTGGTCCCTGAAGGACAGCCGCATCCCGCCGAAGGCAAGATCCGACTGGCAACGGGCATTCTCGACAAGGGCCGGCCGGCCGACAAATGGCTGTGCGAGGGCGTACGTCTGGCCTGGAAGGCGCGGCTGCACATCGGCCTGGTGGTTGACCTCTTCGCGCGCGAGAAGGAAACCGCCGATGCCGAGGCGATCAAGGTGTTCTCGCACAACCTCAAGGACCTGCTGCTGGCGGCGCCGGCGGGACCGAAGATCACGATGGGCATCGATCCCGGCATTCGCACGGGCTGCAAGATCGCAGTGGTGGATGCGACGGGCAAGCTGCTCGACACCGCCACCATCTATCCGCACGAGCCGAAGAACGACTGGAACGGCTCGCTGGCGACACTGGCGCAACTCTGCGCCAAGCATAAGGTGCAGGTGATGGCGATCGGCAACGGCACGGCCGGCCGCGAGACCGACAAGCTGGTCGGCGATCTCATGAAGAAGATGCCCAACCTGAACCTGACCAAGATCCTGGTCTCGGAGGCGGGTGCGTCGGTCTATTCGGCGTCCGAGCTGGCGGCACTCGAGTTTCCGGATCTCGACGTGTCGATCCGCGGCGCGGTGTCGATTGCGCGGCGCCTGCAGGACCCGCTGGCGGAGCTGGTCAAGATCGAACCCAAGGCCATCGGCGTCGGCCAATATCAGCACGACGTGGACCAGACGGGGCTGTCACGGTCGCTGGATGCCGTTGTGGAGGATTGCGTGAACTCCGTCGGCGTCGACGTGAATACGGCGTCGGTGCCGCTGCTGGCGCGCGTGTCGGGCCTCAACAAGACGCTGGCCGAGAACATCGTCACCTATCGCAACGACAACGGCGCTTTCCCAAGCCGCGCCGCACTCAAAAAGGTGCCGCGGCTCGGGCCCAAGACGTTCGAGCAGGCGGCGGGCTTCCTGCGCGTCATGAACGGCAAGAACCCGCTCGATGCCTCGGCCGTGCATCCCGAGGCCTACGGGCTGGTGGAAAAGATTGCCGACGCCACCAAGCGGCCGCTGAAAACCATGATCGGCGACAAGGCATTCCTGAAGTCGGTGAAGCCGGCGCAGTTCGCCGACGCGCAATTCGGGATTCCGACCGTGACGGACATCCTGGCTGAGCTCGAGAAGCCGGGGCGTGATCCACGGCCCGAATTCAAGACGGCGACGTTCCAGGAAGGCGTGGAGAAGATCTCCGACCTCAAACCCGGCATGAAGCTCGAGGGCGTGGTGACGAACGTGACCAACTTCGGCGCTTTCGTCGATGTCGGCGTGCACCAGGACGGCCTCGTGCACATCTCGGAGCTGGCCGACAAGTTCGTCAAGGATCCGCGCGAGGTGGTGAAAGCGGGCGACATCGTCGAGGTGCGGGTGAAAGAGGTGGATGCGCCGCGCAAACGCATCGCGCTGACCATGCGATCGGGCCCGATCGAGAAGTCGGGAGGGGCGGGGGTGGGGCAACAGCGCGGCGCTGGTCCAGCACCGGCCCGCATGAGCGCGTCGCCGCCACCAAGCGGGCCGCGGCCGGCCGCCGGCAAACCGCAGCAAGGCGGTGGCGGCGGAGGCATCGAAAATGCCTTCGCGGCTGCCTTGAAACGGGCGCAAGAGCAGAAGCGGTAAGGCACTGAGCTGGATCGCGTCTTTACATGGGGGGAGCGAGTGCTTATCTGAGCGCGCTCGGCGAGCGTCGCCGGCTGCTGGTCGCAAGGCTGAATGGACTGGTCGCCAGTCCCCTGTTGTGGGGTCCTCATGGTCAAGCTCGATACGTTTGCCTCCGCCGCGCACCTGATCGCCACGCGCCGCCCGGAAAAGCCCGTCGTGGGCTTTCGCCCCCATGCCGCAGGCCGTGCTGCGCGCTGGTTCCTGCAGAACTTTCCCGGCGACGTGGCTTATGCCTACAAAGCCAACAGCTCCGTGTTCCTGATCGGCGGCCTCTATGGCGCGGGCATCCGGCATTTCGACGTGGCGTCCTTGCCCGAGCTCGAGGACGCCAAGACCATCCCAGACGCGACGTTTCACTTCATGCATCCCGTGAAGTCGCGGCACGCCATCCGCCGCGCCTACGGCATGGGCTGCCGCTCGTTCTCGCTGGATAGCGAGGACGAGCTGGAGAAAATCCTCACCGAGACGGCAAACGCGCGCGACATGATCCTGTGGGTGCGCATCGCGGTGCCGGCCCTGAACAGCCGCATTCCACTGGAGCGCAAGTTCGGCATCGCCGGCCAGCGCGCGGCGCGTTTGCTGGTTAAGACGCGCCAGCATGCGAAAGAGCTCGGTATCACGTTTCACGTCGGCTCGCAGACGGTGACGCCGGACGCCTATACGCTGGCGCTGGAGGAAGTGCGCAAGCTGATCGTGAAGGCGGGCGTGGTAGTGGAGCGCATTGACGTCGGCGGCGGCTACCCCTCGCGCTATACCAACGAGATGCCGTCGCCAATGCTGGATTTCATGACCACCATCCGCGAGGGCGTGGAGAAGCTGCCTGTCGGGGGTCGCTATCGGCTGATGTGCGAACCGGGCCGCGCGCTGGTGGCGGAGGCCGAGAGCCTGATCGTGCGCGTCGACGCGCGCCGCGGCAACGATCTCTACATCAACGACGGCAGCTACGGCATGCTGTTCGACGCGGCGCATCTGGGCTTCGTGTTCCCGGTGCGGCTGGTGGGGCGCGCGGTGCCGGACCCGCATGTTCTGCGGCCGTTCGAGTTCTGGGGGCCGACTTGCGACTCGATTGATCACATGAAGGGGCCGTTCCTGCTGCCCGAGGGCGTGCGCGAGGGCGACTACATCGAGATCGGCAATACCGGCGCCTATGCACGCGCCATTGCCGGCAAGTTCAACGGCTACGGCGAATACGACGAGGTGATCTTCGAGGACCAGCCGATGTTCTCGATGTACGGCGCCAAGGTACAGGCCGGCGCTGCGGCCTGACCGGGTCCAGGGCCACCGGTCCTGGTCGGGGAGTGTGAGGGGCCGAAGGCCCTTCGTGCTTCGCCCGTAGGGCGAACATGAGGATCCGCAGGATGACCACCTTCGACTATCTCCCCGGCAGCGAAAGCTTTCTCGACCCGTTGCGCGCCGACGCCGACCAGCCCGAGAGGGCTCAGGCGGTCATTATCCCGTTCGGTTTGGAAGCATCGGTCAGCTACGGTGGCGGCACCAAGGACGGACCGGCAGCGATTATCGCTGCCAGCCACCAGCTCGAATTGTTCGACGAGGAGCTGTGGCGCGAGCCCTACCGCGATTATGGCGTTGCGGCGCTGCGAGCGAAGGCCATTCCCGACTATGTCGCCGCGGCCCTCGACGTGCTCGAGGCCCAGGTCGAGGCCGTTCTGGCCGCCGGCCGTTTCCCGTTCGTGCTCGGCGGCGAACATTCCTTGACCGCGGGTGCCATCCGGCCGTTGGCGCGGCGGCATCCCGATCTCGTGGTGCTGCAACTCGATGCGCACGCGGACCTGCGCGACGGCTACCAGGGCGAGCATTACTCGCATGCGGCCGCCATGCGCCGCGTCCTCGATCACCCTGGGGTGACGATGGTGCAGGTGGGCATCCGCGCCTTCTGCCAGGCGGAAGCCGAGTTCTACGAGACCAATCGCCACCGCATCCACATGCACCTCGCCCACGACAAGCCGCGCTGGGACCTGGAGGCGATGCTGGCGCCTCTCAAGGGCCGGCCGGTCTACATCACGGTCGACATCGACGCGCTCGACGGCTCGATCATGCCGGCGACGGGCACGCCAACGCCGGGCGGCATGAGCTATGACGAGGTGTTGGGCGTCTTGCGCCGCGCCTGCGAGGTCGGCCGCGTGGTCGGCATGGACCTGGTCGAGTTCGCGCCGATCCAAGGGTTCCATGCCTACGACGCGCTGGCGGCGCAGTTGGCCGCCAAAATGCTGGCCTACGCGCTGTCAGGTACGCGGCGGCGATAGGGAACGGCTGAACGCGCGCTCGGGCATTCTGTGGGCAACCCAACAGCTTCGGCGCAATGACAAGAGGAGCCGTTGGGCTCAGCGCAGAAATGGCCGGACCAAAGGGCTAGTCGGACGAGCGCACCAGCCCACCGTACGTCGACTGCTACAGCCAATTTTCCACGGCAAGTCCGGGAACCCTGCTGAATTCGCCGACATTCGCCGTTACGACAATCAGATTATGGCTCCGCGCATGGGCTGCAATCAATGTCTCGAGTGGACCAATGGGGTTCTTGCGCAACGCGACCTTGATGCGGCCAAAATCCGCGGCCGCGGCGGCATCGAAGTCCAAGACGCCGCTCAGGCGAGCAACGAAATGCTCGATCCCGGTCAAGTTCTCCGCGACACGTCGCGAATTTTCGGTGCCAAAATGCAATTCCGCCAGGACAATGCTTGAAATGGAGAGATGCTCGGCGTGCCGGTTGAAACGGCCGGCCAGTGTGGTGGTGGCATCCGCCTTCAACACTCGCACGCAGGTGTTGGTATCGAGCATATAGCGAAGCCCCATGACAGCGGCTCGCGCTCTTCGAAGTCGCCCTGATCGCGCTCGACCAGGAAATCCTTGGAGACGTGCGGCCCAGTCGCGAAGAACGAGTCCCACCTCTGCCCGACGGGACTGATCACCCGGCTGTTGCCAATCTTGACAATTTCAACCTCCCGAACTCCCTCGG
>JBJXDZ010000028.1:0-11961 GCA_046154645.1 Hyphomicrobiaceae bacterium
GCACGCATGCCGCATCTGCTGATCGCGGGCACCACCGGATCCGGCAAGTCGGTCGCGGTCAATGCGATGATCCTGTCGCTGCTCTACAAGCATGCGCCCGCGGACTTGCGGCTACTGCTGATCGATCCGAAAATGCTGGAGCTGTCGGTCTATAACGGCATCCCGCATCTGCTGGCCCCCCTCGTCACCGATCCGCATCAGGCGGCGGCGACACTCGCTTGGGCTGTCGGCGAAATGGAAGAGCGCTACAAGCGGATGGCACAGCTTGGCGTGCGCAACATCGAGATCTTCAACAACCGGGTCCGGAACGCCCAGAAGCGCGGCGAAGCAGCGGGCAGGACCATCCAGACTGGATTCGACGAGCGGACGGGCCAAGCCATCTACGAGCAGGAGGCCGTCAATCTCGAGCCGATGCCGTTCAGTGTCATTGTCGTCGACGAGTTCGCCGACCTGATGGCGGTCGCGGGCAAAGAGGTCGAGGGCTCGGTGCAGCGGCTGGCGCAGATGGCAAGGGCCGCCGGCATCCATCTGATGATGGCGACGCAGCGCCCGAGCGTCGATGTGGTTACCGGCACGATCAAGGCCAATTTCCCGACCCGCATCGCCTTCAAGGTGGCCTCGAAGATCGACAGCCGCACGATCCTGAACGAGCAGGGCGCCGAGCAGCTGCGGGGCGCCGGCGACATGCTTTACTCGGCTGGCTCAGGGCTCATCACGCGCGTGCACGGTCCCTTCGTCTCCGACGAGGAGGTCGAACGCGTGGCAACGGAACTGCGCGAGGCGGGCGAGCCGCAGTATGTCGGTGCGTTGCTGCGCGATCATGAGCCGATGGCTGGCGACACCCCCGGCTCAGCCGCGCGGGCAACGGCCAGCGATGATGCCGACGATCTGTTCGACCGCGCCGTCGCCATCGTGCATCGCGACCAGAAGGCCTCGACCAGCTATTTGCAGCGCCGTCTGTCGATCGGTTACAATCGCGCCGCCGACCTGATTGAGCGCATGGAGCGTGAAGGCCTGGTCAGCGCCGCCGACGCCGTTGGCCGTCGCCGCATCCTCACGGGCGGTGAGCCCGACGACCGCGACCACTGAGCATCAATCGCTGTCCTAGAGCCACCGGCGCACCGCCGCCGCGATCTCTTCGGGCGACAAGGTGTGATGGAGAATGGCCTGCGTCTGCCCGCTCGCATCGACGATATAAAAATAGCTCGAATGATCGAGCCGCGGCCCCGTCTCGCGCGCGCTGTAGGTGTGGTGCTTGTATTCCCGGCGAACCTTGTAGAGACGCACGATCTCGAAACGCCCGGCGCGCGAGCCGGACAAGCCGACCAGGCTCGGGTGGAAATTCGACACCCATTGCGCCAGCCCCTTGAGGTCCATCTTCTCCATCGAGACATCGATGAAAAGCGGCTGCACGCGCGCGGCATCCGTCCCCAACTGCTCAAGCATCGGCGCCAGCTTGTCGAGTGCCGTCGGGCAGGACTCGCGACACCCGTAGAAGCCGAAGAACAGCACCGAGACCTTGCCGCGCAGCACCTCCTGCGTCACCCGGCGGCCCGTGTGATCAACCATCTCGAAGGGACCGCCAAGCGTCGCCGGAATGGGTGGCGCATAGCCGCTTTCGGCAGGTCGTGCAGCTGCCGGCTCGTGGAGTCCTTGCCCGCGCGGCTGATGCGCCACGGCTGCACTTGCCAGCACAGCGGTGACTAGCAGCGCACTGCACGTGGCGACAATCGACCACCGGAACATCGCCCTCAGCTCCAATTGATGTCGATCCACGTTTGCGCCTTGCCTTCCTTCAGGCCCTGTCCCGGATTGTGCGGCTGCCCCGTCACCCAATTGAGATACTCGAAGTTGACCATGTAGCGCGGGCGCCGCTTGGCGGCCGGAATCTTGTCCACATCGATCCAGATGTCGAACCGGCCGGCGGTCGGCAGAACCATCGGCTCGTTGGGCTCGTAGGCATAAGCCTTCGACCATGGACGCTGCGGATCGCCGACCAGGGCGTGGCCGTCCATCGACACGCATTCAAACGGAATGTCCGCGATGGTAATGCGCGCGGGCCCATAGGCTGCATTGATGATGCGAACCAGGACTTTTTGTCCTTTCTTCGCCTTGACGCCGACAGCCGGCGCCAAACCGGACGTATGCTCAGCCGCCGTCCGCGACTTATGCACGCCATTGACGAAGAAGTACTCAGGTTTGAACACATTGAGGCCCACATCCTCGCCGCACAAGCCGGCTTCTCTGTCGAACGTGCGCCACCGCATATCGATGTCGTCGAGGGCCCAAAATTGCTCGACGTCGTAGGTGTAGTCCGATGCGCCCTTGTAGACGCGGCCCCAGCCGTCCTCGGGGTCGATGACGAGCAGGCCGTAGAGCCCCATCTTGAAATGCAGCACCGTATTGACGTGGCAATGATAGAAGAACAGACCCGCATGACGCGGCTTGAATTGATAGATGTAGTTGTCCGACGTCTCGAATGAGACATGACCGACACCATCGTTCATCGTCGTCGGCTCGATGCCATGATGATGGATGGTGTGGGCTCCGAACCGCGTCCGCAGTTGCACGTGAGCGAGTTGCCCAGCCTTCATGCGGATGACGGGCGAAGGGAAGAGGCGCTTGCCTTTCTGCTTCAACGTATCCTCAAAGCCCCAATGCGGGATCGACACGCCCATCTCGGGAATGTTGATGGTCCCGTCGCTGAAGATCTTGCGCTCGAAGTAGACGTCGGCGGTTTGCCAATCGGGCGTCAGCGGATCCTTGAGATTGAAAACCTTGCACCCGAACTTCTGAAAGGTCTCTTGGCCGAGAATGCCGGTCTGGTTGAAATCGACCGCGCCGCCGCGAAATGGCCCCGGTCCCGGTGAACCGGTGCCTTGGGTATATGGCAGGCTTCGTTGAACACTGGCTCCGGTCGGCGTCTTTGCCATGGGATGTCTCCGCCGCTTTCAAATCGTGCGATGCTGCTCGCCACATGCAAATGCAAGGCCCAGATGGGCCGGATCACACTGGCGGCTCTCGCATCGGCCCCAAAATCTCCCAGTGCGTGACGGCCCCTTGCGGATAATTGCCACCGGCCGCCGTCGTCGCCATCTCGCAATGATCGTGCATGACGTAGCGGATGGGGAATGGTTCCTGCGCGGTGCTCGGCACGTTCTCGAAGATCGACCAGTTCGGGATATCCGGCGGCACCTCGTAGGGCAGCAGGACGTCGCGCGTCTGCATCGGCCACGTTGGCCAGGTGTCACGCTCCCAAACGTTGTCGTGCACGGTCGGTTCACCTGGAATACCGACGCGATGCGTGCCTTCGGACGGTTTCAGTCCGTCGTCCGTCACGTAGGAGTGAGCCAGCTGGAGAACATGATTGCCGTGGATATGCGCGGCGTGGTGGCACAGGCCAACATTCAACGTGCGCAGCAGAGTCGGCTCACCGATATAGTTCTGGCACACGACACTGGGTTCATCACGGAGGTCGAAGCCGCTCTTGCCGTTGATGGTGAAGTATCGTGGCGTCCAGGCTGCCACAACTTCTTCGGGCGTGGTCGGCACCGGCAGGGCGCGCTTGTAGATGCGGTCATTGGCGGCGCGAAAGATTCCCGTCGGCTTGATCAGCGTGTTGTAGTCGGGATCGACTTGGCTGAAGAGCCAGATGCGCTCTTGCGCGCTGTATTCGGCATTGACGGGAGACGGCACCCACTTGCTGCCTGGGAACCGGCCGGGTTTGCCAAAGGCGTTGAATACCTGGCTGACCGTCCGCGCCGCCGCCTCGTCGACGGCCAGCAGCTTGTCCATGCTGTAGGGCGTCACGGCGCCGCTTCCACTGCCGCTGTTCAAGGCCAGCCCATTGAGTGGATGCACGACCATCACACCATGCAATCCCAGCAGCCGGTAGAGATGGCGCGAGGGATGGGAGGGGTCATGATAAACGTAGGTGCCGGCAACCGGCGCCTGGAACGTGACGCTGGCCGTTCCACCATTACCGGGAATGTTATCGATGCTGGCAATGCCACCCGCCACCATGGGTACACCGGGGAAGTGCACGCTGTGTGATTCAGGCCGGTTGTTGCGCACCTTGACGGTCACGATCTGCCCTTCGATCACCCGCAGCACCGGGCCAGGTACCCGGGCCGTGAAGTCGAAGGGATCATCGACAGCCGCTTTAACGCGCCGGAACCCGAGCATCGGGAGCACCTGGCCATCGACCATCTCGGTGTTTACGGACTCGATGACGAGGCTGATGGTGCATGAGGGCACGAGGCTCGTGCAGGCGGCCCATGCGCCGGAGTTGCTGCCCGCCATCACTGCGCCGGCAACCAAGCCCGCGCCGCCGTATCTAAGAAATTGCCGCCGTTCCATGTAATCACCTTTGAAGTCTCAAGCCCCAGCCCCACCACTCGGCCCCGATTGTAGCTTGGGGTATCGAGGCTGCGGCGCCCTGGCTGGCTCATGTTGCAACGCCAGCTGTCGGGAAAAGCTGGCGACTTCGATCGTCTCGCTGAATCTCTTTTTCGTACTGATTATGATCCTGTTTCGCCGCACTTGCAGCCTTGACCAAGGTCCAACGATCCGATGTCGGATCTTGGACCAAGGTCTGATGCTTTTCTGCCGATTTTCCAGGCAGCCGTTCCAGCAGCGGTGGTCGGATTTCTGGGGACAGCCACGGCCCGCCAACACAGGCCGCACCCGACTCATGCCACAGGCAAGGTTGGCCGTGCTGCCGCCTGGCCATCCGGCGCGAGCTTGGCTGTAACAACGGCGGGCGCGCCTGGGACTGTTTCGCAGGACTGCAAAGCTGAGGATTGTGCGCCGCTTGGCAAAGGCACTGACATCGCTTGGGAGCCGGTTCTTGCGGCTCGGGCTGCTCGCCGCGCTGCTGCAGGGCGTGGTGGCCTGCAATCTGCCGTGGCAGCAGCTCTCGTTGCCAAGCGATGATCGCAAAGTGACCGACGGTCTGGTGACTGGCTCCATCATTCCACCGGGCGGCGTGCCGCTGGCCGGTAAGCCGAAGTCGGCGACGCAAGAGGATCGCGATTATCCCGGCAGCGGCACGTTCGCGCGCGCACCCGACGATCGCCGCTCCCAGGGCACTGCAGCACCAGGCCCCTCACCCCGCGACGGCGTCACGGTTAATCTCGTCGACGCCAGCATCCCGGAAGCAGCCAAGGCCATCCTCGGCGACGTGCTCCGAGTCACCTATCAGGTGAGCGATAAAGTTAAGGGCACCATCACCGTACAGACACCAAGGCCGGTGTCACGCGAAACGCTGATCGACATGCTCGAAGCTGCGCTGCGTTCCGACGGCAACGCGCTCATCGTCGACCGCGGCCTCTATCGCATCCTGCCGGCCTCCGAAGCTGTGGGTCTGGCGCCCTTGAAGGTTGGCCGCACGGCTGAGCAGCAGCGCTCGACGCCGGGGCTGGTGACACAGGTCCTGCCACTGCGCCATGTCGCACCGCTCGACATGGAGCGCCTGCTCAAAGGCATGGCTCCCGCTGCCGCCGTCATTCGCGCCGACACCGCTCGCCAACTCCTCATCGTCACCGGCACCCGGTCTGAGATCGGCGCCATCTCGGAAACCATCTCGGTGTTCGACGTCGACTGGATGCGGGGCATGTCGTTCGCGCTGTTCCCGATCGAAACGCTTGATCCCGACGCCATCGCGCAGGAACTGGACACCATCTTCGCCAACGATCGGGACGGGCCGACCAAGGGCCAGGTGCGCTTCGTGCCGAACCGGCGACTGCGCTCGATCCTGGTCATCGCGCACAACCCCGCCTACCTGGAGAAGGCGCGCATCTGGCTGCGGCGCATCGACAATGTCGGTCGTGCCACGGAAAAGCAGGTGCACGTCTATCATGTGCAGAACCGGCCTGCGAACGAGTTGGCGCAACTGCTGCAACGGGTCTACCTGGCGCAAGATCAGCAGCGCCAGCCGGCTGGCACGGGCCGCCCCGGTGCGGCCGGTCTGCCAGCCAATCAAGGCGCTGGAACGCCACAAGCGGTGCAACCGTTCCAGCCCCTGCCGTCCAGCCAACCAGCCCAGCCGCCGGCCCCGCAACCGCTGCCGGGCGCCGCAGCAACGGCCTTTCCCGGCCTCGAGACCGGCCGCAGTGCCGGCCCTGGCGTCGCCCTGATCGAGCCGCAACCGCAGGCTGGCGATGCCCCCGTGCAGGCCCGCTCGCAGTCGGCGTCCGGCGCCCCACCCGACGATCGCCAGACCGGGATCAGCATCATCGCCGATGAGACCAACAACGCGCTCGTCATCACCGCGACGGCCCGCGAGCACAAGCGCATGCTGCAGATCCTCGAGCGTATCGACGTGATGCCAAATCAGGTGCTGCTCGAGGCCACCATCGCCGAGGTCAATCTCAACGATCGCCTGCGCTTTGGCGTCCGCTTCTTCTTTCGTTCGGGCCCCAACCAGACGCGCTTCACCGACAGTGATGTCGGCGTCATCGGCGCCCAGTTCCCGGGCTTCTCGAACTTCTTCAATACCACCAACATCCAGGTGGTCTTGAACGCGCTCTCGGCCATCACGGACGTGAACGTCGTCTCGTCGCCGTCGATCATGGTGCTCGACAACAAGAAGGCGACACTGCAGGTCGGCGACGAAGTGCCCATCGCCACCCAGTCCGCGGTCGGCGTGCTGGCGCCGGGGTCGCCGATCGTCAACTCCGTCAGTTTCCGAAACACCGGCATTCTGCTCAACATCACGCCGCGCATCGGCGATCACGGGCGCATTCTGCTCGATATCGAGCAGGAGGTCAGCGACGCCGTAGCGACCACAACCTCGACAATCGACTCACCCACCATCCAACAGCGGCGCGTGAAGACGACGGTGGCGGTCGGCGACGGCGAAAGCATCGTGCTGGCCGGCCTGATGCAGGATCGCGCTACCCGCGCCCGCACGCAGACCCCGCTGCTCGGTGAGATTCCCGTCGTCGGCAATCTGTTCAAGCAGAAGGACGACACCATCAGGCGCACGGAACTCTTGATCGCCATCACGCCGCGCGTCATCAAGAGCGATGGGCACCTGCGCCACGTGGCGGCCGAGTTCCGTGATAAGCTCAATCTCACGACCCGTCCGCAACGGACAGCGCCCCCCGATAAGCACGAGCAGATCGACCGCGTTCTGCGCTGATCCGGCCTCGTGCGGGCAACAACGCAGCGAGGACCAGCGATGGCCGGACCTGGCGACCGGGCGGCAGGCAGCGAGCGAGGATTCTCGCTCTTGTTGGCGCTGTGGGCGCTGTCCCTGCTGGCGTTCCTCGCCATCACCATCAGCCAATCGTCCGGCCGTCATGCCCGTCATGTGCGGCTCGCCCAGGATCTCGCCCGTGCCGAGGCGGCTGCCAACGCCGGCGTCAGTCTGGCCATTCTCGATCTGATGGCGGGGCGTGAGGATGGCAGCTGGCGGCGGCGTTTTCCACCGGGCGGCTTGCCGCACGCCTGCCAACTCGAGGACACCATCACGCTGGCCATTGCCGTCGAGGACGACGCTGGCAAGGTCGATCTCAACGCTGCCAGCGAGCGCCTGCTAACGACCTTGCTGGCCGGCACCGGCATCGATCTGGCACGGGCGCGCCGGCTCGCCGCTGCCATTGCCGATTATCGTGACGCCGACGACGTGCGCCGGCCGGACGGAGCAGAAGCCAATGACTACCGCGATGCCGGGCTGGCCCGCCCGCCGAAGAACGCGCCCTTCGAGGCCGTCGACGAGTTGCACCTCGTGCTGGGCTTCAGCCGCGAGGATGTTGCTGCTGTCGGCCCGCACGTGACGGTGCATGCCGGCACCACTGGGCTCGATCCCGCCGTCATGGGGGCAGCGCTCAAAGCCATCATCACCAAAGGCAGCGCGGAGCTCGGCCTGGCAACCAGCGGCGGCGAGCGCGTGCCCGCGCAATTGACCGCCACCTCGCCGCGACGCACGTTCACCGTCCGCTCCGAGGCGCGCGCCGCTGGCGTGGTCTTTCACCGCGAGAGTGTCATTCAGCTCGGCGATGATCGCAACACGCACATCATCCGCAGCTGGCGGCGCGCGGATCAGCCATTGGCCGGGGATGCCCCGGCACCAGAGCCGCTGCCGCCCTGCTGACGACCGGCGCCTACTGCTTGATGATCCGGCGCAGGGTATCGCGCACCTTCTTGCCCTCGGTCGCGGGGTCGTGCGCATCGGCCAGCAAGCCGAACGAGTCCATCAGATAGACGCGGGTCGTGTGATCAACCGAATAGCTGGCACCGTCCTTCGCCTGCCGCTCGTAGAAGGCATTGAAGGCATGCGCGGCCGTCTCGATGTCGATCGCCGAACCCGTCAGGCCGACAATGCGCTCGTCGAACGAGGCCACGTAGTCGCGCATCACGGCGACGGTATCGCGGTCGGGATCGACCGTGACGAAAAGCACGGGGAAGGTTTTGGCGGCGGGTCCCATGTCGTCGAGCAGCGCTTTCAGATGCAGCAGCGTCGTCGGGCAAACATCGGGGCAATGCGTGAAGCCGAACACCACGGCAAACGGCCGACGGCGCAGCGAGCCAGGCCCGAGCGGGGCGCCAAGATGGGTGGTGAGGCTGTACAGGGGCTTGAGATCGATGCCTTGCGGTGGGCGGCCATGCTGGTCGCGGGCCGTGGCCGGCACGACAAGCAGCAGCGCCACGGCCAGCGCGAGCCAAGTCATGCTGACCTGGACGAAGCCCCGCTGCAGCAGCGACACGTAACGCATGATCACGGTCCCAATCCCAAGCCTGGAAGAACGCATCATATGTCGCCCCGCCTGCCGCGTCACCCAGTGCCTGTCCGCATGCTTTCGCGGTCGCTCTCGCGAATCGGCTATGACTGCGGCAACCACCGTCCCGAAACCGGACCGGAGCCGCTTCATGCTGAAGACGCTGCTTGCTGCCATCGCCGTGCTCCTGAGCCTGGGGCTCGCCGCCGAGGCCCACGAGCGCGCGCAGGCGCGCCACCCATATAGGTTCCAGCATGCGCCCCGGTCCATCGTGGTCGTGCCGCAGGATCCCATCCAGGGCGTCGGGTGCTACTGGGCCCGGCAAACCCAATTCTGCGCACGCTATTGCTACTGGCAGCCGGATGGACGCCGCTACTGCGTCGAGCGTGAGCGGCAGGCGCGGCGCGAACACGTCCCTGTCGTCCCGGTCTACCCTTACGTGGACTGGCCCTTGAAATAGGTGCGTGAGCATGTCGCGTCACCTGGCGGCTCTGGCGCTCGGATTTGCCGCGCTGAATGCGATGCTGGCGCTGCCGGTACTGGCCACTCGCGCGGTTCCGGGCCGCGTGCTGGTTGCCTCACTCGTGCTGATCACGCTGCTGGCGCTCCTCGCCGCCTTCGATTGCGACCAGTTCCGTCTGCCCGACACCTTGACCCTGCCGCTGGGCTTGGCGGGCCTTGCAGCCACGGCCTGGATCGGCGCATCCTCCATCCTCCAGCATGCGCTGGCCGCCGGCATCGCGGGTGGCGGGTTGTGGCTGGTCGGTGCCGTTTACCATCGCCTGCGCGGGCGGTCAGGCCTCGGCCTCGGCGACGTTAAGCTGTTCGCGGCGCTGGCCACCTGGATCGGACCTGAGGGACTGGCCACGGCGCTGCTGCTGGCCTGCCTCGCCGCCCTGACGGCGATCCTCGTGGCCCACGCCCAGGGTCGCCGGCTCGACGCCACGACACCGGTGCCGTTTGGTATCTTTCTTGCGCTTGGTGGGTGGACGACCTGGGTTTATGGTCCCCTGGTTTGATTTGGGGCGCCATATACCCTGTAGCGAAAGGTTTGACTTGGCCTCAAGCCCCCTCACCCGGCGCGCTTATTGTGTTGACGACTGTGCAAACTGTGGGCGCGCCGGCCTCTCCCCAGGGGGAGAGGCAAAGCAAGCAGCCGATGTCTTGCACGTCCCCCTCTCCCCATGGGGAGAGGGTCGGGGTGAGGGGGCTTGCAACCAGTGGACGCCTTTGCTGCATGGTATTGAGCGGCTCGCTCGCGTTCCACTGACGGGACATGTCCATGGCCACTGCATCGACCGCCGCGCGTCCAACGCCGAACGACGATTGCCGCGTCCGATCGCACGAGGCGGGCTTCACGCTGTTGGAACTGCTCGTCGCCCTCGGCATCCTGGTGCTGCTGGCCGCCATCGTCGGTCCGCAGGTGGCCGGCTATCTGAGCCGAGCGCGAACCGACACCGCCCGCGTGCAGCTCTCCGCCGTGGCCAGCGCCCTTGAGCTTTATGCCTTGGACAACGGCGGCTATCCCGCGCCGCAATCGGGCCTGCGCGCGCTCATTGAACCGCCCCCCGGCAGCACGCGCTGGCGCGGCCCCTACCTCACCAAGCCCGACGGTCTCATCGATCCCTGGGGCCGCCCCTATCTCTATCGTGTACCGGGCAAGGGCCGCGCGTTCGAGGTTTATACGCTTGGCCGCGACAATGCTCCGGGCGGCACCGGCGAGGACCAGGACGTCACGAATTAGTCCGCACCGCAGCGCTGCCAGTCAGCGCGGGTCGGGATCGAGGGCGCCGGCCGCGCGCAGATGCTTGAAATAGCGCTCGCGGATGATGGGATCCTTGATCGGGATGTTCCGCCCCCCAACGACCCGGAAGGTCGGCTCCAAGCGGCGCAGGTCATGGGCAACGTCACAAGCTTCGATAACCCGTCCCTGGCCGACCAGCGCTGCGATCAATATACGATAACTCACTGTGTAGTTGGCATTCTCCGACAGCGCTTTGCGCGACCATGTCTCCGCCGCCTCGTAGTCGGCATCGCCGTAGCAGGCCAGGGCGTTGGCGAAGTACAGCTGGTGGATGCACTCATCGAAGGGCGACAGTTGCAGGGCCCATTCGGCAGCTTGCCGCGCTTCCACCGTGCGGCCGAGATAGACCAGCGTCGCACTCAGGTACGACCACACGAACGCATCGTTGTGGCAGGCTTCCACGGCCTGATCGTACAGCGCCAGCGCCGTGTCGTAGTCGTGCAGCAGGAATGAGTGCATGTGCGCGGCGATGCCCAGTGCCAGCGAGTTGGTCGGGTCGAGTTTGATCGCCTCGTTGGCGAGCTTGATGCCTTCCGCCGCCTCGCCGGCCCGGTCCGTTGCCCAACCCTGGCCGACCTTCAGCGAGCAGCTGCGCGCGAGCCAGGCGATCGGCATGGCATAGCCAGGATCGCAGCTGGCCGCCGCCTTCAGCAACTCGCGCGCGGCTTCGAACTGTTTTTGCTTCAGTCCACGAATGTCAGGGATGGCGCGCAACGTCATATCGTAGGGAGTCAGGCTTTCAGGCGTTTTCAGCATCGCCCGCTGGATCTCGGCTTGCCGCAGCTGCGGGACGATGCCGTTGACAACGCGGGCGACGATCCGGCGTTGAATCTCGAACAGTTCATCGATGTTGGCCTCGACCTTGTCGGTCCACACCGCTTCGTTGGCACGAGCATCGAAGAGTTTCTGACTGAACGTCAGGCGCTGATCGTGGCGGTTGATCTGACCGGTCAGGATGTAGTGCGCGCCGATCACCTTGGCTACCTCGCCGGGCTCCACCCGGGGCCCCCGCCAGGGCAGAGGCGAACTGGCGCCGATGACGCGCAATTCCGGCATGCGGGCCAAGCAACCCGCGATATCGGTCGATACGCCATCGGCGAAATAGCGCGTAAGACCTGCATCGGGCGCGACCCGGAAGGGCAGCACAGCAATAGACGGATAATGCCGCGCTCTGGTCCAGTCACCGCGGACTTGATCACGGCCCAATGCTTGCCAGCGTTCGTTCATGGCACAACCCACTTACTTCGGTATACTCGATAGCTAGACGTCTTCTTGATCGTCGTTGCCGATCGAAACTCTGAATCTCCATTAGGGCCTGTCGTCAGTTGATGTGAGTCTGTTGAGCAACTGGGAACGAAAGATCGCACATTTCTGCCGCTGTTGTCGTCAGTCGAGGGATTCCCAAATCATTTTTTCTCTGACTCCTGGGTTGTC
>JBJXDZ010000029.1:0-89321 GCA_046154645.1 Hyphomicrobiaceae bacterium
GTCCTGCACGCTCGGCGGCAAGAGCTGCGGCTGATCGATCTTCCAGGGGCGAAAGTGCTTGCTCATGGCCCCAGAAAGAATCAGACTCGCTTCTTCAGAGCAACCGACTACTTGGACGGGCTCCTAGCGATCAGCTGGGCCTCAGTCCAGGGCGCACGAAGGCGGATGGGCGGCTGCAGGCGCGCCCGGTACCGGCGCAGTCTGGACGCAGACGCACGGCCGCGCGGCCTGCACAGGCCACGAATCGTTGCCTCGCCACGGCGAACGGGCTATCAGGCGGGCACAGGTTAACGGCCAAGCCGCCGCAAGGGCGCTTGGCTGACCGCTCTTATCCCGAGGACCCGCCTCCCATGCGCCTCTCCCGCTACTTCCTGCCCGTCCTCAAGGAGACGCCGAAGGAAGCCGAGATCATCTCGCACCAGCTGATGCTGCGCGCTGGCCTCATTCGACAGCAGAGCGCCGGCATCTATGCCTGGCTGCCGCTTGGCCTGCGCGTTCTGAACAAGGTTAACCGCATCATCCGGGAGGAGCAGGATCGCTCGGGCGCCATCGAATTGCTCATGCCGACCATCCAGTCGGCGGACCTTTGGCGCGAGTCCGGCCGTTATGAAGCCTATGGCAAGGAGATGCTGCGCATCGCCGACCGGCATGACCGCGAGATGCTGTTCGGGCCGACGAACGAGGAGATGATCACGGAGATCTTCCGGACCTATGTGCGCAGCTACCGCGATCTACCGCTGAACCTCTATCACATCCAATGGAAATTCCGCGACGAGGTGCGCCCCCGCTTCGGCGTCATGCGCAGCCGCGAATTCCTGATGAAGGACGCCTACTCCTTCGATCTCGACAAGGCCTCGGCCCGGCATGCCTACAACAAGATGTTCGTCGCTTATCTCAGAACCTTTGCCCGCTTCGGCTTGAAGGCGATCCCGATGCAGGCCGACACTGGCCCGATTGGCGGCGATCTCAGCCATGAGTTCATCATCCTGGCCGATACCGGCGAAAGCGAGGTGTTCTGCCACAAGGACTACCTCGACTTCCCCGTGCCGCCCGTGACCACCAACTTCGACGATATCGCCGGCATCCAGGGAACGGTCGATAAATGGACGTCGCTTTATGCGGCGACGTCGGAGAAGCATGACACGAAGGCCTACGATGCCATCGGCGCCGAGCGGCAAGTCTCGGCGCGCGGCATCGAGGTCGGCCATATTTTCTACTTCGGCACCAAGTACTCCGAGCCCATGAAGGCGCAGGTTCAGGGACCGGACGGCAAGCCGGTGACGGTGCACATGGGCTCGTATGGCATCGGTCCGTCGCGGGTGGTCGCTGGCATCATCGAGGCCTCCCACGACAAGGACGGTATCGTCTGGCCGGTGCCGGTGGCGCCGTTCGAAGCCGCGGTGGTCAACCTGAAGTCCGGCGACAAGGATACCGATGCTGCCTCCGAAGCGGCGATGGCCAAGCTCGAAGCCGCCGGTATCGACGTGCTCTACGACGATCGCGACGAACGGGCCGGCGCCAAGTTCGCGACCATGGACGTGATTGGCATTCCCTACCAGCTGATCATCGGGCCGAAGGGCGTCAAGGCGGGCGAAGCGGAGATCAAGGTGCGCAAGGGCGGTGAGCGTAAGACCGTACCTATGGACGGCGCCGTCAACGAAATCATTGCAGCCGTGAAAGCCGCTCGCATGCTGGCGTGACGATCGAGGACCGGCGACGACAGGAGACGCGATGACGGCCACGACACCAGTTAACGTCGACACAGGTGCCTTTGCGCCGTTCGAATGGATGATCGCGCGCCGCTATCTGCGGGCGCGGCGCAAGGAAGGCTTCATCTCCGTCATCGCCGGCTTCTCGTTTCTCGGCATCCTGCTCGGTGTGGCCACGCTGATCATCGTCATGTCGGTGATGAACGGTTTTCGCGCCGAGCTGTTCGCCAAGATCCTCGGGCTCAACGGGCACATTCTCGTGCATCGCATCGACGTGCCGTTCGAGGACTACAAGGAGGTGCGCGAGCGCCTTGTGACCGTGCCCGGCATCAAGGCGGCGCTGCCATTGATCGAGGGCCAGGCGATGATCTCCTCGAACGTCAACACGCTCGGCGCCCTGGTGCGCGGCGTTCCCGGCGATCAGATCAAGGATCTCCAGCTCATCTATGACAACGTTCGCTACGGCACGTTGGAAAACTTCGACAACCAGGACGGCATCGCACTTGGCATTCGCCTTGCCAACATGCTGCGCGTGAAAGTCGGCGACACCGTCAACCTGATCTCGCCGCGCGGTGCCACCACCATCATGGGAAATGCACCACGGATCAAGGCCTATCCGGTGACGGCGATCTTCGAGCTCGGCATGTCCGAGTACGACAAGACCGTAGTGCTGATGCCGCTGCTGGAATCCCAGAAGTATTTCAATCGCCGCGAGCAGGTCGACGTCATCGAGATCCTCGTCGACAAGCCGCAGGAGATTGCCAACTACATGGCGCCGCTGAAAAACGCCGGTGGATCGGGCGTGCATCTCACGGACTGGAAGATGCGCAACCAGACTTTCCTCGGCGTTCTCGAGGTGGAGCGCAACGTCATGTTCATGATCCTGTCGCTGATCATTGTCGTGGCGGCGATGAACATCATCTCCGGCCTGATCATGCTGGTGAAGGACAAGAGCCGCGACATTGCCATCCTGCGCACCATGGGCGCGACTAAAGGCGCAGTCATGCGCGTGTTCCTGATCACCGGCGCCTCGATCGGCATCGTTGGCACGCTGGCGGGGCTGGTGCTGGGCCTCGTCTTCTGCCGCTACATCGAAGAGATCCGTCAGTTCGTGCAGTGGCTGTCCGGCACCACGATCATGCCGGCGGAGATCTACTATCTGGCGCGGCTGCCGGCGGAGGTCGACGTCAAGCAGACTGCCGGCATCGTCGCCATGGGCATCGGCCTGTCGATCCTGGCGACCCTATATCCGTCGTGGCGCGCCTCCAAGCTCGATCCTGTCGAAGCGCTGCGGTACGAGTGAGGACCAAGGTGCTGGACCAGGTTGCAAATCTGACCGCGGCCGCCGTGCCCGTACTGGAGCTGGTGGATGTGCGCCGCACGTTTCGCCAGGGCGAGCGTGAATTGCACGTTCTGAACGGCGCGTCGGCGAAGATCATGGGCGGTGAAGCCGTGGCGCTCGTCGGCCCATCCGGTGCCGGCAAATCGACGTTCCTGCATATCGCGGGGCTGCTCGAGACGCCCGATGGTGGCCAAGTGCTGGTCAACGGCCGGGATTGCGCGCGCATGAACGACGAGCAGCGCACCCGCGTGCGCCGCGCCGAGATGGGCTTCGTCTATCAATTCCACCAGCTGCTGGCGGAGTTCTCGGCCATAGAGAACGTCATGCTGCCGCTGCTGATCCAGGGCCGCAGCAAGCAGGCCGCCACCGCGCGCGCCACCGAGCTGCTATCCGGCCTTGGCCTCGCCGAACGGCTCGAGCATCGTCCGGCGGAACTGTCGGGTGGCGAGCAGCAGCGCACGGCAATCGCCCGCGCGCTTGCCAATGCGCCGAAGTTGCTTCTGGCCGACGAGCCCACCGGCAATCTCGACCCCAAAACCTCGGAGCATGTGTTCGGTGAACTCGTGACGACGATCGAGCGCACCGGCGTTGGCGCCCTCATCGCTACGCACAACATGGATCTCGCCCGGCGGATGCACCGCGTGCTGCGCATGGACGGCGGCAAGCTGATCGAAGTGAGCCCGTCGAGTGTCGGTTCGTAGGGCGCACGTGCGCAGCGTAAAGTGCCGACACAACCGCCAGCGGTGCGACACGTGTGCGTGCATCGGCGCAATACGACCGCGTGCAGGACGGCCTATTGCGCCCTACCTCTTTTTGATCACCGCCCCGTGAACTTAGGCGCGCGCTTTTCGGCAAAGGCCTTGGCGGCCTCCTTGTGATCCTCGGTTTCGCGCAGCTGCATCAGGTTGGCGCTCTCCATGTCGAGACAATCGGCGAACGACATCTTCTGCGCGCGGTTGAGGTTGTCCTTGATGTAGCGCTGGGCCAGACGGGGGCCGGACGCCAGTCGCTTGGCGATGTCCATCGCCTTCTTCTCCAGCTCGGCGGCTGGCACAACCCAATTGACGAGTCCAAGCCGGGCCGCCTCTGTCATGTCGATGCGGTCGCCGAGCAGGTACAGCTCGCGCGCCTTGGCCGGGCCGACGAGCTGGGTCAGCAGATAGGTGCCGCCGTAGTCGCCGGAGAGGCCAACCTTGACGAACGCCGTGGTCATGACGGCGGTGTCGGCGGCAATGCGCATGTCGCAGGCAAGCGCCATGGACAGGCCGGCGCCGGCTGCCGCGCCCGGCAGCGCCGCCAGCGTCGGCTTGGCCATCTCGTAGAGACGGAGCGACGAGCGGCGTTGGGCCTGCCGCTGCATCTCCATGCGCCACAGGTGGTCGACCGGCGCGCCTGTCTTGTGATTGTTCGCCATGCTCTTGACGTCGCCGCCGGCACAGAACGCGCCGCCCGCACCGGTCAGCACCACGCAGCCGATCTCGCGATCCAGCTCGGCTGCTGCCAACTCATCGCCAAGCCGCTGCTGCATCTCCATGGTCAGCGCATTTCGGTGCTCCGGCCGATTGAAGGTCAGCACGAGCACACCGTCCTCACGACGGACCAGCAGATCGTTGTTCTTCGGCGTCATGATGAGGCTCCGGCGGCGATAGGCCTGATGGCAAGTGGTGGCCGGCACGTTCCGCCAGCCGGTCGCAGTCGTCAAGAGACACAAAACAGTGTGGGGCAGACCGATGGGCGCGCGAGTCGTTTCTCCCGGCCACTATTTCCCTCACCTTACCCTCTCCGGTCCCCGGGTTCCGAGCCCCTACTGCGCCTCGAACAGGTTGGGGTTAAGGCCGAGCATGTCCCAGGTGATGCGCATGTGCTCGGGGATGGGCGCGGAGACGTCGATATTCGGTTTGCCCTGACGCGGATGCGGGATGACGAGACGGCGGGCGTGGAGATGCAGCTTCATCTCGATGCCTTCGATATTCAGGTCCTTGTCGCCGTCGTACTTGTTGTCGCCGATGATGGGGTTACCGATCAGCGCCATGTGGGCGCGCAGCTGGTGCTGGCGCCCCGTCACCGGCTTCAAGGAGACCCAGGCGACCTTGTGGCCGACACGCTCCAGCACGTTGTAGTGGGTGGTGGCGTGCATGGCGACATCCTGCTCGCCGGGCTCGGCCTTGCGCACGCGGTCGCCATCAGGGCCGGTGGCCTTGACGAGAGCGGCCTCAACCTTGCCTTGCGGTGGCTTGGGTACGCCTTTGACCAGCGCCCAATAGGTTTTCGCGGCGCTGCGGGTCTGAAACGTGCGCCCGAGCTTGGCTGCAGCGTCCCGCGTCTTGGCGACCAGAATAACGCCGGTGGTGTCGCGGTCGAGGCGATGCACGAGGCGGGGGCGGTCGCCGTAGTGGTCGGACATGGCCGCGAGCAGGCCATCGAGATGGCGCTTGGTGCCACTGCCGCCCTGCACGGCGAGGCCGAACGGCTTGTTCAGAACCAGCACGTCGTCGTCCTCGAACAGCACCATGTCCTTGATGAAGTCACTGTCGGCCTTGGAGAGACCGGGAACGCCATAGGGAGAGGTAGGCACCTCGTCGCGAGCAGGTGCCGGCTCGCGAATGACTTTGGGGACGCGGATTTCCTGGCCGGTATCAAGGCGCAGGTTCGCCTCCACACGCTTGCCGTCGACGCGGATCTGGCCGGTGCGCAACAGCTTCTGCAGGTAGCCGTGCGTGACACCCGGGAAATGCTGCTTGAACCAGCGGTCGAGGCGCAGACCTTCGTCGCGGCTCACCACCTTGATGCTCTCGACTTTATCGGATGCAGCGCTCATCGCAGACTCACACGAATGACGCCGACACCGGCAAGCAAGGCCAAGATGGAGAGGACAACGGAACCGAGCACGTAAAAGGCAAGGCCGGTCAGCTGGCCGCGTTCCATCAGCTCAATGGCGTCGAGCGAGAAGGCGGAGAAGGTCGTGAAGCCACCGAGAATGCCGGTGGCCAGGAATGTGCGCACGGCCGGCGAACCGCCGAAATAGGGTGCCAACGACGCGATCACCGCGCCCATCAGGAAGGATCCTACGACGTTGACGATGAAGGTCGCCCACGGAAAACTGGGCGACAGCCAATGAGCGCAGGCGACGTTAACCAGATGGCGTGCGCCAGCGCCGAGAGCGCCGCCGAGGGTTGCGAGCAGCAGGAGTTGCATGAGGTCGAGGGTCTCGCCGGGTTGCTGGGGGCATCGCTGCCGCCGTTGCACCGGTCTATAGCGGGTTGGGGGCGAGCATGAAAGCCCACGTTACACCTGTTGCGATGACGTTTGGACCTGGCCATCCGTCGCGGGTTCAGCCGATCGGGTCCACATCGACCGCAACCGCCATCGTCTGGTCGCCGCCACCCAGCAGCACGCCGCTGATCGGGCTGATGTCCTCATAGTCGCGGCCATAGGCGACTGTGATGTGCTCGCCCTTCGGAATTATGCCGTTGGTCGGGTCGAGATCAACCCAGCCCTGTTCCGGGGCCCACACCGAAAGCCATGCGTGGGAGGCGTCGGCGCCCCGGAGCTTGGTCTGGCCGGGCGGCGGACGCGTCATCAGATAGCCGCTGACGTAGCGGGCGGGAATGCCGAGCGATCGCAGCGCGGCAATCTCGAGGTGCGCGAAGTCCTGGCACACGCCCCGTTTGATCTCCAGCACGCGCGCGATCGGCGTTGAGATGTCGGTGGCGCGGGGATCGAACTTGAAGGTCTCGAAGATCCGCCGCGTCAGGTGCATGGCACCTTCGAGCACGGGCCGGCCCGGTGGAAACGAGCCTTGTGCGAAGCGGACGATGTCGGGGCTCACCGGCACGTGCCGCGACCGGCAGACGAACTGGCGCACGGCGATGTCGATGCGGCCCTCGCTCTGGCCGGCCTGGCCGGCGATCTCCGTCCATGGCCGGCTCTGTGCCAGGTCCGGAACAGGTGCCGCCTTGACCTCGATGGTGCTGCGCGCGTGCACGACGAACTCGGTGTGCTCGTCCTCGATGCGCAGGAGCGAGGTTGCATTGCCGAAGTAGTCCATGATCTCCGTGCTGGAGATCGGCGCCGGCTCGATGAGCAGGCTGTGATGGAACAGCGCCTGCTGAGTCAGCACGCGCGGCTTCAGGTGCACGACATGGTACGACTGCGCGACGGGGGCGCGGTACTGATAGGTGGTCCGATGGCTGACCTCGAACTTCATGGCTCTTGCCGCGAGCGGGCCCGCGCCCACCGTGGTTCCCTTTCGATGACGCTGAAATAGCGCCGCGTGATGGCCTCCGACAACTGCGGCGCTTGTGCCACGATGCCGTCGAGCAGCGCAATGAGCGCCACGCGCCGCCCGTTGGCCTCGGGTTCTGCCAGCCGGACGGCGTCGCTCAGGCGCACGTCGTTGAGCATGGCAAGCGCGATCCTTTGCACCTCGGTCCGGCTGCCGCCCTTGCCCGTTTGCGGCAGGGTATCGATGTGCGCCGCCAGTGAGGCCAGCTGAAAGGCCAAGCTGCGCGGATTGGTCTCGTCGAGCAGCAACAGGTCGAGGACGGGGGCAATCACGGGATTGAGGCGATAGCGCGAGCGGTAGGTGATGAAGCTGTCGGCCAACTCGAGCAGGAACAACAGGGTGGTGCTGTCGTCTTCGTCGGGCTGGCCGGCCTGAAAGGTTGCCAGCAGCAGCTGCGACAGATTGAGCGAGCGCGACACCCGGCGGCCCATTTCGAGGAATGACCAGCCGAAATTGCGGGTCATGTTTTCATGCGAGAGGCCGTTGAAGGCCGACACGGCGCCGAGCCCGGCGTCGATCAGATCCAGCGATTCCCCGATCGATGCCGGCATGGCGCTGGCCTGCCACCGCCGACCGACGAAGAAGGAGTTGAGCGTGCGCCAAGCTTCCAGCGACAGCCGATCCCGCGTCAGGCTGGCGACGCGATGCACATGCGCAAAAGTTTGCGGCAGACCATAGGCGCGGTCGGTGGAGGTCATCAGGGCGCGGGCGAGGTGAGCGACGACACGCGGTTCGTCGAGACCCGCCGGAATCGTCACCGGAGGCGCACCGTCCCGTTCAAGGAGATTGGTGAGCACGGCGCGGGCGAGGCGCAGGTTCTGGCGCGGACCGCTGTCCTCCTCGATCCGGCTCAGGCAGTTGCGCAGCAGCCGGAACGTCCAGTCGGCGCGCTCGGTATAGCGGCCGAGCCAGAACAGATTGTCAGCGGCGCGGCTTGGCAGCTCGCGCGGGCTGCGCTGGATGTTGGCGGCCTCGATCGTCGGCCGCCACAGGCTCTTGAACACCGGCTGCACGGCGTCACTGACGACCCAAACGTCACGGGAAGCGCCATCGGGTGCGGTCAAGGCCATCGACATGCCCGGATCGACGGTCATGGCGAGGCCACCGGGCATGACGGCAAAGCCGCCCGGAAGCCCGGGCACGGCGGTCGCGAACACGCGCATGGCGTAGGGCTTGGCTTCCAAGCCCTGCTCGCCATAGGAGGGCGTGGTGCCGAGCGCCGTCTTTTCCTCGGCCACCAGGGCGGCACCATCAAGCTCGATCTCCGCGATCAGCGCTGTGCGCTCGGCTGGCGTGAGCTTGACCGGATCGCGCGCCGCTGCGGCTCGCCCCGGCCGCGCCGTCTGCTCGAAGGCGTGTCGGATGAAGTAGCGGTCGAGATCGCGGATGACGGTCTGGCGGACGGTTCGATCGCCGAGCCACCACTTGGTGACATCCCAGATCGCCAGCGGCTCCCCCAGCAATTGCTGGCACAGGTTCGGCAGATAGCTGCCAAGGCCGCGGTTCTCGACGATTGCGGTCCCGAGTGCATTGACGACCAGATCGGGACGCTGACGCACCGCTTGCACCAGGCCGACGGGGCCGAGGAAGCCCGCGGGATCGAGTTCGAGGGCATCACAGGAGGCGCCGGCAACGCAGCGCACGATGAGGTCGATCGGGTGCAAGCCGTCGAGCGTCTTGAGGTAGACGCGGCCGTTCTCGGCCCGCAGATCCGCGCCTTCGACCAGCAGAAAGCCCAAATAGCGCGCCAGATAGGCATGATTGAAGAAGTCATCGTGGTGGGGGCCCGGCGTGAGCAGGGCAATGGTCGGGTCGGGCCGGCCAATGCGTTGTGCCAACGCATCCTGCATCTGCTGGAAGAAAGGCGCCAGCCGAACCGCCTTGCTGGCACTGAAGATGTCGCCACTGACGTGCGTGAGCACCGTGCGATTGGCGAGCGCATAGCCGATACCGGCCGGGGTCTCGACGTGCGTGTCGACCACGCGCCAGCTGCCATCGGGTCCACGGGCGAGATCGGCGGCGAAGAACTGGATGCGGCCGGCCCCCGGCGCCACCGTCTGGCAGGCGCGCAGATAGGCTGGATCGCTGAAGATCAGCTCCGGCGGGATCAGCCCGCGCGCCAAGGTATCTTGCGGGCCATAGACGTCGGCCAGCATGGCTTCCAGCAGGCGCGCGCGCTGGATCACGGCCGTCTCAATGTGGGTCCAGGCGGCGGCGGGGATGACCAACGGCACCAGATCCAGCCGCCACGGTTGCAAGGTGCGGGAGGGATCGGCGAAGAGGTCGTGGGCGAT
Source organism: Hyphomicrobiaceae bacterium (assembly GCA_046154645.1). Lineage (GTDB taxonomy): Bacteria > Pseudomonadota > Alphaproteobacteria > Rhizobiales > Hyphomicrobiaceae. The sequence goes on from JBJXDZ010000029.1 coordinate 9,631, forward strand.
GCCGGTCTCGCGCACACGGGCGTTGATGCGCTCGATGCGCTCCATTCGCTGCTGATGGGGGAGTGCGTCGAGGCCCGCCAGCACCGGCTGCCAGTGCGGGCCGACGACCCCATCGAGGCCCACCAATTCGTCGAACACGCCAGACGGAGCATAGCCGGAGGCGAGTGAGATCGATGGTAATTTCGGTGCCGCCGCTGCCATGCTCGTGCCGACCTGCTGTTCCATCCCGGTTGCACCTGAAACAGCGGGTTCAGGCGCTGCTGCAGAGGTACTCCGCGACTCGGGAACGTACCAGCGGACCAGCCTGTTCCACCAGCCGACTGTGGCCGTTTGGTCACTAGCAGACTTACTCATCCTGTACGCCGCAAGTCCAGGGTCAGCGGAAAATCAGGGTGAACGCCGGCCTGTCTGGCTCCACCGACTCCCGGCGTGTGGCCCATGGCCTCGAAGCGCGCGAGCCTTCGGCCTTCGGCCTCAAAAGCATTGACGGGGAAGACCTCGAGCCCGCGACCGCCCGGATGCGCGACGTGATAGCGGCAGCCGCCGACCGAGCGGCCGGACCAGGTGTCAACGATGTCGAAGGTCAGTGGCACGTGCGGCTTGATGGTCGGGTGCAGGATGGCCGCTGGTTGCCAGGCCCGGTAACGGACACCGGCCACGGCCTCGCCATGGGTGCCGGTGCTGGTCAGCGGCAGAACGAAACCATTGCAGGTGACGGTATGGCGGCCACGAATTTCACCGGTGACGTGCACTTCGAGACGTTCGAGGGAGGAGTCCACATAGCGCGCCGTGCCGCCGACGGCCCCTTCCTCGCCGAGAACATGCCAGGGCTCCAGCGCCTGCCGGATTTCGACGCTGATGCCGGCATGCTGCATGGTACCGCAACTGGGAAAGCGGAACTCGAAATGCGGCTTGAACCAGTCGAGCTGCAAGGGAAAGCCGGCGGCGCGCAGGTCATCGATGACCGAGCGGAAATCCGACCATACGAAGTGCGGCAGCATGAAGCGATCGTGTAGTGCCGTGCCCCAACGCACCAGGGGCCGCTGATATGGCGTCTCCCAGAACCAGGCGATCAGGGACCGCACCAGCAATTGCTGCGCCAAACTCATGCGGGCATGTGGCGGCATCTCGAAAGAGCGGAACTCCACGAGGCCGAGCCGGCCGGTGGGACTATCTGGCGAATAGAGCTTGTCGATGCAGATTTCGGCCCGGTGCGTATTGCCCGTCACATCGATCAGGAGGTGGCGGAAAATGCGATCGACGAGCCAAGGCGGGACCGGCTGGCCACGGCGCCCTTGCACTTCGGCCAGCGCGATCTCGATCTCATAGAGCTGGTCGTGCCGGGCTTCGTCGATGCGGGGCGCCTGGCTGGTCGGGCCGATGAAGAGGCCCGAAAACAAGTACGAAAGTGAGGGATGATTCTGCCAGAAATTGATCACGCTGGCGAGCAGGTCCGGCCGGCGCAGGAACGGGCTGTCCGCCGGAGTCTTGCCACCGAGAACGATATGATTGCCGCCGCCTGTGCCGGTGTGGCGGCCGTCGAGCATGAACTTCTCGGCTCCGAGCCGCGTCTGGCGCGCTTCCTCATAAAGTGTGGTGGTCACCTCGACGAGGTCGGGCCAATTCGTGGTGGGATGGATATTGACCTCGATTACGCCGGGATCGGGCGTCACCTTGATGACGTTGAGCCGTGGATCAGGCGGCGGCGCATAGCCCTCGAGGCGGACTGTCAGACCAACGCGCTCGGCAGTGGTCTCCAGCGCAGCGACAAGGGCTGCATAATCTTCGGCATCGGCAACGGGCGGCAGGAATACGCAGAGATGCCCATCGCGCGGCTCCACGACCAGCGCGGTGCGCACCGCGCCGATGACTTCATCGGACATGACGGCAGGGGCCGGCGGCTGCAGCGTGACGGCCCGCCGCTGCTGCAGCAGGGTGACGCGATCGGGAAGCTGCTCGCGCGAGGCAAATGGGTCGGCGGGCTCGACATTGGGATAGTTGATCGGGGCGATGTAAGGCAGCGACCCGAGTGGCAGCCGGAAGCCCACCGGTGAATCGCCAGGCGCCAGAAACAGCCGCTCGCGGCGCAGCCGCCAGCGCTCGGTCACCCACCGCCGGCCCCGGTCTTGCGTCTGCCAGACCTGGATCGGCAGGACATAGCCGGACGGCTTGCTCAAGCCCCGACTGAAGACGGCGACCAGACGCGCGCGCTCGGCCGGGTCATCGAGCTTGTTGGTGGCGGGATCGACGCCCAGCGGCAGCTTCTGCTCGGCAAGCGCGAAGTGGCCGGGGTCCTCGAAGGCAGCAATGGGTGCATCGGCTGGCAATCCCAGCTGGCGGCACAGCTCCGCCGAATAGCGCTCGGCTTCGGTGATGGTTGCTGGCACACGGGGCTGCTCGCGGTCGATCAGCTCGGGCTTGGCCCACAGCGGTTCGCTGTCGGTCCGCCAGAACACCGCGTAAGACCAGCGCGGCAGCTGCTCGCCCGGATACCACTTGCCCTGGCCGTAGTGCAAAAGGCCGCCCGGAGCAAAGCGTGCTGTCAGCCGCCGGACCAGATCTTCGGCATAGCGTTGCTTGGTCGGGCCAACGGCGGCGTTGTTCCATTCGGCGCCGTTCATATCGTCGATAGCGACGAAGGTCGGCTCCCCGCCCATGCTCAGCCGCACGTCTCCCGCCAGCAGTCGCTTGTCGACCGCATGTCCGACGGCGACAATGTCAGCCCACTGGGCGTCATCATAGGGCAGCGTGACCCGGGGCGTCTCTCGCAGACGCGTGACCGACATGGCGAAGGCAAACTCCACCTTGGCCTCGTCATGAGCGCCTGAGATCGGGGCAGCACTCGATGGCGACGGTGTTGCCGCCAGTGGGATATGCCCTTCGCCGGCGACGAGACCGGATGTCGGGTCGAGGCCGATCCAGCCGGCACCGGGCAGGTAGACCTCGGCCCAGGCATGCAGGTCGGTGAAATCAGTGTCGGTTCCGGCAGGCCCCTCGAGCGGCTTCACGTCGGGTTTGAGCTGGATCAGGTAGCCCGACACGAAGCGGGCGGCGAGCCCCAGCCGGCGCAGGATCTGGACCAGCAGCCAACCCGTGTCGCGACAGGAGCCAGAACCCTGCCGCAGCGTTTCGTCGGGCGTCTGGACGCCCGGCTCCATGCGGATCAGATACTTGATCTCTTGCGACAGGTGCCGATTGAGATCGCAGATGAAATCCAGCGACGTGCCTGTGGTCGTGCGATCAAGCTGGCGCATGTAACGCTCGAGCAAGGGGCCGTTGGCCACGGGCTCGAGATAGGGTCGCAGTTCCGCCGCCAGGTCCGCTTCATAGGTGAACGGCCAGCTTTGGGCACTCTCTTCGAGGAAAAAATCGAACGGGTTGATCACGGCCAGATCGGCAACGAGATCCACGATGACCGAAAAGCGTGTGGTCTTCTCCGGCACCACGACGCGGGCGAGGAAATTGCCGAACGGGTCCTGCTGCCAGTTGATGAAATGCTGCTCGGGGCTCAAGCGCAGCGAATAGGACAAGATCGGCGTGCGGCAATGGGGTGCCGGGCGCAATCGGATCGTATGCGGTGCGAGGCTCACCAGCCGGTCGTAGGTGTACTCGGTGCGATGCGTCAGTGCGGCATGCAATGCCATAACGTCTCCGCTTTCGCCGGCTCGGGTACATGGCCGGAGCCCGGTCAGGATTGTTTCTGTCCTTGGGTCTGGCTCTGGGCCAGTGTCGAATCGGTGGCGCTGTCCTTGGGTGCGCCGGTCGGCTGCTCTGGCTCGGCCGTGGGTTTCGCTTCGGCGGCCCGAAAAAATGCCTTGGCAATGTCGGCTGTCAGGTCGATCAGCGCGCGCTGCACCCAATCGTTGAAGTCATGCAGGCGGACCAGCAGGGCCTTGTCACGGCCGGCGGACAGCAAGCCTTCAGTCAGCACCTCGCTCGCCTCCAGGCAGGCATTGGCCGCCGCCAGTCCAAAGGATCCGCGCAGCAGCGACAAGGCGTCGCCGATTTCACGCACGCAAAAGCCCAACGAGCGTGGGTGGCTGGGGTTGAGCACCAGGAAGCGGGCCACGCGCTCGGCGTCGGCGCTGGCCGGCTCCAAACGATGGAACACCTGATAGGCGGCCGCCGTGCGCAGGATGGTCGACCAGAAGACGAAATCGTCGGCCGGATCGGGGCTCCGCGCCGATTTGGCGCCTTGGGCGAACTTGACGTCGAGCAGTCGGCTGGTCTGGTCGGCGCGCTCGATCATCAGGCCGAGCTTGAAGAACTGGTAGCCCTCATCGCGATAGAGCGTCCCGTCCGCGATGCCGATCTGAGCCAGGCAGCCGGCCCTGATCTCGGCGCAGGTGCGCGGCAGGCGCGAGGGGACGATAGCGTCGGCGCCCAGATGCTCGATCTGCTGGTGGAATGCATTGAGCTGCGCCCACATCTCCAGCGGGATGAATGGTCGCAAGGCACGTGCGTTCTCGCGCGCCCAGTGGATCGACGAACGGATGGATGTGGGGTTGGCGGCATCGGTCAGATAGAAGGACACGATGTTCGCCGTCGAGACCTCCAGCCGCTCCTGGAAGCGGGGCTCATCGCTGTGCAAGGTCAACAGCCAGGACCAGCCGGCTTCGCGGTCATGGCTGCCGAACGACGACTGCATCTCGATGACGCGGGCCAGACTGGCGCCGCGCTCGAGATAGCGGGCGAGCCAAAAGAGGGCTTCGGCATTGCGCGATAGGAGTCTCACGATTCGTCCGCCAGAACCCAGGTGTCCTTGGTGCCGCCGCCCTGCGAGGAATTGACGATCAGCGAACCCTCCCTCAATGCCACCCGGGTCAGGCCGCCGGGCAGCACCCAGGTGTCCTTGCCGGTAATCGCATAGGGTCGCAAATCGACGTGTCGCGGCCGCGCGCCGCCATCGACCAGCGTTGGGGCCACGGAAAGATCGACCATGGTCTGGCTGATGAAGTTGGCGGGATCGGCCTTCAGCTTGGCCGCGACCTCCTCAAGCTCAGCCTTGCTGGCTTTGGGACCGATGACGATGCCGTAGCCGCCGGATTCACCGACGGGTTTCACCACCAATCGATCGAGGTTGGCCAGCGTGTAGGCCAGACCCTCGGGTTCGCGGCAGATATGGGTTTCCACGTTGGCCAGGATGGGATCCTCGGACAGGTAGTAGCGAATGATGCGCGGCACGTAGGCATAGACGGCCTTGTCGTCAGCCACTCCTGTGCCGATCGCGTTGGCCAGCGTCACCGTGCCCTTGCGGGCTGCCTTGAGCAGGCCTGGCACGCCGAGCATCGACTTCCGATTGAAGGCCTGAGGATCGAGAAAGTCGTCATTGATGCGCCGGTAGATGACGTGGACCGGCTCGAGGCCATCGATGGTGTGGGCGTAGACGCGGTCATTTTCCACGCGCAGATCGCGGCCCTCGACCAGCGCCACGCCCATCTCGCGGGCCAGGAACACGTGCTCGAAATAGGCGGAATTGTAGATGCCGGGCGACAGCAGCACGACGTTAGGGTTGTCGACGCCAGCAGGCGCCACCTCGCGCAGCTTGCCGAGCAAACGCTTGCCGTAGTCGGAGACCGGGCGCACCTTCAGGCCCTGCATCAGATCGGGGAAGGCGCGCTGCATCAGGTGGCGGTTCTCAATGACGTAGGAAACGCCTGAGGGGCTGCGGCCATTGTCCTCGAGGACCAGGAACTCGCCCTGCCGATCGCGGACAATATCGGTGCCGTTGATGTGGATATAGGTGCCGCAAGGCAGGTCCAGACCCACCATCTCCGGGCGGTAGCAGGTGTTGGCCAGCACGAGTTCTGCCGGAACCACGCCATCCTTGAGGATGCGCCGATCGTGGTAGACGTCATGCAGGAACAGATTGAGCGCCTTGACGCGTTGCTTCACGCCCGCCTCGATCCGGGCCCAGGATTGCGCCGAGAGCACGCGCGGGATGACATCGAATGGCAGGATGCGGTCGATTGCATCCTTATCCGTATACACCGTAAAGGTGATGCCGAGATTGAACAACTCGCGCTCTGCGTCGGCCGCCCGCTGCTTCAAGCCGGCCAGCTCACTGGTTTCGAGGGCATGCCAGAGCGGGGCCACCAGCCGGCCAGGCTGCTTATCGGCACCGAGGAGCTCGCAGAAAAAGTCGCCAGGATAGTAGCCGTCAAGTGCTGAGATTGCGGTCGAATGCTTCAGTGCGGCGATCGTGGCCATCTGGCAGGTTCCCACTGATTTTGCCTCATCATTAGGCACAGTATCGTGCGCGAATGATTCCGTCTTGACCAATTATCCAGCACGGTTGCCGACGAATTAGACGTCTTGGGCTCAAGTATCAGGCGCGACCGACAGGCAGGCCAAGCGCCCGCAGGCCTCTCGGCGGGGTTCCATATCCTTGGCCAGCAGCCTTTTCAGGCGGCAGTGGAACGTCAGGACGCCTGCGCAGGGGCACCCTTCGGACGGGCATAATCGGAACGCGCGCGCATCAGGTGTTGCCCGTGCGTGCGGGGGCCGACCAGCCGGCCGTCGCGCACCACGGCTGTGCCGCGAACGATCGTCGTCACAGGCCAGCCGGTCACCTCGAGGCCTTCAAAGGGCGTGTAGTCGGAGCCCTGATTGAGCCCCGCGGCCGAAATGCGTGTCTTTCGGACCGGATCCCAGATGGCGATGTCGGCATCGGAGCCGATGGCGATGGTGCCTTTGCGCGGGCTCAGGCCATAGATTTTGGCATGATTGGTGGCGGTTAATGCCACGAACTGATTGAGCGTAATGCGTCCCTTGACGACGCCTTCTGAAAACAGGATCGGCAGCCGCGTCTCGACGCCGGGAATGCCGTTCGGCACCCAGCGAAAGCTGGTGCGGCCGGTGGGTGTCAGCTTGCCCTGGGGGTCATCATAGCGGAAGGGACAGTGGTCGGACGAGAAGGTCTGGAAGATGCCGCTAGCGAGGCCGTGCCAGCAGGCCTCCTGGCTGTCCTTGTCGCGCGGTGGCGGGCTGCACACGTATTTGGCGCCCTCCATGTTGAGGCCCTCGAGATCCTTCTCGGTCAAGACGAGGTACTGCGGACAGGTCTCGCCCATGACCTTGAGGCCGCGGCTCTGCGCCCGCCGGATCTCCTCCATCGCCTCGCCGTTCGACACGTGCACCACCATGATCGGCACGTCGATGAGTTCAGCCAGACTGATGGCACGATGCGTGGCTTCCCGTTCAACCGGGATCGGCCGCGACGTGGCGTGAAAGTGCGGTGCGGTCTTGCCGGCCCGCTCCAGCCGGTCGGTGAGAAAGCGGATGGCGTCGTAATTCTCGGCATGCACCATGACGAGGGCACCCGTCTCCCGCGCTACCGAGAACACCTCCAGCATCTGGAAATCGGACAGCGCCAGATCCTGATAGGTCATGAAGACCTTGAAGGAGGTATAGCCGTCGTTGACCAAAGCCGGCAGCTCCTGGCCGAGCAGCGTCGGGTTCGGATCCGAGAGGATCAAATGAAAGCTGACATCGACATAGCATTGGTCCTTGGCCAGCGCGTGGTAGGCGTTGAGGGCGGGACGCAGCGCCTCGCCCTTCGGCTGAATGCAGAAAGGCATGACGAGGGTATTGCCACCGAAGGCCGCCGAGCGCGTGCCGCTCTCGAAGTCATCGGCCATGACGATGCCGGGCCCGCTTGGCTGCGCAATGTGGACGTGACTGTCGATGCCGCCGGGCAGCACCAGTTTGCCCGTGGCGTCGATGGTTTCGCGCGCACTCCCCAACTGCTCGCCGAGCGCCACGATGCGACCGTCACGAATGCCGACATCGCAGCTGAAGGTGTCGCTGGCGGTGGCGATCGTGCCGCCCTTGATGATCAGATCCAAGCTTGTCATGCGTTCTCGCGCCGATATGATTCATGGTGCCGCAGGGTAGCCCCGATGATAGACCGTTGATGATCCGGCGAAAGTCCAAACATTGAGCACGTCCTGATCACCGCAAGGCTCAAGGGCATCCCATGCAGCACGTTGTCCTGATCAATCCCAATACCAATGCGGTCACGACGAGCCGCATGGTGGAGATTGCGCGCGAGGCTGCTGGGCCCGGTGTCTCGATCGCCGGACTGACAGCCAGATCCGGTGTGCCGCTCATCTTCACGGCGGAGCAGTTGGACGTGGCGCGCCACGCGGTGCTGGCTTTGCGTGCCGAGATCCCGGTCACCTGCGCAGGCATCATCATCGCCGCTTTCGGCGATCCAGCCCTCGACGAGATACGCGGGCTGTTGCCCGTTCCCGTGACTGGAATTGGCGAGGCCGGACTCCTGGAAGCAGCGCAAGGCGGGCGCCGATTTGCCGTTGTGAGCACCTCACCCGGTCTCGTGGCGGCGACGGACGCCAAGGTGGCTCGTCTTGGCTTGGGCGTCACCTATGCCGGCACCGTCCTGACGCCCGAAGAGCCGGTGACGCTCACCGCCGATCCAAGTCGTCTCGAGGCTTCGCTGGCCGCTGCCATCGAGCGGGCCATTGTGGACCACGGCGTCGAGGCTGTCGTCATCGGTGGCGGTCCATTGGCTGCTGCCGCCCGCGCCTTGGCGCCGCGCTTTGCCATTGCCGTGGTCGAGCCGGTTTCTGCGGCTGTGCGCGCCCTGTTGCCCAAGCTCAGCGCCAGGTGAGCTCGTTGAGGCTCAAGGTGGCACTGATGACCGAGAGGATCAGTGTGCCCACGAGCGCGCCGATCAGTACAGTCAGGAGCGGCGCCAGCAGCGCGGTGGCACGTTCGACGTTGCGCTGAAAGGCTGCCTCGTAGATGTCGGCGACGCGAGCGGCCATGGCATCGATCTCGCCCGAGCGCTCACCGACCGAGATCAGGCGCACCGCGGTTTCGGGGATCCGGCCACCTTCGGCGAGAGCGGCGGCGAGGCCCGTGCCTTGGCGAACACGCTCGGTGGCGGCGGCCATGGCACTGGCAAAGCGGCTGTTGGCGAGCACGCCCGAGGCAACCGTCATGGCGTCGAGCAGGGGCACGCCACTGCGCAACAGGGTGGCCAGCGTGCGCGCAAGGCGACCGGTCTCGCGATAGGTGACGAGGCTTGCAAGGCCGGGAATGCGCAGCACCAGGCCATCGCGAAGGTGCTGCCAGGGCTGGCTGCGGCGAATGGCCATCCAGCCGCCGATCACTGCGGCAAGCGCAAGCGTGGTGAGGATGGGTTGTGCAACGAGCCCGGAGCGGACACCGTCAAGAATGCGCAGCGACAGCGGTAACTCGGCGCCGACACCCTTGAACAGTGGCCCAAGTGCCGGAATGAGAATGAACAGCACCAGCCCCATGGCCACGCTCGCCGCAGCCAGCAGCACCATCGGATAGAGCGTCGCCGAGCGCACCTGCTGGCGCACCTTCTCCGAGAGTTCCAGTGACTGCGCGAGATCAGCGAGCGCGGGGCCAAGCGTGCCAGATGCCTCGCCCGCCTTGACGATCTGCCAGGTGTGCGCGGGGAACGCATCGCCGGCAGCGGCCATGGCTTCCGACAGCGGTGCGCCACCTTCGACCTTGGTCAGCAATCCGCGCACGACATTGCGGGTGCGGGTGCCGAGCAGCGGTTGTCCGGCCAGAATGCGCAAGGCTTCGTCGATCGGCAGCTCCGCCTTGATCAGCGTCGCCAGTTCGCGCGTCAGCGTTGCAAGGTTGCCTGCGGGGAGCCCGGTGCCTCCGAACACTTCACGTTCCCACCACCGTGTTGGGTCGGGGGCAGCGCCCTCGGCGACATCGAAGGGGAAGACGCGGCGGTGATGCAACTCGTCGATTGCTACCTTGCGGTTGGCGGCTTCGATGCTGCCGGCGAGTTCGCGGCCATCGGGACCGAAGGCTTTGTAGCGAAACGTTGCCATCAGTCGGCTCGGGCGACGCGCAGGATCTCGTCCAGCGTGGTTTGGCCTAATAGCACCAGGGCGAGCCCTTGCTCGAGCAGCGGTGTCATACCTTGTGTCTTGGCTGCTGCTTCGATGGCCTGCTCGGAAGGTCCGGCGAGAATCGCGCGGCGTACGGGATCGTCGACGAACATCAACTCGCCGACGACGTGGCGGCCGGCATAACCGGTGCCGCGGCAGCTCGGGCAACCCACGCGTTCGCGCAATCCGGGTGCATCGAGATGAGCGGCGTTGTCGAGCAGGCGGGCCACAGTCGCGTGCGCGCCGCTACCGACGCCAAGCGGCTTTGCGCAGGCTTCGCAGAGGCGACGCACGAGCCGCTGGGCCAGGATGGCATTGACGCTGGAGGCGAGCAAATAGTCGGCGACGCCCATGTCCAGCAATCGCGCAATGGTGCCGGCGGCGCTGTTGGTGTGCAACGTCGACAGCACGAGGTGGCCGGTCAACGACGCCTGCACGGCGATGCGGGCGGTGTCGAGATCGCGGATCTCGCCGACCATGATCACGTCGGGATCCTGGCGCAGCATCGAGCGCAAGGTGTGCGCGAAGGTGAGGCCGATGCGCGGCTGTACCTGGACCTGGTTGATGCCGGCGATGCGGTACTCGATCGGGTCCTCGACGGTGAGGATCTTCAGCTCGGAGGTGTTGAGCCGATTGAGCGCAGTGTAGAGCGTCGTCGTCTTGCCGCTGCCGGTCGGGCCGGTGACCAGCACGATGCCGGTCGGGCGGGCAATCAGGCGGGCAAGGCCAGTTTCGATCTCGGCGGCAAAGCCCAACTCCGCGAAATCCCCGGTCAGGCTCTTGCGGTCGAGGATGCGCATGACGACGCTCTCGCCGGAAATTGTCGGCATGGTCGAGACGCGCAGGTCGATCTCGTTGCCACGCACGTTGGCGCGGATGCGGCCATCCTGCGGCAGGCGGCGCTCGGCAATGTTCAGCTCGGCCATCACCTTGATGCGCGAGGCGACGGCGGCTTGCAGATCCGGCGCCAACCGTTCCGACACCGCCAGCACGCCATCGATGCGCAGGCGCACGTCGAGGCTCGATTCGCCGGGCTCGAGATGAATATCGGAGGCGCCGGCCTCCCAGGCGCGGGTGATCAGATCCTGCACCAGCTTGATGACGGGTGCGTCGCTGGCGATGTCGGCGAGACGGCGGAGGTCGGTTTCGGAGGTTGCAATGGGGGCGCTGTCGCTGGCGGCGATCGGCGTCGAGCTGCCTGCGGCAGCTTGGGCGCGGGCGGCGTTGGCAGCAGCGGGCGCCGAATAAAGCCGCTCGATGCCGCGTTCGATGAGGCCGCGCGGCATGACAACGGCATGTACCGGGCGTCCCAGCAGGTAGGCCAAGCCGGTGACCTGATCGGTGGCGAAAGGATCGGCGACGGCAATGGTGACCGTGGCGCCATCGTCGAGGAGGGGGAGGACGCGATTGCGGCGCAGGAAATCGAGATCGATCTGGTCGCGCAACAAGGCCCGACGCGGCACGGCATCGACGCCGGCAAGCTCGAGCCCCAGGAACGCGGCCAATCGCATGGCCATCTCGTCTTCGGAGACGAGGCCAAGGCCGATCAGCACCATATCGAAGCGTTCGCCGGCTTGCTTGTGAGCGCGCTCGGCGCGGGCGAGTTGCAAGCGGTCGAGCACACCATCGGCCACCAGCGCGGCGCCGAAGCGGGCGACAAAGTCGGCGCTCCGGGGATCGCCGGGGCCATTGCGCGGCTTGGCTGCCACGTCCGCCATGATTAACCCTGTCTATGAGCCTTGCGCCGCGAATCTCAGGCGTCGACTGTAGCGCGAGGTGGCCCACTTCGGCTATGAGTCGCAAGCTTGAGCGCCAGCGGCGCGAACGACTATTTTCAGAGATTATGAACCAGATCGCAGCCAGCGTCGGAGCCTTCTTGCGGTGGTGGGGCGGACAGCTTCGCGACCTGGCACCGGTTGGCGGACCGAGTCTGAGCCAGGCTCAGGCGCCGCGTCTGGTGCTGAGCGTATCGGGCGGTCGGGGTATGCTGGAGCGGCAAGCCGCGGGAGCTACGACGCCCATCGGCGATGGACAAGCCGTCGCCCCTGAAGCGCTGGCGGTGTTGCTGGCTGAGGCTGGAACATCGCGCTTGCCGGTCGGGCTGCGGGTGCCGCTCAGCGATTGTCTGGAGCGGCGCGTCGATTTGCCGGGCGAGGCCCGCGCCCGCTTTGCCGAGATCCTGCGGCTCGATCTCGAACGCGCCACGCCGTTTCGCGCCAGCGACGTGCTGAGTGGCTTTGTGGTGCCGCCAGGGCGGACAACGGGCGGCATGGTGCGGGTGCGCCAGTTGGTGCTGCGGCGGGACAAGGTGGCGCCCTGGCTGGCGGCGCTGGATCGTCTCGGGCAGCCGGCGCAGTTCATCGATTGCCGCGACGAAACAACGGGCGAGGTGATTCCGGTCAATTTGTTGGCCGGTGAAACAGCAGACTCCGGGACGCTGCACAGCCTTGGGGCAAGGGCGGCACTTCTGGCGGCCTGTCTGGCGTTGGCCGGAGCCTCGCTGTGGACCTGGAGCAGCCGGCAGGCCGCGGCGCTTGATGCGGTGCGCGCAGACACGGCGGTGGCGCGGGAAAAGGCGGTGCGCGCGCAACGCACGCTCGACGGCGCGGTTGGCACGCTCGGCGATCTCGGCGCCCTCAGGCAATTGACCACGGGCCCTGTCTCGGTCACCGAGGTGGTGGACACATTGAGCCGTCTCATTCCCGATCAGGCCTCGCTGCAGGATCTGCGCATTGAGGCCGGCGTGATCGAGATGTCGGGGCTCGCCCAGAACGCGGCCGCGCTGCTGCCCTTGCTGGAGCGGTCGGCCATCTTCACGGAGGCTTCGTTCACCGCACCGGTGCTGCTCGATCCAACGGTTGGCAAGGAACGCTTCTCGATCCGCTTGCGGATGCGGCCTGCTCCTCAACCACCGGGGGCGCGGCCATGACGCTTGCCTTGCCGCCGTCGCTGCAACGAATGTTGGCGCTGGGGCTGGCGGCGTTGGTCACGCTGGCCTTATGGCTTGGCGTGGCGCGACCGCTCTTGGCTCACTTCGCCGAGCAGCGCGATGCCCTCGCCCGCGAACGCGTCATGCTTGGCCGCTTCCTCGCCGCCGGCAATCGCTCGGCCACCGCGGGCGACATCGAACGGCGTATTAACGAGGTGCTTGGTGGCGAGGCCCTGCTCAAGGGCGAGAGCGATGCCATTCGGCTGGCCAACCTGCAAACGCTGGTCGGGGAGATCGCCGCGCGCGGCAATATCCGGCCGCGCAGTGTGCGCACGTTGCCGCGTCGCGAGCAGGGTGGACTGGCGGTCCTCGGCGTGCGCATTCAGCTGCAGAGCGATCTGGCGAGCGTGCAGGCTTTGCTGCATCGACTGGAGAGCGCGGAGACGTTGCTGTTGCTCTCAGGCCTGCAGATGACGCGGGCTGCGGGCACCGGCGGAGGTCCGACCGAACTCGACGTGCGTCTCGATATCCTCGGCGTTGCGCGCAAGGAGGGCGGCTGACATGCGGGCGCGCGTCGATCCACTGGCAGTGATCCTCGGCCTTGCCGCTCTGGGCTTGGCGGCGCTGCTGTGGCTGGCGATGACAGTGCCAATCGAGCGGCGGCCGGTGGCCGACGCGGGCGGCGATGGCGCAACACCGGTTGATGCAGGTTTGGCGGCGCGACCGGCGCGGCCTGGTCCCTTGGCGGGTTACTCTGAGACGCTGTCGCGGCCATTGCTGGAGCCGACACGGCGGCCGGTTTTGGCCAAGCCGGTGGAAGTTGTCGCTCCTCGCGTCGTCGCGCCGCCGCCCGTGCCGCCACCAGCGCCCGCGCCGCCGCCGTCGCTCGCGGGCCTCAAGCTGTTGGGCATCGTCAAGGCCGGTCGCGAGCCCTTGCGCGCGCTCATTCGAGGCAACGAAGGCGAGAGCGGGCAATGGGTGGTCGAAGGCGGCCAACTCGGCCGCTGGCGCGTCGAAAAGATCAGCGAGGCCGCCGTGGTCCTCGAAGCGTTGGGCACGCGCGTCGAACTCGCCATGTTTGCGGCCCCACGCCCGCTGGCCAAACGCTAACGTAACGAGGGCCCCAATGACTCGCGCGAACCGCATGAGCAAAGCCGAGCGCGACCTGCGCCAATCGATCATTGATGCCTGCCGCTTCATGAATGCCAGCGGGCTCAATCAGGGCACGTCGGGCAACGTCTCTGTGCGCCATGGCGGGGAGGTGCTGATCACGCCCTCGGCGACGCCCTATGATCGCATGACGCCTGAGATGATCGCGTCGATGCCGATCGATGGTGAACGGGGCGCGTGGGACGGCCCGCTGAAGCCCTCGACGGAGTGGCCGTTTCACCTCGACATCCTGCGCGCGCGGCCGGAGATCACGGCAATCGTGCATGCGCATTCGACGTTTGCCACGACGCTGGCCATCGCACGCAAACCCATTCCCGCCTGTCACTACATGATTGCGGCGTTCGGTGGCACCGACATCCGCTGCGCGGGGTATGCACGCTACGGCAGCGAGGAGCTATCCCGCCTTGCCGTTGCGGCGCTGGAGGATCGCATGGGCTGCCTGCTTGCCAACCACGGCATGATCGCCATCGGGCCGGGCTTGGAGAAGGCTCTGTGGCTGGCGCAGGAATTGGAGACGATCGCCAAGCAATACTATCTGTCGCTCGCCATCGGCGGTCCTGTGCTGCTCACCAGTGCCCAGATCGCCGAGGTGCAGACGGGCTTCGCGAGCTACGGGCTGCAACCAGCGGAGAAGGCCGGAGTGAAGTCGCAGAAGCGAGTAAAGAAGGGCGCCATGTAGGCAACACGTGCGCGTGATCCGCGACAACCAGCGCCCGATCGACAATTGCGACGGATACTGGCATCGCCCAACAGCTACGGGGTGACCGCACTGCGCGATCACCCCGGGTGGCTTAGTCAAGACGTGTTGGAGCGATCAAATTCACATCACACGAAGTAGTGGTCGGTCTGTTGGCCGAGGGCATTGAACACGAAGGCCTCGTAGGTCCACGGCTGGACGTTCAGATAGTCGAAGTAGGCGGCGATGCTGGTACCGTTGTCGTACACCGCGCCCTGCGCCGTCTGACGGCCTTGGGCGTCGATGTAGTCGGTCAGTGTCGACCAAGTCTGCGTGCCGTTTGGGGCAGCCAAGCTGGTCGGGTCGTAGCTCACCGAGATTAACGTGCCGTCATCATAGCGCGTCTGCACCGTGATGATTTGCCCGCCGGTGTTGGTGAAGTTCGAGCTGAAGGCATGCGTGAATGCGTTAGCCACATCATAGGAGGTCCCATAGGCGACGCCGCTGTCTTCCTGGGTGAACGAACTCGTGATGTTGCCCAGAGCATCGAGATTGTTCAGCGAATAGGTGAACGACTGGGCCCCGGCAGCATCGTTGATGACCGACGTTGCAGTACCATTGTCGTTCAGTGTGTAGGTACCGGTTTGACGGCCTTGGTTGTCCTGGTAGGAAATATAGTAGTTATAGGCCTGTGTTCCCGTTGCGTCATAGACGGAGCCATAAGCCGTGCCGTCGTCACTGCTGAACAGAGTGCTCGTCGTCTGTCCGGCCGTGTCGAAATTGCTCGTCACGGAGCTCCACGGATTGGCACCGGCGACGTCGTAAACGATAAGGGATGAGGTCGCATTGTCGTTGGTCGTGCGCTGCTGTGACAATTGCCAAGCCGGCGTATAGTCCTCGGCGATATTCGACCATGCTTGTGTGTTCGTGAGATCGTTGCGCACGACATGCGCCGACTCGAACTCATGCGCTGCCAGATCGAAAGTCAGCGGTGTTGGTAGATCGATGACCCAAAGCGCGTCCGTATCGGCACCGCCAAGCACGTTGGCGAGATCATCGCCGGCATCCCAGTAGACGATGTCGTTGCCGGCGCCGCCGTTCATCTTGTCGACGCCTAAGCCGCCGATCAACGTGTCATTGCCGTTGCCGCCGTTTAGCGTATCGTTGCCGTCGTCCACTTCGCTCGATACGCCAAAAACGCCGCCATAAAAATTGATGTTCGTATCGTCGCCGATGAGGATGTCGTCGTTGTCGCCGCCGTTTAGCGTGTCATCACCGTCTTGACCAACGAGATAGTTGGCATTGCCGTCGCCGGTAATGGTGTCGTTGAACTCGGATCCCGATGCATCTTCGATTCCTGACAGCGTATCAGTGAACCCGTATCCATCATTGGCCTGGCCCGTGCTCAGGTCCACGAGGACGCCCGCAATTGAGGTCCGGTACCGGACCTGATCGCGAACGCCACCACCGCCATTTATCGTGTCGGCGCCGGCTTCACCGGTAAACTGCTCAGCCAATGCGCCATTGCTGCCGATAAGAACGTCACCGAAATCTGAACCTTCCACGGCATTGACGCCGGTGAAGTTGTCAACACCGATATCGGCCGTCACCCCGACCGTCGATTGAGCGGTGCCCAAGCCGAGATCCACCGTCACGCCGGCCAGCGCCGAGTTGTAATCCAATCGGGTCGACCCGTTGCCGGTGATGGTGTCGTCACCGCCACCTGGATCGAACACGTTCAGGAGGCCATATGAAGCAGCAAAGAGCAGCGTGGCTGTATAGCTGTCGTTGAAGTGCGAGCCGCGAATCTTTTCGACGTGGACCAAGGTGTCGGTGCCAACGGACGCATTGCCCGCGACGGTGCTGGCCGCGCCAAGCGAAACCGTGATGCCTGCCGATGCGCCCGTATATTGGGCCGTATCGAAATCGACCATTCCCAATGTGCCAATGGAGAAGGTGCCGCCATTGATGATGTCATCTCCGCCGGCTCCGTTGAACGTGAAATCTCCGTGGGCGCCAGTAGCTGTGAACGTGTCGGCAAAGCCCGAGCCGCGCACGCTATTGACACCGGTGAAGGTGTCTGTGCCGACGCTCGTGTTGCCGACGGCTTGACCAGCACCGGTGAAGACGTTGCCGACTGTCGGCGTCCAGGTCACGGAGACCGCCCCGGTCGACTGGCTGAAGCCAACGCGCGTCTGGTTGTTGCCGGTGATGCTGTCGTTGCCAGCCATGCCTTCGAATTGATTGAAGGCGCCGAACAGTCCGCGGAAATCAGCAAATGCGGTGTACACGTCACCCGTGGCATTGTTGGTGCCGCGGATCGACTCCACGAAGCTCAGCGTATCGGTGCCGGGCGACGTTCCCGTTACGCTGCCAGCAGCCGTTGTCGGGGCTCCCACTGTGTTGCTGGTGCCGATGGTGGCGGTGATGTTGCTGGTCTCGTTGTCGTAGCGAGCCAGATTGCCGTCGTACCGCTTGTTGGTGCCGCCACCGGTGATGATATCGTTACCACCGCGGCCGTCGAAGACGAAGCCGAAGAAGCTCGTCGTATAGAACGCTGTCGAGGCGCCCGTAGCCGTGAACGTGTCGACGAAGTTCGAGCCACGTACCGCGCTTACACCACTAAAGGTGTCGGTGCCGATACCCGTGCCGGTCGAGGTGCCACTACCGTTGTTCGTGCCGGAGGTCCAGACGACAGTTGCGCCCGGCCCGGCGGTAAAGCTGTTGCCGAAGGCAATCCGCGTATTGCCGTTGCCCGTTATCGTGTCGACGCCACCAAGTCCTTCGAACTCGTTGAAGCTGCTGAGTGATGCCACGTTGCCGGCCAGGAAATTCCGGAAGGCCGTGAAAGAGTCTCCCGCACTTGTGCCAACGAACTGCTCAATGCTGTCGAGCGTGTCAGTGCCGATCGTGGGGCTGGCAGCGGTTGCAAGGCCTGTCGAAACCGTCGCGGCTCCGGCGACATTTGACGTTCCGACCGTGATGGTCACCGGCCCAACCATCGATGCGTGTTGATAGCTTACTGTGTCAAACCCGCCACCGCCGTTGATGATGTCATTGTCGCCAAAGGCGCGGAAAAAGTCATTGAGGCCGCCGCCGTTTAAAGTGTCCGTGCCGCTGAGCAACTCAGCGGCGACGCCTTGGAGGTCACTCTCCGCGAGGTGAGACTGGAACGCGGTTGCCAGATAACCGGTGCCACCGGAGATCGTTTCGTAGATTGTCGTTCCGCCCGCATTGGTGCGCTGGGCCGCCGTGATTGTCCCGCCGGTGAGGGTAAAGACGCTGCCAACAGTCGTGAATGTGAAGTCATTCCCAGCACTGATCAGACGCGTCTCGCTGCCGTCGGAATTCAAGTAGACGATGAGGGATGATGACGCGCTTATGTATGATGCCGCGTTGGTGTGGACAATGTCACGCGTGAACCAGAAACCCGTTGGTGAACCTGCGAGTCCGTTATGAGTATACGTTGCCATAGAACCCTCCGCCGGATGATCAAAACGATTGGGAAATCCTCACGTTAATTGTAGACGCTAACATGCAGCGACGCAGTTGAACAAGCGTCACATGGACAACCTATGCACGCACGATTTGCCAGGACTAACGACCAACCCTTGCCCGCCACGATTGGCCGGCATCAAGGACTTCTTCGATAGGAAAATCCGCTAGCCGATCAAAGCGTGCGGCGCGATTCCAACCTCGGTTGCGACAACGGGCTTGTAGCCGAGTGATCGCAGGGAAACCGATCACGGCGGATTGCTGGCCATCCGCCAAGGTCACACGCAGCAAAAAGCCCGCGCCGTTGCCGGTGCAGGCTGCAAGTCGAACACGGCTCAAGCCTTCGCTTGGACCAGCTTCAAACGAAATAGTGATCGGTCTGTACACCAGCCGCGTTGAACACGAAGGCCTCGTAGGTCCACGGCTGGACGTTCAGATGGTCGAAGTAGGCGGCGATGCTGGTGCCGTTGTCGTACACCGCGCCCTGTGCGGTCTGGCGGCCTTGGGCGTCGATGTAGTCGGTCAGCGTGGTCCAGGTTTGGGTGTTGCCGACGTCGTAGCTGATCGACGTCATGCTGCCATCGTCGTAGCGTGTCTGCACAGTCGTGATCTGACCGCGCGCGTTGGTGAAGCTGGACGAAGAGGTCCAGTCGTACTGGGCTGCCACGTCGAAGGTTGTGCCGTAGCTGGTGCCATTGTCTTGCTGGAAGAAGATGCTGGTCTGACGGTTCGCGCTGTCCAGGTAGTTGACATAGTATGTATACGTCTGCGCAATCGCCGAATCGAGCACGGTCCCGTAGGATGAGCCATCGTCATTGAACACGTAGTTGCCACTGACGGCACCTTGAGTGTTGTTGTACTCGACCGAAAACTGCCAGATTTGCGCATTGAGCACGTCCGCCCGCATCAGCCAGCCCGAACCGTCGTCGTAGGTGCCGCGCTCGGTGGAGATCTGCCAATTGCCGACGAAGTCGCTGACGATCTGCGACCAGACCTCGGTGCCGCCAACGTCCGTGCGCACAACGTGCGCCGCCTCAAATTGGTGTGCTGCCAGATTGAACGTCACGGGGGCGTCGCCGTCGACCCACAGCGTATCAGTGCCGGCGCCGCCGAGCACGTTGGCCAGATCGTCGCCCGCATCCCAATAGATGGTGTCGTCGCCATCGCCGCCGAACAAGCGATCGATGCCGGCATCGCCTTTCATCGTGTCGTTGCCGGCACCGCCATTGACGACGTCGTCGCCGTTGCCGCCGAACAGATAGTCGTTGTTGGCGTCGCCATTGACCGTATCGACGTCGTCGCCGCCATAAATGGCGTCGGCGCCGAAGCCGCCATTGAGCGTGTCGAGCCCGACGCCACCTTCGAGACGATCGTCGCCGTGGCCGCCATTGAGGATGTCGTTGCCTTCGAGACCACGCAATGTGTCGTTGCCCGTATTGCCCGACAGCACATTGTTGGCGATGTTGCCGAGAATGACGTCGTTGCCGCCGCCTCCGGTGGCGTTCTCGATCAGCGAGCGCACATCGCCCTGATACTGGAGCGCATTGAAGACGTTGCCACGCGCCACCTGGCTGCCGTCATAGTGCAGCAGCGCGAGCTGCTCGGTCGACAGCGTCGACCAGCCGCCCGGTGCGAGGTCGACCATGAGATTCGTGTTGTAGCTTGACAGGTCATAGGTGTCGGTGCCGCCACCATCCCAAACCGTCAGGAAGATCCTGTTGGCTCCGGGCGCCATCTGGGCAACGCCGTTGATGAACATCTGCCCGGTGGTCTGGCTCCAGGTGTAGGTGGAGTTGGTGCTGTTGGTATTGAAGTTGGCGCCGTACATGTGCTGCAGCGCGGCAATGTCATACATCATCAGCGATTGCGCGTAACCGAAGTCTTCATTCGTCGTGCCCGTGTCGGGCCCGCCGACGTAGCTGCGGTACGTCATCACGGAGAATTCGGACGAATCACGCTCGGACTCCATGGGACCGGTACCGAAGCCGCCGCCCTGATGGCCGTGCGTCAGGCCCATGGAGTGACCAAGCTCATGCAGAATGGTGTACCACGCGTAGTTGCCGCGGACGGGCGCAGCGTACCAGTTGTTGTTGTACGAAAACCAGACGTCGCCACCGACGAGTTGATCCCACGGCCCGTAGGCCCAGGCGGTCGGTGATGGCGAATCCGAAAAGGCGAGGCTGATGTCGGAGCGAACCGTGGGGCCGACCTCCGTGAAGGTCATATTGATGTAGCGTGGGAACTCGGTGGCCAGGATGTTGCGAACCGCGTTCTGCACCTGGGCCGGTGCAGCGCTGAAGTTGTGCTGCTGTTCGAGGACATCCGAGTAGTCGAAGCCATAGTAGCCTGGCGTCGCCGGAAAGTTGAAGGTGAGGGCATGGCCCGACCACACCGTGCCGTCGATGAGCGCATCCGTGTTGATGTCACCGGACGGGCCGACGCCGACGATTCCGGCCCGTTGCGGCGTGATCCCGGAGGACGGTGTGGGATTGGTCGCAGTGCCGATTTCGCCAGCCGCAGCCTGGCTTGACTGCAGCTCAAGATTGCCGTCCACGAATACAGTGCTCAACATCTGTCCACCCATGCTTGTTCGGCCATGTGGCGCCCGCGGGGTTGCCGCATGCAGTGGACCGACAATGCCATGGGTATGGTGAAGAATGAGCTAAGCTATATATATTAGCATCTGCAAATCGATAAAGGTTTTCAGAAAACCCCTTACGCAAGATAAAATAAAGAGCTGTGAATTTTTTGTAATTGCAGGCTATTGGGAAACGCAGTGGCGCTCAGCCGAAGCTGTGACCGATCTGCTGTCCGGCGGCATCGAACTCGAACGTCTCGTAGTTCCATGGCTGCACGTTGTCGACGTCGAAATAGGTGGCAATGCTTTGCCCGTCGTCATAGACGGCGCCCTGGGCTGTTTGACGCCCCAGCACGTCGATGAAGTCCGTCAGCGTCGCCCAGCTGTACTGGTCGTTCGGATCGTAGCTGACCGAGATCAAGCTTCCGTCGTCATAGCGAGTCTGCGCGCTGACCAGTTCGGAGTCCTCGTTGTAACTCACGGCCGATGAAGCCCAGAGGTGTTGCAGGGCGGCGTCGAATGAAACGCCATAGCTCGAACCGTCATCGTTCACAAACTGAATGGCGATGTGTCGGTTCTGGGCGTCGAGGTGATTGACGTAATAGGCGACGCTTTGAATGTCATCGGCATCGAGCACGATACCATAGGATGTGGCATCGTCGGCCACGACGTAGTTTCCCGTAACCTGCCCGTCACTATCGAAATACTCGACGGAGTAGTCCCAAGTCTCGGCATGATCATGCTCGTAACGTGTGAGCCAGCTGGCGCCAGATACATAAGTGCCGTGCTGCGTGGCCATGACCCACCCCGGCAGATAGTTGTCGACAATGCCGGTCCAAGCGTCCGTCGCGCTGACATCACCGTGGACGACGCGCGCGGCTTCGAACCCGTGCGCTGCCAAGTCGAAGGCGACGGGTGCCACATCCGCCACCAGCAGCACATCATGTCCGTCGCCACCGCGCAGTTGATCCAAGTCATCGGCCGCATCCCAGACCACGGTGTCGTTGCCTTCGCCACCGAGAAGGCGATCGCGCCCAGCACCTCCGTCCAGGAAATCATTGCCGGCGCCCCCGTCGATATGATTGTCGGCGCTGCTGCCCGTCAATGTGTCATTGCCGCTGCTGCCGATGAGCTGCTCATTGCTGAGATAGGGATTGACCATCATGGCGTAGGTCAGATCGACGTGCTGGCGGTAGTCGCCGAGGCCGATATCGACAAGCCCTGAGAAATCGACGTCGGCGACCTGGATCGGATTCTCGGGCGAGATGAAATCGGACAGCTCGATCGAAGTCCCGAGGGCATACACCTCCATGGTCTTGCCGCCGTAGACATAAAGCGCCGGCTCGACGGTGACACCAGGCTCGATCGAAACGATGACGCCCTTGTAGTGCAAGTCCTGATCCGTGGCGTAGACGTTGAACCACTGCTGGCCAATGACCAGCGTGGCCACCGGACTGCCGTCTGCTGGCCGGGTCGGGGTGTCGGTGCGATAGGCGATCGGGAACCACAGGAACTGTTGCACGTCGGTGGTGTTGGTATAGCGCTCGGTCGAATGCAACTCGCTGTAGGTGCCATCCGGGTTGTGAATGACAATGCCGGCCCCCGCATCGTATGTCGCGCCGCGCGAGACCGCCCACTTGCCGATCCACTCTTGCTCGGCGCCGCGTTCGAAGCCCGGCATCGCGACGCTCCAGCTTGGCGCCGCTGCATACACGCGCAAGGCTTCGCGCGCGGCATCGAAGTCGAAGGCGCCTGGCGTGCGCGCGGTGAGATCGATGCTGGTGACGAGGTAAGGCGTCTCGATGGTCTCGACGTCCGGGCTGGTTGGCAGCTGCGATCGGGTCACCACGAGTTCGTTGAGGGGGAAGGGATTGATTTCCGGCGGAAATTCGAGTGGTGATGCATTGACGGTGTCGTTGCCGGCAAGGCCTGTGGGCACTGTGTTCGCGTCGCCTGCCAGATTGAACCGCAGATCCATCACCTCGCGCAGCACGCCGATGCCGGAGAGATCCACATCGATCGCCAGGGCTGGGTTCTCAGCCGAGAGAATGCCGGCGACGTCCAACTCGGTGCCCAGCGCCAGCAGTTGCAGGCTGCGTCCCGGCGACAGATCTAGGCTCAGGTTGACGGTGGCGCCGGCCGGAACCGTGACCACCAGATCCCTGTAGTGCAATGCCATGTCGGCCGCAGTGATCTCGATGCTCTGGTTGCCCACGTGAAGGATGGCCAAGGGCCCGGCCGCTGCATCACCGGTCGCAATCGGCGTATCCGTCCGGAATGCCAACGGGAGCCACAACGACACGGCCGTGCTCGCAGCGTTCGTGAACGTCTGGTTGAGGGTCAGCCGCGCCGCGCCCGTCGTGCCGTCTTGGATGATGGCCCCGCGACTGGCCTCGAACAGGGAGCCACGGACCAGCGTCCATTGCTCGGTCCAATCCTGCGCGATACCGGGCGTGAAGCTGGACAGGGCAACCGTTCCCGTCGGCGCCACGGGGTAAAGCTTGACGCTGTCGTAGGCCATGGCGGGGTAGTAGGTCGTGACGTCGATATCGCCAGGCTTCTGCTGCAGCTTGACGTCCGTAATCAGGTGCGACGTCTCGATGTGCTCGAAACCGGTTCCCGATGGTGGCAGGCTGCGCGTGACGGTGACACCGGTCATCCCGTCCGGCACGCTGACGTCAAGCGGTGCCAGGGCGCCGATGCCGTACAAGTCGCTGAGCGTGGATTCGGCGCGCTGCAGTGTTGCGCGCTCGTTGGCGGCCAGCGTCAGCGCGGTAGGGCTCCAATGACTATTGGTGTAAATCGGATCCGTCGGTGCTGGGGCCAAGACCACGGCGCCCCGGTCGCCATAGTAGTCGCGGATCGGTTGCGCCACATCGAGCCAGATCTGGGTCGGATCGCCGTTGCGCAAGGCCTCTTGCAGCTCCACCAGCGTGTAGAAGGGGTGCTCGCCTTCGGGACGAGTGCTATCGATCAGGTTGTTGGCGCCGCGCCGGCCATAGGTTTCGACGATGTGCCAGCCGTCACCGAGATCGATCTCGGTGATCACGTGACCGGCCGTGCTGTAGCGGTAACGGAACTCCGCGCCGAAGGTGAAGCTCAAGTAGGCGGCCCCGATACCATTCAGCAGACCGCAATTTCCAAATGGACCTGAATTGTAGAAGTAGGCAGCGTTGCCGAGGGCTGAATCCTCGATGCCCCCGAACACCGGACTGTTGGCCGGCTGGCTGGTCACCAGGAGGTTGCGGAACGACTGCAGAATGTTGTCGGAGGCATAGCTGATCGAATTGCCGAAATCGAGCTGCACGCCCCCCGAAAACGCCAGTCCAGACGGATCATGACTAATGGATTCAACGGTCACTGACAGCTTCTCCGAGGTGCATCCCCGCGCACCAAGCGGTGCATCAGCGGATATCCACAACATGACGAGGACGCAAGTGATTACACCGTGCCCGATCGAACGTGACCGCTTGAACGCTACAAACTTGCAACAGCTCGCGGGGCAAGCGACGCAAAGCCCGGGGCAACTTGCTGCTCCCGGCAGGACACACGCGGACGCGACGGAACCCAATTGCGGCAATTTGCGACAATTGATGAAAATCGCAGCGCTTCGAGCATCGCGATCAATGACGCAAACCACTGGGGCTTACGGCGCATTCATGGCGCCACGACAACCCACACGCGACACGCAAGACCGCAACTGCCGCGATTACACGAAGTAGTGGCCGGTCTGCTGGCCCTGGGCGTTGAACACGAAGGCCTCGTAGGTCCACGGCTGCACGTTGAGGTAATCAAAGTAGGCCGCGATGCTGGTGCCATTGTCGTACACCGCGCCTTGTGCGGTCTGGCGGCCTTGGGCGTCGATGTAGTCGGTCAGCGTGGTCCAGGTTTGGATGTTGGTCGGATCGTAGCTCACCGAGATCAAGGTGCCGTCGTCATTGCGTGTTTGCACGGTCGTGATCTGGCCAGCGGCATTGGCGTAGCTTGAGGATGAGCTCCACGCGTTGGTGACGGCAACATCGTAGCTGGTGCCGTAGCTCGAGCCATCGTCCTGCTGGAAGAAGAGGGACGTTTGCCGATTGAGATTGTCCAGATAGTTGACGTAATAGGCATAGGACTGAGTGCCGGCCGTATCCAACACAGTGCCGTACGAGGTGCCGTCGTCGCCATGGACGTAGTTGCCTGTCACGCGGCCCAAGGCGTCGAAATACTCGATCGAGTAATCCCAGGCTTCAACCTGCGGCAGCTCGTAGCGCGTGAGCTGTGCGGTGCCGTCGTCGGCCGTCCGGTGCTGTCGCAAGAGGACCCAGCCTGTAACGTAATCCTCGATCAACTGCGACCAGGGTTGTGTGTTGCCGACATCGGGGCGCACGACGTGCGCTGCCTCAAAACCATGCGCCGCCAGATTGAAAGTAACTGGCGCATCGCCGGTCACGGACAACGTGTCAGTGCCGCCACCGCCCAGCACATTGGCGAGGTCGTCGCCGGCATCCCAGATGATGGTGTCGTCGCCTTCGCCGCCTCGCAGCTGGTCGGCGCCAGCGCCACCATTCAGCGTATCGTTACCGCCGCCACCGTCGATGTTGTCGGCGCCGTTGTTGCCGTTGAGAACGTTGGCGACGCTGTTGCCGACGATGGTGTCGCCCCCGGAACCGCCCTCGACGTTCTCGACCACGGTGCCGCGGGCAATGGCGATATTATTGTTAAGCCCGCCGACCGATGAAAATGATTCCGCAACCAGGCTGATGCTTTGCGCGTCGGAATATCCGGACACGTCGAGCGTATCGGTGCCGCCGGTATCGTAGATCGTGAAGGCTGGCACCGTATTATAGCTGCCAAAAGCAAACACGGCGCCGGCCGTGGCGTTATGGCCGTAAACGGTATTGCCCGTCCGCGTGCTCGCATCGGCACCGTAAAGATTCTGGATCGCCACGATATCGGCCATCGAAACAGTTGCCAGATGGCGGCTCGAGCCAAGCCCTGCTTCGGCCTGGTCGAAATACGACATCACCGAATAGGCCCAGGAATCGTTGGCATAGTGGTTGTTAACGCCATAGGTGGCATTGCCGTCGTAATTGCCGGCGTGTCCCAGTCCCAGCGCATGACCGATCTCGTGCACGTAGGTCT
This sequence comes from Hyphomicrobiaceae bacterium, assembly GCA_046154645.1. Classification (GTDB taxonomy): domain Bacteria; phylum Pseudomonadota; class Alphaproteobacteria; order Rhizobiales; family Hyphomicrobiaceae. The sequence continues at coordinate 35,511 of JBJXDZ010000029.1, forward strand.
GAAATGAGTAGCTGTCCGTGGTCGTGCCATAGGCGCTCAGCCAATTCAGGCCGATATTGACGGTTGATGACAGCAAGGTGGTGCCAGAGAAGGTCGAATTCGCAAACGCATCGTCCTGATTGTCGTCGAACGTGATCTGTGCCCCGGACGAGACCTCCTGGAAAGACAAACTGCTGACATCGTCCCAGCGCTGCAATGCCGCGCGGGCCAAAGCTGCGCCTTCCGCGGTCAGATTGTTGAGATTGACGGTGATGATTTTGTCGGCATCGACGAAGAAGCGCGGCTGGCCGCCCCAATATTGATGGGTCAATTGGTCGGCGATCTGATCCAGCGTATAAACTGGCGGCGCGACATAGATTGCGGCCGCGAGCGTATAGCTGCCCGTGGCGGTACCATTGATGCCATCGAAACCGGTGGCGCCGAGGAAATAGGTTCCAGTGGCCGTCGCCGTATAGACGATCCGCGAATTGTAATTGCCGGCGCCGTCGTCATCGAAGGTGAGTTCGGTTCCGCCGCCATCGAGCAGGCGCAGAAAAGGATCCGTCAGCGCGGAAGCTCCGGAGGCCGTGAGCGTGAAGGCGTACTTCTGGCCTGCGACAAGATCGACTCGGAACCAATCCTGGTCGCCGAGAACATTGATGACGCCGGATTGACTGCTGCCTACGGAGACACTGAATGTCGATGCGATGCTGCCGGGAACGGTATCAACCGCGCCTTGCGAGATGGTGCCATTCGGCTTCGCGGCAGCCGACGACGGGAAGCCCTCAGGCTGCATCAACGCCATTTCGCTCAAATCTTGCATGGCAGCTCTCGTTCCAGGTTCGTTCACGAGCATCAACGTGTTACTTGCGAACGCGCGCGCTGAACATTTACAGCCGAATCTTCATTCTGAACCTTGCGAGATGATTGCAAATAAAGTGTTCCATAAAACATGACGAGGAAAGTATTTCTGTTACGGAAAAAATCATTATTGTTTTGGAAAAGGGTGTACAAAAACGGCGCGATTCAATCGCAGGCTGTGCTTCGGCAATATTGAAGCCGTAAATGGCGTCGTGGTCCGCAATCGTGACGATTGTGTGGCCACACCCGCCCGCAAGGCCGTTGTGGCATCTGCGCGCCGTTTACGGCACAAAGACACGCGGCACGGCTGTGACCCGGAGTACCGGATTGGCAGTCGCGTCCGGACCAAGAGCGACTGACCGGTAGAAGCAACTGCGGTGGCCGGTATGGCAGGCCGCCTGTTGCCCGCGCATGCGCACCCGCAGCCAGATGGCGTCCTGGTCGCAGTCGGTACGCATTTCGACGATGTCGAGGATGTTGCCGCTCTCCTCGCCCTTCTTCCAGATCCGGGCCCGCGAACGGCTCCAGAAGTGGGCTTCGCGGGTGGCGATCGAACGGCTGAGTGCTTCGGCGTTCATCCAGGCGAGCATCAGCACCTCGCCTGAATCGGCATCGGTGGCCACGGCAGCAACCAGCCCGTCCGCGAATTTCGGGGTGAAGGCAAGGCCATGCTCGAGATCGTGGGGGGAGCCGGGGCTGGCAAACGGGGGCAGCGGTGATGTCATCGGGCGGGCTCCAGGCGGGATCGGGTGATCGGTGCAGGGGCGAGGCGGCAACGCGCAGTCACCTATGTCATGCTGACGCCTTGCAAAGTCGAGGGGGTGGCGCGATATGACAGCTGTCGGCGGTGGAGAAACTGCGCCGGCAGCCACCTGTGGGACACCGCAATGACGGACCTGAGCAGCCTCTACAACGACCGGATCCTGGAGTTAGCGGCTCAAATCAAGCCCGCCCGCCGGCTGGACGCGCCCGACGCGACCGCCAGTGCGCATTCGAAGCTGTGCGGCTCGACGATCGCGGTCGACCTCAAGATGGCCGGCGAGCAGGTGGCGGAATACGGCCAGACCGTGAAGGCGTGTCTGCTTGGACAGGCCTCGGCCGCCGTGATGGCCGAGCATATCGTTGGGTCGTCGAGTGATGAGCTGCGGCGGGTGGCGGGCGAGATGCGCCGCATGCTCAAGGAGAACGGCCCCGCCCCGACCGGCAAGTGGGCCGATCTGGCCGTGCTCGAGCCGGTGCGCGAGGTCAGGGCCCGGCACACTTCGACGCTGCTGGTGTTCGAGGCCGTGGAGCGGGCACTGGACAGCCTTGAAGCCAGCCGGCGCGCGGCTTCGGCAACCGTCCCCGCCTGATACAACCAGGGGCTGCCATGCCTGCCGACCACACCCTGCACCGAATCCTGCTGGTGCTGGCCAAAGCACCGGTCCACGCCTACCGCTGGACAATCAAGCCGATTACGGGCTGGGAATGCCGCCACCTGCCGAGCTGCTCCCAGTACGCACTCGATGCGATCGAGACCAACGGCGCCTGGCGCGGCTGGTGGCTTGGCCTGTCGCGGATTTGCCGCTGCCATCCCTGGGGCACCTCGGGGCATGATCCGGCCCCCGATATCCGGCAGCGGCGGCACCCCTTGGCGCCGTGGCGCTATGGCCGCTGGCGATAACTTCGCCGCGGCGGCGCCACAGTGGTAGTGTGCACCGTAGCACTGGAACGAATCGGCGGCGGTAGCGCAGGCGGGAGCTGATCCGGCCTGACACCTCCACCGCCCCGGACGAGAGGCGCTATGCGAGCACTTCGCCTTGCCATCCTGCCGACGGCGATCTGGTTGCTGACGGCGATCGGGCTGCCGGAGGCCGCGCGTGCTGCGGGCGAGGTGGGTGCGCAGCGCGCCAAGGAAGCCGCCACGGCCTTGCAGCGCAACCAGATCGAGCGCGCGGTGCAGTTGCTGACCGAGGCGCTGGCCGATCCAGGTGTGCCCAACGATCGGCGCGCCGCCCTCTATAACGACCGCGGCGTGGCCTATGGCCGTCTCAATCAGACGCGGGCGGCGATCGACGATTTCAACCGCTCCGTGCAGCTGTTTCCGGAAAGCCCGTCGGTCTACAACAATCGGGGCACGCTGCTGCTGGCCCTCGGCCTGGCGCAGGAAGCGACCAAGGATTTCGACCGGGCCCTGCTGCTGGCACCGGGGTACGCGGCGGCCTATTCGAACCGCGCCAACGCCTTGGCCCGCCTCGGCGACAGCGAAGGCGGGCTCAGGGATTTCGGTCAGGCGGCCCGGCTGGCGCCACAAAGCCCGGCCCCGTTGAACGGCCGCGGCCGCTTGCATCTGGCGCAAAATCGACCGCATGCAGCGCTGCGCGATTTCAGCCGCGCCATCGCCAAGGACGCGAAGTTCTCGGCCGGCTACAAGGCCCGCGCCGAAGCCAAGATCGCCCTCGAGCGGTTCGAAGATGCGGTTGAGGATTTGAGCCGCGCCATCGCGTTCGAGCCGCAGAACATCGATATCTATGTGTTGCGCGGCTACTGCTATCTGGCGGCGCGCAACACATCGTCGGCGATCAAGGATTTCCAGCGTGCGACGGAGATCGATCCGAAGTCGACGCTGGCCCTCGAAGCCCTGGCGCTGGCGCATGCCAAGGCCGAGGCACATGACGACGCGATCAATCATTTGGCGCGCGCCATCGAGTTGGATGCCCGATCGGCGCAGGCCTATGCCTACCGGGCCGTCGTCTACAAGTGGATGGGGCAGCCTGAGCTTGGTGACAAGGATGTCGATCGCGCCGTGAAACTCGATCCAGCGCGGCCTGAGGTGTTGTGGGCCCGGGGCGAGCTTGCCGAAGCGGCCGGCAGCAAGGAGGACGCGATCGCCGATCTCAAGAAGGCCGCAACGCTGCGTCCGCTGCTGCGCGATGCCTTTGCCGCGCTGGACCGGCTCGGGGCTCCCATCGTGGACGAGGCGAACGTGCGTGAGTTGGCGTTCGAGCGCTGGAACGTGGTCGTGAGCAACAACAGGTATTATGCCATCAACCCGGAGATGCCGCGCCTGTCGGTGCCGCTGGAGATGATGAGCGAAGGCACGCCGCGCATCCTCGCCTGGGATCTGAAATCCAGCGGCATCAAAGGCATCGGTATACTGCGCTTCCTTGCCGGCCGCATCGACACCAAAGAGGGACCGGAAGAGGCGGAGCACGCCGCCGTCATCGATACTCAGGCCCGTGCCGTGCTGGCGCTCGAGCCGGTACGGCAGGGCCAGCGCAAGGCCACCTGGAGCTGGGAAGAGGACCGCTTGGTGGTGACCGGCATCGATGGCTTCAAGGAGGAGTATCTGATCCGTGTGCAGCGCCCGAGGGACGTGGCCCAGCCGCCGGTCGCACGCGACCAGAGGCGCATCACCAGCGCGGAGCCCGGCAGCCCCAAAGCTAACGGCCCACCGAGTTGGGCGCCCTGGGCGCAGCCTTCGGGTGGCGACAATCGGCCCCGCCAGCAGCGCCAGCAACAACCGAAGACACTGTTCGATCTGCTGTTCAAGAATTGACATCGACGCGCCAGCTGATGGCAGCCGACGCGCGGCGTGAGCCAAGGTCGCCCGCTGAGGCTGCCGCGGCAGGTTGCCAACCCGGTAAGTTTGCCAACCAGTCGCCGGCTGCCCACCGCAGCCATCGACTTGCCCCGCTGTGACGTCGATCGCGTCTCCGGCTCACCTGAGGATTGCATGCATTCTGACAACGACGACGTTTGCGGGTTCGATTTCGGCACGTCGAACTCCTCGATCGGGCACGTTCGCGACGGTCACGCAGAGCTGATCGCGCTGCAGGACGGCCGCGTGTCCATCCCCACGGCCATCTTCTTCAGCTTCGAAGATGGCCGAGCCCACTTCGGACGCGAGGCAGTGCTGCGCTATGTCCAGCGCGACGAGGGGCGCCTGATGCGCTCGCTGAAGGGCGTGCTCGGCTCCTCGCTCATTCACGAGACGACCACCATCAAGGGCGTGCGCCTGCGCTTCCTCGATGTCATCGCGATGTTTCTCAGTCACGTCCGACAAATGGCCGGCAGTCCCACCGCTGTCGTGATGGGGCGGCCGGTGCATTTCGTCGATGGCGACGACGAAGCGGACAATGAGGCCGAGGAGCAACTGCGGACAGCGGCGGAGATCGCCGGCTTCAAGCACATCGAGTTCCAGTTCGAGCCCATCGCGGCGGCCCTGGACTACGAGCAGACGGTGGCCGAGGAGCAATTGGCCTTCATCGTCGATATTGGCGGCGGCACCTCCGACTTCTCGATCGTGCGCGTGTCGCCGGAGCGGCGAGGACTGAGCGATCGCAAGTCCGACATTCTCGCCACCTCCGGTGTTCGAGTCGGCGGTACGGACTTCGACAAATATCTGGACCTGCGCACTGTGATGCCGCATCTGGGCTTGGGGAGCAAACTGCTGCGCCAGAACATGGAGCCGCCAGTGTGGTGGTTCCACGATCTCGCCACCTGGCAGCGTATCAACACCATGTACGAGCCGCGCGTTGCCACCGACATTCGCCGCGTCCGGCGTGACGCCCGCGAGCCCGAGAAATTCGATCGCCTGCTGCGTGTCATCGAGGCGCGAACGGGCCATGCGTTGCTCGGTGCCGTCGAAGACGCCAAGATTGCGCTTTCCGATCGCGATGTGACCACGTTGCGCATTCCCGACCTGCGCGACATCGGCGACACGACGATCACGCGGCGCAATCTCGAGGAGGCCATCGGCAGCTCGCTCGAGCGCGTCATGGAGAGATTGCGGCTGACGCTGGAGATGGCCGGGCTGCGCGCCGACGCAATCGACGCGGTGTTTCTCACCGGGGGCTCGTCGAAGCTGCCAATGCTGAAAGCGCAGGTGCAGGCGATTTTTCCCGGCGCGTCCATCATCGAAGGCGACGCCTTCGGCAGCGTTGCCACCGGCCTCAGCATCGACGCGCACAATCGCTTCTGTGATTAGCCGCCGACGCGCCCACTCTGCGGCCAGCAGGCGTGCGCGGACTGCAGCACTGGCGCTGCTGCTTTCGCTGGCGGGGATAAAAATCCTTGCCTAGGATGCCGGCAATGCCCCTGCCGCCATTCAAGGTGGCTGCCGGCCAACCCGGGCCGAGCCGTGGGCCACTCGCGTCACGTGACCAACCAGCAGAGAGGAAACCCCATGGCAATCGGCTCCGATATCGTCGCCAAGGCGATGAAACATGAAGGCGTGAAAGACTTCTTCTACATCATGGGCGGCCCCATGCTGGCCGTGGAGTCGGCGTGCCTCAAGCTCGGCCTCAACGGCGTCGATGTGCGCCACGAGCAGGCCGCTGCCATGGCTGGCTTCGCCTATGCCCGCCTCCTCAACAAGCCGGGCTTCTGCATGGCAGCCTCGGGCCCCGCAACAACGAACCTCGTCACCGGCGTGGCGCATGCCTGGGCCGACTGCACACCGATCGTTGCCCTGGGTGGTGCCGCTCCTGTCTCGACCTGGCATCGTGGCGCCTTCCAGGACACGGACCAGCTGGCCCTCTTCAAGCCGATCACCAAGTGGGCCGACCGGGTGCACCACCCGAAGCGCATCCCGGAGCTCATTCATCTCGCCATCGCGCAGGCCATGACCGGGCGCACCGGTCCGACCTATCTCGATCTGCCGGGCGACATCCTCTACCAGGAGATTGATGAGAACACGGTGGAGTATCCGGACCCGTTCGACTATGCCAAGCGCGCGCGTCCAGCCGCCAACAGCACTGACGTCAAAGCCATTGTCGAGCTGATGGCCAAGGCCAAGCAGCCGGTGCTGGTGACGGGTTCGGGCGTGCAGTGGTCGGAAGCCGACAAGGAGATGCTGGCCTTCGTCGATGCCGCCGGCATCCCGTTCTATACGACGCCGCAGGGGCGTGGCGTGATCCCCGAGGATCACAAGTACAGCTATCTCACTTCGCGGGCGGCTGCGTTCAAGGATGCCGATCTCATCCTCGTCATTGGCACGCGCATGAACTACGTCATCGGCAATGCGGCGCCGCCCCGGTGGAATGCCGCGGCCAAGATCGTGCGCATCGATATCGATCCGGTCGAAATTGCCTCGGCACCGAGGAAGCTCGACGTCGGCGTTGTCGCCGATGCCAAGATCGCATTCGGCCAGCTGACCGAGGCCATCAAGGGCAAGGTCACGCCGGCCAGCTACGAGACGTGGCGGGAGCGCCTGCGCTCGCGCAACGTACAGAAGTTGGCTGAAGCCGAGCAGACGCTTTCCAACAACGCATCGCCGATCCACCCGTTGCGCCTGTGCAAGGAAGTGCGCGACTTCATCGACCGCGACTGCATCCTGTGCGTCGACGGGCAGGAAACCCTCAACTACGCACGGCAGGCGATCCCGCAGTTCACGGCGCGCCACCGCATCAACTCGGGCGCCTATGGCACCATGGGTGTCGGCATGCCGTTCGGGCTCGGTGCCAAAGTGGCCAAGCCCGACAAGCAGGTGGTCGTCCTGCACGGCGATGGCTCGTGGGGCATGAACGCCATGGAGTTCGATACCGTCATGCGGCACAAGCTGCCGGTACTGGTCATCATCAGCCAGAACGGTGGCTGGACGGGCGATCCAGACAAGAACAAGCCCGGCCGTGATCTGGGCTATCCGCGCTACGACAAGTTCGCGGAATGCTTCGGCGGCCATGGCGAGTACGTCGAGAAGCCCGAGGACATCCGGCCAGCGCTGGAGCGCGCCAAGAAGGCGGTCGCCGGCGGCAAATCGGCCATCGTGACCGTGGTGACCGACTGGCGTGCCCGCGCCACCACCACGGCGTTCACGCGCTACGCGACGTAAGCCACAGTTGTGCCCCGGCGGTCGGCGATAAGCTGCTGCCGGGGTGCGCAATCACGATGAAGGCACCAAGTAGTGGCCGCCTTGAATGCGGTTTCGGTCATACTGCCTTGAACGTCAGGTTTGTTTTGGTCTCGAGCAGCCCTCTGGTTTTTATATTGACGAACCGGTGTCGAGCGTCGCCATCGGGCACCAGCTACAATCCAGCCGCGCCCAATGGACCGTGCCTCTCAAGCACAGTCTCTAGCTCAACCATTCGGCAGGCGATCGAGCCAGTATCCGGGCCGACGCTTTAGGCGAGCGATCGCGTAGATGACGATTTCATCACCTTCGATGCGCTGGATCAGCTGATAGGGATAGCGCTTGAGAAGAAGTCGCCGCGTCGCTTCGGTCACGACAGAACCTGCACCCGGAAAAGCAAGGAGAAGGCTTCGCGCATTGGCAATGTCCTCAATGAACCCCGCTGCTGCCGCTGGGGACTTGCCAGCCAGATATGCGGCGCCTTCAACGAGCTCGGCTTCGGCCGTGTCAATCAGCCGAACTTTCACGATCCGGCGATCCTGCGGCGCGCTTTCTGGAGCACGTCATCGAGGTCGATCGTCTTCGACACGCCGCGCTCGCGGGTAGCGATGCGGTGCTCATCGACTTCCATCCAGGCCGCTTCGATCTCTGCCGGTGCGCCGTCGCTCAACTCGGCAAAAAAGTTCGTCTCCAACTGGTCGAAGAGTTGGCGGCGCTCGTCCTTGGAGAGCTTTCTGGTCTCGTCGATAATGGCTTTAACGCGCTGATTTATGGGTTTATTGGTAGCACATGCGTTGCCTCGGCGAAACCGGCCCCGAAGCCCCACGGGCTCCATCAATCCTTCAGCACCGCCTTCACCTCAGCTGGCGGATCGAAGTCTTCGGGGATGCCGGCGAGGCCGAGGCGCTGGAACAGCCGCCCGAGTGCCGGTGAGGCCGTAACAACAGCAAACGGGATCGCCACCAGATAGCCGGCGGTCAGCGGCAGGCTCCACCAGAACACGGCCGGCGCGATCACCAGCAGCAAACCGCACACCACGACGCCGAACAGCGTCTGCGGCCAGAGGTTCTCGGCTGCCGTGCGCCAGGAGATGCCGTAGGCGTCGCGCGATTGCCCACCCCAGACCACGGACTTGCCGAACGCCAGACCGATCATGAAGATGGTCGTGCGAATGGTCGACACGGCGCCCTGCAGGAACGAGAACACCAGCTCGATGGCTGCCGAGGCTACGAATCGCACCGGGCCGCCGTAGCGCGCCATGCCGCCGTTGGTCATGACCGCATCGATGAGGCCGGCAATCTTCGGCATCAGGTACATGGTGAAGAACGTGATGTAGAGCGCGATGGCGAGAGCGACGGGATAGTTGGCGACGCCTTGCGCCTGCCACGCCACGATCGGCAGCGCCGCGATCATGAACGTCCAGGCGGGAATGCCGATGAACATCAGGATCGCCCAAACCAGCTGGAAGCGGCTCATCGGCAACAGGCCCGGCGTGTTGAGCAGCTTCACGTACTGCATGTTGCCCTGGCACCAGCGCACATCGCGCTTGGCGAAGTCCAGCATGGTCGGCGGGTTCTCTTCCCACGAACCTTCCTCGACGGGGAGCACGCGCACCTCGTAGCCGGCGCGGCGCATGAAGGTCGCCTCGACCTGATCGTGCGAGAGGACGTGGCCACCAAGCGGCGGCTTGCCCGGCAGGATCGGCAGCTCACACTGCTCGACAAACGGCTTGATGCGAACCAGCGCGTTGTGGCCCCAGAAAGGCCCGCAATCGCCGACCCACCAGGCCTGGCCCATGGTGTAGGAGCGCATGCCGTGGCGCATGCCGAACTGGAAGATGCGCGCGAAAGCCGACGACGACGGCATGCCGACGACCAGCGACTGCAGGATGCCAAGCTTGGGATGCGCCTGCATCATTCGCACGAGGCGTACGATCGTGGTGCCGCTCATGAGGCTGTCGGCATCGAGGGGGAGCATCAACTCATATTGGCTGCCCCAACGATCGCAGAACTCGCGCACGTTGCCGGCCTTGAAGCCGGTGTTGTCGGTGCGGCGGCGATAGGTGATGCGGTCGCCGTCCTTGTCGGAGGCTTTCCAGTCGGCGACGCCCTTTTCCTCGGCGGCGGCGACGGCGGCATCATTGGTGTCGGAGAGGATGAAATAGCTGAAGGCGGCGCCCTGGCCGGTGGCATCGACGCTGGCTTTCACGGTCTGCAAACGCAGAATGGCGCGTGCCGGGTCCTCGTTGCGCACCGTCATGAAGATGGCGGTCTTGGTAGTGATCGGCGTCGGCAGGTCGCCGGCTGCTGCGAAGGGCGCCACCTCGGCCATCGGGTCCTTGTGAAAATGCAGGAGCCAAAGTCCGACCAGCGAATTCCAGAAGCCGAGCACGGTCCAGGGCGTACCGGCGGCGAAGCAGGCGAAGAGGACGACGTCGAGCAGCGTCCACCCACCGCTGCCCAGAATGCGGGCGGCAACCCACATCATGACCAGCCACGTCACCACGTTGAGGCCCAGCATCAGCCTGCGGCGGCGGGCAAGCTCCGCGTTTGCCTGCAGGCTGGTCGGTACGCTAAGGCTCGCGTCATTGCGCGCTCTGGTGCTGGTCATGTTTGCCGGTTGGATGCTGGAGTAGGGGCGTGCAATATCGGCGCGATCGGTCATGCGGTGCAACACTCGTCTGATTGTTCGGGAAACTGCGGCGGGCGTACAGCGCGCGTACTCATCACAGGCTGAGTGAACGACCTATGAATGATCAAAAACCGACCCCGCCGCGCCGTTCTGCCGGCATGAAGCGGGTGGCGCGCGCGGTCTGGTACACGGCGCCGGGCAAGGTCGAGCTGCGCAGCCAGCCTTTGGCGGTGCCGCGACCCGGCGAAGCGCTCGTGAAAACGTTGTTCACTGGCATCAGCCGCGGCACCGAGCGCCTAGTGCATTCCGGGGCCGTCGGCGAGAGCGAGTGGGGCCGTATGCAGGCGCCCATGCAGGAGGGACAGTTCCCCTTCCCGGTCAAGTACGGCTATTGCGCCGTGGGACAGGTTGAAGCGGGGCCGGAAGCCTGGCGCGGCAAAACGGTGTTCTGCCTGCATCCGCACCAGGATTGGATCATCACCACGCCGGACCGGCTGACCATGGTGCCCGCCCACATCCCGCCGCGCCGGGCGACCTTGGCAGCCAACATGGAGACAGCGCTCAACGCGCTCTGGGATTCGGGCGCCGGACCCGCCGACCGCATCGTGGTGGTGGGTGCCGGTGTTGTCGGCCTGCTGATTGCCTATCTGGCGGCCCGGCTGCCCGGGGCCGATGTCACCGTACTGGATGTCGCCCCCGAGCGCCGCGCCATAGTCGAAAGCTTTGGCGCCAAGTTCGCAGCTGGGGGTCAGACCCATGGGTCCGACCCCATCGCACCCGCCGATGTCGTGTTCCACACCAGCGTCACCGCAGCCGGCCTCAACGCGGCCATCGCCTGCGCCGGGTTCGAGGCCCGGATCGTCGAGCTCTCCTGGTACGGCGACAAGGATGTTCCCGCTAAACTCGGCGGAGCGTTTCATAGCCAGCGCTTGCAGTTGATCTCTTCGCAGGTCGGCCACGTCTCGGCCAGCCGGCGCGCGCGCTGGGACTATGGACGTCGCATGGCGGCGGCGCTGAAGCTGCTCGATGATCCGCGCCTCGATCAACTGGTTGCTGAGGCGATCAGCTTCGATGATGCGGCCAGCGCCCTGCCCAAGCTGCTGGCGCCCGGTGCGACGGGACTGGCGCCGGTGATCAGATATTGAGGCCTGACGTGACCACTCGCCCCCGCCTCGTGCCGGAACTCGCCGTTGACGACGTGATCCAGAGTTTGACGTTCTGGGTTGATCTTGTCGGCTTTGCGGTCAAGTACGCGCGGCCCGAGCAGGGCTTTGCCTATCTGACGCTCGATGGCGCCGACATCATGCTCGATCAGCGCGACCGTGGCGATCCGGCGCGCCGCGGCATCTGGGATACGGGACCGTTGCAGCGCCCGTATGGCCGTGGCGTCAATTTCGAGTTGCAGATCGACAATCTCGCGGAGATGCTGGCGCGCATCGAGACGCAGGGATGGCCGATCTTCTTTGGGCCCGAGGAGCGCTGGTATCGCGCCGGTGCCATCGAGATCGGCGTCCTGCAAGTGCTGCTGCAGGATCCCGACGGTTATCTCCTGCGGTTGCAGCAGAGGCTTGGCGAGCGGCCGGTCACGGCTTGATCTCGCCGGCCCGCGTCGCCTGGGAGGCCACCAGCACCCAGCTCTTCTCGTTGCGCGTAAACACCTGCAGCCACTTCACGGCATAGGTTTTGCCGTCGGCCAGCGACTTGATCGGGCTGGTGCCGGTGACGACCGCGACCCAATCGTTGGGGGCGCGTACGACCAAATCCGTCACCTCGGCGGTCTCGATCACCGGTTCGCCGGCCAAGGCCGAGACGATGCGCGCATCGCGGTTGTCGGTATTGCCTGTGGTGTGCGTGTGCGTGAACGAAGGGGCGTACATGTCCCGCAGCCGCTTAGCGTCCTTGGCGGCGATCGCGTCAGCCAGCGCCTTGCGGAACGCCTGGATCTCCTCGCCGAGCGCCCGTTCGCCGGCCTCGTTGATGATGGCCGGCGGGTGCGCGCGCAGTGCCTCTGGCGCCGCCAAGCCCGCAACGAGCATGAAGCCGGCCAGCACTGCACTCAAAGTTCGCGGCCGCATGGCGTGCTCCTTGGTCTGGCTGCGATCAGGGGCCGGCAGCGTGTCGCAGGTGCCAACCATCGATAGCGCAGGACGCGCTTTGCTGTCGAGCCGTGGCTGCCTGACAGGCCCCCGACAGTCCAGCATCACCATGCCCCCGGCTGGTGGCAATGCCCCCGATCCGCGAATCGCAGTTAACGACCGATTAACCGGCAGCCCTTAGTTTTGCTGAAACTTTCGCGAAACTTTCGCCCGGCGGCGGCGACAATTTCAAGAAAGCTGGACTAGCGCTCGTTGACGAGCATTCTAAGTATCTGAGTGGGGCGGAGCGTTCAATGGCGACGATAAACGGGACTAATCTCAACGACATAATTACCATTACATCGTCCAACGGTTCGGGCGATACGATCAATGCCTTCGATGGTGATGACCTGGTCAGCGCCGGTCGCGGCAGCGACGTCATCAATGCCGGCGATGGTCATGACACGGTCTACGGCAACAAGGGCAATGACCAGATCAATGGCGGTTCAGGCAACGATCTGCTCGACGGCGGCGAGGGCAATGACCGCCTCGATGGCGGCGACGGGGTGGACACGCTCAATGGCGGCCATGGTGTCGATACGCTGATCGGCGGCGCCGGTAACGACACGCTCAACGGCGGCGAAGGCAATGACCTGCTCGATGGCGGCGCCGACAACGACACCTTGAACGGCGGCATCGGCAACGACGACCTCTTCGGTGGCATCGGCGACGACCGTCTCGACGGCGGTGACGGCAACGACGTGCTGCGCGGTGGCGACGGCGTCGACGTTCTGTTCGGCGGCCTCGGCAACGACAAGATGAACGGCGACGCCGGCAACGACACCATGAACGGCGGCGAAGGTGATGACCGCCTCGACGGCAGCGCCGGCGACGATGTTCTCAACGGCGATCTCGGCAACGATTTCCTGTCCGGCGGCGACGGTGCGGACAAGCTCGACGGCGGCTTTGGCAACGACTCGCTTGATGGCGGCGCCGGTAATGACAAGCTCTACGGCGGCTCCGGCTTCGACACGCTGACCGGCGGCGATGGCGACGACAGTCTCGACGGCCAGGCCAGCAGCGACACGCTGTACGGCGGCAACGGCAACGATTTCCTCAATGGCGGCGACGGCGTTGACGTGCTCTACGGCGGCAATGGCAACGACGGCTTCTTCGGCGGCGGTGGCGGCGATCGCATTTACGCCGAGGATGGCAACGACCGCGTCTACGGCGACGGCGGCAACGACATCATCGCCGGTGGTCGCGGCAGTGACGTCATGTCGGGCGGCCACATTCGCTATAACCTGTTCACGGCCGGCGACGACACCTACAACTGGACGCGCGGCGATGTCGTGAACGCCGACGGCAGCTCGGCCGGCGTCGACACCATCACCGACTTCAGCGCTGGCGATCGCCTCGACTTCTCTGGTCTGCTCTCCGGCCGCACGGCCATGGACCCGGATCTGCTGATCCGCGTCACGGACTCGACCAATGGCACGATGGTGGCCGTGGACATGGGCGCAGGCTTCGTCGACGTGGTCCTGCTGCAGGACGTGCACGTTACCGATCTCGATGCCTTGTTGCCGCAGATCGCGATCTAAGGCGTCGCAGTGACTGCTAGATGCCGGGGCTCGCGAGCACGGGGCAATGGCCTCAGCCCGCGGGCCCTGTCGCGTTGGCGCACAAATCCATGAGTGTGATCATTGATGGTGCCTCGCCGGTGGCCAGGGCTTGCGCTGCCGCCGCGATCCGCTCGCCGGCCGCCGCGCCAACTGAATCTTGCAAGGCGCCGCGCCATTTGGCGGTGAGGCGATCGGCGCTGACCGGGCGGCCCCAGATGCCGGGCGGCCCATCGCAGGTCGCCGTGACACGACGGCCCCCTGTGAGCACGACCTCCGTGTCGATCTGCAATCGATCGAAGCGGCCTTCACGCGTCGCATCAGGCTGCAGCTTGATGCGCTCCAGCATGGCCACCATGTCGGGCGCGAACCGGCGCTGATCCTTGAAGCTTGCCACCGTTACGGCGCCATCGAGCAAGGCTGCCGCCGTCGTGTACTGGAACGAGAACTTGCCGGCGAGGCCCGTGGCCGGTGCCGGGCGATCGATGTAGGGCATGACTGGTGTCGCCAGCGTCACGGATTGAATCTCGGCGGGCGACAGGCCGAGCTTGCTGATCTGCTCGCGCGCAGTGAGCGCCGCCGTGATGGCGAAGTGGGTGCCGTACTGGCTCGGGAACAGCTTCCAGGCCGGCCCTGGTGCCACCACGTTGAGCGGCACACCGCTTGCCGTCAGATGGGCGGGCTCGAACGTGGCGCCATAGAGCGCCTGCCCATAACCGCGCGGATCGCCGATAGCGTCGGCATCGCCTGTGAAGCCATGCGCCGCCATTAACGCGCTCTCGAGACCGGCGGCTGCCGCCTCGCCGCAATGCAGCGCCTTGGTCATGCTGCCGATGTTGGCCTGAATGCCGGCGGCGCGGGAGGCGGCAATGGCCAGCGCATGCGTGAGGCCCGCAACGTCAAGTCCCAACAGCAGCCCGCACGCCGTTGCCGCTCCGAAGGCGCCGACGGCGCCCGGAGGATGGAACTTGAGCTGTCCCGGATCGAGCTGGCCTGAAGCCCGCCGCATGCGCGCCTGCGCCTCGACGCCGATGGCCAAAGCCGACAGCAACCGCTCGCCCGTAATCGCGAACGCGGGACGGTTGGCGAATGGTCCAGCCTTGCGCGCGGCTGCTTCCGCCAAGGCGAGGATTGCCGGCAGCGTCGTCGACAGCGAATGGTTGGCCGGATTCCACATCGGCTCCCAGTCGAGGACGTGCATGGCGCCGCCATTGGCACGTGCCGCTTCGGCCGGAGACGTACGCGGACCGCCGCCGATCATCGATGAGGCAGGTGCAGCGCCGTTTGCTGTCGCCATCGCCCGCAGGATCGTAGGGCCCGGCTCGGATGCACCCGCCACCGCCACTGCGATGCCGTCTTGTACGAGACGGTGGGCCGCTTCTCGCGCGTCAGCGGCGACGCCACGGTGAAACAAGCCGTGCAGCGCTTCGGCGTAGGCGCGCGTCAGGCTCATGTTGCGCGTGCCATCAGCTTGACCAATCCACCGGCGGTCGCCTTGTCCATGCCCTGGATGGCGGCAGCCAGCTTGTCTGCGTTCGCATTGCCGACGACGGGCGGTGCCAGCACATGGTATTTCGCCAGCAGCGACCGGTCGCGATCCGGATTGCTCGGGTGCCCCGAGGGATCGAGCCGCTCATTGCGCTCGAATGTGTTGCTGCCCGCTGCCTTCTCGATCTCGACCCAGGCGGCATAACGGCCGGGATAGAGCTTGTCCTGCTCGGGATCGTGGCTGACCTCGATGGCCTTGGCGAGCTTGGTGACGGCGGGGTCGGCAATGCGCTCCGGCGTGAACTGGGCCGGCAGCGCCGCGCCGTCGAGCAGCGCGATGGCCGTGCAATAGCGGATGCTCATCTGCGCATTGAGCTCGCTGCCCTGCTCGTAAGGGTAGCCGCATTGCACGTTGACCACTTCGGCGACGCCGACGCGCACGCGCTGGCCGGGTTTCCACTGCGGGCGCAAAGTCACGGCGCAATCGATGTAGGAATGCAGGCTGCCGCAGCAGGAGTAAGGCTTGAACGTGCTGTCGGCGCCGTGCCACTTCTGGCCGAGGCCGTCGATCAGCGGACCCGTCTTCGATTTCGACGAGTAGGCCCACAG
Source organism: Hyphomicrobiaceae bacterium (assembly GCA_046154645.1). Lineage (GTDB taxonomy): Bacteria > Pseudomonadota > Alphaproteobacteria > Rhizobiales > Hyphomicrobiaceae. Next base: position 51,605 of record JBJXDZ010000029.1, read on the forward strand.
GAAGCCACCGTCCTCGGCCTCGTAGATTTGCGTCGGGCCCGAAAGACCAAGCTCGGCCAGCTCGGCGGCCATGATGCCGGCCTGGGCGGCGCGGCCAGGATGCAGCCGCTTCGACATCGTGCCGTCAGCATTGAAGGCAAACAGGCCACCCGACTGCGTGCCGGCGAGGCCCAGTGCCCAGGCCGTGCGCTCAGCATCGAGCCCCATGATGACGGCAGCGGCCGCCGCGGCGCCAAACGTGCCGCAGATGGCGGTGAGATGCCAGCCGCGCAGGCGGCCCTCGGACGGGTCGAGCGCCAACGAGGTGCGGATCATCACCTCATATCCAGCGGCAATGGCCGTCTCGAGCCGCTTGCCGTCGACGCCACGGGCTTCCGCCATGGCCATGGCCGCCGGGATGACCACGGCGCCCGGATGCAGCTTGGCATTGTGGAAGTCATCGAGCTCGAACGCATGCGCTGCCGTGCCATTGATCAAGGCTGCATCGGAGGGGCGAAAGCGGGCGGCCTTCTCGCCCCACTGAGTCGCCAGACCCTTGCCGCCCGTTGGCAGCGCACCGCGCTCGACCCAGGCCGCCACCGACTTGGTCCAGGGTTGATCGAGTCCGGCCATCGTTGCGCCGAACGTGTCGGTGACAAGCAGGCGCAGCGCATGGCGCGCTTGCTGCGGAATATGCTCGTGCCGGAGGCCCGCAACCCACTCGGCGACGATGCGCGTTACAGGCGCCGGCTTTACCTTCTTCACGGACGTTGCAGTCATGCGGCTCTCCCACGGGGACGACGATAGAGGACATGGCCTTCGAACAGGCGGCGGGCCGTGCGATAGACGGCGCCATACTCGGCCCGCATGCCGCCATTGATGCCGGGATCGGCCACCACCTTGGCATCGACGACAGTGACGCCGGAGGGCTGCGCAATGCGGATCGGGCGATCATCGGGAATGGAACCGGCGAGGGCTGCCGGAATGCTGCCCGGCACGCGCACAGCGACCGCGAGGCACGTCGCGCCGGTCACCGGCACGGCGCGATGCGGCTGTCCCACCGAGATCATGCGCACGGCGATGTCCATGTCGGCCGCAGTGAGCTTGCGCCCGGAGAGCGTGCCTGCATCGGCCGGGCGCGAAACCAGCGCCACCTTGGGCACGCTCGGGATCCTGGCGGCAGCGGCGAGATCAGGAGCCAGCCCCATGGCGACGGAGGCCGCGAGCCGGATGGCTTCCAGCTTGGCCAGCACCTCGGTGTCGCGCTCCATGACGGCGGGGAGATCGGTGCCGGAGCGGCCAAGCGTCGCCGCATCGACGAACACGCACGGGTTAGCGGCGTCGATAAGGCTTGCTTCGATGCGGCCAACGCCGGCAACGTCGAGCACATCGCGCGGGCGACCTGTTGGCAGCAGCTTACCCGTGCGCGAGCCGCCGGGCTCCATGAACTCGAGCCGCACGGGCGCGCCCGTTCCCGAGACGCCATCGAGCGCCATATTGCCATCAACGGCGGCTGTGTCGCCATCCATGTCGAAGCGCGAAACGATGATCTTCGCGGTGTTGGTATTATGGATGCGCACCATGGCGCGGCCATCGCTGGGCGTTGGCACCAGGCCTTCATCGAGCGCGAACGGACCGACGGCGCCCGACATGTTCCCGCAGTTGCCGCTGTAGTCGACGATCGGCTTGTCGACGCCGATCTGCGCAAAGGTGTAGTCGACGTCGGCGTCGGGCCGGCTCGGCGGGCCGATGATGCACACTTTCGACACCGACGACACACCGCCGCCCATGCCATCGAGCTGGCGCATGTTGGCGTCGGGCGTGCCCATGGCGGAGAGGAAGATGTGATCCCACTCGCGCTTGTCGGCCGGCAGATCGCGGACATGAAACATGATCGCCTTGGACGTGCCGCCACGCATGAACACGGCTGGGATTTTCAGCTGGGACAGGTGCCGCTCGGACATCGGTGGTGCCTCCTCGTCGGGCCGCATCGCTCAGGGCCCGGCACGTGGGCACTATAGCGGAGTTTTCCGCCCGAGAAGGGCTGCGGCCTCTAGCATATCGATCGCCCTAAAACGCATTGCAATTCCACTTCACTTGTCTCCCCGGGCGTCAGTCGGCAGCAAGCTGGCCGGCGAGAATGCGAGAAGCAATGTTGCATGGGTAATGCAACCGACCACCTCAAGCCACCGGTGGGGCCAAGTGGACGCGCTCTTCGAGCAGGAACGATTTCACGGCGCCGAGGAAGGTAGCGCCATCGGCGAACCAGCGCTTGGCCTCGGCCGACGTTACCAGACGTTCGCGGTCGGCGACACTGTCGACGAAGCTCGAGGTGAAGCCGTCGACGGGGCCGTCCATGGGGAACGGCGGCAGATCGATACGCGTGCGCTCCTCGAGCAGCCGCGACAGTACGAAGCCCTTGAGCTGCGGCACCTCGCGCGCCATGGGGGCGTGCACATTGGCCCAGTAGTGTTGGAAGTCCGGCGCGGATGCCGAGGCCGGCCGCTTCACGATCGACAGCGCCTTGATGGGCGGGCGCTTGCCGCCGGGAAACGGCACGACAGGCAATTCGCTGGTGAGAAACGTGCGCATGCCCCCGATGAAGAGCGCGCTGTCGGCCCGCCAGGCCTGCCCCTCCGGCGAGCCTGCCGAGGCGGCCATGCGCGCCATATCGTCGTACCAGATCTCCACGACGCCATCGAACGGCGCCATGGCAATCGAGGGCACGTCGCCGCGTACATTCTCGGCGATGATGCTCGACGTGACATAGCCACGAATGCCGGGAATGGCCGCCCACATCGGCGCGTGGATGTCGTGCCAGTAGCGAGCAAACTCGGCCGGGCTGAACTCCGGCCGCCGGGCCGTGAACGACAGCACCTTGATCATGGAGTGGTCCCTCGGCGCGCCAAACGCATCTGCCATCGCTGAGGCTAGCACGACCCGTGCACGGCAATACAGCCCGGCGCTGACAGCAGGCTCGGATCATGCCATTGCGCGACCAGAATGGCCTGTCAACGCTGACAGTTTGCCGGTTGGCGCCACGAGGCCTGATTGAAGTGTCACACGATCGCGTGCCTTACGGCGCCAGCGCTTGCACCTGGGTAGGCGGTGGGCCGGCGTCGGGATCGCGTTCGCGGTCACCGGAGAGTTCGCGCAGGCCATCGCGCCCATACACGTCAGGCCGGAAGAACACGCGGCCATCCTGCTCCACCCACGCCGTGATGTAGGTGAAGTAAACCGGGATCTGGCGCGCCAGCGTGATGTCCGCGGCGGTGCCCGAGGCCAGAATCTCATCAATGCGGCGGCGGTCCATGCCCGGTTCCTCGCGCGCAATCCAGGCGGCGAGGTCAAAAGGATCCTGCACCCGCACGCAGCCGGCGCTGAAGGCACGTGCGGCCTGCGCGAACAGCGGCTTCATCGGCGTGTCGTGCATATAGACGCCGTGCTCATTGGGCATGTCGATGCGCACCAGACCAAGTGCATTCTGGGGCCCCGGATCCTGGCGGAACTTGATGCGCGTCGCGTCCGCCTGCCGCCAGTCGATCTGGGAGGCATCGAGCTCGGGACCGTTGAAGTTGTTGGCCAGAACGCGGATCTGCTCCTTCTGCAGGTACTCCGGCTCCTTCTGCAGCTTCGGGAACAGGTCGAGCGTGGCAACGCTGTCCGGCACGCGCCAGAACGGAAAGAAGTTCAGCGCCCGGATATGAGCCTTGACGACCGGCGTTTCGCGGCCCGATCGACCGGCGATGACGCGGTGGCGTTGATCGACATTGCCTTGCGACACGGCCTCGAGCTGGAAACCGGCCACGTTGACCATGATGAAGCGGTCTTCGATGCGCTGGCCGATCAACTCGTTGAGGCGCTGGTAGTTGAGCTTGAGCTGGGCAATGCGCGCCTGCACCGGCACATTGAGGGCGGCCAGCGTCGGGCGATCGACCCGGCCCGTGGGGCGCAGGCCGTGGTTGTCCTGGAAGCGGCGCACGGCCACCTCCAATTCGCCGTCGAAACTGAAGGTGTCGTAGCCCGACAGGCCGCGCCCCAACTCGCCGGTGGCCGCTAGCCGTCGACGGACCAGCGGCACGCGATCATCGTCATCGCCGGGGCGGATCATACGACTGCCTGGAATCTGCGGCCAGCCACCTTTCTGAGCCAGCTGGCTGTAGCGTTGGATAGCGCCGTCGAGGGCCTGCAGCATGGCCTCGCTGCGCAGCGGCACGTTGCCGGTCCGCAAGTCGTTCTGGACAGGCTGCTCCTTGGGGAGGCGCTGATCGCCGCGGGCGGCTGTCTGCTGGCAGGGCGCGCCGAACACATTTTCCAGCCAATTGCATTGCGCGGCAGCTGACCCCGACGAGGCGGCCACGGCACCGAATCCGGCTGCAACGCGAGCCAGGCGGCGCAATGCGGCGCGGCGCGACGGCGTGGCAGTCGATCTATCCGTAACCTGCTTGCGATCGGTCATGCGCTCACTCGGCTTTTGTTTCTTGCCGCCCGTGGGAAGCGTTGCAGTGTGTCCATGCATGCAACCAGAGCGGTACAGGGACACACATCCAGGACGCGGGAGGCTCTCAGCCACATGGGGCAGATTTGCGGCATGGGTCCGGCATGTGTCACAACTTCCAGGATGCGTATACCTTATTCGTGGGGAGCGGCCAAACACTTGCCGATAACCAACGCGTGATCCGAGACGTTAGTTGAGCATTTGCAGCAGCTTCCGCAAGGTCCGTGACGGTTTCGCAACAGGCGGCTCCGCAATCGCAGGCTGAATCATGCTCAGTGGAGTTCCCGAATGCCGGAGTCGGCCGTAATTTTCAACCTGGACGAGCAGGGGATCGCCACCCTGACCTTCAATCGACCGGAAGTGAACAACGCATACAACGGCGACGTCCTTGCGGGCGTGCTGCAGGCCATGGACGAGCTGGCGGCCAGACCGGGGCTCCGGGTGGTGGTGGTCAAGGGCAATGGCCGGCATTTCCAGGCGGGTGCCGACCTCAAGTGGGTCAGCTCCCTCCTGGGGCAAGGCCCGGAGGTCCATCTCGAAGCCTCGCGGATGACGGCGCGCGTGATCGACCGGCTCAATCGCTTGCCCGTTCCGGTTGTGGCGCTGGTGCAGGGCGGTTGCTTCGGCGGCGGCACTGGCATCGTTGCTGCCTGCGACGTCGTGATTGCCGCCGACAACGCCGTGTTCTCCATTGCCGAGGTTCGCTGGGGGCTGCACGCCAGTGTCATCATCCCACAACTGAACGATGCCATCTCCGTTCGACAGGTGCGCCGCTATGCCATCACCGGCGAGCGTTTCAATGCCGAGGAGGCGCGCCGCATCGGCCTCGTGCACGAGGTGGTCGCGCTGGGCGAGCTTTGGAACCGCGGCGGCGAGATGGTGGCGCAGATTCTCGAGAACAGTCCGCGTGCCATTGCCCGCACCAAGCAGCACATCCTCGAGAGCGCCTGGGGTGGCCTCGAGCAAGCCAAGCTGGATCGGCTCATCGAGAGTCACGCGGCGGCCCGGCAATGGCCGGACGCGGCCGAGGGGCTGGCCTCCTTCGTCGAAAAGCGATCCGCAACGTGGCCAACGCTCTGATCGCGTCGGCCAGGCTCGGGCACGTGCTCTTTGTTGCGCCTTCAGTTGCCCAAGGCCAACCGGCGCGTGCGCCTCCGGATGCCCACTCTTCTTGGCCCTTCGGATGCCCAAGCGCGAGTGCTATGTGGGCACCTGAAGCGCCAGGCAAAGACACGCAACCGGGCCGTGCCGACCGGCGCGCGCGTTCCTTTCCTTGCGCCTCCAGCCCACAAGCATCCGGCGCGTGCGCCTTCGGTTGCCCAGGCGCGGGTGCCAAGTGGGCCCCGAAGGGCCTGGCAAAGACGCACTGCGCGCGGCTTCCGGGAAGCAATCGGGCCCCTGTCCCACACCCATTCACATCCCGCCACTTGTCTTCCCGGACGAAGTGAGCGCACACCGTGCGCCTCACGCAGATCCGGGATCGCGTGGGTCGGGTTCGGGCACGCGCTCTTTGTTGGCGCCTTCGGATGCCCACTTGCGCATCCGGCGCGTGCTCTTTTCTTTGCGCCTTCGGTTGCGCTCTCTTCTCGGCCCTTCGGTTGCCCACTGGCGCAACCGGGCCGAGCCAACCGGCGCGTGCGCGCGGCTTCCGGGAAGACAAGTGATGGGGTGGGCGTTTGCGGAACACCTTCATCTCCGCAGCGTTTCCGCTCGGAGGTTTGCTCTTTCATGTGCGCCTTCGGATGCCGACTGCGCATCCGGCGCGTAGCAACCAGGTCAGGGCGACAGTGTCGCTTCGGACCTCTTGGTTTGGTGCGGCACTGCCGCCCTGAGGCTTCGCGCGCGCCGGACGCCGTGTGGGCATCTGAAGGCGCGAGCATAGAGATCGATGACCGGGGACTTCCAGCACGCTCGCGCTGAACCCCGGGACGGTCGTGCCAGGGTAGACGCATCCTCCTGGTGCCCGGCGCCAAACCCGCCGATGTCGCTCGCAAAAGCAACTGTCGCGCGGTCCAGCAAGACCCGATCTGTTCGCGTGCTCTGGCCCGACGACACGCTGTTTGCAGCGCAATCTACGTCGCGAGGCCGCACGTGGACCGATCTCAAGCATCTCACCGCGTGCAACTTGAAGAGCTCTCGAGTGCACCCTGGTCACCGCGGCGGGACAGCCACAGAATAACGCCGCCACCCCCGCCCGGGGATAACTCTGCCAAACACAAAACTGCGCCGTGGTTAAAATCGCAGTGGCTCGGGGAACGGCTCGGGGAACGGCTCGGGGAACGGCTCGGGGAACGGCTCGGGGTCAGACCCCTGACGATTGCGTCAACAGGCCGCAGACTCCGCGAATCCCGACCTCACAGCAAGGCGGTCCTCACCAGAGGGAGACGTCCTATTCAACCATCATCGACAAATGTCCGGAGCCTGAGGCGCTGCGCCGAAGGTCGCTCCGGCCGTCAAGCATCTATGTTATTCGAAGCTTTCACGGATCATCTTTGTCCCGCAAACCCCACACCTGCCGCGACCATTGCGCCGATCACAAGACCCAAGATGGCCGCTGCCGCCGCATCGAGCAGCCATGTCGCTATGCCACCCAGGGGCCCGAGCATCTGGCCGACTGCGCCAGCCCAGGCATGAATGCCTTTGGGGATGTACCCAAGACCATACTCTTCGAGACCGTGCAAAATGATGCCACCACCAACCCACAGCATGGCGAGCATGCCCACGAAAGCCAGCACCTTCAGCACGCCGGGCATCGCATGCACGATGCCGCTGCCAAGGCCGCGCGTGAGCCCAGTGCGTCCCTTTTGTGCCAGGTGAAGGCCGATATCATCCGCCTTCACGATCAGCGCGACCGCGCCATAGACGGCGACCGTCACCACGGTCCCGACGAGCGCCAGCGTAGCCGCCTTGCTCCAGAAGTTCGGCGTCTCCACTGCGGCCAGCGTGATCGCCATGATCTCGGCCGACAGGATGAAGTCGGTGCGCACTGCGCTCGCGACCTTCTCGTGCTCGCTCATTTCCGCGGCGGTCGAGCTCGGGGCTGAGGCAGTCGACACACCCTGTGGCAATGCCGGGGCAGGATCCAACATCGCGTGCACTTTCTCCCAGCCCTCGAAACACAGGAACGCTCCGCCCGCCATAAGCAGCGGCACGATCGTCCACGGTGCCAGGTAGGAGAGAAGCAGCGCTCCCGGCAAGAGATAGAGAACTTTGTTCTTGAGCGATCCCCAAGCGATGCGGCCGATGATCGGCAGCTCGCGCTCTGCGGCAAACCCGACGACGTAGCGCGGGGTTACGGCGGCATCATCGATCACGATCCCGGCCGTTTTCTTACCGGCCTTCAGCGCCTGTGCGGCCACATCGTCGAGCGAGGCAGCCGCCACCTTGGCGATCGCCGCGATATCGTCGAGCAGGGCGAATAACCCCGATGCCATGCTACATCCTCTTCTCTCGATCTCTATCGCGGCCGTTCCTCAGCATGTAGGCCACTCGGCCTGCATAAAGCTCGGCTTGACCATCGCGCCCTCATTGCCTGGAAAGACCATGCAAACGAAAATTCGTCCTTGCAAGAGGGTGGCGCGGTGCACGGCTGCCAAGCGCGATTGCGTCATCCCACAAGCTGACATTGGGGGCCGCAAGATCGACGCCGCAAAGGCCGTCGGTAATTGGGTCCGCGTATCGAGGCGTCGCGTCACGGCAGGTCGTATGACAGGGCCCCCATTCTTGAAGCCTCGCGGACGGACGCAGGGTCATGAGCATGGCTCGGTTGCAGCTTACCGGTCGCATCCGCTTTTGGCGTGTCCACATACGGACTCGTGTTTGGGAGTCAATAGAGGTCTCCGGTTGCAATTCGGTGGACATCATTCGGAAGGCGACACGACCCACCAGAAAACGACGCGGATACTCGCATCCATCACCTCGGGCTGTTGCAGTACCTCCGACTGATCTGCGCAGACCCGCGTCGATATGGGATGGAGACTTTCGTGCAGGAGGATCCGGTGCATTACCGTCGCAAAGCGCCGAAGATGGATTGGCTTCTCACAACCCTCACCAATATTCGGCGCAAGAATGAAAAAGCCTTGGTTTTCGCGGAGATTCGCGACGTGCAGCGTCTCCTCCAGCACTACATCAAGGCCGAATTCGGCATTTTGCCACGGATTGTGAACGGGGACACCAGCGTATCGGCGAAGGCTGAGGAAAACCGACAGAAGGTCATCCGCGATTTCCAGCAGGCACCGGGCTTTGGTGTCATCATTCTATCCCCGCTCGCTGTAGGGTTTGGTGTGAACATCCAGGCCGCCAACCACGTGATCCACTACCTCCGACACTGGAACCCGGCGAAGGAGGATCAGGCCACCGATCGCGCATACCGAATCGGCCAGACAAGAGACGTTTACGTCTATTGCCCATTGACCGTCGCCGAGGACTTCAAGACGTTCGACGTCAAGCTGGATGAGCTTCTTCAGCGCAAGCGGTCGATTGCAGGAGACATGCTGCAAGGCGTTAGCGGCGTATCTGGTGCCGATTTCGACTTGCGCGAAATCGTACCCGATGGTGACCGGACAATCCGGAACGATCCAATCGACATCGATCGCATCGAGCGTTGTGAGTCGGGCTTCTTCGAGGCTCTGGCAGCCGCGCTGTGGCAGAAGCAGGGCTACCGTTGCCAACTGACTCAGCGATCCGATGCCGGCGTGGACGTGGTCGGCACGCGGGGGAGCGAAGGCGTTTTGATCCAGTGCAAGACCTCCGCCAACCCCGACAAGAAACTTGGATGGGAAGCCGTGAGGGATGTCGCCGGTGGAACAGATATCTACAGAGAACGATTCCCAACAGTCAGATTTCACCGAATTGGACTGACAAACCAGCGATTTAATGAGCGGGCTCAGGCGCGCGCTAAGGCCAGCGGCGTACAATTGATCGACCAGACCGGATTGGCGAAGCTGATCGATGAGCATCCACTCGGCACGCTCGACGTGCAAGCTATGCTTGCTGCGCCACGGCTATAGCGAGCCAGCCTTCTGCCGCTTTGCGAGTGAAAGCGGGCACGACGAAAGAAATTCTGATTGAAGATTGCAGCCAGCCACCGGACTTCCGCTGCCTCCGCAAATCGGCAGTTGTTTGGCCGGCCTCTGGTGCCCTGTCCCCGACTCGATGTTTCACAGGGGCCGGGTCCCCATGGTAGAGATCACCACTGATGGATCAGTCGACATAAAGATTGCGGCGACGGGCGCCGTCCTGCCCGTGATCACTTGCGCTGTCGGCTTCGCTGTGTCGGTCAACTCGAACTGGGAGCTGTTGCATGGATATCGGCGTCTTCATTCCGATCAACAACAACGGATGGATCATCTCGGCCACATCCCCCCAATACATGCCGAGCTTCGAGCTCAACAAGGCCGTCGTCCAGAAAGCAGAGCGCTATGGTTTCGACTTCGCACTGTCCATGATCAAACTGCACGGATTTGGTGGCAAGACCCAGTTCTGGGACCACGGCCTCGAAAGTTTCACGCTGATGGCCGCGCTCGCGCCTGTTACAAGCCGCATCCGGCTCTTCGCATCGACCGCGGTGCTGACGCTGCCGCCGGCGATGGTCGCGCGCATGACGTCAACGATCGACGACGTCTCAGGAGGCCGATTCGGCGTCAACATCGTTTCGGGCTGGCACAAAGTCGAATACACGCAGATGGGGCTTTGGCCGGGCGATGAGCATTTCGGCAAGCGCTACGACTACAGCACGGAATACATGCGCATCCTGCGTGATCTCTGGGAGACGGGCATGTCCGACTTCAAGGGTGAGTACTTCAAGATGGACAAGTGTGTGCTCAGCCCGCGTCCGAGCCATGCAATCAAGGTTGTCGCTGCCGGACAATCCGACCGCGGCATGGAATTTTCAGCGCAATTCTGCGATTATAACTTTTGCCTCGGCGAGGGTGTCAATGAGCCGACCAAGGCGGCGTCGGTGCCGGTGCGGGTGCTGCAGCATGCGAAGAAGACCGGACGCGATGTCGGCGCCTACATGCTTTACATGATCATCGCGGACGAAACCGATGCAGCGGCGCTTGCCAAGTGGGATCTCTACAACAAGGGGGCCGATCGCGAGGCGCTTGCGCATCTCATCGGCAAGGCCGCCGAGGACCCGAATCTGACGGCGGCATCGACCGCGTCAGCGATTGCGCGCTCAGCCTCGCCGATTAATTTCAACATGGGCACACTCGTCGGCTCCTACGCCAACGTCGCCAAGATGATGGACGATGTCGCCACCATGCCGGGCGTCAAAGGCATCATGTTGACTTTTGACGATTTTCTCCTTGGGCTTGACAGTTTCGGCCAGCGTATCCAGCCACTGATGAAGTGCCGAGCCAGTCGTTTACCGACAACCGCATGACCTAGTTCTGCGCATGGTTTCCAGGTCGACTATTGGCATGGGAGGTGGGGCAGACAGAAAGTTGAGCAGCCCGTTTCCCTGGGGGTGGTGACTGAAGATACCGACGCTTCCCCGGCCTCGCTTCTGCGGCGGAGGATTCACTTTGCCCCCCAAGCGGACGCTTCCGCAGGCGGGGCGGCTGGCTCGGTGCTGAACGCTACTCATCAAATTGACCCGAACTCGCAATCAGCCGACTGAACGAAGCAGACTGTAGTTCGTCGGCTTGCGGTGTCCTGAACGGAAGTCGTGTGCTGGCGGTTGCGGTCGCATGGGCTGATGCCGATCTGGATGGGCGCGCGGACAATCACACAATGCCGTCCTTACCGATCCTCTCCGGGATTGCTGGCTCGACGCCAAGACGTGTCGAGTGCAGTGTCCGGCGTCTGGTCATCGATCCGACCAGAACGGCATCGACGTTGGCCGACAGCCTATGCGCGGGGCACTTTAGCTCGAACGTGGCGTCAGTATTCTCAGGAGCCCTGCTCTTTCCAGAGTCAACTGCTGGCTTCGGCCTACCCGGCAATGAGTTGCTGGAGGCGCAAAAAAATCTTGAAATGCAGTGTCGACTTCGGCACGCCGCATTCGTCCTTGAGGCATGATCGCTGCCTCATGGGCGACGGCGATCGGCGATGATCTCAGGCGATTGGCGATTGCGCTTTGAAGCCATCACGAGTGCTCCGCATTCCGAGCGTACCACGTCGCCTGCATCGAAGCCCGATAGCGACACATGAACCATCAAGAGAGCAAGGGGTGAGCCATGAAGATTACCGTTGAAACACAGGTCAAGGCACCCGTCGACACAGTCTGGCGCGCCTATACCACGCCCGAGCACATTACCAAATGGAACGCCGCGTCCGACGACTGGCACTGCCCACGCGCGACAAGCGATCTTCGGATCGGTGGCCAATTCAGCTCACGCATGGAGGCCAAGGACGGCAGCGTGGGCTTCGACTTTGCTGGCACCTACACGAACATCGTGGACCAGAAACGCATAGAGTATTCGTTCGGCGATCGGGCGGCGACAGTTGAGTTTACGCCCGACAAGAACGTTGTCGTGGTGCGCGTGACGTTCGACAGCGAGCCGACGCACTCGCAGGAGCAGCAGCGTGACGGTTGGCAGGCGATCCTGAACCGATTCGCGCGCCATGCAGAGTCGCTGTAGCTGGCAAACACCAAAGCCCAATCGCTATCGAATGATCGGAGCCTGATCCATGCAATACGCCATCCTCTGCTATCACGACGAGAAGGTCACCTGCGCCTGGTCGAAGGAGGAGGACGACGCTGTCATGGCCAAGCTCGGCGTGGTCATGGAGAAACTCACGAAGCAGGGCAAGCTCGGACCCGTCGCGCGCCTGTTGCCGACCACGGCCGCCACGACCTTGCGCAAGGATCGCGAGCCGGCGCTGGTCGTCGATGGGCCGTTCGCCGAGACGAAGGAGCAATTGCTCGGCTTCTACATTGTCGACTGCAAGGACCTCGACGAGGCCCTCGCGATCACGCGTGAGCTCGGTGCGGCCAATCCCGGCGGGGCCTATGAGATCCGGCCCGTCGGCGTGTTTTTTGATGCCCCGCCCTCAGCCCAGAAATCATCGTCATGACCGACACCGCCTGGATCGGTAGCGTGCTGATGGCCGCGCGTCCGCAGGCGATAGCGGCGTTGCTGCGCTATTTCCGCAATCTCGATGCGGCGGAGGAGGCGTTTCAGGAGGCCTCGCTGCGCGCGCTAAAATCCTGGCCGAAGAACGGTCCGCCGCGCGACGCCGCAGCCTGGCTGATCATGGTCGGCAAGAACGCCGGCATCGATGCCGTCCGCCGCACCAAGAAGCAGGACCCGCTGCCGCCCGAGGAACTGCTGTCGGATCTCTCGGATGCAGAGGCGACCGCCGCCGAGCGCATTGATGCCGCCGATTACCGCGACGACATCCTGAGGCTGCTGTTCATCTGTTGTCATCCGGAACTGCCGGCGACGCAGCAAATCGCGCTTGCGCTGCGCATCGTCTCCGGCCTCAGCGTCAAGCAGATCGCGCGCGCGTTCCTCGTCAGCGAGGCCGCCATGGAGCAGCGCATCACACGCGCCAAGGCTCGCGTTGCGAGTGCTCATGTCCCATTCGAAACGCCGGGTGCAGTAGAGCGCGCCGAGCGCGTGACGACAATAGCAGCCATGATTTACCTCGTCTTCAACGAGGGCTACACGACGAACGTTGCGGAGCAGGGTGCCAAGGCGCCGTTGTGCAGCGAGGCAATTCGGCTCGCTCGTTTGCTGCTCGGGCTCTATCCGACCGAGCCGGAGATCATGGGCCTCGCGGCGTTGCTGTTGTTGCAGCACGCCCGCGCAGACGCTCGGTTCGATGCCGGTGGCGCAATCGTGTTGCTGGAGGACCAGGACCGCACGCGCTGGAATGCAAAGCAGATCGCCGAGGGTTTGGCATTGATCGACAAGGCCGTGCGGCATCGCCGTCCTGGGCCCTATCAAGTGCAGGCGGCCATCGCAGCGCTGCACGCACGCGCGAAGAGATTCGCCGACACCGATTGGTCCGAGATCGAATTGCTCTACGGCACGCTGGAACGCATGCAACCTTCGCCTGTGATCACACTCAATCGCGCCGTCGCGGTATCCAAGGCACGCGGACCGGAAGCGGCGCTCGCGATGATCGAGCCGCTTGTCAACAAGCTCGGCAGCTACTTCTATTTCCATGGCGCGCGCGGCGCATTCCTGCAAGAGCTCGGTCGCACGGACGAAGCACGCATCGCCTTCGATCGCGCCATCGCACTCGCCAACACGCCGGCAGAGGCGGCGCATATACGTAAGCAGATCGACCGATTGGCGGGGTAGAAACGAGCGACACAGCCCTCTACCGGATCGACGACGACGCCGACTTTGGTGCTCTGTCCTCCGCGACTGCCCGGGGGCCGTTAGACAAACGGAGGCCAATTCAAGCAAGGAGCAACCGATGGCGATTTCTCTCTACGACCTCAGCGTTCCGACTTTCCTGCAGACCGCAAGGGCCGTCGGAGGCTGTCTCGACCGCGCGGCCAGGCATTGCGTCGAAACCGGCGGCGACCCGGACGACTTCGTTACCGCCCGCCTCTACCCCGACATGGCGCCACTCCATTTCCAGATCGAAAGCCTGAAGAATCATTCCGTGTGGGGGCTGGACGCCGTGAAGACGGGCGTGTTCGCTTCACCCCCTCTGGTGGGAGCGATACCCTTCACCGACTTAAGAGCTATGGTCAGCCAGGCGGTGACGGCACTGGAGGCGTTCACCCGCGACGAGGTCAATAGCTGGTCGGGGAAGCACCTGGACATTGACCTCTTTCGACCGGTTGACAAGGATAATGCTTCCACATCGACATGGGCCCCTGAGAGGTTTGCTCTCACGTCAGAGACTTTCCTCCTGACCTACTCCCTACCAAACTTCTATTTCCACGCCGTCACCGCCTACGGCATCCTGCGCACACGGGGCGTCCCTCTCGGAAAGGGCGATTACGAGGGCCGGCTGCGCACCAGGCCGACATAGACGGGCGAGTCGAAAAAAGTTTGCCATGGATGTCGGAGTGTCGGCGGCACGGACGTCCTCGGGGGGAGACGACATACGAAGAACCCAGGAGACACATCATGAGTAAAGCCAAGACATCGAATCCTCCTGCAAGCGCCACAACTGGTACCGTTCGCCTGCACCGTGTGCTGGCGGCCAAGCCCGAGAAGGCTTACCGCGCCTTCCTTGATGCGGATGCGATGGCCAAGTGGTTACCGCCGTACGGCTTCACGTGCAAAGTGCATCACATGGACGCCAAAGTTGGCGGCACCTTCCGGATGTCGTTCACGAATTTCACCACGGGTCACAGTCACGCATTCGGCGGCGAATACCTGGAACTCGTGCCTCATGAGCGGCTTCGGTACACGGATAAGTTCGACGATCCGAACCTGCCGGGCGTCATGGACGTGACCGTGATGCTGAAGGCGGTCTCTGTCGGCACCGAGATCCACATCGAGCAAGCCGGCATTCCCGCGCTCATTCCGCTCGAGGCTTGTTATCTCGGCTGGCAGCAGTCACTCGCGCAGCTCGCGCTCGTCGTCGAACCGGACATTCCGAAGTGAACAGCTGCAACGGTACAGCGCAGCGAAGTTAGCAGCCCCGGAGTGCTGTCACTAACTGTTCGCTGACATCGCACGAAGGAGATCACCATGATTGAGACGCCGGAGATAGCGCACTCGAAACTGCAGACCGCCGCTGTCATTCATCTCACGTGTCCGCGCGCGAAGATCCAATCGGAGGTCGGGCCTGCCATCCAGGAGATCATGGCAGAATTGGCGGCCCAGAAGCAGAAGCCGGCCGGCCCGATGTTCATGCATCACCAGACCATGTCGGCATCACAATTCGATGTTGAGGTTGGTTTTCCAATTGGCGGGCCGCTGGTTGCGAGCGGGCGCGTCAAGGCCGGTGGTTTACCCGCCGCACGTGTCGCACGCACGATCTACCGCGGTCCCTATGAGGGACTGCATTCCGCTTGGGACGAATTCGGCAAGCGACTGGTCAGCGACAAGCTTGTCGATCCGGCCATGATCGCGCCGATCAAGACGCTGTGGGAGCGCTACCTCGTCGGCCCCGAGACGACCAGCGATGCCAGCCAATGGCGGACGGAGTTGAACCTGCCGCTGGGAACGAAATGACCGCAATCGGCATTTGATGCGCAACTGAAGGAGACACGCCATGGCCTACATCGACGGTTTCGTGATCGCGGTACCGACCGCCAACAAGCAGAAGTTCATCGACCACGCCAAGCTCGGCGACAGCGTGTTCATGGACCTCGGCGCCACGCGCATTCTCGAATGCTGGGGCGACGACGTGCCTGCCGGCAAGCTCACCGACTTCCGCATGGCCGTGCAGGCGAAGGACGACGAGACGGTCGTCTTCTCTTGGATCGAATGGCCCGACAAGGCAACGCGCGACGTGGCCTATGCGAAGATGCAGGACTGGATGAAGAATCCGGACAAGGCCGATCCGCGCATGCACCCTGCCAAGAACCCGATGCCGTTCGACGGCAAGCGCATGATCTTCGGCGGATTTGCGCCGCTGGTCGATCTCGCCAAGCCGATCTCCGGTGCGGCGCCGGCGATCCAGCCGTATCTGTTCTTCCGCGGTCGCTGCGAGGAGGCGATCGACTACTACAAGGCCAAGCTTGGCGCCGAGGAAATCATGAAGTTGCGCTTCAAGGACAATCCAGACAAGCCACCGCCCGACAAAGTCTCGACGGCACTCAACGACAAGATCATGCACGCGGCGCTGCGCATCCACGGCACCGAAATCCTGATGTCGGACGGTATGAAATCAGGCCCGCTTGACTTCCAGTGCATGTCGCTGGCGCTGTCGGTCCCGACTGAAGCCGACGCCGACCGCGTCTTCAACGCGCTGGCCGCCGAAGGAACCGTGACGATGCCGATCGGCAAGACGTTTTTCTCGGCCCGCTTCGGCGGCGTGACCGACAAGTTCGGTGTGGCGTGGATGGTGATGGTGGCGCCGAAGGCCTGAAATCACCGATCGAAACAAGGCACAGGCAAGGAGACTGCCATGTCGACCAAGATGTTCGTCAATCTGCCCGTCAGCGACCTGAAGAAGACGATAGCCTTCTACAGGGCCCTCGGCTTCACCTTCAATTCGCAGTTCACCGACGACACTGCCGCGTGCATGGTGATCTCCGAACACAACTACGCCATGCTGCTGACGCACGCGAAGTGGAAGCAATTCACCTTGAAGCCGATCGCGGACACGCACAAGACCGCAAGTGTGGCCGTCGCACTCGCTCTCGAAAACAAGGAGGCTGTCGACGCCATGGTCGAAAAGGCCGTCAAAGCCGGTGGCAAGGAGCCGCGGCCGAAAGCGGACTACGGCTTCATGGTCCAGCGCACCTTCGAGGATCCCGACGGCCACACCTGGGAACCGTTCTTCATGGACCCGACGCATGTGCAGAAAGGGTGATCGATGCAGCTTGAGCGCCAACGGCACTGGAGTCACGCCCGCGTAGCTGCCCGTCTCAGAATTTGTGCGTCCCGACAAATGGCCGGCGGCGCTACAATGCAAGGGGTCGCTCGATGATGGCTGGAGACGTCGGCACCAACACCTTCGCGACGGTCAATAGGTTGTGAAACTTGCAGGCCCCTGCAACCGATTCAGATAATTGAGGAAAATGGCCGCAGCCGAGCAGCTTCTTTCTTGCCGAAAGTGGCGCGCGGCGCAAGCATTCGATGAGCGCCGCAGGGTCGGCCATCGTCAGGCGGCTAGGCTGAGCGCCGCGCTCGCCGGCCGCCAGTTCCACGGTAGCAGGTCGTCAAGCTGCGAGGCCGGATGCTCGGCGATGCGTGCGAGCACGTCGGCGAGCCAAGCTTGCGGGTCGATGTTGCACATCTTGGCGGTGACGATCAGGCTGTACATGGCTGCGGCGCGCGTAGCCCTCCGCGATCGGAGTCGGCGAACAGCCAAGACTTGCATCCGTGCGATTGTTCTGTCGCGTCACAACCTTGGCTACTGGGATCGGGACCCGGTCTCAACTTGGCCGCAGGGTCGTAAGGGGACCATACTTTGGTGCCTGTCGCATACGGTATCAAAGTGGGAGACGCCCGATAGGTGGGTTCGATCGGCGACGAGCCCGGTCAATGGAGTCCTGGACGCGAAAGACGTCCTTGCAGGCACAGCCTTCGAGCTTCGTACGCTGCGGTTCTTCGCTTTTCTCGGGGTACTTGATGCACGGTCGCATCCCGTATCAACGGATAGGTTCTTTCCAGCGCACGTTTACCGCAAGACAGCGCTCTTCGACCGACTGCTCTCGTTGTCAGGGGTAGGGCCATCGTACTGTCAATCGGCGGCGGACCTTGACCCCTCAAAGTTGCACGCCTGTTCACAGTCGTAGGACAATCCACACCACTTCTGCACAATCCATATGCAACATGTTGCCAAGGCAAAAGGCGGCAAAAACTAACTGCGCGCACGGTGGTTGACTCGGGACATCAGAGGCTACCCCTTCCCTTCCACCTGCTCGCGGCGCAGTTCAAGGGCCAGCCATTGCTCTTCCGCCACGGCCAGACTGGCTTGCGTCTTGGCCAGCCGGTCGGTTGCTGCGGCAAATGCCTTGGGGTCGCGGCGATAAAGATCCGGCTCCGCCAGTTTGGCCTGCAGCGCCTTGATCTCGGTCTCGAAAGCCGCCATGCGTCCCGGCAACGTCTCCAGTGCGTGCTTCTCCTTGAACGATAGTTTCTTCACCGGCTGCGCCGCCGCCACGGTCCCAACCGGCCCGCCGCCCGCGTCCGCTGCAGCCTTGGCCGCCTCCCGCGCTTTCGCCTTGGCCGCCTCGCCCCGCGCCAGGTCGCGCCCCTTTCGCTGCGCCAGCATGTCGGCATAGCCGCCCGCATACTCGATCCACTGGCCATCGCCTTCGGACGCCACCACCGAAGTTACGACGCGGTCGAGAAAATCGCGATCATGGCTGACCAGCAAAACGGTGCCCTGGTAGTCGGCGAGCAATTCTTCCAGCAGATCCAGCGTTTCCAAATCGAGATCGTTGGTCGGCTCGTCCAGGATGAGCAGGTTCGACGACTTCGCCAAGGCGCGCGCCAGCATCAACCGCCCGCGCTCGCCGCCCGACAGCACCTTGAGCGGCGATCGCGTCTGCTCCGGCGCAAACAGAAAGTCCTTCATGTAGCTGGCCACATGCCGCGCCTTGCCGCCGATCACGACTTGATCGCCGCGCCCGCCCGTCAATGCGTCGGCCACCGTCCACTCGGGATTGAGATCCTCGCGTCTCTGGTCGAGCGTCACTGTCTCGAGTCCCGTCCCGAGCTTTACCGTGCCACTGTCCGGCGTGAGGGCCCCTGTCAGCAGATTGATCAGCGTCGTCTTGCCGGCGCCGTTCGGACCGATGATGCCGAGCCGGTCGCCGCGCATGATGCGCAGATCCAACGCATCGACGACCGTGCGGCCGTCAAAGGCCTTGGTCAGCCCCTTCACCTCGACAACGCGCTTGCCCGATTGGTTCGCCTCTTGCGTCTCCATGCGCACGTTGCCCTGCACCTGCCAGTGATCGCGGCGTTGCTGACGCAGCGCCTGCAGATTGGCCACGCGCTTGACGTTGCGTTTGCGCCGCCCGGTGACGCCGCCATGCATCCACTGGTTCTCGCGCTCGATCTTGCGGTCGAGCTTGTGACGCTCGAACTCCTCCTGCTCGATCATGTCGTCGCGCCAGGCCTCGAAGCCGGCAAAGCCGCGATCCAGCCGGTGCGTGCGCCCGCGATCGAGCCACACCGTGGTCCGCGACAGCCGTTCAAGGAAGCGCCGGTCATGCGAGATGATGACCAGCGCCGCGTTGAGCCCCGCCAACTCTTTCTCCAGCCACTCGATGGCCGGCAGATCGAGATGGTTGGTCGGCTCGTCGATCAGCAGCACATCCGGATCGCTGGCCAGTGCCCGCGCAATCGCCGCGCGTCGGGCTTCGCCGCCCGATAGGGCCGTTGGATCTTCATCTCCGGTCAGGCCCAGCACGCCCAGAATGGCGCGGCCCCGGTAGGCATCGTCGGCCGGCCCGAGACCAGCTTCGACATAGTCCATGACGGTCGCAAACCCCGTCATGTCGGGCTCCTGTGGCAGATACACGATGCGGGCGCCGGGATGCGCGAACCGCTCGCCGCTGTCGCAGTCCATGAGGCCGGCTGCGATGCGCAGCAGCGTCGACTTGCCGGAGCCGTTGCGGCCGACCAGGCAGACGCGATCACCGCTGGTGACACTGATGCCGGCGCCGGTCAGCAGGGGCGTGCCGCCGAAGGTCAGGTGGATGTTCTCGAGGCGCAGAAGCTCTGTGGTCATGGGGGAGGCTCTGCGGCAGAACCGAGCCGCGGTCAAGTCACAGCCTGCTGGCACCGCCACGCCTGCGTCCGGTTGTCCTTGCTCGTCAAGCCGCCCATAATCGCGGCTGAACCAGCGAGGATCCATCCATGTCATCAGGCACTTCGGGTAGCAATGCCGCGCCACGCGGGCGTCAGTTCTTTTTCAATCCGGGCCCGACCAACATCCCGGACCGGGTTCTGAACGCCATGAACCGACCGGCGCTCGACTTCTTTTCCGAGGAGTTCCTGCCCATCCTCGCCCGCACCCATGCCAACATCAAAACCGTCTTGCGCACCAAGCAGCAGCTCCTGATGTACGCCTCCAACGGGCACGGCGCCTGGGAAGCAGCCCTGGTCAACCTGTTCCAGCCCGGCGACAAACTGCTGTTGCTGGAATCGGGTCGCTTCTCGGCCTCCTGGGGCGATATGGCGACGCAACTCGGCCTGGAGATCGAGACGATCGGATGTGACTGGCGGCGCGGCGTCGACATGGCCGCCCTAACCGATCGCCTCAAGGGTGACAGCGGCCACAAGCTCAAGGGCGTCCTTGTCGTCCACAATGAAACCTCCACCGGGGTCGCGCTGCCCATCGATCAGGTCCGCACGGTGCTAGATGCGGCGCGTCACCCGGCGCTGTTGTTGGTCGACACCATCTCGTCGCTGGCCTCCCTCGATTTCCGCATGGACGACTGGGGCGTCGACATCGTCGTCGGTGGCAGCCAGAAGGGTCTGATGATGACGACGGGCCTCGCCTTCACCGGCATCAGCGACAAGGCCATGGCCATCTCTGAGAAAGGTGGCACGCGGCGCAGCTACTGGAATTGGAAAGACATGCTGACGCACAAGCCGCAGCGCTTTCCCGGCACCACGCCGGTGCACCTGTTCTTTGGTCTCGATGAATCGGTGCGGATGCTGCTCGAGGAAGGCCTGGATGCAGCGATCGCCCGTCACACCCGCTTGGCCCGCGCCGTGCGCGCTGCCGTCGCCCATTGGGGCAATGGCGCCAAGAGTGGCGCCACCATCGGGGAGAAAGGCATCTCCGGCGTCGTGAAGGGCATCGAATTGTTGCCCGCCGATCCATCGCGCGCCTCAGACTCCGTCTCCGCCATCATGGTCCCCGACGGCCACGACACCAACGCGCTGCGCAAGGTGGCCTTGCAGCGCTTCAATCTCTCCCTCGGCGGCGGCCTTGGTCCCCTGGCTGGCCGTGTCTTTCGCATCGGCCATATGGGCGATCTCAACGAGCCCATGCTGCTCGGCGCGCTGGCGACGGTGGAGCTGGCCCTGACCGCGGCCAAGATCCCGCACCAGAGCGGCGGCACCACCGCCGCCATCAAGGCCTTGGCCGATTGATGCCCCCGGTTTCAGCTGCACGTTACTCAAGGCGCTCCTACGATGACATCCTTCACAGTTGATGATGCCGCCAAGACCTTGGCCGACAATTTCGCCCATTGGGTGCTGGCCCTCGGCATCAAGCCGGACGCTGTGTCTGCGCAAGGTGCAACGCTGCGCATTCCCGCCAACCCGCAGCTCTGTCGTGTCGGCGGCATTCTGTGCGGCCAGGCGCTGGCTTCCGGCGCTGATACGGCCATGGTCATCGCCTTGGCGTCCGCCATGGGCAGCTTGCGTCCGCTGACCACGGTCGACATGACCATCAACTTCATGCGGCCGATTGCGGCGGTCGATGCGTTGCTGGAGGCCAAGGTCATGCGGCTCGGCAAGACTTTGGCCTTCTGCACGTGCGAGATTCGCGCGACCGATAGCGACAAGCCGGCTGCATTTGCGACCGGGACATATGCCCTGATCGCGTGATAGGAACCGTTCCCAACAACGTCTTTCGCCCGCATTCAGTTTGGAGCCATGCATGTCCAAATCGCTCGTCCAGCAGCAGTTCGGCGCCAATGCCGCCAACTATCTGACCTCCACCGTCCACGCCAAGGGCGCCAGTCTCGCGCGTCTGGTGGAACTGGTGCAGCCGGCCAAGGATTGGCATGCCCTCGATGTCGCAACCGGCGCCGGCCACACGGCTGCAGCGTTCGCGCCCCACGTGGCCCGCGTCGTCGCCAGCGACCTGACGCCGGAGATGTTGGAGCAGGTGAAAAAGCTCGCCGTCGAAAAGGGCTTCACCAATATGGAGACGGCCATTGCGGATGCCGAGAGCCTGCCCTTCGCGGATGCCAGTTTCGATCTCGTCACGTGCCGCATCGCTCCCCACCACTTCCCCGATATCGCGATGTTCCTGGCCGAATCCTATCGCGTGCTGAAACCAGGCGGCACATTTGCGCTCGTCGACAATACGTCTCCCGATCCGGAAACGACGCCAGGGTTCTCCAAGGCCGAGTTGCGCGATGCAGCCGTCGCCTACAACGCCTTCGAGAAGATCCGCGATCCCTCGCACGGCCGCGCCTTGCCGACAGCGGAATGGCTGGAGCTGATCGAGGATACGGGTTTCCAACTCAAGCATCGCGAGCACGCGGCCAAAGCCATGGACTTCGCCAGCTGGGTGAAGACCATGAACGTGCCGGCCGAGACCGTGCCGCGCCTCAAGTCCATGCTCGATGACGCGTCGCCGGCCTTGAAGGCGTTCTTGAAGCCTGGCCCTAATCCCAACGCCGACAACAAGCTTGGCTTCACCTTGGATGAGTTGATCGCTATCGCCATCAAGCCGGCCTGAGGCTGCGGCTTCAAGCCGACACCTGTAGCAACCGCAATGCCAAACGGGGCGATACCGCATGTGGTATCGCCCCGTTTCTCAAGTCAGATCGCAGGATGCGTCAGGCCATCACTTTTTCAAGGGCGAGGCAAACGTGCCGCCACCGAAAATCTGGCTGAGCGAGCGTTCGCGCTTGGTGTCGACTTTCACCGTCGCCGTCATGCCGGCGCGCAAGGGCAGATCGTTGCCCTCGCGCGGCACCAGCTTGAGCTTGACCGGCAAGCGCTGCACCACCTTGACCCAGTTGCCGGAAGCATTCTGCGGCGGCAGCAAAGCGAACTCCGCACCTGTCGCCGGGCTGATGCTCTCGATCTCCGCCTGCCACACCACATCCGGATAGATATCCAGCACGATGGTCGCACTCAGGCCCGGACGCACGTGGGTGAGTTCGGTCTCCTTGAAGTTGGCTTCCACCCACGGCCGCGTATCGCTGACGATGGCAAACAGCGGCGTTGCCGATTTCACCTGCTCGCCGGGCAGCAGCTTGACATTGACCGCGAGACCGCCAATCGGCGCCCGCAGCACGGTCCGCTCCAGCTCGAGCTTGGCGCGATCGCGCTGCGCCTGCTTCTCACGCACCAGCGGATGCCGTTCGGTCGCGATGTTCGGATCACCACCGAGATTGGCCAGCGAGCGCTGAATCTTCTGTTGTGCCACCACCACGCGATCGCGCGCGGCGCCGGCATTGCTGTCAGCTTCCTCGAAGCGGAACGCGGCGCCCACGCCCTTCACCGAGAGCTGCTTCTGCCGTGCCAGCTGGGCATCGAAGAACGAGATCTTGGTCTGGGCCTCTTTCAGCTCGGCCATGGCTTCGGCATGCTGGGCGCGGAAGCTCGCGACCATGGCGCGCGTCTGATCGAGTTCGGCCTCGGCCTTGGCGAGCGCAATGGCGTAGGGCTCAGGATCGATTTTCAGCAGCACGTCGCCGGCTTTGACGCTGCCGTGGTCACGTGTGTTGACCTCGATGATGCGACCAGCCACCTCCGACGAGACCTGCACGATATCGGCTTTCACGTAGGCGTTCTCGGTCGCGATGTAGCGGCCGCCCCATAGCCACCAGAGCGCGGCTCCGGCGATCGCGGCGGCAGGTACGGCGACGAGCAACAGGGGTCTCAGCAATCGCATGGGCCGGCTCACACGGGTTGAATGGTGGGGTTGCGGGGACTGGTCTCAGGCTCGACGGCCTCTCCGGCCATCTCGTCGGACCACATGATTTCGGGGCTAGGATCACTTTCGGCGATGTCCACAAGCCGCGCTTTGACGCGTGACAAGAGGCGGGTCAACCTATCCTTGTCCGCTTCCGAGAGGTCGGACAGGGCATCGGCCACGGTCGCTTCCGAGATCGGCCAGATCGTGGCATGCACGCGCTCGCCAAGCTCGGTCAGGTAGATTCTGTTGATGCGCCGGTCGCTGGGGTCGGGACGGCGCTCGATCCAGCCCTTTTCGACCATGCGATCGACGATGCGGCCAGCCGGTGCCTTCTCGATTTCCATCATATCGGCCAGTTCCGACTGGCTGGCGCCGGGCCGTCGCTTCAAGCGCACGATGGCCTGCCACTGCGGGCGCGTCAGGCCAAGCTGGCGCACACGGCGATCAAAGATCGTCCGCATCAGCCGCGAGACGTCCGCAGTCAACCATCCGAAATAGCGTTCGTCGTGATCCGACACTGCGCTGTCCTCAAGTCAGTCGTAACCCCGGCTACCATCACTTCAGATACCATAGTCGTGGTTATGAAATCCATCACTGTCGCTGCGTCCACCCGCGGAGCTGCTATGCGTAATCGATGGATATGGCTAAGTGGATGAAAAGAAATGATAACGCCGCCGGAACTGAGCCCGGCGGCGGTTCTGTACTGTTGACAAGGCCCGGGGCCGTCGGCGGTAGGGCTTCCAGCGGCAGCCCTGTCGATCAGCCGCTGGCTGGCAAGGCGATGCGGTAGGCGGCGCTGCCAAACTTCACTTCTTCGCCGTGCACGAAGCTGGCCGTGGTGATTTTCTGGCTGCCCTTGAAGGTGCCCGCCGAGGACTCCAGATCCTCGACGACGAGGCGATTGCGGTCATCCAGCGTTAACCGTGCATGGCGCCGCGACACCGTCTTGTCGTTGATCACGATCGGATGGTCGTGCGGGTCTTTTTCCTGCATCAACTCTAGGCTGCGCCCGACGATGATCGCTTGCCCGCCTGTCAGCCGGTTCATGGCAATCTCAAGCGCGGCGCCTCCTGACGTCGGTACCAGTCGAACCACCGGTCCGGCCGGGTTGATGGCCCGCCGCGGGCCGGCCGCAGGGGCCGCGGCTGTCGCTGCCACAGGTCTCGGTTGTTGAGGTGCTGGATCGGGCGTGCGTGGCGCTGCCGCCCCGGGCCCGGAGCCTGAACCACCGCTCCCCGGCTGATTGCGATTGACGCGTGAGAACGTGTTCTGCACCCGGCTGACGGTCTGCTGGATCACCTGCGGCCGCTGCTTGGCGATCACCAATGCCGCCAACCCAAGCAGCACGGCGGCGAAGGCCAGCGCCGTTTGCAGGTTAAGATAATCCGAGAAGCTGCCCGGTAATGCACAGAACCGGCTGGCAATGGTCGGCGACACATTCTGGGCACGCAGGAAACGCACCACTTCCTGCGACGCGACCGAGTGATTGAAGGTGGTGCCGACGGTGGCTGCTGCCGGCGTGAAGGTATTGACGCCCACCACCTGGCGGCAGCGATTGAACAGCGGCCCGCCGCTGTTGCCGCCGGAGATCGAGGCCGTATGCAGCACGACGCGCGCGGTCAGGGCATTGCCGTCGATCACGAGGCCGCTGACATCGAACGTGCGCTGAATGCGCCCCTGCGTCTTGAACGGCTCCAGCTGGGCGCGATCGATGTTGCCCATGCGATTGGTGGACAAGTCGACGGCGATATCGGCGATGCCCGGAAAACCGACGGCCTCGACATCGATATCGCGTTCGGACTCGTAATCAGCGACCGTGACCGCGCTGCCTGGCAGATCCTCCTCAGCCTCCAGCAAGGCCAGATCCTTCTCCGGCAGTACGGCCCGCAACCGCGCGGTAATAATCACGGGTTGGCCGGCGCGCAGCACCGCAATGCCATAGCCGGCTTGCTGTGGCCGCACGCGCTGGTTGCCCTGTACGCGGGTGAGGTTAACAACGTGATTGTTGGTGATGACCAGCCGCCGGCCGCTGACGATGAAGCCGGTGCCGGTGCCGATTGCCCGATTGGGATCACCCTGTTGCGGCGGGGCGGGTTGGCCAGGCTGTGCGGGGGGCGTTGCCGGCCGCTGCTGTGCTGGTGTCGTCGCTGGCGCGCCCGGGGCCGGCGCGAACTGCGCCACCGTGATGATGCGGACGACGCCATCGCTGCTGGTTCGGGTTGATTGCGCCGCCGCTGTGCCGATGACCAGGAGGAAGCTCAATAGCAGTCCTGCCACCGCGGCCAGATTGCGTCCCGACATTAATTTGAGAACACGAAAATCCATCATATACACCGCCATGACACGCACCAATCCCGACCAGCCTGAACGGTAACACTGGCGCAGGCAGACCGGCAAGGACGCCAGGGGCCCGCGCCATACAATATTGGTCGACAGAGTTTCTGCTGGTCGTGTGCACCCATAGCTTGCATCAGCAAGCTCAGGGCGGACCATCATGCGCTTGCGCCAACCGCCTGCGGCGCCCGGCCGGGCCCGCTCCATGCTGCTGCCTCGGTCGTGTCGAAGCCGCGCTCGCGTCCCATGTGCAGCAAGGCCCGTTCGGCCAGCGCCGTAATGGTCAGCAGCGGGTTCACCCCGAGCGACCGCGGAATGATCGACCCGTCGATGACATAGAGCCCGTCATGCACGGCACCTTGGTCCGCGCCCTTGGCCGGGTCGAATACGCGGCCCATGTGATCGACGACGCCATCGGCATGGCTCTGCCCCATGCCGCAGCCACCCAGCGGATGCGCCGTCGCCGGCTGCCGACCCATCACCGTTCCCGCCAGCGGGTTCTGCACGTAGGAGCCGCCATTGCGCTCCACGAGCGTCGCCAGGGCTTTGTCCAGCCGCTGGAACACGGGTTCATCGCGCGCCCCCGGCCAACTGAGCACCAGTTTCTCACCCTCCAGCCGCAGCTGCCCCGCGGCCCGATCATGCGACACCGCAAAGAACGTCTGCAGCGACGCGAACGGACCCTTGTAGACGCCGGACACTAGGCTCTGCAGCGCCCCAAGCAAGCGTCCGTTGGGCAGGAACATCACTGGCAGTGCCGGCGCCAACGCCGAAGGCAGCGCCCCCTCCTGGATGTGCATTTCGCGTTCGAGATCGTCCGCGTCCGTGATGTCGAGCTGCCCCGCTACCGCGGCACCGATGGTAATGCCCTCGACCTTCGCTGGATGCCCGACGCCGATGGCGTTGACCACTGTCTTGCTGCCATAGCCGAACGCGATGATGTCGCCGTTGGCCGAGAAGCGCTGGCCGACCCGGTCACTCACAGCGAGGCCCCTTGCCTGCGACCGCAACAAAATTTCCGTCGACCCCAGCGTGCCCGCCGCCAATACGACAATACGTGCCGAGACTGACAGGCCGCCTGCCGCCACGCCAGCCGCCGCCACCGGCGCGATCTCGACCGACCACCCGCCGCCCGCACCCCGCGTCACCGTACTGACCTTCACTTCGGTGAAGATTTCGGCACCCGCCCGTACAGCGGCTGGCAGATAGGTCAGCGCCACCGTGTTCTTGGCGCCGACATTGCAGCCCGCGCAGCAATCGCCGCACAGCGTGCATGCTGGTTGCGCGATGCCGGCCGGATTGACGTTGGCCTCGAAGCTCACCGCCGATGGTGGATTGATGGCTTTGACACCCAATGCCGGGGCCGCTGCATCGAGCGCCTTGAACCGTGGCAGCTCGTTGGCCCCCGCATGCTGTGCCGGTCGCAGCCAGCGCCGCGCCCGCGCATAGCCCTCCTCGATCAGCCCATCCTGCAGGATCTGCCCCGGCCACACGGCGTCGCGAAACACCCGCGGATCCGGCCGCAGCGCCACGCCGGCATTGATCAATGACCCGCCACCAAGTCCGCAACCGACCAGCACATGCATATCCTCACCGAGTCGCACGTCGTACAGCGCTGTCTGCGAGCCGGTCTTCACCCGCGCACCGGTTACTTGGAATTCGCGGCTGATTTCCGGAAACCGTGACGGAAACTCTCCGGTCAGCACCTCGCGCCCGCGCTCCAGTAGGCACACCTTCAGCCCCGCCCGCGCCAGCCGCGCCGCCGCTACGCCGCCGCCATAGCCCGAACCGACCACCACCGCGTCATAGGCTGGCTTGATCTGCGCCATGCTGCGCGCGAGGCGTGTCATGCTCAGCGCCCCTCCACCTTGGCCTTGAGTCCGGCCAAGCCCGTTTCGAACTCGCGGCCCACCATCTTGTCGCAATCGATGAACATCGCCATGCATTTTGCTAGCAACGGTTGCTTGCCGCTCATCGCCCAGGTCACCGTCGTTTGGTCCGCGCCAGCCGGCACCAACGTGAACTCGACGGTGTTGTCGGCCTTGAATGGCTTTACCATCACCAGCCGCATGGTCACCGCCTTGGGTGGCTCAACCTTGGTGACCTCGACGTAACCGGTCCCGGATTTACCGCCGTCGAACCGGTGCCTGGCGCCGACACCGCTGGCTGGCCCCTCATAAGAGATCTTGCTCGCGGGATCGCGCAAGGCAAATGGGTTCCAGGTGTTCATCGCCTTGAGCTCGGCGATCTCGCCATAAAGCCGCTCGGCAGGCGCTGCGATCGTTAACGATCGCTGCGTGTGAAAGCTGTCCGGCCGCCGCGACGCCAGCAGCAGGATGCCAACGATCACCAAAGCCAGCACGGCGAGAATTGCGACAACAATTTCCAGCATCACCGCTTCCTTCGTTCACTGCCCGCGCCCATCGACCCTGTTCGAACGACAGTCATCCATACCGCCGCGACAAGGCAAGAGTTGATCTGGCCCCGGTCAGTCGTGCTATGAGCTTCCCCGACCCATTCTCCCACCATGATCGACCACTTGTGTCCATCCTCGAGGAAGCCCCGACTATGACCACTGCGACCCACACCAGCCGCCTGTTCTCACCGATCAAGTTGGGCGGCCTCGAGCTGTCGAACCGCCTCGTGGTGGCGCCTATGTGCCAGTATTCGGCCGACAATGGCAGCATGACCGACTGGCACATGCTGCATCTGGGCTCGCTGGCCAACTCCGGCGCCGGCCTGCTGATCGTCGAAGCCACGGGCGTCGAACTGGCCGGCCGCATCAGCCACGGCTGCACCGCCCTTGAAAACGACGCCAACGAATCCGCCATGAAGCGGGTCATGGACAGCTGCCGCAAATACGGCACCGCCAAGCTCGGCATCCAGCTTGGCCATGCCGGCCGCAAGGCCTCCGTCAAGCGGCCCTGGGAAGGCGGCACGCCGCTCACCGAGGGCGCCTGGCAGACCAAATCGGCTTCCGCTCTGCCGTTCGATCCCGCCTGGCACACGCCCGCTTCGATGACGCTGGACGAGATCGAGCGCTTGAAGGAAGCCTTCGTGCAGGCCGCCCGTCGCGCCGACCGCATCGGCTTTGATCTGATCGAGCTGCACGGCGCCCACGGCTACCTGCTCAACCAGTTCCTGTCGCCGATCTCTAACACGCGCACCGACAAGTATGGTGGCAACCTCGAGAACCGCGTCCGCTTGCCGCTCGAGCTGATGGCCGCGGTTCGCTCGGTCTGGCCGGCCGCCAAGCCGCTTGGCATCCGCATTTCGGCCGTCGAATGGGTCGAGGGCGGCATCACCATCGAGGATTCGATCGGCTTTGCGCACGGTCTCAAGGCCATCGGCTGCGACTTCATGGACGTCTCCTCGGGCGGCAATGCCTACAACCAGAAGATCCAGCTGATGCCGGGCTATCAGGTGCCCTACGCGACCGCCATCAAGAAGGCGACCGGCATGCCGGTCATGGCCGTCGGCTTGATCACCGAGGCTGAGCAAGCCGAGGGCATCATCGCCGACGACAAGGCCGACATGATCGCCATCGCCCGCGCCTTCATGGATGACCCCCGCTGGGGCTGGCACGCCGCTTGGCGCCTGGGCGTCGAGACGCCGATGGTGCCGCAGTACGCCCGCACCAACCCGAAGACCTGGCCGCCGGCCCGCGAGAAGTACGCGCCGGCCATGCGCAAAGCCGCGGAGTAAATCCCCCGACGCGCTGGCGTCGATCCAGAAGACCGTGTTGGAGGAACGACCATGCCACCGCCACGCCTCTACTGGGTCGACGCCCCGCACATCGGCCGCCTTGCCGTCGTCTCGCGACCGCGTGAAGCGCGCAACTTCGCCGAATTGAAAGAAGCCGGCGTCGATGTGCTGATCAGCATGCTGGAAGCGGAGGAAGCCGCCTCCGTCGGCCTCGAGGATCAGACGGCACGCTGTCAGGCGGCCGGCATCGAGTTCTTCCATCTGCCCATTCTCGACCATGGCATTCCCAGTGCCGTCGCACCCGTCGAGGCCCTGGTTGCGACCATCAAGCCGCGCCTCGCCGCCGGCCAAGGCGTCGCCGCGCATTGCTATGCCGGCCTCGGCCGCTCGCCCCTGATGATCGCCAGCATCCTTATCCGCCATGGCATGAACGCGCACGCGGCCTGCGATCTGATTTCAGTCGCGCGCGGCACCGGCGTGCCTGAGATGAGCACCCAGGTCGACTGGTTGCTGGCCTTCGAGATGCTGGCCCGGCAGCGCTGATCGCCCACGCTCTCGGCAACAACGCCACACTCTGTCTGGCTGGACGACGCGGGCACACGCGCCGGGGCCGGGTGGACACCTGAAGGCGCAAAGAATGACGGGCGCCGTCTTGACCGGGATGATGGGAGACCTGCATCTCACGGGCGTGCAGCGGAATCAGAAGGGTGGGCGGGTGACATGGCGACGGGGCAACGAACGATCCTGATTACGGGCTGCTCGACCGGCATCGGGTTGGCGGCGGCGCGCACGCTCAAGGGGCGAGGCTGGCGGGTGCTGGCGACGGCGCGCAAGCCCGCCGATCTGGAGCGGCTGGCCGGCGCGGAGAAGCTCGAAACCATTCCGCTGGAATTGTCGGATTCAGCGTCCATCGCCAAAGCGGCGGACCTCACGCTGGAGAAAACCGGCGGTCGCCTCGATGCCCTCTACAACAATGCCGCCTATGGCATTGTCGGGGCCATGGAGGACACCACCGCCGAAGTCCTGCGCGATCATCTCGAGGTCAATGTCATCGCCGCCCACGACCTGACGCGGCGGCTGGTACCGGCCATGCGCGCTCAGGGCCATGGCCGCATCGTCATGTGCTCGTCGGTGCTGGGGTTCGTGTCGGGGCCCTATCGCGGCGCCTATTGCGCCTCGAAGTTTGCGCTCGAAGCTATGTCGGACGCACTCCGAGTCGAGCTGAAACCCGCCGGCATTCATGTGTCGCTGCTGGAGCCGGGACCGATCGAGTCCGAGTTCATGGCCACGGCCATCGCCAAGTTCCGAACCCACGTGCAGGCCGGCACGTCGCCGCATCGCGCTTACTACGAACGGCGCATCAAGGAGATGGAGGCAGGGGGGCAGAACCGCTTCAAGCTCGGCCCCGAGGCGGTGGTGGCGAAGCTGGTGCATGCGCTGGAATCGCCACGGCCCAAGGCGCGCTATCGCATCGGCTTGCTCACCCAAGGCGCCGCGATCCTCAAGCGCACCCTCCCCGACGCCATCCTGGATCGGCTGGTGGCGCGCATGTGATGTGGGGGGCAGCGATCATTGCTTTGCACGCATCGAGGCCTCGAGCGTGGAAATTCGTGTCAGGGCGCAGCTGAGGGATATATCTACCGCTGGCCAATTCGAAGCACGCGACACGGGTCAGGCACAACGACGTCTTGGGGGTATGGTGAAGCGATCCAAACATGTGGCCATTGTTTTGATTGCAGCGCTGATTGGCGGAGCACTGGCGTTTCCGCTGCCCTTTTACGGGTCTCTCGGTTCACTGCTCTACCACCGCATCGAGACGGCCTTATTCCCTATCGATCCCGCGCATCCCAAGTACGACGACGTCGGCTACTACCGCGTCGTGACCGAGACAAAAGTGGACGATGAGACGTTGACGCTGGATGTCGTCGTCCGCTGCGTCACACAGAAGCTTCCCGGACGCTATCGTCATCTGCGCATCCCTTATCTCTACGGCCTGCGCACGAAGAGCAACCACACCGTTATCGTGCACACTCCGGATCTGTGCTATTCGATCGATCAAGCGGGACAACCGCCAAAGGCCTTGGCCAGATTTGCCGATGATTATCTGCCGCTGATGTTCTGGGGCGAGAATGCCGACGATCTGGAAGAATTTACGGCATATACGGCGGAGATTGCTTATGCGCACAGAGCAGCGCGCATGACGCGTCCGAAAGTGCGGGCGATGGCTTCGACCGCGGCAGAGCATGTGGCATGGCAGAGGACATCAGCGCCGAATAACATCTTGCTGAGCGTACCGCGCGATCCGTTCGGCAGCGACTTCGACTTGCCGCCTGTCTGGCCGAGAGGCATGCCAGCACCGGTTGCACACTCACGGGATCCGTCTGCCGGTCGAGATGTGCCGCCCGTCATATGTCGGGGCATGATGCGATTACCGCTGTCCGATAAGCACAGGGAACTCGTTCGCGCTCACAAGGCGCCCAATTCCAGGCGTCTCGAGCGCGAGGCGCAGCGCAAATTGGAAGTCATATGGCCGTGGTGTCGCCGGCGCTCGGCATCAACTCGATCACCGTATTGGTGAACGTGATTTCGAGCGTGTCTTTCGGCTCGTTTGGAAGGGGCAACGCGAACATTGAGACCAAAGTCATTTGAGCGAGCAAATTGCGCGCCCTGATGCCCCGCTGCTACTTGGTGGGTAACGCCTTGGCGGACTGCGGGGATAGGGCGATCCCCTCACGGCTCTGTTCCTCGACAAGAACCGTCCGCAGATACAGCGTGATATCCCGTCCAGCGCTGCGGTCCACGGCCGAATCGAGAGCGGCGACGACGTCGTTGGAGATGCGAGTGGGCGAACGCGCCACCGCGAAGACGATCTGGCGCCCTTGCTCCCGAAGCAGACGGACCTCGATGATCCGCGTCCCGGGCAGGTGCTTCAGTCCTTCCTCGAGCGCAGACTTCACCTGGCTTCGGATCGTGGCTTCCTCGACGACATGCCGAAACGTGCCGAGCAGATACACGGCAAGGACCGAGAGCACCGCCAACGGCGCGGCTCGCGTCGCCCATCCAGCGCCGAAGTGCCAGTTCTGACCATGGCCAAGGATTAAGAACACAGTCATGGCTGCGACCGTGATGGCCGTGAGGTTCGTCACGAACAGCAGCAGGGCCCCCGCCGCGAGGCCAGTGAGCCCGTGGGCCAAAAGGATTCCGCAGGCGGTCAGCGGCGGGCAGAGCGCGGTGGCTATCGCAACGCCAACGACCGCTCCGCTGATCTTCGGAGACGCGGCCGCATAGGCTCCCGCGGCACCGCCGATGAGTGCAATGAGCAGATCGAGGATGTTGGGCGACGTTCGGGCCAGCAATTGATTCCCGATCGGCACGTCGAGGCTCAATCCGCCGATGACCAATCCGAGAAGAAGTACGCAGCTGGCGCCGATGATCTCCGCCGCCAGAGCCGACTTGAGGAGAGTTTTGTCGAGTTCAGCCAGTGCCAGCCCCAGCGCGATGATCGGCCCATACAGCATGGCGATCAGCATGGCGCCGATGATGACGGCATCCGAATCCGCGAGTAGCCCGAATCCGGCAATGAGCGTCGCCGCCGCGTTCATCACGAGATAGCTTGTCGAAAGGCGCGCACTGTCCGTGACAGCGCGGCGGGTCTCGGTCTTGTCGAGCAACTCATCGACATGAATGCCGCGGTTCGCGAAAAGCTTGGTCAAATCGTGCAGCGGCATGAGACCTCCGAGAGGATTGCGTACATCAAGGACAGGATAGTCCGTGGCGATCTGCGTCCGATAGCCCGCGCGCATCAGGTCACGAATGCATTGCCACTGCGGCAAGGCGCGTGCTGTCGCTAACCATATCGCAAGGGCCGCGCCACAGCGCGCCTTCTGCGTTTGCGTGCTTCATGTTGTGCAAGTTAATCTGAAGCGGCACCTGTACAGGGATGGCCGGCTTCCGCATGGACGCCAAAGAAGAAGGATGCGTCTGGTTGACCGGGGGCATTGCAGTCGATAGATGCATCACCGTTCGCGCCATATACCGCTCAGCTCGACATCGATCCTGCTCGCAGGTGCGGTCTTTTTAGCGTTCGTGACGCTCCTAGCGGCGCTGCTCCATCAACGTCCACCTTCGTCGATAACGATCGCCGCGGGCCCTCCCGGCGGCGCTTACATCGCCTATGCCGAAAGCTACCAGCGCGAGCTGGCGAAGCGCGGCGTCAAGCTGACCATCGTCGAGACGTCGGGCGCGGCTGAGAATCTGCAGATGCTGGCAACTCGAGCGCAGGGCGTTCAGCTCGCCTTTCACCAGGGCGGCCTCGCCAGCGACAAGCCGCTCGATGGACTTCGTTCGTTGGGACGCTACTTCCTGGAACCCGTGTGGATTTTGCGGCGCAAGCAGTCTGAAGGGGATCAGCTGGGCTTTCTGCTCGGCCGTCGCATCGCGGTCGGTGAGCGGGGTAGCGGCACTTCTGTCCTGGCGCAGCAGCTGCTGGCCGCCAACGGCATCGATGGGCGCAATTCCGACCTCGTCGAGGTGGGCACGACGGCAGGTCGAGCTGGTCTGAAAGATGGCTCCCTTGATGCTCTGGTTGTCGTTGCCTCGGTCGACGCGCCGCTGGTAATGTCGCTGCTGCTCGATCGGGAGCTCGAGCTCTTCAGCTTTGCTCGAGCCGAAAGCTACGTCCACCGTTTCCAGTTCCTCGTCCGCTCCACGCTATTCCGGGGCGTGATCGACCTCGCGACCGATGTACCTGGCAAGGATGTCGAGCTGCTGGCTACGACAGCGTCTGTTGTCATTCGCGACGACCTCCACCCCTCGCTCGCCCATCTTTTGGCCGAGGTCCTGGCCAAAGTTCATACCAAACCGTCTCGCATGGACCGCGCTGGAGACTTCCCGAAGCTCAGCGATCCCGAGCTCGAGATGGCCGAGGAGGCATTGCGCTTCCATCGCCACGGCTCGCCGTTTCTGCAGCGGAATTTCAGCTTCTGGACGGCGCATTTCCTGGAACGGCTCATTGTCATTGGCCTCCCTGCTTTGGCCATTGGGCTGCCATTGCTGAAAGGCCTCCGCGCGCTCTATTGCTTCGCTGTGCGCAGCCGGATCCGAGAGTACCATTATGCGATCCGCGATGTGGAGGCCGTCGCAGCTGGCTGCCGCAGCGCAGGGGAAGCGCGCTCGCTGCTCTCGCGTCTCGATCAGATCGACAACGATCCTTGTTCCGCGCCAATTCCCCTCGAGTTCATGGCTGATGCGCAAATCGTCCACGAACATATCTCGCGCGTCCGGCGCGATCTTGCCCTCCGCGCTTGAGGTGCCGGCCGCTATTCCGCAAGCAGAACGTCGTTGCGCTAAGGCTACGACGATAGCTCACCGCAGACGCCAATCGGCCACGCATGAGGCCGACAAGAAGTCGCAGATGCTGCTCCTCTGCCACACCCTGTCGAACCCAAATTCGCCTGCTGAGCCGGCACGGAGGGTCTAATTGGGGACAGCCACCAGTTTGTGCACGCGGCACGGATTGCTGGCCTGTCTCGAAGTAACCGTCAATCACCCGTCATTCCCACGCAGGCGGGAACCCACGCTGGGTGCGGAAAGTCGCTGCGAAACGTCGTGGATGCCTGCCTCCGCGGGCATGACGCTGAGAAATGGCTCGGTTGGCGGGAACAGAGACCGTAGCATCGAGCAACCCACCCCCTCACTTGCTTGCCTTCCCCACCCATGCCGCCAGCACCCGCGACAGCGCATCCCCCGACGGCGGCACGCCTTCGAGGTTGGCGGCGACCTGACGATAGCTGTCGCCGGCCGCCGTGTGGTAGCCCGGATGGCAGTGCATCTCGGCGAGGCCGGCGGCGAGATCATCCATCTCCACCGCCCAGCGTGCCGCCTTGTCGCCGAGATCTGGCGCCTGATGGCGCAGGCAGCCGAGCAGACCCGGCACGCGCTGGTCGAGTTCGTCGACGACATTGTCCTGCAGGCCGACGCTGCGCGCCGCCGCCAGCACATTGGCCAGCAATGCCACGGCGCCCTTGTTGGCGGCGGAAAACAGCACCTTCATTTCCGTGGCCTGGCTGGGGCTGGCCCCAAGCCGCCTGACGGGCATGGCTTCGCTTTGTAAGCTGGACAGGATCTCCGCATGCGGGCCGGAGACATAGAGGTGCGTCTTCGAGCGGCCGCCGGGAGGTGGGCCGATGATGCCGCCGTCGGAGACGATGGCGCCGGCCGCTGTCAAACATTGCGCAATGCGCAGCGTTTTCGAGGGCGTGATCGAGTTGCACTCGACGTAGTGCAGCGCCTTGCCCTTGAGACGCTGGGCGATGGCCTCGGCCAAGGGCTCGGCCTGGTCGGCGGGGACGATGGAGAGGAAGGTGTCGGCGGCGGCGACCACCGCGTCCAGATTGGCCAGCACCTTGACGCCGGCCTTTTCGGCGCGCTCGCGCGTCTTGGCCGAGCGTCCCTCCAGGGCGGAGACAACCGTGAAGCCCGATGTGCGCAGGTCGGCGGCGACGCCGGCTCCCATGGCGCCGAGGCCGAGAACGCCGATGACTTGGGGTTTCGTGGCGGTTGCCATGGCGGCCTCCTGGCTGGGTGAGAACGGGCACCATAGCGCGCATCAGGCGCGTGGCGAAAGGGCGGCACTGCGTTGGGCCGAGGGCCGGTGACCGTGGCCGAGGTGAACGTGCCGGTGTTGCGCCCTGCCAATTGCACAATTAGAAGCGACCGGCGCGGACGTGGTGAAATGGTAGACACACGGGACTTAAAATCCCGAGGCCGCAAGGCCGTGCGGGTTCAAGTCCCGCCGTCCGCACCAGCCAAAGCTAACGCCTTGATGTTGCTAAATCCTGTTGAAATTCAATGGGTCGTGTTTGTGCTCGGTACAAAGAGTCGGTACAAAATCGAGCATGACGGACATGGCAAAATATCCCTATCTGGAGCGGTCCCCGTCCCGTAAGCGCCTCACGATCGCCGTCTGACGCTGCCCCCCCCGACTTGGGCAGACTGCACCGTTGCAGCAATTGGCAACGGGGCGGCAAATGGGAAGTCGTTTGGCCAAGAGGGCATCGGCTGTGGCGCCGCCGACGTATGGCGACCCCACGATTTATCTGGTTCCCCGCTGTTTCACGTGGGTACGAAAATAGGGACAGTCACCAATAATGCCGATGGCCCGTCATTCGGCATTTTTACAATCCGCTATCCCATTCTCGATTGTTGGGTAAATGGTGGCTGTCCCCATTTTAAAGAGGGCAGGATCAGCCATTCGAGATCCGTCAGGAACAGATGCTTGTGCTGCGCTGAGCGCATCAGCACGGCGACGATCTCGCCGAAGGTGGCGGCTAGCCGCTTCTGCAATTCCCCGATCTTCGCCGCGTCCTCAGGCGAGAGCTTGGGCTGTGGTGGTGTGGCGGATGTGGTCGGTTGTGTTGGGGATCCTGATGTATCAGTGGGTGCAGACACGAGTGAGGCTCCTCAACTCAGACCAAACGCGGTCGCACCATGCCGCAGGCAGCGCGGCGCAGCAAGCGCGGAGTGGGGGGTGGGTGCGGTTGGTGTGCTGTTGGTGCACGGTTGGTGCCGCTCGCGGCTCTTTTGGCTCAACAGAAACAGTTGACGCGTCGCTCCGTGGTGTGACAGCCTAGGAGTGGGGACGGATATGACACTGGGATTGGGGTGAGATGACAACTCAACGTAACGATGGGCTTGCCCACGCCGAAACGCATGAGGACGGCGGCGGTGGCGAAGGACAACGTGGTCGTCGGTTCATCGGCACGCGCAATTGAGTGGGAGTTGGCGATGATGTTTAGACCGGAGTTGCGACAACTCCCACCGCTGCTAAACAACCGGCGACCAGCACTAAGTTGTCAACTTCGCGGGACTTGAAATGGGTCGCTATAATTTGACGCACTTGAATCGAAGGTCCTCGGAGCATGCCTGTCCCCTTAGTTCAGGTTGACGCCAGCACGTGCGGGGTTGCGAAGCGCCGGTGCGGCTGCATCTGATCGACGATGGCGCGCATGGTGAGCGGCGGTTTCATGACAGCGCTGGCGATGA
>JBJXDZ010000030.1:0-12778 GCA_046154645.1 Hyphomicrobiaceae bacterium
GTCCTGCACGCTCGGCGGCAAGAGCTGCGGCTGATCGATCTTCCAGGGGCGAAAGTGCTTGCTCATGGCCCCAGAAAGAATCAGACTCGCTTCTTCAGAGCAACCGACTACTTGGACGGGCTCCTAGAAGCAGACGACGGGGCTGGGGATGCCTAGAACTCGTCCCAACCCGGTTTGTCGCCGAAGCGAGCAGCAAGGAAGTCGATCAGTACGCGCGTTTTGGCTGCGAGATAGCGGTTCGGGGCATAGAGCGCGATGAGACCCAACTCTGTCGGAGGGTAGTCCGGCAGGACCACTGTCAACTTTCCAGCCTTGATGTCTGGCCCCACCAGGAATGTCGGCAGCTTGGTGATGCCTCTCCCGCCGAGGGCTGCGGCACGCAGCACGTCGCCATTGTTCGAGCAGAGCACGGAGTTGATCGGGAGGGTGATCGTCTCTCCGTCGTACGTCAGATGCCAGCGCTGCAGGGTCGTCGTGTGCCCGTAGTTGAGGCATCGATGACTGATCAGATCTTCTGGCGCTTGCGGCGCGCCGTGTTTCTTCAAGTACTCCGGCGCGGCCACCAGGACGCGGCGTGCCGGCGCAAGCCGGCGGGCGATCAGGCTCGAGTCCGCCAGGATGCCGATTCGTATTGTCACATCGACCCCTTCCTCGATCGGATCGATGAAGCGGTCATTCAATGTCAACTCGACCTTGAGATCGGGATAGCTCGCCATGAACTCAGCGATGAGCGGCCCGAGATACATGGCGCCGAACGACATCGGCGCGTTAATCTTCACCACGCCCTTCGGTTCATCGTGCAGGCGGGACACCTGCATCTCGGTTTCCTCGACGCGCGCCAGAATGTCGACGCAGCTCTCGAAATAGGCGAGCCCGGCCTCGGTCGCGTTGACGCGCCGCGTCGTCCGATCCAGCAGTCGCGCGCCCAGTATCTGCTCAAGCTCCATCACCGCCTTGCTGACGGCGGAGCGGGTGAGGCCCAACGAGCGGCCGGCCTCGGCATAGCTGCCGAGCGCGACCACTTTCACGAACGCATTCATGGCTTCGAGCTTGTCCATGACTTATTGTAGCCAATTTGGATGCAGAGTGACCAGCTTTTGCTGGATTGCCGCTCGCATTGTTTCCCCTATTTTCCTTGCACAGGGCGGTTGCTGCCGCTGGCAAGGAGATTAGACATGACACTCACGGTACGGAAATCAGAGGAGCGCGGCCGCGCGAACTTCGGCTGGCTCGACAGCAAGCACACCTTCTCGTTCGGTCACTACCACGACCCCAGGCACATGGGCTTTGGCCCGCTGCGCGTCATCAATGACGACCGCGTGGCTCCGGGCGGCGGTTTTCCGGCCCATCCCCACAGCGACATGGAGATCATCTCCTATGTTCTCGAGGGAGCGATGGAGCACAAGGACAGCTTGGGAACGGGGTCGGTGATCCGGCCCGGCGACCTGCAGCGAATGTCGGCCGGTACCGGTATTCGCCACTCCGAGTTCAACGCGTCGAAATCCGAGCCGGTGCACTTCCTGCAGATCTGGATCATGCCGGAGAAGAAGGGGCTGGCGCCCGGCTACGAGCAGAAGGCGTTTTCCGAGGCCGAGAAGCGCGGCAGGCTCACGCTGATCGGATCGCGCGACGGGCGCAACGGGTCCGTCACGATCCATCAGGACGTCGACCTCTACGCCACGCTGCTCGACAAGGGCAAGTCGGTCGCTCACGCGATTGCGACCGGTCGTGGCGGCTGGGTCCAGGTGGCGCGTGGCTCTGTCTCGCTCAACGGTGAGACGCTCAACGAGGGTGACGGCGTCGCCGTTACGATCTCGGGGCTGCTTCACATCGAAGGCCTCGCAGACGCAGAGGTGCTTCTGTTCGACATGGGTGCCTAGAAGGCTTCGCAGCACCAATCGAGTACCAACAGCAAGGAACAACCAAATGACCAACATTGCACCGCTTTCACCTGGCGACATCGCGGAGATCCAGAACCTGGTAACCCTCTACTGCCTGACTACGGACAACGCGGACGCTGATGCCTTTATGCGGCTTTGGGTCGATCCTGCAGAGTTCGGCGGCTACGACAGCGGCGCTTTCGGCAGCATGAAGACCTGGCAGGAGATGCACGATTTCGAGCGCCACCACGTCGGCCCGGGCGGTATGGCGAACGGCAAGAGGCATCAGGCGACCAATTTGGCCATAGAACCGGCAAGCTCGACAGAGGCTCTCGTTACGCACGATATGATCGTGATCGAGGTCGCTGAAGCTCCAAAGATCGTCGCAACCGGCCGCTACAATCGCAGCGTCGTCGTCAAGACAGCCAACGGCTGGCGCTTCAAGCGGCGCACACTCGATGTCGATCCAGGCTTCTTCAAGCTTATGCAGACTTCTGGACAGGCGTGACTTCCGGCAACGAACACCGAGGCGAATTATGACCAACTATCTGGAACTACTCACCCCACAAAACAGCCAGCTGATCATCATCGATCACCAGCCGCAGATGGCTTTCGGTGTGCAGTCGATCGACCGGCAGACGCTCAAGAACAACGTGGTTGCGCTCGCCAAGTCGGCGAAGGTCTTCCGGGTGCCGACCACCATCACGACGGTCGAGACCGACAGCTTCTCGGGCCACACGTACCCTGAGATTCTGGCTGTGTTTCCCGACAACAAAATCCTCGAGCGTACCTCGATGAACTCGTGGGACGACCAGAATGTGCGCGATGCCCTGGCCGCGACGGGGCGCAAGAAGGTCGTCGTCGCGGGTCTCTGGACGGAGGTCTGCAACCTCATGTTTGCGCTCTCGGCCATGAAAGAGGGCGGCTACGAGATCTACATGGTGGCCGATGCCTCGGGCGCCACCTCCGCTGATGCGCAGAAGTACGCGATGGATCGAATGTTCCAGGCCGGCGTTGTGCCCGTCACGTGGCAGCAAGTGCTGCTCGAATGGCAGCGCGACTGGGCGCGCAAGGACACCTACGAAGGGACGACGACGATCGTCAGGGACCACTCCGGCGCCTACGGCATGGGCATCGACTACGCGGTCACCAACGTTCACAAGGGACCGGAACGCGCGAAGCACGGCGAGCGCATCGGCCCGAAGCCTGCGAAGTAACCGACGTGCACAAGGGAGCGGTCCGATCTGGGCCGCTTTTCCACATGCTCGCCGCAGCCGGAGGAGAAGAGTCGATGACAGCGACGGCCGACACCATCCTGTTCAACGGGCGCATCACGACGAACGACCGCTCGAACCCGGAAGCCCAGGCCGTCGCGATCAGCGGTGAACGCATCCTCGCTGTCGGTCGCAACGAGGATGTCATGTCCTTGTGCGGCACGACGACGAGGCAACTCGATCTTGCCGGTCGCCGCATGATTCCTGGCCTGATCGACAGCCACATGCACATCATTCGTGGCGGCCTCAACTACAACATGGAACTGCGGTGGGACGGCGTGCGCTCATTGGCCGATGCCATGGCGATGCTGAAGGCGCAGGTGGCCCGCACGCCTGCGCCGCAGTGGGTGCGCGTGGTCGGCGGCTTCACCGAGCATCAGTTCGTCGAGAAGCGCCTGCCGACGCTACAAGAGATCAACGCGGCAGCACCCGACACACCGGTCTTTATCCTGCACCTTTACGATCGCGCGCTACTGAATGCCGCAGCGCTGCGCGCCGTCGGCTACACAAGAGACACGCCTAATCCGCCGGGCGCGGAGATCCAGCGCGATTCACAGGGCAATCCGACGGGCCTGTTGATCGCGCAACCGAACGCTCTCATTCTGTATTCGACGCTGGCCAAGGGGCCTAAGCTCCCGCCCGACTACCAGAAGAACTCGACGCGGCACTTCATGCGCGAGATGAACCGGCTTGGCGTGACGAGCGTCATCGACGCCGGCGGCGGCTTCCAGAACTATCCCGACGATTACCAGATCATTGATGAGTTGCACCGCGACGGCGAGATGACATTGCGCATCGCCTACAATCTCTTCACGCAGAAACCGAAGCAAGAGCTGGCGGATTTCTCGTCATGGGCGAAGCAGGTAAAGCCTGGCCAGGGCGACGACACCTACCGCCACAACGGCGCCGGCGAGATGCTGGTCTACTCGGCGGCCGACTTCGAGGATTTTCGCATCGAGCGGCCGGACATGCCGCCGAACATGGAAGGCGATCTCGAGCCGGTGGTGCGTTTGCTCGCCGAACAGCGTTGGCCATTCCGCCTGCACGCCACCTACGACGAGACCATTTCACGCGCCCTCGACGTTTTCGAGAAGGTTGACCGCGACGTGCCGTTGAACGGCCTCAACTGGTTCTTCGATCATGCCGAAACCATCACGGACCGCAACATCGAGCGCATCGCCAAGCTGGGCGGCGGCATCGCCGTGCAGCACCGCATGGCCTACCAGGGCGAGTACTTCGTCGAGCGCTATGGCCACAAAGCGGCCGAAGCCACCCCGCCGATCGCTCGCATGCTGGAGATGGGCGTGCCCGTCGGCGCCGGCACGGATGCGACGCGGGTGGCGTCCTACAATCCCTGGGTCTCGCTGTCGTGGCTGGTCACCGGGCGCACCGTCGGCGGCACCACGCTCTACCCGCCGCGCAACAGGCTCGATCGCGGCACAGCGCTGAGGCTATGGACGGAAGGCAACACGTGGTTCTCCAACGAGCAAGGCAAGAAGGGGGCGATCAAGCCGGGGCAACTCGCCGACCTCGTCGTGCTCTCGAAGGACTACTTCGCAATCCCCGAAGCCGAGATCGCCGACATCACGTCCCTGCTGACGCTGCTCGGCGGCCGGATCGTGTGGGGCGATGGGGATTTCGGCACGCTCGCGCCAGCCATTCCGCCCGCAATGCCCGATTGGTCGCCGGTCCGCACGTACGGCGGATATCAGCACGCGGCATCGCTCAGTCCCAGAACCGCAGCATCTGCCTGCGGTTGCAACCACGCCTGCGGCATTCACGGCCACGCCCATGCCGCAGCTTGGACAAGCGCGGTGCCGGTCTCCGATGATAAGTCGTTCTGGGGGGCGCTCGGCTGCTCCTGCTGGGCATTTTGAGGAGACGGCGCATGTCCGACATCACGATCACCCGCGAGATGACCGCGACCAAGGGCCGTTACGTCGGCCGCATCGAAGGCGTCGAGGGAGAGGCGGAGCTGACGTTCTCGCGTGCGGGCGAAACGCTCGTCATCGCCGATCACACGTTCGCGCCCGACAGCATGCGCGGCAAGGGCGCGGCGATGGCGCTCGTCAATCGTCTAGTGTCCAGTTTCTCAAATATCGACTATTATCTGCGTCGCAACTGATTTGCGGGCAGGATCACTCGAATGGCACGGCCGATCAAGCGATTGCAGGCAAGTTCCGAGGTTGTCCAGGAGTTGCGAAGAAGGGTGCGAGCGTCGACGAGCACGGTGAGAGCGAAGCGGCGCGCCGAGATCATCCTGCTTCGGCTCGAGGGGATCGGCGTGACCGAAGTTGCGGCCCAGTTGAAGACGACTGCGAAGTGCGTCTCGATCTGGTCGCAGCGTTTCGAGGCACGAGGCCTCGACGGCCTGGAGGACGCGCCGGGACGCGGTCGCAAGCCAACCCTCCCGGCCAAGAAGATTGAGCGCGTGATCACGCAAGCCACGCGGCCACCTGAGAGCCGCAACCGCTGGAGTGTGCGCAGCATGGGGCGTCATGCCGGTGTCTCGGCATCGAGCGTCTATCGCATCTGGTCAAAGAACGACCTGAAGCCGCACGTCACGAAGACCTTCAAGCTGTCGAACGATCCAAAGTTCGGGGAGAAGTTCTGGGACGTGATCGGCCTCTATCTCGATCCGCCGGCCAAGGCACTGGTTCTGTGCTGTGACGAGAAAAGCCAATGTCAGGCGCTGGAGCGAACGCAACTCTCCCTGCCACTGGCGCCAAAGCGTCCCCGGACCATGACGCACGACTACAAGCGCCATGGCACCGTCACGCTGTTTGCCGCCCTCAATGCTGCCGAGGGCCGCCTCATCACGCGTACCGAGCAGCGCCATACCCACGTCGAGTGGCTGCGCTTCCTGAAGCAAATCGACCGCGAGACACCCAGGCACCTCGACATCCATCTGATCCAGGACAACTACGCGACCCACAAGCACGCCAAGGTGAAAGCGTGGCTCAAGCGTCATCCGCGCTTCAAGGTCCATTTCACGCCGAAATCCTCGTCGTGGATGAACCTCGTCGAGCGCTTCTTTGCCGATCTGACAGCTGACGTCATACGCACCGGCAGCTTCGGCTCGGTCGGCGAACTGGTACGCGACATCAAAGCCTATCTGGCCGACCGCAACGCCAATCCACGCGCCTACAAATGGAAGGCAAAAGGCGCCGATATCCTGGCCAAGATCAAGCGTGCCCGCGCCGCCCTCGACAAGGCCGAGGCCGCATGAGTTATTGGTCGCCAATTGTGAATCAGGACACTAGTTGCGGATGCGCGCACCGAGGGCTTCAAGATCGTCCCGCTTTGCCC
This sequence comes from Hyphomicrobiaceae bacterium, assembly GCA_046154645.1. Classification (GTDB taxonomy): domain Bacteria; phylum Pseudomonadota; class Alphaproteobacteria; order Rhizobiales; family Hyphomicrobiaceae. Next base: position 6,464 of record JBJXDZ010000030.1, read on the forward strand.
CTACGTGAAAGCGCAGTACCTGCGCCACCCGGAATGGGCCGACGTGATGCAGGAGTGAGCTTGTGGAAACCGCGCCGAGCATCGTTCAAAAGCTTGCCGAAGTGCTGATCTGCCTGCCGTTCCTGGCATCGGCAGTCTCCAAAGCACTCGACTTCGACGGCGCACGCAACGAGCTCGCTGCACTCGGGCTGCCGCAGCCGCATGTCCTGGCGGTGGCGGTGATCGGTCTGCAGTTCGTTGCTCCAGCCATGATCCTGCTCGGGATCGGCGCCTGGATCGGCACGCTGGCGCTGGCGGGGTTCACGACGCTGGCAACGCTGCTCGCGCATCGCTGGTGGACCATGCCGCAGGGAAAACAAGCGCACCATCTGCAGGTCTTCATGGAGCATGCCGCAATCGTCGGCGGACTTCTGCTCATCGCGCTCGTCGACATTGTCGGTTGGAGAGGCTGGAGCCGGTCATGAACGTCGAGAACGCCACCGCGCCCAAGGTCTCTCCGCTGGCGCCGCTGAAGCATCGCACCTTCGCGCTGCTGTGGACTGCCACGCTGATCTCGAACATCGGCACCTGGATGCACGATGTCTCGGCCGCGTGGCTGATGACGTCGCTGTCGCCGTCGCCGTTTGTCATCGCCATGGTGCAGGCGGCTACGTCGGGCGCGATGGCGCTGTTTGCGCTACCCGCCGGCGCGATGGCGGATTTGTTCGATCGCAAGCGCTTGCTCATCGCACTGGTGGCGTTCAAAGCGGCCCTTGCCGCGTTGCTTGGCGCACTCACCGTTCTCGGCGTCGTCAGTGCGTCGAGCCTGCTTGCCATCACGTTCCTTCTCGGCGTCGGTTCGGCTCTGATGGGACCGGTCTGGCAATCGGTCGTGCCGACACTCGTGCCCCGTACCGACCTCAAGCCCGCTGTTGCGCTCAACTCTCTCGGCATCAACATATCACGCGCCATCGGCCCGACACTCGGCGGCCTCCTCATCGTATCATTCGGTGTGGCATCGGCGTTCTTCCTCAATGCCGCGTCCGAGCTCGTCATCATCGCCGCCCTGCTGCTGTGGCGGCCGCCCGCGACTGCGCCCCGCAAACGGCCGGAGAATTTCGTGCCGGCGATGATCGCAGGCGCGAGATTTGCCGCTCATTCGACGGCGCTGAAGAGCGTGCTTTGGCGCTCCGCCGGCTTTTTCCTATTTGCCTCCGCGTTCTGGGCGCTCATCCCGTTAGTGGCGCGCCAGACGCTCGGCGGCGATGCGTCGCTCTACGGCATGATCGTCGGCGCGGTCGGTGCTGGGGCGGTTCTCGGTGCAATCATTCTCCCCACGATCGACGCGCGACTGGGCAGCGTCAGCACGGTGCAAGCGGGCTCCGTGCTGACCGCGATCGTCCTGGTCCTGCTTGGCTTCGTACCGTCCCAGATCGCCGGCATTGCAGCCGGCGGACTCGCCGGCATCGCCTGGATCTGGGTGCTCTCGACCCTTAACGTCGCAGCCCAGAACGCGCTGCCCGATTGGGTCAGAGGCCGAGGGCTTTCGATCTATGGCCTCGTCTTCTTCGGCGCCATGACTGTCGGCTCGCTCGGTTGGGGGGCACTGGCGACTTGGGTCGGAATCCCACTCACTCTCGCGATTGCCGCACTCGGCCTGGTGGTTGCGATCCCGTTGACTCGTGCCTATCAGCTGAATGCCAGTGCCGGCGACTTGACGTCGTCGGGACATTGGCCCGAGCCGGTGGTCGCGACAGAAATTCCCGGCGATCGCGGTCCCGTCATGGTCACCATCGAGTACCGCGTCGCTGCCGACAAGCACGCCGCGTTCCAAGATGCCGTCCATCGCCTCGCCGATCAGCGGCGCCGCGATGGCGCCTATCAATGGGGCCTGATGCAGGACGCGGCCGATCCGGACAGGTTCACCGAGTACTTCCTCGTCGAAAGCTGGATCGAGCACGAGCGCCAGCACGCCCGCGTGACCCACGCGGACGCGGCACTCCAGGCCGAGATTGCAGCACTTTCCAAGCCCGGAACAGCGCCACGCACGACCCACTGGCTGGGTAGTTGAGATTTCAAAGTCAGCGGAGTTCCAACGAACGCCGCAAGTTTGTCCGGTCCTGAAAAATGCTGACGTCGTTGATGCCACTTCCGACTTCGGCAGGTTTTGGCCGTGCGCCCCGAGGGCGCGAACCATCAGTGAGGGAGGATCTCACACAGACAATTGTCGATTGGTCTGGAAGCTGGCGAGCGGCGCGGTCGGGTAATTGACCGAGTCGAAGCCTCGCGACAGGGGCGGCCTTTGGGCCGTCTGCGATCCGGCGGGCCGTAACGCGTGTGAAGCCCGAGCAGGCCTCGTAAAGTCCAATGCGGATGCCGACCCTCCGGCCATATGGGGGAAGGCTGCACAAGCGGGGAAGCAATCGACATGCGCACCCGCTCGATCCGCCGGGGTAGTGGGCACGGCACGTCGGAAATGGTGGTTCGTGGTTACGAGGGGGAGATCCGCCGAGGACGAGGGTAGCGGCCTCGACGTCACCTTGGGTGTCGGTCACGGCGGAAGTCGGACGGGGTCGTAGTAGTGCGGAAGCCGGGTAACTCCGGTGGAGCGAAGGGCCCCGACTTCCGGCATGCTTTTCAAGATGGCGAGGAGAAGGTGATTGGCGATGAGCCTGGCAACACCTGAAAAGATCCGGAGCCTTCAGCGAAAGCTGTACTGCAAGGCGAAGGCGGAGCCCGCTTTTCGCTTCTACGTTCTGTACGACAAGGTCTGCCGCGCCGACATTCTCGAACACGCCTACAAGCTTGCCCGCGCCAATGCGGGTGCGCCGGGCGTGGACGGCGTGACGTTCGCGGTGATCGAGGAGGCAGGCGTCGAAGCGTGGCTGGCGGGCTTGCGCGATGAACTGGTCTCGAAGACGTACCGGCCCGATCCGGTGCGGCGCGTGATGATCCCGAAAGCGAATGGCGATGGCGAGCGTCCGCTCGGCATTCCGACCATTCGTGATCGCGTGGTCCAAACCGCCGCCAAGATCGTGCTGGAGCCGATCTTCGAGGCCGACTTCGAGGACACGGCATTCGGCTATCGACCGCGTCGGTCCGCAGTCAATGCCGTCAGGCAAGTGCACCGGCATCTCGTCCGGGGCTACACCGACGTCGTAGACGCCGATTTGTCGCGTTACTTCGATGCGATTCCGCACTCGGACCTCCTCCAGTCGGTGGCCCGGCGTGTTGCGGACGCACAAGTCCTGCGCCTCATCAAGATGTGGCTCAGGGCGCCCGTCGAAGAGCGTGACGCCGATGGAACCCGTCGCATGAGTGGCGGCAAAGGCAACAAGCGCGGCACACCGCAAGGCGGGACGCTGAGCCCGTTGCTCGCCAACATCTACATGAACCGGTTCCTGAAGCACTTTCGGCAGAGCGGCGCCGCGGAGGCGTTCCGCGCCCATGTCGTCTCCTATGCCGACGACTTCGTCATCCTCAGTCGCGGCCGTGCCGCCGAGGCGCTGACGTGGGTCAGGGAGGTGATGACCAAGCTCGGGCTCTCGATCAACGAGGCGAAGACCTCGCTCCGGGACGCCCGCAAGGAGCGCTTCGACTTCCTTGGCTATGCGTTCGGGCCGCACCGCTTCAAGAAAAACGGCAAGTGGTATCTCGGCGCAAGCCCGTCCAAGAAGAGCATCCAGCGATTCAAGACGAAGGTCAGCGACCTGCTGGTGCCGGCGAACGTGAAGCCCTGGGACGAGGTGTGCGATCAGCTGAACAGCATGCTGTCCGGCTGGTCGGGCTACTTCTCGTACGGGACGACCACGATCCCGTATCGGCAAGTCGACTGGCACGTCTATCAACGGGTGCGCGACTTCCTCGCGCGACGGCACAAGGTCAGAGGACGAGGAACGGTCAGGTTCTCCATCGAACGCGTGTACGGAGAACTCGGCCTCATTCGCCTCGAAAAGCTGCCTCGATCGAAGCCCGCCGTGGGCCTGCAGTGAAGCTGGTCGGAGAGCCGGATGCCGGAAATCGGCACGTCCGGTTCGATGAGCGGGGAGAGGAAACGGGGTGTTGGGCCCAGTCGGCCCCCAAGCCACCGCGCCTCTCCTCGACTCTACCGGTCCGCTTTAGTGTTCATCGGTCGAAGACGGAGGGTAAGCCGACATGGCTGTGCCAGCGACTGAGGCATGGTCGTCCGCGTAGCCCGATGTCCGGAATCTCCGCATCGCGTCAATATGGCGTTCCGCGCCGCAACCGCTCGGGTCAGCTCTCAGTGTAGTTTCGGTATCGCGCACTGATGCAATTGCCGACGATGCTCACGACAGTCGCGAAATCAACCGGCCCCCTGAGCTCTGGCCCACCGACCATGGTGCTGTCTGCGCCTCGCAGTCCCGATCACTGCCTCGAGCCCGCGCCTGCCACGGCCTCGCGCGCGCGTGAGGCGGCGGGCCGAAATTTGATGTGGGACAGATTGTGGGACAGCGTAGAATTTGGTCTAAAATATTTAATCATTTCAATGCACACTGGCGGATGGGGAGGGTTCAACACATTCAATAAAATCAACAACTTGCTGAATTTGTTGATTTTTACCCCACTCAATACCCACCCACGATATACGGTCTTGAACGGTACGGCAGGTGACACGGCGAGACAAGATCGACGACGCAAACCGACGTACGCAGGGATACCATCTGCCAGCCGCCCAATATAGCACTTGCTCAATTGGTAACATATATGGCACCATGTAGTCATGGATGTTGAGCAGTACGAGACCGAGGACGGCGCGAGCCCGTTCGCCGAATGGTTCGATGACCTCGATGCTCAGGCGGCAGCCAAGGTAACGACAGCTTTGACACGGCTCGGCCTCGGCAACACCTCGAACGTCAAGGGTGTCGGTTCGGGCGTCTTCGAATTGAAGATCGATTTCGGCCCCGGCTACCGCGTGTATTTCGGCAAGGACGGGGCGACCATTGCCATCCTGCTTGGCGGCGGCACGAAGAAGCGGCAGCAGCGCGACATCGAGGACGCGCAAGCGTGCTGGCAGGACTACAAACAACGTAAGAAAGGTAAGGCGTGAGATGGCATTGACCCGTGCATTCAAGGACACCGTAAAAGCCCGCGCCGAGCGCGATCCGGCTTTCCGCGATGCATTGCTGACGGAAGGCGTCGATGCGCTGCTTGCCGGAGACATGGACATCGGCAAGGCGATCCTGCGCGACTACATCAACGCGACGGTCGGATTCGACAAGCTCGCCGAGGATACAGGCACACCAGCAAAAAGCCTGATGCGGATGTTCGGGCCGCGCGGCAACCCGAATGCCCGCAACCTGTTCTCGATCATTCACCAATTGCAAAATGCCTCGGGCGTCAGTCTGCGCGTCCGGCCTTCGCGGTAAGGCGATAGCGAGCCTTGGCATAGGCTTTAATCCGCTCGATCACGGCCTCGGTCGGTAAACCTGCGGCATCCCATTCGGCAACAAGCCCCTCAAGCTCCGGATCGCGAGACAAACCGGCAATATCCGCATCGACACGCGCTTGTTGCGCACGCCAAGCAGCGTCCTCGGGATTGTTCGAGTGCAGGCGGCCCACTCTCTTTGACGCTCGATGAGTCATGCTCGAACATACCACGCCGCGGGACCTAAGCCCTCGCCCTTGTTCAAGTATCCCACGGGGTGGCGGGGTGTGAAACCCCGCCAGACGCCGGAGCGTAGCTAAGGCGGCAAGAAAGATTGCGCGTCAGCGCTCCATATCATGCCGTGCAGCCCACTCGCTCAGGACTCACCAAGGGGATGGGACCGCCACCCCTCTCCGCCTTGTCGCTCGCCCTCTTGGGGAGGGCAAGCGAGCGACGGCGGCTCCGAGGGGATGGACGGTCGAGCCAAGCCCCAATAAAAAAGAGAAGAACCCCACCCGCCCGCCCCTTGGTGGAGGCGGTTGCAATGTGGAATGTGATGCTCGGCTTGGGTGTATACAGCGCGTTTACGGCGTTCGCTCGGGCTGTACACGTATACAGGAAGAGAATTCTTTATAAGAATGGTTTGTATGGGACAATTCTGTCCTATCGGGAATTGTGCGGGTTTGCGGGGCGTTCTGCGCCAGCCATCCGGCGAGCCATGGCAGTTTGCGGAAAGCTGGCAGCACCTGTTCGGTGATGGTGGCGACGAGGCCGACCTAGAGGCCGCCCGCGCCCCGCCGTGTGCGTGTCTCGATATAACCGAAGCGTATCAGCTCACGGATATAGCGCCCGATGGAGCGGGTGCAGACGCCCATGATATGCGCCAGCGTCGTCTTGCAGGTAGTGGTATGGGTGCCATGGCCGCAACGGGCGCGAAGCACCACGAGGAC
>JBJXDZ010000031.1:0-2501 GCA_046154645.1 Hyphomicrobiaceae bacterium
GCAGCAATGTCATCGCCTACACGAGCATTCCGAGCGTCGTCGAAGTGCTGATCGTCGATTCCACCAGTCGCGCCATCGAGCACCTCTACCGCAACCCTGACGGCACCTGGCCCGAAAATCCAGCCCCTATCGGCGAAGCGGAAACCTTCACGCTCAGCAGCATCGGCCTGTCATTGACCATGGCGCAGGTCTATGCGGGCACGAGTTTGGATGCGGGGGCTGCTGGGTGATGCACGCACTTGTAGGTTGGGTTAGCGCGGCCACGATGGCGCCGAAAGGCACCGATTTCCAACTCGCGCGTAACCCAACGCTTCACCCACGGAAGCATTGGGTTACGCGCAGCAAAAGCGAAGTCACGGGGCAGCCAGCATGCGGGCCGCGCTAAGCCAACCTACGGCATCGAACTCGCAGCTTCGCATGCAACACCTTGGTTGAAATTGCCCTCACCAGCGATCTGTGTTTGAATCTCAACCTGTTACTTGATCCGCGTCCGATCGGCCTCTCCTCCCCACAACCGTCATCCCCGCGAAGGCGGGGACCCAGTCAACGGGCGGAGTGATCGGTGGTAGACTTGGAATGAAATGCAGGGTCGAGGGTTGCTATGGCCATCGGCACTGAGTGACCCGAAGCCTGGATGGGTCCCCGCCTTCGCGGGGATGACGGCACGGGGTGAGTGGCAATGGCGACCTAACGAGGAAGTCGACGAGCGAATGTCATTCGTATTGAGAGGATTGGCATTGGTCGCAATCATGTCTTTGATGGGCATGACGGCAGCTTATCTTTTTGATCTGGTTTCAAAGCCACGAGCGCCAGTTCTTGAGCTGAATGAACTTATGAAGTTCGTCGGTTGCATATTTTGGGCTGCACCGATGGCATTGATCACTTTGATCCTGACCACCGGCCTCGAATGGGCAACGGTAAGAACCGGTGTTAGAGGCCCCTACACGACTGGCAACGCCGTATTTGCTGGAGCCGTCTTTGGATTGGCATTGCCAGTGGGCATGATGATGTTCAACTGGAGCTTGAGGCAGATGGCTGGACCGGGCGTGGCACCGCGGGGCTCATCGTTCTTCACTGTCGGGCCTCCAGACGCCATTGGTTGGTGGCTATTGCTGCTGTTCTGCTTGCCTCCGGTGCTCGCCGCTGTGACTTTAACGGCCTTCCGTGCATTATGGCCGGACTGCTCGAACGCAACACTTCCATAGGTAGACTACTGTGACCCTGATCCCCGATTTCACGAGCATCCCGTTCACGCCGACCGCGCCCGCCACGCCGCTGCCCACGGGCGAGCCGTGGCTGACGCCGGAGGGGATCGAGGTCAAACAGTCGTACTCGGCAGCCGACATCGAGGGCCTCGACTTCCTCGACACCTGGCCCGGCATCGCGCCCTACCTGCGCGGGCCGTATCCCACGATGTACGTCACCCAGCCGTGGACCATCCGCCAGTACGCCGGCTTCTCGACGGCCGAAGATTCGAACGCCTTTTATCGCCGCAACATTGCCGCCGGCCAGAAGGGCCTTTCGGTCGCGTTCGATCTTGCGACCCATCGCGGCTATGACTCGGATCATCCGCGCGTGCGCGGCGACGTCGGCATGGCCGGCGTGGCCATCGACAGCATCTACGACATGCGCACGCTGTTCGACGGCATCGACCTCAGCCAGATGTCGGTGTCGATGACCATGAACGGCGCGGTGCTCCCCGTTCTGGCACTCTTCATCGTCGCGGGCGAGGAGCAGGGCGTGCCGGCTGCCAAGTTGTCCGGCACGATCCAGAACGACATCCTCAAAGAATTCATGGTGCGGAACACCTACATCTATCCGCCCGGCCCATCGATGCGGATCATCTCCGACATCTTCTCCTATACATCGGCGCACATGCCGAAGTTCAACTCGATCTCGATTTCCGGCTACCACATGCAGGAGGCCGGCGCGACCGCCGACCTCGAACTCGCCTACACGCTGGCGGACGGTGTCGAATACGCCCGTGCCGGCGTCGCGGCTGGCCTGGGAATAGACAAGTTCGCGCCGCGCCTGTCGTTCTTCTGGGCTACGGGCATGAATTTCTTCATGGAGGTCGCCAAGATGCGGGCGGCGCGCCTGCTGTGGGCGAACCTGATCCGCAACGAATTCAAGCCCAACGATGACCGTTCGCTCAGCCTGCGCACGCATTGCCAGACTTCCGGTTGGAGCCTCGCCGCACAGGACGTGTATAACAACGTCGCCCGCACCTGCATCGAGGCGATGGCTGCGACGCAGGGCCACACCCAATCGCTGCACACCAACGCGCTCGATGAAGCGATCGCGCTGCCGACCGACTTCTCCGCCCGCATCGCCCGCAACACGCAATTGTTCCTGCAGCAGGAGAGCGGCACCACGCGCGTCGTCGACATCTGGGGCGGCAGCTTCTATGTCGAGCGGCTGACCGCCGATCTGGCCGCCAAGGCCTGGGCGCATATCCAGGAGATCGAAAGCCTCGGCGGCATGACCAAAGCCATCGCTGC
>JBJXDZ010000032.1:0-61913 GCA_046154645.1 Hyphomicrobiaceae bacterium
TCGCGTCGAGCGCGGCAACGAAGAACTGCATCGGACCCCTCCCCGAATCGCAAGGAGTCCTCTCAAGAATCCATACCCGCTGGCGATGCAAGCACTATTCGTTCAGGCCAAACGCGATTCCCCTACTTGCCATCCCAGGCTTCGGGAAAAAAGCGTCGGAGACTGGGGACAATCAGTCGATAACGTCTCGACAATGGTGCGAGCACAGGATTCCAACTTCTGAAATCCCCGAGGGAACCGTGGATACAGACGAGTGGAGGCCCCGCGCCCAACTCGATGTACGCCATATCATAATCATTGACCCGTAGATGCTTCACTGCAGCACCTCCGGAGCGGACATGCCGCTCTTACACGTTCGGATTATATTTCCGTTCCCTTTCTTACTGTTTTCAAATGCAGCGCAACCAACCGACACAAGCGAATGCCCATAGCGATCAAAGAAATCAGGCAAACGCCTGTCTTCTTGTAGTTTCTTGGATTTGACGCGCGTGGACCAGGCGATCATCGCCGACTCCCAATCGCTGCACTGACTTGAAGCAGGTGGATCATAATTCCGGAACATGCGCTTTCCCATGACATACGCTTGTCCAACGGCTGCAGCCTCACATGCACCGATCGCAACTGGCTTGACTGTCAGTGTGATCGGCCAAACGTTAGGATGTCGTGCATTTTTCAGCAGTGCAGTCACTTTGCTTTGCTCAGAAATAAGCCGCTCGATTTCTATATTGATCGTTTCTATTGCATTATTAGTGCCAGCTCCTTCAAATTGTCGCGCGAACTCATGCCAATTTATTGATATAATACGGCTGGTATTTCGAAGTCCCGTCCTTCCGTTGCCTTTCGCAGCAATACGAATTGTATCGCTCTTAATATCATTAAGATCATAAAACACATCATATCCGTATTTCGCGAGCACTCGTACCATTCTACGCGCGTCGGCATCACGATCAGAAGTGCGCGAATAGGAGATGAAGAATTTTGACTTCGCAGTTCCCCGAGATGCACTCTCGACTTTCTCACCGACTTCGAGCTCTTCGAAGGAACCACTTACAGGCAAGTAGCCCGGTATGCATTTCTCATCACTGAAGCGATACGTTTTATGAAAGCCGCACCTGCTGTAATGCTTCTCCTCGTCGGACACGGGATCGATGGGACTATGTTCGAGACCAAAGCGCGTAACCGTGATGAACCAATTCCGGCCACCTCCCGTGACGAGGCACTCCATGATCCATGTGCGGTCTGGCCGTTTGGGATAGGCCCTCGGATCGCCCCGCTCGATATACTGGAGAGGCAGAAATTCCTCCGGGGCGCGCTTGGCTTGAACATCCCAGACGACCTGCTGAACTGCCATTTCCCGAAGGGCGCTGAAGGCTTGCTTCCTGGCGCGGCTCCACCGGAAGCTGTCCCGAACAGCGTAATTCTTTGCTTGAAAGTTGACATGGAAGAACATGAGGGTCTCCTTCCCTACCGGGGCGGCCTCTTGCGGGCGCCCGACGCAACAAACGGCGTGCGTCCGACGGGACACACTTCACTTGTCAGGAAATCTTTCAAACCCGCCAAAATATGGGCATGGCGTCAAATTGCATGGCGTTCAAACATAATTTCTACGCTGTGTTGCGCAGTAGCAACGATTCGCCCCTGCCGACGCGGCGAATTCTACAGCGGAATATTATCGTGTTTTTTCCAAGGGTTATCCAAGGTTTTGTTACGTAACATATTAAGCGCCCGGCAGATGCGACGGCGGGTACCATGGGGCTGGATCACCTCGTCGATGTAGCCGCGTTCGGCAGCCACGAACGGATTGGCGAACCGCTTCTGGTACTCATCGATGCGGGTCTGGATCTTCGCGGCATCGCCAAGATCGGCGCGGTACAGGATCTCGGCCGCGCCCTTGGCGCCCATGACCGCGATCTCGGCGGATGGCCACGCATAATTCACATCGCCGCGGATATGCTTCGATGACATCACGTCATAGGCGCCACCATAGGCCTTGCGTGTGATCACGGTGATCTTCGGCACTGTCGCCTCGGAGTAGGCAAACAGCAGCTTGGCGCCATGCTTGATCAGGCCGCCGTACTCCTGCGCCGTGCCCGGCAGGAACCCCGGCACGTCGACGAAGGTAATGATCGGGATTTCGAAGCAATCGCAGAACCGCACGAACCGCGCCGCTTTCCGCGAGGCATCGGAATCAAGCACGCCGGCCAGCACCATCGGCTGGTTGGCGACAATGCCGACCGTGCGCCCTTCCATGCGGCCAAACCCGGTCACGATGTTGCGCGCGAACGCTTCCTGGATCTCGAAGAAGTCGCCCTCATCGACCACCTTCAGGATCAGCTCTTTGATGTCGTAGGGCTTGTTGGGGTTGTCGGGGACCAGCGTGTCGAGGCTCCGGTCGAGCCGGTCGGGGCTGTCCCGGGTCGGCAGCACCGGCACGCCGGCCTTGTTGTTGGCGGGCAGGAAATCCATCAGGCGGCGCATCTGCAGCAGCGCCTCGACGTCATTCTCGTAGGCCCGGTCGGCGATCGACGACTTGGTGGTGTGCACCTTGGCGCCGCCGAGTTCTTCCGCCGTCACCGTCTCATTGGTCACTGTTTTCACCACATCGGGTCCGGTGACGAACATGTAGCTGGTATCTTTGACCATGAAGATGAAGTCGGTCATCGCCGGCGAGTAGACGTCGCCACCCGCGCATGGCCCCATGATCACCGAAATCTGCGGAATGACGCCGGAGGCCAGCACATTGCGCAGGAACACCTCGCCATAGCCGCCGAGGGCCGCCACGCCTTCCTGGATGCGCGCGCCACCGGCATCGAACACGCCGATGATCGGCGCCCGGTTCTGTAGCGCCATGTCCTGGATCTTCATGATCTTCTTGGCGTGGGTCTCCGACAATGAGCCACCGAAAACCGTGAAGTCCTTGGCGAAGACATAGACCACGCGGCCGTTGATGGTGCCCCAGCCGGTCACCACGCCGTCGCCGGGGATCTTGGTCTTCTCCATGCCGAAATCCGTCGAGCGATGCTCGACGAACATGTCGAACTCCTCGAAGGAATTCTCGTCCATCAGCAATTCAATGCGTTCGCGGGCCGTCAGCTTGCCGCGTTTATGCTGGGCGTCGATGCGCGCCTGGCCACCGCCGAGCCGCGCCGTATCACGCCGCCGCTCCAACTCGTCGAGGATGTCCTTCATCGCGCCCACCCGTCCCGTATGTCGCCTGTGTGACGGCGTGGATAGCACGGGTGCGAGGCCGGTCAATACAGGCGATTGGTTCGTGGTGCCGTGGCGCTCACGGGTGCGGCGAAGGTCCGGCACCCGGCGTGTTCGCCATGCGACCGCCCGTTGCCATGCGCCGTGCCAGCAGCCCGAACACCAACGACCAGAGTGGGCCGGCCATCAGCATGAGCCAGATGCCGTAAACCGGCAGTTCCCTGGCATGCGCCATCCAGGCCACGGTCATGCCCATCAGGCCGCCGAACGACAGCACGTCGCACAGGTCCGCACGCGTATGCGTCTTGGCGCCGAGCCCCTGCGGGTCGGCTAGGCGATACCAGGCATCGCTTAAGACCTGCAGGAGGATGAGACCGAGCACGATCCCGATAAAGGTTGCAGCCGCCCGGGCACCGACGCCGAGAGCCGACCACCAGGCCGGCTCTCCCTCGCGCAACAAGACCACCGACAGCAGGATGGCGGCAAACGGCACCGGATAAGCCAGCGCTGTCCTGAGCCGTGGCGAAAGCCTGAACCGTGGCGTCGGGCCCATCCGTCGTCCTGCCCCAATCAAGTCTGCTCTGCTCGGGCCAACGCCCGCCATCAAAGCACAAGCTTAGGCGGCAAGCCTTGAATGAAGTCCCAACAGACGCAGTTAACGCTGCACGTTGGCTCGACGAACCAACCCGCCAGATCTCCCTCGCAGCAGTCGCGCGGCCAGATCCAGCGCGCCCAGCTCGGTCGCGACGCCACCCATGCCATAGTCGAGGCTGACACCACGGCCGAGCCCAGCCACATACGGCAGCGTCTTGCCCGTGAACGTTTCCAGAGGGATCTCGGCGACGGTCATCTCAGCCCAGAACCCTTTGATGTGCGAGGCGGCATCATCCTCGCTGGTCCAAACCGCCAGCGCCTGCTTGGCCCCGCCCTGCTGGCTCGCGGCATAGGCAGGCCCGATATCATTCTCGAGCGTGTAAACGGCGCCACGGGCGACAACGGCAGCAATGACATGCTGCGTGCTCTCGGCCTTGATCAGGTGCTCGAGTTGACCCGCTTCAAGCTGTGGATGGTAGGGATCGGCCGACCAGTCCGGCGCCACCAGGCGATTGAGGGCCCGCAACTTCGGCAGCACCGTGCCAACGAAGTTACCGAGCACGATGGGATTGACGCGGGCATGTCGGGCCATGCCCCGGCCAAGGCGTTCGGCCGCCTCCGCACTCGACCAGCACAGTGTCACCTCGCGGCCTGGCCGGCTCGTCGAGGGCACGCGGGCGAGGCCGTCCTCACCCGACATGGTCCACACGGTTCGGCTGGCAATGACCTTGCGCGCGAAGGCTTCGGCGGTCGAAGATGCCGGCGAATGCGCGGAACGAGGCAGCATGGTGGGTGTCTCCACGGGCAGGCGGAACTCACCCGAGGCTAGCGGTCAACGGTGAAGGATCACTCAAGAAACTGGTTAAGATTTGGTCAGCAATCAACCTGTCGTGCTGCCGAGCAACGTCGCCATCCGGGCTGCCGCCTGCATCTCGATGCTGCGCTTGCGGCGACGCTCCACCGCCTCCGCGTCCTCGCCCCATTCGGCGATCTGCCAGTCCTCGTCGATGTGGGCTGCCGACCAGGCGGCATCGGCCGTGAGAAAACCAGTGTGCACGGCCAGCGCCAGCAGTGCCGAGCCCATCAGCGTGGTCAGCACATGCAGGCTGGTGAGGCGGAACGCGTCGAGGCCGGCCAGGGCATCGGCCATCGCAGCCGCGCTTTGGGATGACTGCGCCACGGGCATCAAGCCGGTCTGGCGCACATAGGTGGTCTTGAGACGTGCCTCGGCCCACGCCAGCACCGGATCCCAGGCTTGCTGCTGGCGCAAGACCAATCCCTCCGGCCGGTCCGCCCGATAACAGAGGAGATCACTGCCACTGTACGTGACGATGTCGGCCGCCACCTCGGCTTCGCGACCGGCAACGCCGTCGATGGCCGTATTCGCCAGCCGCGTCAGCGGCATCAGTGCCGGATCGACGTGCCCGACTTGCAGCTGCCATTCGGCCGCGATGGCAAGCCCCAGAGCCTCGGTCGGCAGCACCAGATCACGTTTGCCCGGCGTTCGCGCCACGCGGCCATCGAGTTGCACCTGCCAGCGCCTGTCCCTCTCGACCACGCCAGCCGTCGTATAGAACCGCTTGACCATGGGTCGGCCCAAGCCATCGTTGCGTGCCTTGGCCCCGTTCCCAGTGCCACCGTTCGCGCTCATCGGCCGCCCTCCTGCTGTGCCAGCCTGGCTTCGATCGCCGCCAGCAGATCGTCACCCTCTGAGATCAGGGCATGAGCACCGGCCGCCGCCAATTGCCCTGCCGCATGATAACCCCAGGTGACGCCCAGGGCGCCGACTCCGGCATTGCGCGCCATCGTCATATCCCAGGCGGTATCGCCCACCATGACCGTGTCCGCGGGTCCGACACCGGTCTCCGCCATGGCTTTGAGGATCATCGAGGGATCCGGCTTCGAGGGATGATCGTCGGCGGTCTGGATGGTGACGAAGTGGGGATGCCACTCCTCACGGTCGAACAGACGCGCAACCCCGCGGCGTGATTTGCCGGTGGCGACCCCGAGCAGTCGATCCGGCCGCGCGGCCAATCCCGCCACCGCCTCGCCGATGCCGGCATAGAGCGGCTCCTCCAGTCTCTCCTTCAGAGGCCCGGTGACGAAGGCGTCGCGATAGTGCTCGGCCAGGGAGCGCTGTACCGGCTGTGGGTGGGCCGCGGCCAGCACCGTAAACGTCTCCGGCAACGACAGTCCGACCACCCCCAACACCGCTTCCCGTGGCGGCACCTCCAGACCATGTGCCGTGAAGGCATAAGCCATCGCCGCACGGATGTTGTGCTGGCTGTCGATCAGGGTTCCATCGCAGTCGAAGATGACCAGTTTCATGGGCGTCCTTATAGCAGCGGCTGGGCGCCATCGCGATGGCATCGACAGCGATCGCTGTGCCAGCCGGTCCACAGTCACCAGATGGGCCCGCCAGCACTCGTACTCCCGGACCCCAACGCCCAACTGGCGCGCGTCCTGCAACCCATGCATTCGAGGACAGTCGTCAAGCAATTGGCAATTCTCCTCTTGGCAAACGTAAAAAATCCGTTAACGTGCGCAACGCAGCATGTTGCGTTGCGAAATCTCATGATGTGGCGTCGTGTTATGCAAACAACCTCAGTTCCCGTAGCGTTCGGCAACGCTGCACCGCAACCGCACTCCGCGCCCCTGACCAGCATTGAGGGCTGGCGCATCACTTTGGCGTCCCAGCGCCATGCCCTGACACGGTTGGGCGAGCGCATGGCGGCAGGCCAGGGCTACATTCTCACCTGCATGAACCTCGACCACCTCGTGAAACTGCGCACCGATCAGGGGCTGCGCGCCGTCTATCGTCACCCCAAGGCGGAGATCATGGCCGACGGCGCCCCGGTAGCGGCTCTGGCCCGCTGGCAGGGGGCCGCCGTCGAGCGGTCGACCGGTCCCGA
Source organism: Hyphomicrobiaceae bacterium (assembly GCA_046154645.1). Classification (GTDB taxonomy): domain Bacteria; phylum Pseudomonadota; class Alphaproteobacteria; order Rhizobiales; family Hyphomicrobiaceae. The sequence continues at coordinate 6,714 of JBJXDZ010000032.1, forward strand.
TCTGATTATCCCGCTGTGCCGCAAGGCAGCCGAAAACGGCTGGCCGATTTTCATGTTCGGCACGCGCAAGGACGTACTCGACGCTGGCGCTGCACGCTTGCGCGAGGCCTGTCCGGGCCTCGAAATCCGCGGCATTGAAGCCCCTCCGTTCGGCTACGACCCCCATTCAGCGGCTGCCGATGCCGCCTCCGACCGCATGGCAGCATCAGGTGCCCGCATCATTCTGCTGGGCCTCGGATCGCCGAAGCAGGAGATTTTTGCTGAACGAGCCATCGCGCGGCACCCCCAGTTGGGTTTCGTCTGCATCGGCGCGGCTCTGGACTTCCTGACCGGCGAGCAGGTGCGCGCGCCGGCACTGTTGCGCAATTGGGGTCTCGAATGGGCTTGGCGCCTTGCCACCAGCCCGCGCCGACTCGGTCTGCGCTATCTGAAATGTGCGCTGTTGCTGGCCGACATCGTCGTGCGACGCCGCCATACGGCCTGACCAGGGCAAGCCGTCACGTTCGCTAACACTTGTCAGCGTTCAACATGCGCGGCCTCGCCAGCACCGGTGCGCGGTACGGCTGACATTGCTTGACGCATTGCTACCGCCGCAACCCGCCATCTACGGCCACGGCCGCAGCCTGCCCAAACTACACTGGCAGCCGGGGACAGCGTTGCGCGATAGAAGGCCGGAACGGCGCTCACGCATCCACGGAAGGGCGCACGTTCCCGGCACATGTCGGTAGCAGGCAACCTGGAAGACGCCTCGGCCTTAACGACAACGGCCGAACCCGACGTCGCCCAAACCCTCAGTGGCGAGTCGACTTGACCTGCAGGCTGTCGATCTGCTCCTTGAGGCGCAGCTTCTCAAGTTTCAATTTCTTGATTTCGTAGTCGGACGAAGCGGGTCGAGCCATCTCTTGCTCGATTTTGCGCTCCAGGCTTTTATGCTTCTCGGACAGTTCAGCGAGATGTGCGGCAAGCGACATCATGCCCTCCGTATGCGAGTTGCGGACGAATGGACTGTTACACGTCTGTGACAACTTGTCCAATCGGTCTCGGCGTAACCTTGCCAGCTTATTGCCGATGGTGCCGCGGCCACTTCCGGTATCCTGACAATTCGGCCCTCCGACCTCGATATTTGGGACGCTCGATGAACTATTCCCGTGCGCAGACCGCGACATGGCGCCCGCGCTCCCCCCTCGCGGGCCAGCACATCGTCGACACGACTGATCTCGATGGCACCATTGGGGTGGCGCTCGTCGAGCAACCATGGCGCCCGACACTCCTGGTGATGGCGAGTGCCGGCCAAGCTCAGCAGGCGGCCACGACGATTGCGAAGATTATCGACTTGCCGTTGCCGACCAGGCCCGCACGCGTGGCCAATCCTCATGCGGCGATCGTGTGGTCCGGACCCGGTCAGTGGCTGGTGATGAGCGAAGAGGAGGACGCTGCCACGCACATGATTCCTGGCCTGGCAGCAGCGCTCGCCGACCTGGCCTCGTACAGCGAGCAGACGGATGCGCGCGTCATCCTCCGGCTTTCGGGTCCCGGCAGCCGCCGCACCCTGATGAAGTTGGTCGGCATCGACGTGCATCCGCAGGCGTTTCCCGTCGACGCTGCCGCCATGACGCCGGTCGCCCACATTCCCTGCCATCTCTGGCGCCTCGACGACGCCGCCGGCCATACCGTCTATGAGATCGCGGGGCCGCAATCCTCGGCCGTCAGTCTCTGGCACGCAATCGTCGTTGCCGGTTCAGAGTTTGGCCTGCACGCACGGGTGGCTCAGCCGGCGGTTGCGAAGTAGCTGGCAATGAACCGGCCATAGATCTCGGTGAGTTTTGTCAGATCGGCTATCGCGACCCGCTCGTCGACAGCGTGGATGGTTTCATTGACCAGGCCGAACTCGATCACAGGGCAATAGGCCTGGATGAAGCGGGCATCCGAGGTGCCGCCGCCCGTGGTAAGCGCCGGCTCCCGCCCCGTCAGCGCGCGCACAGCCCCGCGCATGGTCTCGACCAAGGGACCCGGCTTGGTCAGGAACACATCACCTGTCCCCGAAAATGACACGATGTGCCGCGCGTCCAACTCTGCTGCCGCCACCGCTGCCTGCTCGCGCACCCACGTTTCGAGCTTCGGCCGCCGCCACAGATCGTTGTAGCGAACATTGAACTTGGCCCGCGCCTCGGCCGGAATGACATTGGTCGCGGCGTTCGGCGCCGAAATCACGGTCACCTGGAGGCTGGATGGCTGAAAATCCGGCGTGCCCTGATCCAGCGGCGTCGACGACAGGCGGTCGATGATGCGGGCGAGCTTCGGCACCGGGTTCTCGGCCAACTGCGGATAAGCGGCATGCCCCTGCTTGCCCTGCACCACGATCTCGCCGTTCAGCGAGCCGCGGCGGCCGATCTTGATCTCATCGCCCAACACCTTGGGATTGGATGGCTCGCCGACGATAGCGGCATCCATCACTTCGCCGTGGTCGCGCATCCAGTCGAGCACCTTCATGGTACCGTTGATCGAAGGGCCTTCTTCATCGCCCGTGATGAGAAGGCTGATCGAGAAATCGGGGCGCTGACCGTGCTGCTTGATGTGGCGCAGCACGGCAACCGCGAAGCAGGCGATCGCCCCCTTCATGTCCACCGCGCCGCGCCCGTACAGCACGCCATCGTGGATCTCGGCGCCGAATGGCGGCCGTGTCCAGGCGCTCTCGTTGCCAACGGGGACGACATCGGTATGGCCTGCGAAGCACAAGTGTGGCTGCCCGCGCCCGAAGCGCGCGTAAAGATTCTCGACATCCGGCGTGCCCGGCTCCGTCATCGTCAGGCGATGACAGGTGAAGCCCGCCGGCTTCAGTATGCTTTCCAGCAGCGTCAGCGCGCCTCCTTCCTCGGGCGTGACCGAGGGACAGCGGATCAGCGCCTGCGTCAGGGCGATGGGGTCGTTGTTGAGATCGGACATCAGGTCGCTCGCGGTGCTGCATGTGCTCGTTGGCCAGGATCTCTGGCAGACGGCACGCGCGCTGGCTAGTGTGGGCGCACGCCTGCGTCACCGGAACGGACACATGATGCGCCGCTTGCTACTCGTCCTGTTACTCCTGGCGCCGAACCCGGTGTGCGCCGAGGAGCGCGTGGCCTTTGACGCCGCCGAGGTCCGTCAGATCCTGGCCCATGGCCCTTGGCCACGTCCGGCCAAACGCGACCCAAGCAATCGCTTTTCCGGCCAACCCGCCGCCATTGCTTTCGGCCGCACCCTGTTCTTCGACGAGGGCCTCTCGCGGTTTGGCGCGCTGTCCTGCGCCAGCTGCCACAAGCCGGACAAGGCCTGGGGTGACGGTCGCGCGCGCGCCTCGGCGGCCGCGTCCCTCGATCGCAATACACCGGCCTTGTTCAATCTGCGGCACATGACCTGGTTCGGCTGGGACGGCGGCGCCGACTCGCTCTGGATGCAATCGATCCGCCCGATCCTCGACCCGCGTGAGATGGCAGCAAGTCCCGAGCACGTGCAGCAGCATATCGCCAGTAGCCCGGCGCTGCGGGCGGCTTACCGGCGCCTCACCAGCGGCCCGCCCGCGAAGCACGCGTCCAACCATGTGCTGGTCAATGTCGCCAAGGCCCTCGCCGCCTTCCAGGAAACCCTCACCACGGGCCGCACACCCTTCGACGACTTCCGCGATGCCCTCGCCAAGGACGACGCAGCGGCGATGGCCGCCTATCCCCTGGCCGCCCGGCGCGGCCTCAAGCTGTTCGTTGGCCGCGGCCAATGCAGCAGCTGTCACGCCGGGGCGATGTTCACCAACAACGAATTCCATGACACCGGCCTCGACACCACGAACAACCTGGGCCGCGCCGATAACGGTCGCCAGGGTGGCATCGAGAAACTCAGAGCAAGCCCATTCAACCGCTCCAGCCGCTACAGTGACGAAACCCCGCGACCTGGTCTGAAGCGACTTTATGCTCTCTCCGCCGCCACCACCGTCGGCGCGTTTCGCGTCCCATCGCTGCGCAGCGTGGCGCTGACCGCGCCCTACATGCACGACGGCAGCAAACCCACACTTGTCGATGCCATCACCCATTACAGCGAGCCCCATTACAACGAGCCTGCCGCTCCCCGCCCACCGCGATTGCGCTTCGACCTGCCGAGCCGCATCGCGCTCACCCCGACGGAGATCGCCGATATCGCCGCCTTCCTTGAAACGCTCACCGAAATACCAGCGCGTTGATCATCCACCCGGCCGGCGCGGCGGCGCTGTGTCGACCTTTGCCTCAGGCTTAGGCCCGTCCACCTGCCGCGGCACCGCCGGCACGGACGTGATTGGCAATGCCGCGATCATGTTCTGCACGATGTTGATCTTCTGCCAGATCTTGTTCGCCAGATTGGCTGTCATCTGCTCGAGATCGTTGGCGGCCGACGCCACCACCGGGTCTGGCAGACTTTGCGCATAGAGTGCCGCCACTTTCGCCGTCAAGGACAGCATTTCCGAGCAATAGTCGAGGTAACGCGCCAACAGAAATGGTGTCAGTGACCGTTTCGGCGATGACGCGGTATCGCGCCCCTGGCCAACGATCGAGCCTGGATCCTTGGTCAGCTGATGCATGTCGATGACGTGCACGATCGATCGCAACTCGTGGATGGCGGCCACCGCCCGGCGCCGCTTCAGCCGCTCCTCGAAGCCGATCAGGAACAGCACAGCGACGCCCATGAGAACGACGATATTCATCGTCGCTTCGATGCCTTGCAGCACCGAGTAGACGCTGTCGGCGTTGGTCTTGGAGAAATCGATGTACCGTCCGATCCAGCCAATCAGGACGACGCACGCCAGCAGCAGCACGAGCACACTGATGCGCAACGCCCAGTTGCGCCGGCCAATGCGCTCGACGCGAGCATGGCTTTCGCGCGCCACGGTGATCAACTCGGTGCAGACACGCGCGAGACCCGCCCCGGGGAAGCGCTCGTTGATGCGCCGCTCCAATTGCTCGAGCTGGCTCACGATCTTTTCAGGATCGAGTGCACGGTACATGTGTCCCCCGGTGCGCTATAACATTGGCCGATAAACTACGGTGGACCCCGTCTGCTGACCAGCCCTTTGCTCCGGAGGCACCATATGTCGACGCCCTTGCCAACCGCCGACAGCGACCCATTCCTCTGGCTCGAAGGCGTCGAAGACCCGACGGCACTGGACTGGGTCAAGGCCCGCAACGCCAAGACCCTGGCCCGCCTTGCTGATCCCACCTTCGACGCTGATCGCGCGGCGGCGCACGCCATTCTCACCGCCGAAACCAAGCTGCCGCATATCATCCGGCGTGGGCCCCATGTCTATAATTTCTGGACTGACACCACGAACAAGCGCGGCTTGTGGCGGCGCACGTCGCTCGCGTCGTTCCGCACCGACGCGCCGGACTGGGAGAGCGTGCTCGACATCGACGCGCTCGGCGCCGCCGATGGCGTCAGCTGGGTCTGGGGCGGCTCGAGTTGCCGTCCGCCGGCTTTCGACCGCGCCATCGTGCGCCTCTCGCGCGGCGGCGCCGATGCCGTCGAATTGCGCGAGTTCGATCTTGTCGAAAAGCGCTTCGTCGACGGCGGCTTCCGCTTGAGTGAAGCCCGTGTCTTCTCCGTCAACTGGATCGATGACGACACACTCTTGATCACGACGACACACGCCCCCGCCAAAGCCACCAGCACGGGCTATCCACGCGAGGCCCGCCGGTGGACGAGGGGCACCGACTTCGCCCGGAGCGAGGTCGTCTTCGCCGTCGAGGAGAGCGATACGGGTTGCTTCTCGGGCTTCGATCGCGAGACCGGCGAGCCACGCTTCGTCTATGGCCGCTGGATCGATTTCCACAATAAGCAGATCACCGTCGAAGATGCCAAGGGCCGCGTCACTCTGGACCTGCCAACCGACACGCAAGCCAACATTGATCGCGACTTGCTGTTTGCCCAGCCGCGCACGCCCTGGGCGGTCGGCAACGCGACGCATCCCGCGGGCTCCCTGCTCGTCATCGGGCTCGACGCCTTCCGCGCGGGCGATCGCCAGTTCACGCGTCTGTTCACGCCCTCACCCCGTGTCGCCCTCGACGGCTACCTGCCGATGCAGGGCAAGGTCGTGCTGAGCTTGCTCGATAACGTCAAGACACGCATTCAACTCGCGGAACGCCACGCCGATGGCCGCTGGACCAGTGCTCCCATGGCAGGCCTTCCCGCCAACTCGACCTTGCATCTCTCAGCTCTCGACGATCCCGTCGGCGAAACCAGCGACGAAGTCACGTTGCAGGTGATGCAGTTCCTGACGCCGCCATCGCTGCACGTGCTGAAGCGACCGGGCGCTGCCCCCGAACTCTTGAAGGCTGAACCTGGCCGCTTCGACGCCAGCGGCTGCACCGTCACCCAGCACGACGCCATCACCGCCGACGGCACGGCGGTGCCCTATTATCAGATCACCGGCAATGGCGTCGTCGCTGGCCGGCCCGCCCCGACCCTCCTCTACGGCTACGGCGGCTTCCAGATCTCGCTGCTGCCCGCCTACATCGGCATGACCGGTAAGCTCTGGCTGGAAAAGGGCGGTGTCTTCGTGCAGGCCAACATCCGTGGCGGCGGCGAATTCGGCCCCGAATGGCACATCGCCGGCGTGCGCGAGAAGAAGCGCGCCTCGCATGATGATTTCGCCGCCATCGCCGCCGATTTGGTTCGCCGCGGCGTCACCACGCCAGACCAGCTCGGCGCTTGGGGCGGCTCCAATGGCGGCCTGCTGGTTGGCGCCATGCTGACCCGTTACCCCGAGCGCTTCGGCGCCATTTGGTGTCAGGTGCCGCTGCTCGACATGCGCCGCTTCCACAAGCTGCTCGTCGGTGCCAGCTGGATGGCGGAGTACGGCGATCCCGATAAGCCTGAGGATTGGGCGTTCCTCAAGGACAACTCGCCCTATCACCTGGTCGCCAAGGATCGGCGCTATCCGCCCGCATTGTTCACCACCTCGACCCGCGACGATCGCGTCCATCCCGGCCACGCCCGCAAGATGGCGGCGTTGCTCGACTCGCTTGGCGCCGAGGCGCTCCTCTACGAGAACATGGAAGGCGGCCACGCTGGCGCGGCCGACGCCGACCAACGCGCGTTCCAGATGGCACTCGGTTTCGCCTTCCTGCGCGCGACGATCGGCAAGGGGCTGGCCACGAGTTGAAGCAAGGCCCATGCAGGCATGGACACGCTTCGGGAGTTGCTCAATTCTGGATCTCAACAGCGAGGAAACGCGCGCCATGGGACGACTGGACGGCAAGGTTGCGATCATCACCGGCGCCGCGCGCGGCATCGGTGCCTCGGCTGCCAGATTGTTTGCAGCCGAAGGCGCCAAGCTGATGCTGGCAGATGTCCTGGCCGAGCCGCTGCAGGCCCTGGCCTCGGAGATTGGCGCCAACGCGGCCGCCCAGATCACCGACGTCACGGATGAGGCGGCAGTCGAACCACTGATCGCCAGCACGGTCGCCCGGTTCGGCCACCTCGATGTGGCGCTCCTCAATGCCGGCATCGAGGGGCTGACCCAACCGATTGTCGATTACCCGGCCGAAATGTTCGACAAGGTCATGGCCGTCAACGTGCGTGGCGTCTGGCTTGGCCTCAAGTACACTATGGCGGCCATGGCTGCGCGCGGTGGCTCCATCGTCATAACCTCGTCCACGTCAGGCATTCGCGCCACGCCGCACATGTCGGCGTACACCGCATCGAAGCACGCTGTTATCGGGCTGATGCGCTCGGCGGCTCTCGAAGGCGCGGCGAAACGGATCCGGGTCAACACCGTCAATCCCTCACCCATCGACACGCCGATGATGACATCGATCGAGAAGATGCGCGGCGTTGCCGGCCAGAACGATCGCCCACTCGCTCGGGGAACGCCGCTCGGGCGTTACGGCGAGCCCGAGGAGGTTGCGCGCATGATGCTGTTCCTTGCCAGCGATGAGGCGAACTTCTGCACCGGCGGCGTCTACATGGTCGACGGCGGCGTATCGGCGGGGCGGGTCGGGTAACATTCGTCTGATGCCAGACGGTCAAACTGGCTTCGGCCTTGACAGTGTGATGCGCCCGATCCCGCATGGGCGAAGGGCAACGTGGCCCTTGTTCAAACAACATCCAGTACCTAAACTGCCTCCGTAACGGCCGAGCTTACGGCCGGCATTAACAATGGCTTGACCGGGAGAAAACGATGAAGAGTCGCATCACGCGTCGCAAGTTTCTCAAATCGACGGCAGCCGGATCGGCTGTCGCTGCCGGCGGCATGGCCGGCATCCTGGCTCAAGGCCGGGCACCAGCCTTGGCACAGGCGACCACCGTCCACTGGCTGCGCTGGAACGACTTCGTGCCCGCTTGCGATGCTGCCATTCGCGAGAAGATCCTGCCCGAAGCCGAGAAGGCGCTGGGAATCAAGGTGAACTTCGAGCGCGTCAACGGCAACGATTTGCAGCCGCGGATCACGTCTGCGATCCAGTCCGGCGCGGGCCCCGACATCGTGATGCTGTTCAATAACCACCCGCATCTCTATCAGGCCAGCCTCGTCGACCTGTCCGATATCGCTGAAGAGATCGGCAAGGCACAGGGCGGCTACTACCCCATGGCCAAGGGCAACAGCCACAATGGCAGCAATTGGATCTCGATGCCGTGCAACATCGTGGGCGGCATGAACGCCTACCGGACGTCGCTGTGGAAGGACGTCGGCATGCCCGCCGGCCCGAAGACGTGGGACGAGTATCGCGCCGCCGGCAAAACATTGAAGGCCAAGGGCTTCCCGGTCGGCCAATCGCTCGGACAGTCGTTCGGCGACCCAGTGGTTTTCTCGTATCCGTTCCTGTGGTCGTTCGGCGGTCGCGAGGTCGATGAGCAGGGCAAGGTCGTCCTCAACTCGAAGGAGACCATTGAGGCCGTCAAGTACATGACGGCCTTCTGGAAAGACTCGATGGACGAAGGCGGCCTCGCCTGGGACGACAGCTCGAATAACCGCGCCTTCCTGTCGGGCACCCTCTCGGCGACACTGAACGGCGCCTCGATCTACATCGAGGCCCTGCGCAAACCCGAGCAGTACAAGACCGACAGGGGCACGCCGTTGAAGGACGACATCTTCCACGGTCCGCTGCCGGCTGGCCCCAAGGGCCAGTTCGCCATGCACACTTACCAGAGTCACGTCATCCCGAACTATTCGAAGAACCAGAAGGCAGCCAAGGAGCTGCTGAAGTTCTTCCAGTCGGCCGCCAACTATCAGAAGTGGTTCGACGTCGGGCTCGGTTTCCACTCGGGCACCACGCTCGACTGGGAGAAGAGCGATCTGTGGGCGAAAGACAAGATCATGGAGCCCTACAAGGTCGCTGGACGCCTGGGCCAGAACCCAGGTTATTCGGGCGCGCCAAATGCAAAAGCCGCCGAGGTGCTGAGCAAGTACCTGATCGGCAATATGTTCGCTGGCGCCATCAAGGGTCAGAAGGCCGAGGATGCGGTTGCTGCCTGCCACGCCGAACTGGTCAAGATCTACGGCGCCTGATCGCTTGCATGACCACTCTGGGCCGGGGCGATGTCGGGTCGCCCCGGTTCGCCATTGATTGGAGCAGGGGCCCGTATGGCAATCACCACCGCATCGACCGGCCAGACGTCGATCGCTCGACCCAAGTGGCGGCCACTCGAAGGGGAGGGCATGCTGGCTGCTTTGCTGCTGTTGCCGACGTTGACGCTGCTCAGCCTGTTCATCGCCTATCCGTTCCTGCGCGGCATGCTGCTCGCGGTCACCGACGCCAAGGTGGGCGTGCCCGGCAAGTGGGTGGGGTTTGACAATTTCACGCGGCTGCTCGGCGATCCAATCTTCCACGCCGTCGTCAAGAACACGTTCCTCTACACGGCGGTAACAACCGTCTTCAAGCTGGCGCTCGGGCTCTGGCTCGCAATCCTGCTCAATCGCGATTTCAAATTCAAAGCCTTCACACGCGCCTTCATCCTGTTGCCGTTCATCGTGCCCACGGTGCTCGCCTGCTTCGCCTGGAAGTGGATGTTCGACCCGACGTTCTCGGTCGTGAACTGGTTCCTGTGGAAACTCGGCGTCATCACCCAGTCCATCAACTGGCTCGGCGACGGCGATCTGGCCATGCTTTCGATTATCATCGTCAACGTCTGGCGCGGCGTGCCGTTCTTTGCCATCTCGCTGATGGCGGGCTTGCAGACCATTGCGCCTGATCTGCAGGAGGCTGCCGCCATCGACGGCGCCAAGCCATGGCAGCGCTTCATCTACATCACCTGGCCGCTGCTGTTGCCGGTCACCATGGTGGTGGTGCTGTTCTCGGTGATCCAGACCTTCGCCGACTTCCAGATCGTCTATGTGATGACCGGTGGCGGACCCGCCAACGCCACGCACCTCTTCGCCACCTATGCCTATCAGCTCGGCATCGGCACCGGATTGCTGTCACAGGGTGCCGCCGTGTCCCTCGCCATGTTCCCGCTGCTGTTCCTGATCGTGATCTTCCAACTCCTTTACATCCGCAAAGTCGAGACCCGCTAATGATCGAAGGTGCAAAGTGGCGGCGCTGGGTCTACTTCCGGCTTCCGATGGCCCTGTTCCTGATCTTTCTGCTGTTCCCATTCTATTGGATGGTGATCACCACCTTCAGGCCCGACAACGAGCTGTACATCCCCTGGCGCAACCCGCGCTACAAGCCGCTGTGGACCTGGAACCCGACGACGGCGCATCTCCACTACCTGCACGGTGAAACGACGTTCTGGCTGTGGATGTGGAACACGACATTCATCGCCGTCGTTTCGACGGCCATCTCGCTGGTTTGCGGTGTGCTGGCCGGCTACGCGCTGTCGCGCTTGAACTTCCGCATGGCGGGTCTGCTCGGCACCGGCATTTTTGTCACCTACCTGGTGCCGCAGACGCTGTTGTTCATCCCGCTGGCCGACATCATCCGCGCCTACAACATCGGCGACACCCCGTGGTCGCTGATCCTCACTTACCCAACCTTCCTGATCCCGTTCTGCACCTGGCTGATGATGGGCTACTTCAAGGCCATCCCGAAAGAACTCGAAGAATGCGCCCGCATCGACGGCGCCTCGCGCTGGCAGGCGATGCTCTACATCATCATTCCCGTGGCGGTGCCGGGCATCCTGTCGGCGATGATCTTTGCCTTCACGCTGAGCTGGAATGAATTCATCTATGCGCTCGTGTTCCTGTCCTCGCCCGAGCAGAAAACCGTGCCCGTCGGCGTGATCTCGGAACTTGTGCGCGGCGACGTCTTCTTCTGGGGCCCGCTGATGGCGGGCGCTCTGCTGGGGTCGATCCCTGTCGCCATCGCCTACTCCTTCTTCGTCGAGCAGTACGTTTCGGGTCTGACGGGATCGGTCAAGGGATGATAGGGTGTCCAATGCAAGTGATGGCAGACGGTTGCCCACTGGGTGCCTGCCGATCGATGAGACACCTTGGTCTGGCGATCATCAGATTATCAAGACAAGCATCGGGGCATCTGGGCCCGATCATGTCTTCATCGATCCCAATGACAACGTGTGGCTAGAGAATCCGGATGGCACGTTCACCAACTTCGGCGCCGCAACGGCCTATACGGGATCGGGAAAGCCCAAAGGCCGCCGCGGAAAAGACCGGTCACGCCGCAAACGATAAGCGGCGCGCGAAAGCTCCCGACAAGGAGCGCGCCCGCGCCCGACTGCTCATCTCGCATCCGAGCAAAGACCCGGCATCAATCACGGAAGCTCTCGGCCTTTTGCCGACGCGGGTGTGGAAGTTCGGTGATTCACGCACCACGCCCGACGGCAAGCCGCTACCTGGGACATACAGTGAAACGAAGTGGTCGTTGTCATTTCCCAACCTTGAAGGCGAGCCGATCGGTCTGCTGTTGGAGAGCGCAATCAACCGCCTACCGCTAGAATGTCCACTGTGGTCGGAATTGCGGCACGACGGAGGTTCGGCTCAATTGATCCTGGCCGTAGTCGGCACCAAGTATCAGGGCGACACGATGTCTCCCACGCTTATCGCCAAATTGGCCGCCATGGGAATTGGTCTTGGCCTGGAAATCTATGCCGTCTCACAAAATTGATGCCTCGAAACGACTGAGAACCATAACATGGCAAACGTCTCGATCCGCCAGATCCACAAGCACTACGACGACTTCCATGCCGTGAAGGGCGTGTCGCTCGAGATCAAGGACAAGGAGTTTGTCGTCCTCGTCGGTCCCTCCGGCTGCGGCAAGACGACGACGCTGCGTATGGTTGCCGGTCTCGAGAGCATCACCCAGGGCCAGATCCTGATCGGCGACACCGTGGTCAACGAGTTGCCACCCATGGACCGGGACATCGCCATGGTGTTCCAAAACTACGCGCTCTATCCGCACATGTCCGTCTACGACAACATGGCCTTCGGACTGAAAATGCGGAAGTTCGACAAGCCCGAGATCAAGAAGCGGGTGGAGCACGCCGCCGACATCCTCGGCATCAAGGATCACTTGACACGCAAGCCGCGCCAGCTCTCCGGTGGTCAGCGCCAGCGTGTGGCGCTCGGCCGTGCCATCGTGCGCAATCCCAAGGTGTTCCTGTTCGACGAGCCGCTGTCGAACCTCGATGCCAAGTTGCGCGTGCAGATGCGCGTCGAGATCAAGAAGCTGCATCAGCGTCTGGCGACAACGTCGATCTATGTCACCCACGATCAGGTGGAAGCCATGACGCTCGGCGACCGCGTGGTGGTGATGAAGGATGGCCTCATCCAGCAGATGGGTGAGCCGCTCGAATTGTACAACAATCCAGCCAACAAATACGTGGCCGGCTTCATCGGCTCACCGGCGATGAACTTCGCGGCCGTCACCATCCGCGAGCAGGGCGGCGGCTTGTTCGCCGAGAACTCCGCCATGCGCATTCGTGTCCCCGCGCCGCTGGCCGCCCGCATGGGCGCGCTCAAGGATCAACCGGCAACACTCGGCATCCGTCCGGAAGATCTGCACATGGCCCGCGATGGCGATACGGCGGATACGTCGTTCGAGGCGATCGTGGAGGTGGCGGAGCAGCTTGGCTCCGAGATCATCCTCGATGTCAGCGCTGCCGGCGGCACGATCGTCGCCAGCGTCGAGCCGACCGTTCGCGTCAAACCGCAGCAGAAGGTCCGCCTCGCCGTCAATCCGGTGGGCCTGCGCTTCTTCCGCGCCGACAACGAGATGGCGATCTGACTTAGGGACTGGGGCGGCCTAGTCATTGTACCGACTGCCAGCCAAGATCGCTCACTCCGCCGCTTCCTTGGCCAGGAAGCCGCCGGATTGGCGCGCCCACAGGTCCGCGTAGAGACCGCCGCGAGCCAGCAGCTCCTGGTGCGAGCCGGTTTCCACGATGGCGCCTTTGTCCATGATCACCAGCCGATCCATGGCCGCGATCGTTGACAGGCGGTGGGCGATGGCGATCACGGTCTTGCCCTGCATCAGGTTGTAGAGCTGCTCCTGGATCGCCTGCTCAACCTCGCTGTCGAGGGCGCTGGTGGCTTCATCCAGGATCAGGATCGGTGCGTTTTTCAGCAGCACGCGCGCGATGGCGATGCGCTGCCGCTGCCCGCCCGACAGCTTCACGCCGCGCTCGCCGACATGGGCGTCATAGGCCGTGCGTCCGCGCAGATCCTCGAGATTGAGGATAAAGTCGTGCGCCTGCGCCTTGCGCGCTGCGCTGATGGCACCGTCCTCGCCGGCGTCGGGGCGGCCGTAGAGAATGTTGTGGCGGATCGAGCGGTGCAGCAGCGAGGTATCCTGCGTCACCATGCCAATCTGGGCGCGCAGGCTGTCTTGCGTCACTTTCGCGATGTCCTGGCCATCGATGAGAATACGGCCCTTCTCCAGGTCGTAGAAGCGCAGCAGGAGGTTGACCAAGGTCGACTTGCCGGCACCTGAGCGGCCGACGAGGCCGACCTTCTCGCCGGGCTTGATGACCAGCGACATGTTGTCGATGATTCCCGACTCTTTGCCGTAATGGAAGGTCACACCCTCATAGCGGATCTCGCCTTTGCTGACGGCCAGCGGCTTGGCCGCGGCGACATCGACAACGGCTTGCGGACGCGAGATCGTCTCCATGCCTTCCTGCACGGTGCCGATGTTCTCGAAGATGCCGGCCACCAGCCACAGCACCCAGCCGGACATGGCGACGATGCGCATGACAAGGCCGGTGACAACCGCGATGGCACCAATGGTGACGAGATCCTTGCTCCACAGCCAGATGGCAAGCCCGCTGGCGGAAACGATCAGCAGCCCATTCAGCGAATAAAGCACCCCCTCCATGGCGGTGAGGATGCGCAGGCTCGCCTGCCACTTCTCCATCTGCTCGTTCAGGGCAGCCTTGGCGTAGGCATCCTCGCGGTCGGCATGCGCAAACAGCTTCACCGTCATGATGTTGGTGTAGGTGTCGACGATGCGCCCGACCAGCATCGAGCGCGCTTCGGCTGCGGCCGTCGACCGTTCCTTGATCTTCGGCACGAAGTAGATCAGCACGCCGATGTAAGCCGCCAGCCAGATGACCATCGGGATCAGCAGGCGCTTATCGGCCGCGGCAAAGATGATCGCCGTGCCCACCCACTGCACCGAAGCATACCAAAGACCATCGATCAGGTTGACCACGCTCTCACGCAGCGCCGGCGCGGCCTGCATCATCTTGTTGGCGACGCGACCGGCAAAATCGTTCTGGAAGAAGCCCAGGCTCTGGCGCAGCACATAGCGATGCGTCAGCCAGCGCACCCGATTGGTGAACGGCCCGGCGATGATCTGGTTCTTGGTCAGGTCATGCAGGGTCGAGACCAGAGGCCGAGCCACAATGGCGACGAAGGCCATCCAGATCAGCAGCCATTTGTGGTCGGCTATGAAATTTGCCGGCGTCACGGAGGCCTTCATCAGGTCGACCAGATTGCCGACGAAGGCCATCAGCGACACTTCGATCAGCGCACCGAGACAGCCGAACACGAGCAGCACAATGAACACCGGCCAGACCGGGCGCACGAAGTACCAGTAGAAGCCCCACAGATTGTCAGGCGGCCGGACCGGTGGGTCCTCCGGAAAGGCAGGAATACGAGTTTCAAACCAGCGGAACATTGGGTCATCTCGAAGTCTTGGTGGTCTCCCGCACCCTATAGCGCGGCAGAAAAAGCGCCACGTCACCTGGGAGCCTGTTGGCTCCCGGCGGCCGTTGCGATCGTAGGTGGCGTCTGAATGTACGCTCGGTTAAACCTCAAAAAGGGCCAATCAATGACACAGGTCAAGGTCCGATCCCGTCACCCGGCGCAAGCACACGCGGGGATGGTTCAGCCCAGCAACGGAACTCGTGATGACGATGACAGCGGACCTAGGCTTGAACGCGCATAAGACCGAGGCCCGCCTCTGGTTTGAAGCCTTGCGCGATCGGATCAAGACGGCTTTCGAGGCGCTGGAAACGGACTTGCCTGCGGGCGCTCCATTGGCCGACCGCCCACCGGGGCGCTTTGTCACCACGCCGTGGGAGCGCTCGGATACAACGGGCCAGCCCGGCGGCGGCGGCCTGATGTCCATGCTCTCGGGCCGCGTGTTCGAGAAGGTCGGCGTCCACACCTCCACCGTGCATGGGGAGTTCGCCCCCGAATTCCGCAAGCAGATCCAGGGCGCAGAGGACGATCCCCGCTTCTGGGCCTCCGGCATCTCGCTGATCGCGCATATGCAAAACCCGCACGTGCCGGCCGTACATATGAACACCCGGTTCGTTGCCACCACCAAATGGTGGTTCGGCGGCGGCGCCGATCTCACGCCCGTGCTCGATGCCCGCCGCACGCAAACCGATCCCGACACGCAAGCCTTCCACACGGCCATGGCCAGCGCCTGCGACGGCCACGCCTGCGCCGACTATCCGCGCTTCAAGACCTGGTGCGACGAGTACTTTTATCTGCCGCACCGCAAGGAAATGCGCGGCATCGGCGGCATCTTCTACGATCACCTGACGCCCGGTGCAGCACACGGAAGTTTCGAAGGCGGGCTCGCCTTCACAAAAAGCGTCGGCGAAGCGTTTCTGCGCATCTATCCGGAGTTGGTGCGTCGCAATTTCTCACAAGCCTGGACCGAGGCGGAGCGTGACGAGCAGTTGATCCGCCGCGGTCGCTATGTCGAGTTCAATCTGCTCTACGACCGCGGCACCACATTCGGCCTCAAGACCGGCGGCAACGTCGACTCGATCCTGTCGTCCATGCCGCCGATGGTGAAATGGCCGTGAGGCACGCGAGGCCCCGACCTGAGTTCTGTGTTTGACCTCCTGCCGTGTGCGCCCACGACAACGCTCCCTGCCGCCTCAGCCTGCGTCTACTCCTTCTCCGCCTCGGCCGGCGCCACGTTCGGGATGCCGGCCATCAGCGAAGACGGGATCAAGTCGACCAACTCGTCGACTGTGAACAGGCCATCGTTCTCGTACTTGTAGATCGAGCGCTGCACCTCGCCGTAGTAGTAGGTGTGATAATGTGATTTCTCGGCATGGAAGATCTGACCATTCACGTCCTTGGCCGCATCCGTGCACAGGTATGCCACCATCGGCGCCACGTAGTCAGGGCCGGGCATCGCCATGCGCGACTCGAACTCCTTCTGCGTCAGCAGGCCCGACTCGACGCGGCGCTTCCAGTTGGCGATCACCGCGTCGTTGACGGTCATGCGGGTCGCCGCAAACGGGCACATGGCATTAGCGGTGATGCCGTAACGGCCACACTCCCGCGCGATCGTCCGCGTGAGACCGATGACACCGGCTTTGGCGGCGGCGTAGTTGCACTGGCCGACCGAACCCTTGAAGGCGTCCGACGAGAAATTGACAATGCGACCGAAGCGAGCGCCACGCATCAGCTTGATGGCGTGATGCGACATGTTCCAGGTGCCCTTGAGATGCACGTTGATGACGGCATCGAAGTCATCCTCGGTCATGTTCCAGATCATGCGCTCGCGCAGCATGCCGGCGGCATTGACGACGAAATCAATGCGCCCGAAGGTGTCGGCGCACTGGCGCACCATGCGGCCGGCACTGGCGTAGTCGGCGATGGAATCGTAGTTGGCAAGCGCCTTGCCGCCGGCCTTGGTGATCTCGTCGACCACAGTGTCGGCTGGTCGTTCCGTGGTCACCTCGCCGTTACGTCCGGCGCCCGGATCATTGACGATGACGCGGGCACCTTCCTTGGCCATCAGGTGCGCAATGGAGCGGCCGATGCCGCGTCCCGCGCCGGTGACGATGCCGGCTTTGCCTTCAAGATTCATCTGCCGTCTCCATGGTTGTGCGGATCACGCTGCGGGGCACTCGGGCCCCGCCCCATCATGGACATCACGCCAGATTGAGCAACTGAAGATCGCAGCCGACGTCACCAACGAACGCAACGCACATCCTGCGGACAGGCATTGCCTCCCGCCCACGCCCGGTATGCCCGCTCAGTATGGTCCTTCGCTCGGGAACTTCGGGCGGCGCTTCTCGACGATGGAGGCGCGGCCTTCGACTTGCTCCGGGCCACCGAAGCCTAAGAACTCCAGCGCCAGCGAGGCATCGAACGTCGGCCCGGCCATGCGCAACCAGTTGTTGAGCGAGTGCTTGGTGAAGCGCACCGCCGTCTGGGCGCTGGTCAGAAGTTTGTCACAAACTCCGTAGGCGGTCTCGATCACCTTGTCGTCGTCGGCGACCAGCGAGACCAGGCCCATGCGCTCGGCTTCCTGGCCTTTCAGTGTCTCGCACAGCATCAGATAATACTTGGCCTTGGCCATGCCGATGAGCAAGGGCCAGATGATGGCGGCGTGGTCGCCTGCAGCAACGCCCAGTCGCGTGTGGCCGTCGATGATGCGCGTGTTGCGCCCCGCAATGGTGATGTCGCACAGCAATCCCGCAGCGAGACCGGCGCCAACCGAAACGCCTTCCATGGCGCACACCGTCGGCTTGGCACAATTAATGACGTTGTAGACGATATCGCTCGCCTCTTTCCATGAGCGCATGCGCACGTGCCAATCGTTGGCAATGCCGTCGACCAGCGCCATGTCGCCGCCGGAGGAATAGACGCCGCCCTCGCCGCGCAGCAGCACGACTTGCACGGTTTCGTCGCGATCGATATCGCGCCAGATCTCGGCCAACTCGCTGTGGCCCTTGGCCGTCACGGAGTTGAGCTTGCCGGGATTGGAGATGATGACCTCGAGCAGACCCGGCTTCGGGCGGGCCAGCTTCAGGTAAGTGTAGCGGCTGTAGTCGACGGACATCGATGGCTCCCGGATGACTCGCGGCGAGGCCAAGGCCTCGCATGACCTGATCCTTGACTGCTCGCACGGCAGCCCGACACGGGCAAGAGGTGCCATCGCTTGGTCGTGGTTGACTTAGGGCGGCACAGTGCGAGAAAGAGCCATCAGTCCCGGGCCTCACAGCGCCCTGCGGACACCGCACCGGAGCGCTTCATGATCCCGCCGTCCACGACGACCGGCAAGCTCCCGTTCTGGGCCACCATCGCACAGGCTTATGCGCTGCCCTTCGAGCACATCGCCGCTGTCCTGCGCATCACCTGGGCCTGGGCGCTGCTCCTGGCCTTGGGCACGGGGCTGCTCTATCGCTTGCTCGATGACACCCAGATTGCCGCCATGCAGAAGGGCGACGATCTCGGCCCCGCCGGTCTCAGTCTGGTCTCGTTGTTGCTCGGCCTGATCGTCGGATCGTCGGTGGCTGTCGGCTGGCATCGCCTTGTGCTCCTCGACGAGCGCCCAACCGGTCGCACTTATCTGCGGCTCGACAATACGGTGTGGGGCTACATTGCTGTCGCCGGATTGCTGCTCGTGATCATGCTGCCATTCTTGATCGCGGCCTTTCTCATGGCCCAAGTCGGCAGCGAGTTCACACCCAAACCCGGCCAGCCGCCGCCCGAGATTTCGGGCCGGTATGCGCTGCTCTTTCTCGCCCTGATCCTGGGCATGGTGGCAGCCTTCCTGCTCACGACACGACTGGCCCTCGTGCTGCCCGCCCGCGCCATCGACGACCACACCCTGAGCCTCGGCGACAGCTGGCGACTGACCCGCGGCAGCTTCTGGCGGCTCTTTGGCGGCACCTTGATCTGCTATCTCCCGACTTTGGTGCTCGCGGCCATATTCGCAGGGCTGTTGGGAAACGAGGGTAGCGGCAGTTCGGCCTATATTGCGTCGGTCATGGTCAGCTCCATGATCGGACTGGTGACCTCGGTGTTTTCGCTCGGCTATCTGGCGCTGGCCTATCGGCACCTGGTCGGTCGAGGCGCAGGAACCAACTCCGTCTAGCCAGCCGGCAACTTTGAAGCACGGCGATACTTACCGCGGCGTCAGTTTGGGGCAATGCGATCTCGCTACAATTTGCGCGTGCATCATCGCCAACCCTCGCGTCTTCGAGCCATGCCGGCAGCCAGCAACCACCCGACGACGATTGTCGCCACCGAATGGGCCGGCGAAGAGGCGCTGGTGCCTCATGGGCCCTACCGCCGCTTGCTCGCAAGCCTGCCGCCCGACGTGCTCGCGAGCCTGTCGCCCACCCAACTGGCGGCCATCGCCGATGGGATGCAGCAGCCCCCATCACCGCATTTGCTGGCGTTCAATGTCAGCCTGCCGATGTTGGGCGGGCGGCATTACCTGACCGTCCTGTTCGGCCGCGAGCAGCGCGATCGCACGCGGTTGGCAAGGGAGGGCAAACTGCGTCCGCTTGCGCAACTGCTCGGCTACGGCCTCGTGTTGTGGATCGCACTCTCGCTGCTGGCAGCCACCGGCCTGGTGTTGCTGTATGTCCTGAAGTGCTTGCTTGGCATTGATCTTTTTCCCGGCCCGTCGGCCCTGCACGGCCTCATATTCCGTCGTTAGGCCCCTTTCGTGCCACCGTCCGTCGCCGGTATTTGGCTCATTCCGGCACAAGCGACGACCTCGGATCAACCATACTTCGCAATTGTTGCCCGCTCCGACGCCCGAACCCCGCTGCGCACGAGCCGCATTAACCTTGCCAGGATCATAAACCGAACAAGCAAAGTCCAGCAAAAAGCCATCTTCCTCGGTCACATCCGATGTGTCCCAGGAAGATGGACCACAGTAGCGTAGACGGGGGTCGACCGCATGGTTCCGGTACGGGCGCAGTCCGCGGGCGTAAGCCGCGGCGCAACCGCTGTTGCGTTTGTCAGTCTGCTTGCAGGTCTGGCGCCATTGGCGCCAGCCGTGGCCAATCCACCCGCGACCACCGTCACCACGGTGGCGCCTGCACCGGTCGCACCTGCAGCGCAGGACGTGGCCGGCAGCAAGAACCGTACGCGCTTCGTCATCATGCTGGAGCGCAAAGTCGAGTTCCAGATCTCCTCGCTGCAGAACCCCAATCGCGTCGTCATCGATCTGCCCGACGTCAAAGTGCAACTGCCGATCATCTCGGGCGACAAGCCTGTTGGACTCGTCAAGAGCTTCCGCGGCGGTCTCGCTGCACCTGGCAAGATGCGCATCGTCATCGACGTGACCGAGCCAGTGGTGGTCGAGAAATCGCTGCTCGATCCCGGCAAGGATGGCCGCTCGCCGCGCCTGTCGCTGGAAATCATTCCTGCCGAAGCCGCGAAGGCTGCCGCCGTCGCCGGCCCCAAGAAGCCGTTACCGCAAGCCTCCCTCGCCGGGCTTGGCACCGTGCAGCCGCCGCTGCCCAAACCCGCCGAGCGCCCCGAAGCGCGCGCAGCCCGCAGCTTCAAACCCGTCATCGTGCTCGACCCCGGCCATGGCGGCCACGACAGCGGCGCCGTGCGCAACAGCGCCATCGAGAAAGAGGTGGTGCTGCTGTTCAGCTTGGCGTTGCGCGAGAAACTCAACGCCACCAACCGCTACAAGATCCTCATGACGCGCGACACCGACAAGTTCATTCCCTTGTCGGAGCGCCGCGAGTTCGGCGAGCGCAACAACGCTGCCCTGTTCATCGCCATTCACGCCGATTATGCCGGCTCCAGCGCCCGTGGCGCCACCATCTACTCGCTGCGCGACAACGTCGCCGCCGAGTTGCGCCGTTCCGCCAAGGGCGAAGTCGCCAATAACGTGCTGAGCGAGAGCGACGTGCGCAACAAGCTGCGCCAATCCGAAGAACGCGACAACGGCGCAGTGCGTGGTATTCTCGCCGACCTCGCCCAAATGGAAGTCGAGCGCACCAAGGATCGCACCAACCTGTTCGCGCGCTCGGTCATCGAGTACATGGGCGCTTCCACCAACATGATGAGCAACCCCGACCGCAGCGCCACGTTCGCCGTGCTGCGCACCGCCAAGGTGCCGGCTGTGCTGATCGAGCTGGCCTACGTTTCCAACAAGGAAGATGCCGCCAAGCTCAAATCCGACGAGTGGCGGGCCAAGGTGGCGGAGTCGATCGTCACGGCCATCGACAATTATTTCAGCCATCAGATGGCGAACAACCCGTTCGTCAACGCCGCGCTACCCGATGCTCCCCGGGCTGGCATGGCGCGCGTGCAGGTGCCGCTGCGCCGCAAGCGGTGAGACCAGCGACAGTCACGACGTCCGGCGCGCTACTGAGACCTGCGCCCCGCACGCGTCGCAGCCGACGCCAATGTTTCCCACCAGCCACCGGCGCGGCCATTACGCCTTGCCGGCGGCCAATCCGTTGCACCGGCGGGCGTGCCCACCAGATCACGCAGTGGCGCCGTCGAGGATCGCATCGGCGATCTTTTCGGCGGTCATGAAGGTAGGGAAGTTGGTATTCGCCGACGGCACGATCGGAAACAGCGAAGCGTCACAAACGCGAAGGCCCTGCACGCCGCGCACGCGTCCCACCATATCCGTCACGGCCATGGGATCGCCCTCGGCGCCCATGCGGCAGGTACACGACGCGTGCCAGACACCAATCGCGGCCTTGCGCACGAAGGCCTCGAGCGGCTCATCGTTTTTCATGACGTCGTCAAACTGGAAACCTTCGGTAACGACATTCTCGACCAGATAGCTTCTGAGCTTCTGCGGCCCATCGAGCAGCGCCCCGGCGACGCGCGTGATGATCTTGTTCTTTGTATTGACGATACCGAGCGCGCGCACGCGATCCGAGTACGTGGCTGGGAACGGATCGGTCGAGACCGCCTGCATCTCCGGCGTGCCATACAGCTTTCCGAGCATGCGGAAACCCGACATCAGGCGTTCGAGATCACGACGGTCGGAGAGCAGATTGAACTCAACCATCGGCTCCTCGCGCCAATCACGGGAGGTGAGCTTGACCTGGCCCTTCTCGGAGCAAGTGCGGTTGACGAACAGCAGGAATGAGCAGATGCGCTCGCCCACAGCATGCCAGGCCGACTTGGTGACCACGGCTGCAAACATGTCACCCTTGGGGATCTCGGCCATATTGGAGGAGTAGCGCAGGCCGACGAGCAGATGGCGGCGCGTGTAATCGTTCATGCGGGCGTGTGGCTTGACGTAAGCCGAGGCCGAGATGGAGGGGTGGTCCATCAGCTGCTGGCCGACACCCGCTGACGCGGCGCGCACATCGATGCCCATGTCCTTCAGATGCCCGACAGGGCCGATCCCGGCGCGCAGCAGATGCGCCGGCGAATGTATGGCGCCCGACGACAGGATCACCTCGCGTGCGCGGAACTCTTGCGAGCGTCCACTGACCCGCGCCTTGACACCGACACAGCGCGTGCCCTCGAACAGCAGCTCGGTGACATGCGTGTCGGTCGAAATGGTGAGGTTGGCACGCTGACGCGTGGCGGGATCGAGATAGCCGATGGCCGCGGATACGCGTCGCTCATAGGCATTGGAGATGGTGAGCGGGAAGTAGCCGTCCTTGAACTCGCCGTTCTGGTCGGGCAGGTATTCGAAGCCGGCCTTCTCGAACGCCTTGGCCGAGGCCTTGGCATGCTCAGTCCACAACTCTGGAAAGATGCGGCGGACGGGAATGCGACCTTCCTTGCCATGGAAGGCACCGTCGAAGTTCATGTCGCGCTCGACCTTGCGGAAATAGGGCAGCACGTCCTTCCAGCCCCAGCCCTTGGCCCCGCGGCTCTCCCAGATCTCGAAATCTGTGGGTGCGCCACGATTGGCGAGTTGCCCATTGATGGAGGAGCCACCGCCGAGCACGCGTGCCTGCTCATATTTCCTCAGTGGCGGTGGGCTCTCGTGCGGGTTGTTGTGGCTCACCACCTCGGTGCGCACCTTGAGGTCGGTCCAATGAAACCGCGGATCGAAGTAAGCGGTACCGGGATAGCTGTCGAGAATCTCGGGTGGCACCTTGCCGTGCGGCGTGTCCATGCCGGCCTCCAGCAGCAGCACATGATTGCCGCTCTTGGCGCTCAACCGATTGGCCAGCACCGAGCCCGCCGACCCGCCGCCGACGATCACATAATCAAAAGTCGTCATCCCGCCCGCCTTGTTCTCTTGCGCGCCAAGCGCCTCATTTCGGCACGTCGGCCAAGACCATCGAGACACACCTTGTGATCCTCCGTCAACCAATGACTGGGAATAGCAAGCTGGCTAAGCCTTACTGAGCATATCGCCGCAAATATCCAGCATTCCCGAAAGCAGTCGTTATGGATTCGTCGCGATATTGATCCGCGAGCAGATTGCATCCAGGGGGCCTCAATGCGTCGGACCGGCACGAACGGCAATGACACTCTGGCTGGCGGCAATGGTGACGACGAGTTGCAGGGACGCGGCGGCAACGATGTGCTGCGCGGCGGCGGCGGTGACGACGAGCTTGATGGTGGCGCCGGCAACGACGAACTGGACGGTGGCACTGGCGACGACGAACTGGAGGGTGGTCAGGGGAACGACACCCTGCTTGGCGGCAGCGGCCATGACCGCCTGCTTGGCGGCGCTGACAACGATGCACTCGATGGCGGCAACGGCAACGACATACTGAAAGGCGGCGACGGCGACGACAGCCTCACGGGTGGCGACGGCAACGATCGCGCCGTGTTCAGTGGCCTGCGCGCCGACTACACAATCACTTGGCTCGATGCATTGCATGTCCTGGTCACCGACCTGCGTGCTGATGGCGACGGCGTCGATACCCTGACGCTCGACATCGAGCAGGTGAAGTTCGCCGATGGCGTGTTCACTCTGGTGGATTTGTTGCCTGCGCAGGAGAGTGTGATCCTTGGCACTAACGATGCCGACACGCTGGTTGGCACATCGGGCAATGATCGCTTCATTGGGGGCGCTGGCGATGACAGCATCCAAGGCGGCGATGGTCTCGACATCGCAAGCTTCTCTGGCGCGCAGTCGGAGTACACGATCCGTCGACTGGATTCCGGCCTGGTCGAAGTTGCTCACATCTCTGGCAGCGGCGCCGACGGCATCGACACCCTGGCTCAAGACGTCGAGATGCTGCGTTTCGCGGATGGTGACTTGGCGGTTGCTGATGTTGCATTTCCCGGCGGGCGCACGTTCATAGGCAGCAATGGCGTCGACTCTCTAGACACTGACCAAGCATTTGCCGCGATCTATTTGCGCGACGGAGACGACGTCGTCAACGAAGCCGCGTTCACCTTCAACATGTTGTTCGTTGACGGCGGCGCTGGCGATGACGTGATCTCCACGTTGTATGGCCAGGACACACTGCTCGGCGGTACGGGCAACGACAGCCTGCACAGCCATGACAGCGACGACCTGCTGACGGGTGGTGCCGGCAATGACCTCCTCGACGGCGGCCGCGGTTACGACTGGGCGATCTACTCGGGTACCCTCGCCGACTACGTGTTGACATGGATCGGCGGGTCCAGCTTCCAGATCTCGGATACGCGTGTCGACGGCGACGGACAGGATCAAGTCTCAAGCATTGAGCGATTGCGCTTTGCCGACGGCGAAATCGACGTGCACACGATCTTCGCCCAGGAATCGGAAATCCTCGAGGGCCGCGGCGATTCTGACTTCATTGATGGCGACGCGGGCGACGACGTCATCCGCGGCAATGAAGGCAACGATTTCCTGGCCGGCGGCAGCGGCAACGATACCCTGGTGGGCGGCGACGGCATCGATCGTCTTGAAGGCGGGGACGGCGACGACATCATCGTCTTCAATTACGGTGACATGCTGGTGGTCGGCAACGACGGCTTCGACACCGCCCGCGCCGACGGTTCCGTCGACACTACAACTACTGCGTTCGAGGGCATCGACGCCTTCGTTTTCGAGAGCTCATACAATATCGTCGACATGACCAACTACGGCCAGGACGCAACCTACGCCCTGGCTGGTGATGGCGCCGACTTCCGCGGCTCGGCATTCAACGACACGGTTGTGATCACCACGAGCGGCCACGCGAGCGCCTACGGCGGCGATGGTGACGATACGCTGACCGGCGGCGACAGCCACGACTGGCTCTACGGCGATGCCGGCAATGACGGCTTGGACGGTGGTCAGGGCGATGACCTTCTGCACGGGGGTCTCGGCGATGATCGCCTCGACGGTGGGGCCGGGCATGATTCGGTTCGAGTCAGCGAAGGCTATGATACCGTCGAGGGCGGCGATGGTCTCGACACGCTGGTGCTCACGGGCGCCCGCGCCGACTACGATGTCTATCAGTTCGCGGGATCCATCATTGGCCTTCGCGATAACAGGATTGACGCGCCGTACATCTTCACTGAGACCAGCAACGTCGAGTATTTCAGCTTCGCCGATGGCTTCTTTGACGTGTTGGCGCTGACCATTGATCTCGACAACCAAGTCACGGGCACCGAGGGCGCGGACTTCATCGGCAGCCTTGGTGGTGGCAATGACGTCATCAATGCACTCGGTGGCGACGACGTGATCGAAGCCAGCCGCGATTATGACCTCATTGATGGCGGCGAGGGCACGGATACCGTTGTGTTCGAAGGCATGCGCGCTGACTACGAGGTGAATGCCTATAGCGGTTACGTTGGCATCCGGTTGCTGCCCTACGACACCTACTCCTTGGTGGAAGCCATCAACGTCGAGCAATTCCAGTTTGCTGACGGCACATTCACGCTCGCCGAACTGACCATAGATCTGGACAACCAGATCACGGGCACCGAGGGCGACGACTCGATCGACGCGCGCGGTGGCAACGACACGATCGATGCGCTCGGCGGTGATGACACTATTCGCGCGGGAAGCGGAGACGACTTCGTCTACGCAGGTGCGGGCAATGACATCATCATTGCCAACTCTGGTAGTGATTGGGTTTACGGCGGTGAAGGCCATGACACCCTGGTGTTCAGCGGCGCATTTGCTGACTATCGCTTCCTCATCCTCGATGCGACAACCTTGAACTTTGAGGATCTTCGCGGCAGCCGCCCCGACGGCAACCAGTCGGTATTCGAGTTCGAAAGCTTCCAGTTCACCGACGGCGTCGTCCACCTCGCGACATTCCAAGAGTACTTGCCGCGCACCATCACCGGCACCGAGGGGTCAGACTCTCTCACCGGTGGCCTGGGCGATGACACGCTCTATGGTCTTGGCGGCGACGATGTATTTGTGGCTCGAACTGGCCATGACTCCAACTATGGCGGCGATGGCAACGATACCCTGGTGCTCTCGGGGAATCGCAGCGACTATTCCCTATATGGCTATCTCGGCGATCGAATCGCCTTGGCGGACCTGCGCGCTGGCACGTCCGACGGAACTGAGTGGACCTACGGCATTGAGCGGTACCAGTTTGCCGATGGCGCTGTCTCGTTCTCTGATTTGCCGATCGAATTCGACAATCAAATCATGGGCACAGCCGACGCCGACACGATCGACGGTCGTGGCGGTAATGACGTAATCCAGGGCCTCGGTGGCGACGACACCCTCAAGGGCGGTCTCGGCGATGACTGGCTGCAAGGCGGAGCGGGCAGCGACACCGCCGTCTATTCTGGCAATCGCGCCGATTACACGTTCGCGAACCTCGATGCGGCTACACTCAACATCACTGATACGCGTTCTGTTGGGGATGGCGCAGATCAAGCGACCAACGTCGAGTTCTATCGCTTTGCTGACGGCACGTTCTCCCGTGCCGACCTCCTGCCGTTGCCGCCGCCCTCGCCGTCGGAGGGAGACGATACTCTGACCGGAACGGATAATGCCGACACCATCAATGGTCTTGGTGGCAACGATATGATTTCCGGACTGGCCGGCAATGATTGGCTAGAGGGCGGCAACGGCAACGACCTGCTTATCGGTGGATCTGGCTGGGATGCTCTGATCGGTGGAGCCGGCGACGATGTGCTGCTTGCCGATTGGCAGGATGGCCTTCTCGACGGCGGTGCCGGGTTCGATGTCGTCCAGATCCAAGGCACGACCGGTACGCTGACGCTCGGGGCCACAGCGGGTGTCGAGCAGATCCAGATCTTATCGGGCGAGGGCACGATCGACGCACTGCTTGCTGCCTCGGCCCTGATCATGACCGGCGGCACTGGCAACGACGTCCTTTACGGTGGCTTGGGCAATGATACGATCACGGGCGGTGCCGGTCGAGACAATCTCATTGGCGGCCGCGGCGATGATACACTGATCGCTGAATGGAATGACGCCTTTGTAAGTGGCGGCCTTGGATATGATGTCCTTTCGTTCAGCACCAATGCTGGGGGCATCTTTGTCTACACACGTGATACTGCCATCGAAAGGGTCATGAGCACGACGGGCGGTGGAACAATAGATGCGCGGTTGTCGACTGTAGCTGTAACGCTTGTTGGCAATACCGGCACCGATTACCTGCTTGGAGGCACTGGCAACGACGTTCTGATCGACGGCGGCAATGCATACGACTACATGCAAGGAGGTGGCGGGGCAGATCGATTTGTGTTCGGCTTGTCGTTCGGCATCGACGAGATCTCCGGCTTCGAAGATGGTCTCGACCGCATCGATCTATCCGCACACGGCGTACAGTTCTCGCAGTTGCAGATCGCCAGCTATCAGGGTGGCAGCGCGGTCATCCTGGCGGGGGTGGGCTCCCTCGTCGTGAGTAGCGTGGCACCGGCACAACTTACCGCCGCCGACTTCATCTTTTGAGCGTCTTGACCAAACTCTTAGCGCGCCGCGGCCCGTTTGCCGCGGTGCGGCGCTCGCCAGCAGCACAACTTGGGCGCTGCGCCAGCGGCGCTTGAGCCGTGATGCGCCGTGGGGAGTCACGCCGACCCCATCTCCAGCGGGAACGGCGTCTTTTCTCAGACGTGCTCGAGCTTCAGGTTGCGCACGGAGATGGCTTCCCATCCGTGCAGCAGAGCGGCCATGCCGGCGCGGTCGTCGGCATCGAGGCGGCGGCAGAGTTCTTTGATCTTTCGCAGATGCTCCTTGTCGTCGGCGTCGCGTCCGTAGGTGGCAGCGGAGAGCCCCGCGACGACATCGCGACTGATGACGCGGGCCGCATCGAGCTCGCCCATAGCCACATCGACGATGATCCGGCGCAACGGCCAGCGCAAAAACGTCGCGAACGGATGTCCCCTAGCGTATGCGATGTAGGTCTCGAAGCTGGTCAGCGTCCGCAGGTGAGGCAAGATGACTGGCTCCAACTGGCTTGCCAATGAATCTGGCGCCTGCGCATCGTCAATGGACCATAGTTCCTTCCTGTGCGGATAAATCTCCTGACCCAAGCTCAATCCAATCGACGTCGTGTTCTCGTCAATGAGGTGATTGACGAAGGTGGCTGGGCGAAACACCGCTGCATCTCTTGTTCGATCAACGATGAAGCCGACGACAATGTGATGGACCGGCGTAATGATGATAAACCGCCCATGCAAGATGAGATCGCGATTCCGCGTAAGCATGGGCGATACCAGTTGCTTGACCTGCCGTGCCGTTGTCATCGCGTTGGCCTCGTCTCCAGCGGGAACGGCGTCTTTTCCCAGACGTGCTCGAGCTTGAGGTTCTTGATCTTTCGCGCTTCCCACGCGTGCAGCAAGCTTGCCATGCCGTCCCGATCGTCGCGCTCTAACAGATCGCATAGTGCCTTTAGACCGTGCAACTTCGTGCGATCGTAGTCGTCCTTCGGCTGAGCCACCGCGAGCCACCGAGACAACGGCCCCGAGCTGAGCCTGCGCGCGGCTTCCAGATCACCCAAGGCCACGTCGATGATGACGCGGGGATTGGGATACTCCGTCAAGCGATGCGCCGATTGCCGGTGACTGAGAGCGAAGTGCAGAAATGATCGGAGACTTGATAATTTATCCAATTGGGGCAAGGCATCACGCTCGATCATGTCAGCAACAATCTCCGCCAAGTCAGGGGATGACCACGTCCAGGCAACGCGATCAGGCCGATACAGGTCATAGCTCCATGTCAGCGAACACGTCGGATGAAGATCGAATACGGGATGGGCCAACCACAGCAACCGGAAGTGATCGGCGTCGCTCGTTCTGTCGAAGAGCACTCCGCACAAGACATGATTGATAGGCTTCATAATCAACCATTGACCGACGAGTGCCAAATTGGCATGCCGCGACATCAGCGGCCGCAGGATCGTCTTAACCTGCCGTGCCGTTGTCATTGCGTTGGCCTCGTCTCGACGACTACGATTCGAGTCGTCCCCAAATAGTGCCGTTGTACAGCACTCGCGATCCCGGTCGCCCGGGCTTCGCTCAACCCTCTTCGTCCTGTCTTTATGTCGTAGACACACACGGTCCCGTTGCCAACGTTTTCAAGGACATCAATCCGAAAAGAACCTTTGGCTCCGTATCTTTCCTCAGCGCCTTTCAAGAACGAAATCTCCGCTCGATAGTTGGGATCCCCCAAGGCCCGGATCTGGTTGGCTAGGTCCGTATGCACTTTGGTGCCATAATCTGCGGCATCGCGAAAGTCGCCACGCGCCTTCACGGCCGCGGCCGCAGCGTCGGTACGCTGCTGGACGTCGGGAAGGCGCGGGCAGAAGGCTTCGGTCTCGCTCCGATCGAGCTTGCGCACATGGATGATAGAGGGCTCCGGCGCGCCGTCCGGGGCATACTCGTCGGCCTTGAACACGAGCACGGCCTTGCCGCCACTGCCGTCAGCCGGGTTGGCGCTGCCCGATTGCGTGGAGAGCCACCCGAACAAGGTGATGACGGCATCACGGGCGCGCTGCAGTTGGTCCGCGGTACCCGGGTCGGTTCGCGGTCCGCGGCGGACCTGCTCGATGACGGGATCCTCGACAGGGCCGTCCTTGGTCCAGGCCGTGCGGCCGACGACTGTGCCATCGGAATCGTCGATAATGGTCTGGGCCGGGCCGTCGTTCTCGATGGTGAATGTGCGGCCACTTGGCAGCACGACGGTGTGACGCTCGTCCCAGGACGACGCGTCATCGCCGAGATTGAACTCAGAACGGATCTCGCTGCCGTCGCGATTGAAGATCGTCTGCCCGGCGACGCGCCCATCGTCGGCAAACGTGCTGACGACAGACGACCAGGGCGTCTCGCCTGACGTATCGCGTTCGACACGGTAGGTGGGTACGCCGCTGTGGCCGCCACCTGACGTCCAGCGGCCTCTGTCATCGCGGGGTTGATTGGGGTCAAAGCGCATTTCCAAGGACGGCTCGCCCGACAGTTGGGCAAGTTTCTGGAATTGCTGCATCGCGAACTCGATGAAGGCGTTCTCGGCGAGGAGACGGTCGCGCAGCATCTCGGCAATTGAACGGTCGTTATGTGAATGCATGGGCAAGCCTGGTTGTTGAACTCCCAGGCATTCTGAGGCCGTCCAGTGTGAGGGGGATAAGTTAGCCGGCGACATTCGCAACCGGGGTTAACACGGGCCAGAGCGACCATTGCGGCCACATGTGATGCTTCCGCCACAGCGCGGCTTTGGCTGCACTTGCCAAGCGACCGGCTGGCGTGCGACCTGACGGGCAACCTGAATTCCGGCAAGGGGATTCGCGAGGGCGTTGCCTGTTGTCCGTGCGTGGGGACGACGCCTCGACCTGACCCAGCTCTCGACATGGAGCGGACACCGCATGGCCTCCAATCGCGACCTTTTTGGAAATACAGCCCAAGACATGACCGATAAATCCGCGCGCCGCGCCAAGCCCGTCGACGCCTCCGAGAGCTATACGGCTGCCGACATCGAGGTGCTGGAAGGCCTCGAGCCCGTGCGCCGCCGCCCCGGCATGTACATCGGCGGCACCGACGAGAAGGCGATGCACCACCTGTTCGCCGAGGTGCTGGACAACGCCATGGACGAGGCCGTCGCGGGACACGCCACCTACATCGAGGTGCGGTTGGAGCCCGATGGCTATCTCACCGTCATCGACAACGGCCGCGGCATTCCCGTCGACCCGCATCCGAAGTTCAAGAACAAGTCAGCGCTCGAAGTCATCATGTGCACGCTGCACTCGGGCGGCAAGTTCGACGGCAAGGCCTACAATACGTCAGGCGGCTTGCACGGCGTTGGCGTCTCGGTGGTCAATGCGCTGTCCGAGCAATGCGAAGTGGAAGTTGCCCGCGGGCAGCAGTTGTATCGCATGGTGTTTGCGCGCGGTGAGCCGCAGACCAAGCTCGAAAAGCTTGGCAGCATCATGAACCGGCGCGGCACCAAGGTGCGCTTTCGCCCCGACGACAAGATTTTCGGCAAGGGCTGCGCCTTCAAGCCGGCCATCCTGCACCGCATGACGCGCTCGAAGGCCTATCTGTTCGGCGGCGTCGAAATCCGCTGGTTCTGTGCGCCTGAGCTGATCAAGGACGAAACGCCGATCGAGGCCGTGTTCCATTTCCCCGGTGGCTTGAAGGACTTTCTCACGCAGGAGATCGACGGCCGCACGCGCGTCACCAAGGATCTGTTCGCCGGCCGCATCCAGAAGGAGAAGGGTCACGGCAGCGTGGAGTGGGCGCTATGCTGGATCAGCGATGAAGACGGCTGGCTGAAGTCCTACTGCAACACGATTCCAACCGGGGAAGGCGGCACGCACGAGGCCGGCCTGCGCTCGGCGCTGTCGAAAGGCATCAAGGAGTTCGGCGAGCGCGTCGGCAACAAGAAGGCAACGCAAATCACCGCGGAGGATGTGTTCTCGACGGCGACCGGAATGTTGTCGGTGTTCATTCGTGAGCCGGAATTCCAGGGCCAGACCAAGGACAAGCTCTCCAGCCAGGAGGCGACTCGCATCGTCGAGAACGCGGTGCGCGATGCCTTCGATCATTGGCTGGCCGACAGCCCGCAGATGGCGACGCGGCTGCTGGAATGGGCCATCGAGCAGGCCGAGGATCGCCAGCGCCGGCGCAAGGAGAAGGAAGTCTCGCGGCAATCGGCAACGCGCAAGCTGCGCCTGCCGGGCAAGCTCTGGGATTGCGCCAACACGTCGGGCGAGACGGAGCTGTTCCTGGTCGAAGGTGACTCGGCCGGTGGATCCGCCAAATCGGCACGCGATCCGAAAAACCAAGCGATCCTGCCCTTGCGCGGCAAGATCCTGAACGTCGCCAACGCCACCTCGGCGAAATTGTCGGGCAACCAGTTGCTGTCGGATCTGATCACGGCGCTCGGCGTCGGTACCGGCACCAAGTATCGCGACGAAGACCTGCGCTACGACCGCATCATCATCATGACGGACGCCGATGTCGACGGCGCGCACATTGCGTCGCTACTTATGACGTTCTTCTACCAGGAGACGCCGGAGCTGATCGAGAACGGGCATCTCTATCTGGCCCAGCCGCCGCTCTATCGTCTGTCGATGAAGGGCGATGTTGCCTATGCCCGCAACGAGGCACACCGGCAGGAATTGCTCGAAACACGCTTCAAAGGCAAAAAGCCGGACGTGACGCGCTTCAAGGGCCTCGGCGAGATGGACTTCAAGGATCTGAAGTCGACGACCATGGACCCGAAAGTGCGCACGCTGCTCAAGATCGAGATCGCGGTTGGCGACAAGGAAGCGGTAGCAGACTCGGTCAATGCGCTGATGGGCTCGAAGCCGGAACTGCGCTTCCGCTTCATCCAGGAGCACGCCGCCTTCGCCAAGGACCTGGATATTTGATCCTCTTGCTTGCCCGCATCGGGTTTGGGTTCGGGCTGTTCGCGAGTCTGGCAGGGCTGCTGGCGCTTTGGGTGCCAATTCTCGATGCCCTCAATCACGTGCGGCTGATCACGCTGCTGGCGGCGCTGAGCCTGTTGGCAGTGACGTGGCGCGGAGCGGTGGCCTATCGACGGCCGATCGCCCTGCTGGTTCCGCTCAACCTCGCTTTGATTGCGGTGCCGGCCTATCTGACCGCGGCAGAGCTGGCTCCCAGGGGGATCGCGCATCCACCGGAGAAGGTGCTGAAGCTGATCAGCTTCAATGTCTGGACCGAGAACAAGACCCCGCAAGCGGTGGTGGATTTCCTGCTGCGCGAGCAGGCGGATATCGTACTCCTCGTCGAGCTTCGACGGGTGCCTGCGAACTCCATCATACCTCACCTGGAGGCGAGTTATCCTCATCGTGAAGTCTGTCTCGGCTGTGGGATGGCCCTGTTCTCGCGCTTCCCATTTGAGACTTCGCACGCGCAACGGCGTGACAAGGGCGTACCATTTGTAGGCGCCCACATCGGGGAAGTTGACATCGGTTTGACCGGAACCCATCTGCTGACGCCGGACAGAGCCGCCATTCAAGTGAATGAGCTGAAGTTGCTGACAGCGAATTTCATGGCAGGAGGCGCTGCCAGAGAGCGTGGTCGCATCATCGCCGGTGATTTCAACATGACGCCGTGGTCGATGCTAATGGCAGATTTTCTACGCACAAGCGGCTACAGGCGTCACGGCACGCTGCACCACAGCTGGCCATCGATCGGTTGGCTGCCGCCATTCGTGCTCATCGACCATGTCGTGACATCGCCTGACATCAAGACCATCTCGATCGAGGCGGGTCCCGACATCGGCTCCGACCACCGGCCCATCATCGCGCGGTTGCTGCTGCCGTGAGCGATACCCGGTGCGTCGCATTGGGATTGGCCAAGACTTCCGATGGCGCGTGCCGACGCAAGGTCACACCGCGGGTGACGCGCAAACCATGACTGGTGCCGGTGACTTGTCTCCGGCCGCCCCCATCGCCATAACTCAGTCAACGATGCGGTGGATTCGCGGAGGCCTAGAACAAAATGAAAACGGAAACGCCGAAAGCCATCCTGCTGAAAAACTACAAGCCGTCCGACTGGCTGATCGAGGCCGTGCATCTGGACGTGGCGTTGCATCCGACGGAGACGCGGATCAAGGCGCGGCTGAAACTGAAGCCCAATCCAAAAGCGGGCAAATCCGCCAAGCCGCGCCCGCTGGTGCTCGATGGCGAAACACTGACGCTCCAATCCCTGGCGATCGACGGCAAAGTGCTGGACGCCAAGGCCTACAAGGTCGGCGAGAGCACGCTGACGATCGCCAAGCCTCCGGCGGGCCCGTTCACGCTCGAGATCCAGAACACCTGCAATCCCGACGCCAACAAGGCGCTGTCAGGGCTTTATCTGTCGCGTGGCATCTACTGCACACAATGCGAGGCGCAGGGATTTCGACGCATCACCTATTATCTCGACCGCCCGGATATCCTGGCAACGTTCACGACGCGCATCGAGGCCGACCCTGAGGCCGTGCCCGTGCTGCTCTCGAACGGCAACCTCGTCGAGACCGGCAAGCTCGAGCGCGGCAAGCGCCACTATGCGGTGTGGAAAGATCCGCACCCGAAGCCCGCTTATCTGTTTGCCCTGGTCGGCGGCAAGCTCGGCTCCATCGCCTCGAGCTTCACCACCATGAGCGGTCGCCAGGTCAACCTCGGCATCTATGTCGAGCCCGGCAAGGAGGACCGCTGCGGCTGGGCCATGGAATGCCTGAAGCGCTCGATGAAATGGGACGAGGAGCGGTTCGGGCGCGAGTACGATCTCGATGTGTTCAATATCGTCGCCGTGTCGGACTTCAACATGGGCGCCATGGAGAACAAGGGGCTCAACGTCTTCAATGACCGCCTCATCCTGGCGAGCCCGGAGACGGCGACCGACGGCGACTATTTCAACATCGACCGCGTCATTGCGCATGAGTACTTCCACAACTGGACCGGCAACCGCATCACCTGCCGCGACTGGTTCCAGCTGTGCCTGAAGGAAGGACTGACCGTGTTTCGCGATCAGCTCTATTCCGCCGATCATCGCTCGCCCGCCGTGCAGCGCATCTATGATGTGCGCATGCTGAAGGCGCGTCAGTTTCCCGAGGATGCCGGCCCGCTGGCGCATCCGGTGCGACCCGCGCAGTTTATCGAGATCAACAACTTTTACACCGCCACTGTCTACGAGAAGGGTGCCGAGCTCTGCCGCATGATCCACACGCTGCTGGGCGCAGACGGTTTTCGCGCCGGCATGGATCTCTATTTCGAGCGCCATGATGGGGAGGCGGCAACCGTCGAGGACTTCATCGCCTGCTTCGCCGACAGCAGCGGGCGCGATCTCAGCCAGTTCATGACCTGGTACGGCCAGGCCGGCACACCCGGCCTCGTTTGCGATCTCAAGTTCAACGCGCAGAAGCGCACCGCGGAACTGACCATCGAGCAGGTTCTTTCTCCTACGCCTGGTCAACCGACCAAGAAGCCGCTGCATATCCCTGTCAAGCTTGGCCTGCTCGGCGGCAACGGCAACGATCTGGCGCTGGAGCTGGCCGACGGCCGGCGCCTCGACGACGGCCTGATCGAAGTCAAGAAGCGCAAGGAAACGTTCCGTTTCACCGGCATTCCGTCGCGGCCCGTGCCGTCGCTGCTGCGCGGCTTCTCGGCTCCGGTCAATCTCACCATCGACCAGACGCCCGCCGATCTGGCCTTCCTGATGGCCAACGATAGCGATGCCTTCAATCGCTGGCAGGCGGCACAAGATTACGCCGTGCGCCTGCTGATCGAGGGCACAACGGCTGTGCGCACCGAAACGGCGGCGCCCGACAGCGACGCCTTCATCACCGCGCTTGGCGCCATTCTCACCGACGATCGCCTGGAGCCGGCGTTCCGCGCTCAGGCCATGGCGTTGCCGTCGGAATCCGAAATTGCCCGCCTGATCGGACGCGACATCGACCCGACAGCGATCCACGAGGCGCGCCGGGCGCTGACCCGGCGCATGGCCGCGAAACTCGGTCCGCACCTGGAGCGGATCTACACGGACATGAAACCCAAGGGCGGCTATGCACCGACACCCGAGCAGGCGGGCCAGCGCGCGTTGCGTGGCATCACGCTCGGCCTGCTGACACGCCGCGGCAAAGCCGACGATGTGGAGCGGGCGCGCCGCCACTTCGAGGGTGCGCAAAGCCTGACCGACGAGATCGCCGGGCTCGGTGTGCTATCCGAAGTGAAAGGCGCTGCCCGGCAGGCCGCGTTCGACCGCTTCTACGCCCGCTGGAAGGACGACCATCTGGTCATCGACCACTGGTTCGCCTATCAGGCCGCCAGCTCGCTCCCCGGCACGCTCGCCGCCGTCAAGAAGTTGCTGAAGCATCCCTTGATGTCGCTGCAGAACCCGAACAAGGCGCGCACGCTGATCGGCGTGTTCTCCGGCAACACCGTGAATTTCAACCGTCCGGATGGTGCCGGCTATGCCTTCGTCGCCGACCGCATCCTGGAGATCGATCGCTTCAACCCGCAGGTGGCCTCGCGGCTGCTGACCGCCTTCCGCAGCTTCGGCACGCTCGAGGCAGGTCGTCAGGCCCTGGCGCGGGCGGCGCTGGATCGCATTGCGGCAGCGAGCCCCTTGTCGCGCGACGTGTTCGAAATCGTCTCGCGGATGCGGGGGAGTCCGTGAACGGCGCAAAATTACGCCACAGGGTGCGGAAACAGCGATGGACTCGTTGTGTTCACCTCGACAGAAGCTGGCAACACACGGCATTCTCCAAGGACTGATTCGGGCCTTGTCCGTTGGGCTGAATTGGGCGGGACTGGGGCACACAACAAATTTATCGAGCGGGGAAACGGATGGCGGCACACGAGCCCGGCTTTCCGACTGGCAGCATATTGGCAATGGCCGCGCGGCCCGACCGGCGCGACACCGCCGTCGACGAACTCATGGCGCGACTGTGCCATGATTTGCGAACCCCGCTCAACGCCATCATCGGCTTCTCCGAGATCATGGAGACCGAACTGCTGGGGCCCGCCGGCAGCGAACGCTATCAAAGCTACGCTACCCACATCCGCGAGAGCGGGGTCAATCTGCTGGCCGCCGTCGAGACCGCATTGGCCGTGACGCA
Source organism: Hyphomicrobiaceae bacterium (assembly GCA_046154645.1). Lineage (GTDB taxonomy): Bacteria > Pseudomonadota > Alphaproteobacteria > Rhizobiales > Hyphomicrobiaceae. The sequence goes on from JBJXDZ010000032.1 coordinate 43,736, forward strand.
ACGGCTCGCCGAAGCGAGCCTCGCCACTACGTCGGATGCACGCGAAGGGGCTTGACCGGCCCTTCTACCGCTGCGGTTTCCCGGCGTCCTTCGTGGGCCCATCACCCTCCGGCAGCACGCCGCCTTCGTGTCGGCCGCGGAACCCGCTTCCCGGCCCCATGCGACCGCCGCGAGCCCCCTCAGCCATGATGTGCGCCGAGAACTGGCGCCGCTCGTCGGCATTGAGCACGGCTGCAATCGAGCCGATCAGCCGCTGTGAAGCCGCCCGCACCTTGACCTCGGCCTCGAGCAGCCGCGTCTGCGCTTCCGCCAATTGCCGGCCATCGAAGGGCTCAGCGGCGAGCGCCGCGCGCACCGCCTGACGTGCCGTGCGGGCCTCCTCGCGCAATGGCCTGAGTGCCTGGCGCTCCTCGCGAATGGCGGCCCATACGGCCTGCCGCCGCTCCGACGACAACCGCGCCGTGAACACGCCGATACTGGGACCCATGCCCGCTCCTGGCCCCGCGAAGCCGCCACGCGCGCCATGCCAAGCCCGACTCGCGATAGCCCCGATGATCAGCACATTGAAAGCCAGCGAAGCAATCAGCAGCCATTTCATCCAGCGCGGCACGGCGCGCTTGGCCAGATCGGCGCCGGCAACCGGGGCGTCGCTCATAGCTGCTCCTCGTCGATGACCGACGGCAAGCCGTCGAGTTGCAGGGCCGCCAGAGTGCGATCGGCTTCCGGCTCCAGACCAACGATCTCGCCAAGCCCGCCAAGGGGACCCGACAGGGCCTCCATTGAGCCGAGCGCAATACCGGTCATGAGGGCCAAGGCCAGGACGGCCGCGGCAGCCCAGGTCGACGTCCGGCGCTGGCTCTCCCGAGCCGTGGCTGCCTGTGCTGGCTGCAGTGGCATTGCGGGTCGGCGCTTGAGGGGAATGACAGCGCCGCGCCGCTGATCCGCCTCACGTTGCTGAGCGCCATCTGTCTTCGCATCCAGCGCCTCGGCCATGATGCGGTCAACGAGCGTCGCCGAGACGGACGTGGCCACCGGCGCGCCAAGCGCCAGCACACGATCGAGGGCTTGTGCCTCCGCCAAGCGGGCACGCGCCTCGGGACTGGCGGCCAGCATAGCGTCGACGGCATTGCGCTGCACTTCAGGCCACCGTTGCCGGTCCGCACCGTAGGTATCGAGCAGCGCCTCCAGGCCCGCCAGATCCAATCCGCCTTGGCTCGTCGTCATGTCAATTCCGGACCTGCCGTCCGGCCTCCTGCGATCAGAACCTGTCATCTCAGCCCTCCTCCGCCGACGGCAGCAGCGAGCGCCACTCGTCTTTGAGGGCAACTTTCAGCGTGCGCCGGGCTCGCGCCAGCAGTGATTCGACCGCCTCATCCGAGATCGCGAGCATCTGCCCGACCTCGATCTGGCTCAAGCCCTCGAAATGAAACAAGGTGAGCGCCACCCGTTGGCGATCGGGCAATGCTCGCAGTGCCTCAGTGACGCGGGCGCTCGTCTCGCGGGCCTCGATGGTGCGCAATTGCGTTGCCGGCTCCGGCACCTCCGGCAGTTCGCCGGTGACGTCGACCGGCTTGGCGCTGCGCATGCGATCAATGCACAGGTTGGAGACGACGCGGCGCAGCCAGGGCCGCAATCCGTAGGGTCCAAGCTCGAGCGTCGCGGCGTTACGCCATAGCCGAACCAGAGCTTCCTGCACGATGTCTTCGGCCTCGGCGTCGTCGCGCAGCATGCGGCGGGCGAGGGCTGCAAGCTGGGGCGTGAAGCGGGCCACCGTGACACGGAAGGCATGGGCGTCGCCGGCAGCCAGCCGCTTCAGCACCACCCCGTCTTCATGCGGGGGCGCACTGCTGCTGGGCGTCGGGCCGCCACCAGCTTCCTCTCTCCTCGCCAACGCGGTCCTCATGAGCGACGGCCCTCACGGCCTCAATGGCGTTAACTAGCGCAGAAATGGGGCCGGCTGCCACGCATTCCGTAGCAACCGGCCGCAGCCGTTCACCGTACGAGACTCACTTGCGCTCGGGTGCGGGGCCTGGGCCAGGACCTGGGCCTTGCCCGGCACCTGGACCGCGCTCGCCGCCTGGACCACCGGGACCGCCGTGACCATGGCCCGGACCGCGCTCGCCACCGCGCCAGCCGTGACGCATCATGCCGCCGGGCTGCTCGGAACGGTCGATGACGCCGTTGTTGTCGAAGTCCATGCGTGCGAAGCGCTCGGCTGCCTTGGCCGCGAACTGCTCTCGGGTGACGCGATTGTCCTTGTCGGCGCCGAAGTGATGGATGAACCGCTTGACGCGATAGTCGACGGTTTCCTTGCGCAGCGCCGCGAAATCGGCGGCATCGACGACGCCGTCTTTGGTGCGGTCCATGGTGACGAAGCGCTTCTCGGCGGCAGCCAGCACCTCATCGAGCGTGATGATGCCGTCCTTGTTGGCATCGGCATCGCGCAGCCAAGCCATCGGGCCCATGCCACCGCGACCACCACCCATCATGCCACCGCCAGCGCCCGGACCAGGGCCACCAGTCAGCACGCCGCGGCCACGCAGCATCGGCGGCAGGTCATCGTCGGTGATGCGACCATCGTTGTTGAGGTCCATCTCGGCGAAGTTGCGGCGCACCTCGGCCAGGAACTCGTCCTTGGTCACGCGGCCGTCCTTGTTGGTATCGAAGCGGCGCAGCATGCGGGCGCCCATTTCACCGGGCTTGAAGCCAGCCTGCTGCATGCGACCCGCCATGCGCTCGGTGAACGACGCCTCGATCTCGGCCAAGTCGATGACCCCATCGCTGTTCTTGTCGAGGGCGGCAAAGCGCTCCCGGGTGCGGGTGTCAAAATCGGCCTTGGTGAGCGGGCCACGGCCGAACCAGCCGCCGCCGCGCATACGCTCGCCCATGCCGTCGCCAAATCCAGCCGGACCGTCGGCGCCGAACGGCGCGCCCGGGCCATGGTGCTCGCCGCCGAAGCGACGATGGCCCTGCGCGGCCACGGTTGCGACGGCCCCGGCGACCAACAGCGCGGCGCCGGCCAGGATCGCGATTTTCTTCTTCGATGGCATCAGAGTCTCCCGTTGTGTCTCCAACCGGCCGACCCTGGCCGCCAAGCGGCAGGATCGGCCTTTAGGGCGGGAGCTCAAGGCTCCTCCACACCCTTCGAAGGAGAGAACGGGACGTGGCGGTCGTTTCCGTCGCGCTAGCGCACGATCCGTTCGAAGGCCTGCGCCACCGCCTCCAGCGCCTCTTTCAGGGTAACTTCGAGATGCGCGAACGACGGCACCCCGCCGACGCGGGCGAGCAGATCCTTGAGGCCGTCGGGGGCCTTGACGGGATCGAAGGGGCCATCGAGACAAAGCCGCAGGACTTGCGTCAAGGCATTGACGAGCCGCGCTGCCGGCAACAGGACGTCCACTTCGGCAAGATCCACTTCACCCGCCTCCACCAAGGCCCGCAGTGCCTGCACCGTGGTTTGCTGCAGCACGCCCGGGTGCTTTGCCGCAGCCACAAGTTGCAGATACTGGGCGATGAACTCGATATCGACCAGACCGCCGCGCACCTGTTTCAGATCCCAGATGTCGGAGGTGCCCTTTTCCTTGGCAATGAGGCCGCGCATCTCGCGCACGTCAGCGGCAATCTTGGCCCGCTCGCGCGGCTTGACCAGCGCCTCACGGATGGCCGACTCGACCTTGGCGACCAGCGCCGGGGGACCGGACACGACGCGGGCGCGGGTCAAAGCCATGTGCTCCCAGGTCCACGCCTCCGCCGCATGATAGTGAACGAAGCTCGAGAGCTGCACCGCCACCGGCCCCTTCTGGCCCGAGGGCCGCAAGCGCATGTCGACCTCATACAATGCGCCCTCGGCGGTCGGCGCCGACAGGGCACTGACCAGACGTTGCGTCAGTCGTGCGTAGTATTGGCTCGTCGCCAGCGGGCGGGCGCCGTCCGATTGCGTGGCTGCGGCATCGAAGTCGTAGATCACGATCAAGTCGAGATCGGAGGCAGCTGTCATCTCGCGGCCACCGAGCTTGCCCATGGCAACGACCACGGCGCCACCACCCGGCACGCGCCCGTGCGCACGCGCCAGGTCCGCCTCGACCCGCGCCTGCAGCGCCTGGATCAGCTGCTCCGCCAGATCAGCATAAGCGCCGCCGGCCTGTGCCGCCTCGATCGTGCCGGAGAGCACGCGCACGCCGATGAGGAACATCTGCTCGCTGCCAATGACACGGGCGCGGTCGAGGGCATCGGAGTGATCGCCAACCGCGGCGATCTCGTCGGCAACCAAGCGAGCCAGCGCGGGCCGATCTGGCACGCCGCCGAAGAAGCCCGGATCCAGCACGGCATCCAGCACCCGGCGCCGCCGCGCCAGAATGCCGGCCAGGCGGGGCGCAGAGCCCATGATGTCGGCCACGAGTTGCAACAACGTCGGGTTGGCCTTGAGCAGCGAGAACAGCTGCACGCCCGAGGGGAGCCCGGCGAGAAAGCGGTCAAAGCCGTGGAAGGCCAGATCCGGATCGGCGGTCTTGGCCAGGGCCTCGATGAGTAGCGGCTGCACTTCGGTCAGCAACTCACGCGCCCGGGGCGAGCGCACCGCCGGATAGCGCCCGTGATGCCAGCCCCGCACGGCCGCAATGACGTCTGACGGCCGCTCGTAGCCCATGCCCGCCAGCGCGGCCAAGGTTGCCGGATCGTCGGCTTCGCCGGCAAACACCATGTTGGCGCCCGAACGGCTGAGCTGCGGACTGGTCTCGAACAGCACGGCGTAGTGCGATTGCACACGCCGCAAGTGATCGACGAGTGCAGTTGCGAAGGCAGCGGTATCGGCAAAGCCCGAAAAGCGCGCCAACCGCTCGAGATCTTCCGGCGCTTCGGGCAGTGTCTGCGTCTGCTCGTCAGCGAGCATCTGCAGGCGGTGCTCGATGCGGCGCAGGAACCGGTAGCAGGCCGCCAGGTCCGCCTGCACGCCGGGCTTGATCCAGCCCCGCGCCTCCAGCCTGGCGAGGGCAGTGAGCGTATCGGGAACACGCAGATCCAGCTGCCGGCCGCCGGCAATCAGCTGCTGCGTTTGCACGAAGAACTCGATCTCGCGAATGCCGCCGCGGCCAAGCTTGATGTTGTGGCCGGCAACGCCTATGTCGCCGAAACCCTTGACGGCATGGATCTGCCGCTTCATGGCGTGGATGTCGGCAATGGCCGCGAAATCGAGATACTTGCGCCAGACGAAGGGCGCGAGTTCCTTGTAGAAGCGCTGGCCGGCAACGAGATCGCCGGCAATGGGGCGTGCCTTGATCAGCGCCGCCCGCTCCCAGTTCTGTCCGAAGCTTTCATAGTAGTTGAGCGCCGCCGGGGTCGCGATTGCCACCTGCGTGGCGCCGGGATCCGGCCGCAGACGCAGGTCGGTGCGGAACACATAACCGTCGGCGGTGCGCTCCTGCAGCAGCTTCACGAGATCGCGCGTCATGCGCACGAAGAAGGCGAGCGGCTCGAGGCCCGCCTTCAGTCGCGCCAGCTCCGGCTCGAAGAATACGATGAGATCGATGTCGCTCGAATAGTTGAGCTCATGGGCGCCATGCTTGCCCATCGCCAGCACGATGTAGCCGGAGCCACTTTCAGGTTCATCTGCCGCACCATCGCCGAGCCAATCACCGCGCGCCTTGGCTTGCGCAAAGAGAAATCGCACGGCTGCTGCCGCGGTCCGGTCCGCCGCCTCGGTGATGGCCGCCGTCACGCGCATGACCGGCCAGATGCCACCCAGATCGGCAAGCGCCACCAGCAGCGCCACCTCGGTCTTGTAGACGCGCAGATGGCGCATCGCCTCCGGCATGCTGGTCGGCGCAGCCATGGCCACAGCAAGCTCGCTGCCAAGCTGGTGCAGGCGGTGCTCCGGTGCCGTATCGAGCAATCGCACCAGCCGGGCAGGATCGCGGCGCATGAGCCCCGCCAGATACGGCGAGTCATCCAGTATTCCGGCCAGCAAGCCCCGCACCATCGGCATTGCAGCTAGCTCAGCCAGCCGGGCGTGACAGGACTCCGCCTGTGCGTCGGCGAGCACGTCATCCAACCGCGCCTGCGCCCCGTCGGCATCGACCGCCTTCGGAGTTTCAACCAGCCGAACGTGCAAGGGTCCCGCAGATGGCAAGGTCATGGTTTGGCCTCCACAGCCGGCGGGCCCAGCATCGTCGTCGCAGCCGCGCCGAAATTGAGCTTAGCGGCTGGATCGGCTGCAGGCAGCACCAGCGTCACGCGCAGCCCTGGCGCATTGTCCTCGAGCCGTACCGTACCGCCGTGCATGCGGGCAACCGCCGCCACGAGGCTCAGCCCCAAGCCCGTGCCGGGCTTGGTCCGGCTGACTTCCAGACGGCCGAAGCGGCGTAGCGCCTGCTCCCGGTCGGCCGCAGCAATGCCCGGCCCGCGATCGGCGACCGCCAGCAGAACGTCGCGGCCCTCGCGCACTACACTCACCGAAATGCGGTTGCCGGCCCCGTTCCGTCCAATTGATGCATGGCTGTCCGAATACTTGATGGCATTGTCGATCAGATTGGCCAGCGCCTGCGCAATGAGCTGGCCGTTGGCCCGGATGGGTGCCGGCTCGCGCGCGGTGACGGCAATGACGAAGCCGGCGTCCTCGCCGGCCGGGGCATAGAGATCGGCCACGTCGGCGGCAATGTCGGCGGCATCGATGATCTCGGTCGCCTCCACCATGGCACCGGCTTCCAGCCGCGCAATCAGCAACAGCGCATTGAACGTCTTGATCAGCTCATCGGCCTGCTCGATCGTGGCCTCGAGCCCTTCCCGCCACGCCGCACTGCCTTGGCTCTGGCCATTCGCCAGCGCCGTCTCGGCCCGGTTGCGCAGCCGATTGAGGGGCGTCTTCAGGTCATGGGCGATATTGTCGGAGACCTCGCGCATGCCGGTCAGCAAGCGCTCGATCCGCTCCAGCATGGCATTGAGCTGCTCGGCCAGGCGATCCAATTCATCATCGGTGCCCTGAAGCGGGATGCGCCCCGACAAGTCACCCGCCATGATCACCCGGCTTGCGGTGCTGATGGCGTCGATGCGGGCCTGGATGTGGCGGGCCAGCAAGCCGCCGGCGATCAGGCCCAGCAGCGCCAGGATGCCCAATCCCCACGCCAGCCCCTGCGCCAAGGTGGCGAGCAGTTGCTTTTGCTGCTCGATGTCACGCGCAATGACCAGCGCTGCCCCGCCTTCGATCTCAACGGTGAGGCCCACGGCCGTTCTCGGCGCGGCATCGGCGGCCGGCTGATAGGTGAACGTGCCGCTGGCATGTGCGATCTCGAAACCCGCTGGCATCTGCGCCAGATTGCCGGCACGACGGCGGCCTGCGCCATCACTCAGAAAATAGAGCCCGGCCCCGGCGCTGCTGTGCTCGCGCACGGCTGCCTCGAGCAGCGTCACGCCACCGCCTTCGAGCGCCCTCCGCAACGTCAACACATCGCTGCGGATGGCGGCGGCCGTGCGCGCCGTCTGGTCGCGGCTCGCCGCATAGCCGATCGACGCCACGATGCCGGCCGCGGCAATTCCGAGCAGCGCCACGGTCAGCAGCGTCAGTCGGAAGACGGCGGAGCGGAACACGCTAGCTGCCATCGCGGATCATGTAGCCGGTGCCGCGGACGGTCTGGATCAGCTCTTGGGCGTGGCCCTTGTCGATCTTGGAGCGCAGCCGCGAGATATGCACGTCGATGACGTTGGTTTGCGGGTCGAAATGATAGTCCCACACGTTCTCGAGCAGCATCGTACGCGTCACCACCTGGCCCGCATTGCGCATCAGGTATTCGAGCAGGCGAAACTCACGAGGTTGCAGCGGGATGGTCTCGCCACCCCGCACCACCTTGTGCGTCAACCGGTCGAGTGACAGATCACCGACGCTGTAGCGGGTAGCGCTCTCCTCGGGCGAGGCGCGGCGGGCCAGGGCCTCGATGCGCGCCAGCAGCTCGAGCAGCGCGAACGGCTTGGTCAGATAGTCATCGCCACCGGCTTTCAACCCCTTGACGCGATCGTCCACCTCACCGAGCGCCGACAGAATCAGGACCGGCGTGCGCACGCCCTCCGCCCGCAGGGTCTGAATGACGGAGAGGCCGTCGCGGCCCGGCAGCATGCGATCAACCACCAGCACATCGAAGCCACCGGCGCGCGCGGCCTCGAGACCGGCATGACCGTCCACCGCGATTTCGGCACCGTGGCCCTGCTCACGCAATCCGCGCTCGACGAAATGCGCGATCTCTCGATCATCCTCGATCACCAGCACACGCATAGCCACCGCTCCCCGATACCAAAAGGCGCGCCCAGCCCTTGTCGAGCCGGACGCGCCAGTGACACGTGTTCAGGCCTGAGGCAACTCAGCCTTTCAGCTGCACCGCCACGAACCGCACGACCTCGCCGGACTTGACGCGCAGCAGCACGGCTTTGCGGCCGGCACCCTGGGCACTCTGCACGCCGGTCTCGACATCGGCCACCGTCTTCACAGGCTGGCCCTGCACCTCGAGGATGATGTCACCCTTGCTCAGGCCCTTGGCGGCGGCGTCCGAGGCCACATCGACGTCACTGATCAGCACGCCTTCGCGCGCCGAGCCGGCCTTTGCCACCGGCGGCAGCGACAGCGACAGCCCAAGCTGAGCGAGCTTGGTAGCGGCCGCTTTCGGGGCTTCCGGCGCCGGCGCCTTGGCAACTTCAGCAGCCCCCGGGAACGTGCCGAGCTTGACCTGTACCGTCTCGATCTTGCCGAAGCGGAACACCTCGAGATTGGCAATGGTATTCGGCGCCAACTCCGCCACTTTGCGGGCGAGGTCGCGGCTGTTGGCGATCGGCTGGCCATTGACGGCGGTAACAACGTCACCGGCCTTTAGCTGGCTGCCGGCGGCCGGACCACCTGCCGTGATCTCGTTGATCAGGGCACCCTTGGCTTCCTTCATGCCGAAGCTGGCGGCCTTGTCCTCGTCGACGTTCTCGATCTTGACGCCGAGCCAACCGCGGCTGACCGTGCCGCCGCTGCGCAACTGCGCCACGACCTCGGCCGCCGTCTTGGCGGGCACCGCAAACGCGATGCCGACGTTGCCACCGGACGGGCTGTAGATCGCCGTGTTGACGCCGACCACCTCGCCGTCGAGATTGAACGTGGGTCCGCCCGAGTTGCCACGGTTCACGGCCGCATCGATCTGCAGGAAATCATAGGGGCCCGAGCCGATGTCGCGGGCCAGGGCTGAGACGATGCCAGCCGTCACGGTGCCGCCGAGCCCGAACGGATTGCCTACCGCGAGCACCCAGTCGCCCACGCGCGCCGACTTGTCGGAGAATTTCACGAACGGGAACGGCTTGCTGGCATCCTTGATCTTCAGCAGCGCGATGTCGGTGCGCGCATCGGTGCCGATCAGGTCGGCGTCATACTTGGTCTGGTCGTCGAACGAGACCTGGATGCGGGTGCCGCCGTCGATGACGTGGTTGTTGGTGACGACGAAGCCATCGGCCGAAATGACGAAGCCGGAGCCCTGCGCCTGCGAGGGACGCTGCGGACCCTGGTTCGGCTGGCCACGGAACTCCTTTGGCAGGTTCTTGAAGAACTCATTCAGGGGATGGTCGTCGGGAAGGTCGGGGAACTGGCCGCCGCGGGGGTTGGCACCCTTGGCCTGGGCCTTGGGACCGGCGGCCGTGACATGAATGCTGACCACCGACGGCTTCACGCGGTCGACGAGGTCGGCGAACGACAGCGGCGCACGGCCGTAAGGCGTCAACACGCCGGCATCGGGCGCCCGCTGGGCAAGGGCCGGCGTGCGCGGTGCAAGGACCGAGAGGCCAAGCAGACCGGCGCCGACGAGGCCAAGTACGGCACCGGCCATCCGGCGTCGCTGACCCGGCACCAAGCATGCTCGCCGGCCATGGGCAGGGAAATGGGAAGTCATCGCGTGGAACCTTTCTGGCGTGACGGGTCGACTGGACTGACGGGCGGCGCACTGGTGCCGCTTTCGGCGTGCTATAGTGAGTTGTGCCTTACAGCGACCTTTCGGCGGCATTAATTTTCTGTAAGACTTGGGGCCCGCTACCGAGCCGTCGCAGACTGAGGAGACGCATGCGAGCCTTCCGGCGCCACAATGCAGCCCCCCGCGAGGCCAGCCCGGTCATAGCCGGTCGCTGTGGCATGCTGGCGTCGGCAGCCGCCCTCCTTGGTCTCGCCACACTGACTGTCCCCGGCCTACGCGCCGCTGGTCTACCCGCGTCGGCGCCGGACATGCAGCGCCCCGCACTGGTGACGCCGGTTGCCGTGTTCGGCCCTGACGACCGGGTTGCCGTGCCAGCCCGCCTCGACTGGGTCGCCCAGCGCATCGGCATCCTGTTCAATAATCGCGCCCGCACGGTCTGCACCGCCTTTTGCGTTGCCGACAACGTCATTGCCACGGCAGCTCACTGCTTTGCCAAGGGGCAGTCGGGCGTGGCTGCCCGCTTTGCCGATTTCAATTTTGCCCGCAATTATGATCGCTCCCGCACCTTCGTTCGCCTGGAGGGCGCCGACACGGGCGCGGCGGCCCAGAATGTCACTACCGGTGATTTCAAGCTGCGCGTGCGTCCGCCGATCGATGCCGCCTTCGATTGGGCGCTGGCCCGCGTGCCCCGCAACACCTGCCCCGCCGACGCCTTGAAAGTGGCGCCCGCCAACCTCGACGTCCTGATCGCCGAGGCCGCCGCCGGCAACATCTTCCAGGTCTCCTACCATCGCGACTGGGCACAATGGCGCCCCTCCTATTCGAAGCCGTGCAAGATTGCCCGCGACTTCGACCAGATCACGTGGCCCGCCATCGCGCCGGACTTCATGAAGGCCGAGCACATGGTGCTGCACACCTGCGATACGGGCGGCGCCTCGTCGGGCTCGCCGATCCTCATGCAGACGCCGGGCGGACCGGTCGTGGTCGCCATCAACGTCGGCACCTACGTGCAGTCACGAACGCTTCCCGATGGGCCACAGGCCGCCGCTCGCCAGCGCTCGGATACGATTGCCAACACCGCCGTCAACGCCTTCGCCTTCAACGAGCGCCTCGATATCCTGAGACAGGCGAGCATTCTGGGCTCCGGCGCTCCGATGCGGCAGTTGCAGGAGTTGCTGGTGCAGCGCGGCCACTACGCGGCCCGCGTCGATGGCGCTTACGGGCCAAGTCTCAAGTCGGCCATCGAGGCCTATGAGCAGACCGCCAGCATGCCGGTCACCGGCCTCGCCACAGAGACGCTGCGGCAGCGATTGTTGCAGGACGGGACGCACAAGCCAGCGGCGCAGCCGCAGACGCCGACCTCCGGCAGCGGCGTCGTCCCGCAGCGTTAAGGCCGGCCCCCGCCCCGGCCGTTCAATCCGCAGCCTTGGCGGCGCCGTCGGCGATCAAGGCATCCACCTCGCTGGCCGTGAACCCCGCTTCACCCAGAATTTCCCGCGTATGCTCACCGAGGCGGGGTGCCATCAGCGTTTCTTCGCGCATGCCGCCGTGAAACGTGTTGGGCGTCTTGGTCATGCGAATCCGGCCCTCGCTCGGATGCTCGACCTCGCGGAAGAACCCGACATCGGCGAGATGCGGGTCCTCGAACAAATCATCAATCGAGTTGTAGCGGGCCGCCGGCACTTCGAGACGCTCGAAGATCTCCAGCCATGCAGCCGTGGTCTTCTGCTTCAAGCCATCAGCGCGCACTTTGAAGTATTCCGCGACGTGGGCGGTCCGCGCGCTGGCGCTGTCGAAGCGCGGATCGCTCTTGAGTTCGGGCCGGCCGATGGCATCGAAGAAGGCAAACGCCTGCGCATTCGTGTTGGGCCCGACGGTGATGTAGCCGTCCTGCGTCGGCAAGGGCCGGTAGTCCGGTGTCACCAGCCGCGTATCGCCGACAGGCCCCACCGGCGGCACGAATGTTGCGCCCGCCATATGCTCGCTGGTCACGAACGAGGCCATGTTCTCCAGCATCGGCACGTCGATGGCTTCGCCGTGCCCCGTCTTCTCGCGCCGATAGAGCGCAAAGCCGATTGATTGCGCGGCGATCAACCCGGTGATGTGGTCGGTCATCACCATATGCACAAAGCGCGGTTCGCCGAGCGCCCGCTCGAATGTGCCGGCGACGCCCGACAGGCTCTGGATGATCGGGTCATAGGCCGGACGGTCGAAATAGCGCCCGTCCCGCCCGAAAGCCAGGATCGAGCAATGAATGAGGCGCGGGTTACTCCCCGATAGTGCGGCATAGTCGAGCCCCGCGCGCTGCAGTGCCTTCGGGCGGACGTTGGACACATAGACGTCGGCTTTCTCGATCAGCCGCTGCAACGCCGCACGGCCTTGGCGGTGCTTGAGATCAAGCGCAATTGATCGCTTGTTGCGATTGAAATTCAGGAACTTTCCCGACATGCCGGGATGGCGACTGCCATTGGCGAGATTGCGCAGCAGATCGCCCTCGAGGGGCTCGATCTTGATCACGTCCGCGCCCTGGTCGGCGAGCGTGCGGGTGCAGATGGGACCGACGACAACAGTGGTCTGGTCGATGACGCGAATGCCGGCAAGCGGGCCCCCACTCATGCCGCGTACTCCCCGATAAGCGTCGCGCAGTGAGCAACGCGCGCATCGACATCCCAGCGCGCGAGGCGGACCTGGCGGCGCCCGATCCAGCTCTCAAGCTGCGGCATGACAGCCCTGATTGCAGCCGCAACGTCCGTCATCCCGGGCCCCTGACCGTTATCCCACGATACCATTATGCACGGCTGGCGTCGGACCCGGAAATCCGGACCGCACCGTGTCACGCGAAGATTGCACCTTAAACGTGCAGACTGGCGCAGAAACCGGCCATTTTCAGCTTCCGAACCCCGCGCGCATTTTCATCGTGTGCATAGTTTTCCGGCAATTCCGGTCAATTGATGCGCTCACAACACACTGATTCGACTTCGTCTTTTTCACACTCAATCAATGATTGCGGTGCCCTGCGTCGCCAGCATACGACTACTTATCCACTCATTCACGAGTCGGTCGCGACATCACGAGGCGGGCAAGCGCGGGCCCAGATCAATAAGAGGCGGCAAGCATGACTTTAGCACGTGGGCTTCTAAGCGGACTGACAGCCGTCGTAGCGGCAGGGGTTCTTGTCACCACGCCCGCCGCTGCCGACGGCATGGCCAAGAAAAAGGTCAGCGTGAAGGACGCACCGGTCGAGGAGACCAAGCGCGACCTGCAGATTACCGGCAACTTCGCCGTGACCAGCCAGTACGTTTTCCGTGGCTTTGCCCAGACCGCCGAGAACCCGACCATTCAGGCCGGCGTGGACCTGACCTACAAGCTGTTCTACGCCGGCATGTGGGCTTCTGGCATCGACTTCGGCCAGGATCCAGTTCGCCCCGGCCAGGACATCGCGCACGTCGAGATCGACTACTACGCCGGCATCAAACCCGTTCTTGGCCGCTTCACGTTCGACTTCGGCGGCATCTACTACACCTACCCCCGCGCCTTCGATCCGGGCAATGCCGCCATCTTCCGCGAGCTCGACTATTTCGAGCTGAAGGCTGGCGTCAGCGCCGAAGCCTGGAAGGACGCCACGCTCGGCCTGACGGTGTTCTATTCGCCGGAATACACCAATGATACCGGCGCGGTGTACACCATCGAAGGCGCCTTCACGCAGGTGCTGCCAAAGCTGCGCGACATCACGCCGACCTTCGGCGCGACCCTCGGCTATCAGGCTGGTGACGACATCCGCTTCACCCGCCTGATCGGCAACGGCTCCGACAATTACATGTACTGGAACGTTGGCCTGACGCTCGGCTTCCACGAGAAGTTCTCGATCGACCTGCGCTACTGGGATACGGACATCAAGAGCAATAACGCTGCCGGCGGCTTCGCTGACGGCTTCTGCACCGGCCGCACGTTTGGCTGCGATGAGCGCTTCGTCGGCACGGCCAAGGTCACGTTCTAAGACTGGAATCCCAAAGAGCGGTTGTCGTCTCCCACCGCTTGCAAACCCGGTCGGCATTGCGCCGGCCGGGTTTTGTGTTTGTCGTGGCGCTTCAGTTGCTCACTTTGCGTTGGTCCTTATGCTTGCCCACCAGCAACCGGACCGTGCCAACCGCGCGCTCTTCCTTGGCGCTTCCGTTGCCCAGTGCCAACCGCGATCTCGCTTGGCGCTTCAGTTGCCCAGTGCCAACCGCGCGTGCTTGCTTGGCGCTTCAGTTGCCCAGTGCCAACCGCGCCTTATGCGTAGTTGAACACGCGGATCGGCACCAACTCGCCCTTCTCCATCTGGCACAGCGCGATCAGTGTGCCCTTGCAGACCGCGAAGGCTTCGCCGGACTGAATGGGGGCATCGCGGCCGCGCATTAGCACGGCCTGCCCGCGCGCCAGCCGCGCCGCATCCGGTGGGCTCACCGAGACCTCGAGCAGGTCCGACAGCGCCAACTCGATCGGTTGCAAATAGCTTTTCAGCGTCACGCCGCCATCTTCGAGTTTGTAGGCCGCTTCCAATTCCTCGATGGTGACGGCGGCATCCTCGTGAAAGGCTGCCACCTCCGTGCGGCGCAACTCGATGACGTGACCGAGGCAACCGAGTTTGCGCCCCATGTCGCGCGCGATGGCCCGCACATAGGTGCCGCGCCCGCATTCGGCCTCGAACACCGCTGTCGATGCGTCGGGCAGATCAACGATGCCAAGATGATCGATCACCACCGGGCGCGGTTCCAGCGGCACCACCTCGCCCTCGCGTGCCAGGTCATAGGCGCGGTTGCCATCGATCTTGATGGCGGAATACTGCGGCGGCGTCTGCATGATCTCGCCGCGGAACTCGGGCAGCACGCGCTCGATGTCGTCGCGTGTCGGGCGGGTTTGGCTCGTGCGCACCGGCTTGCCTTCGGAATCGTCGGTGTCGGTCTCCGTCCCCCAGCGCACGCTGAAGCGGTAGGCCTTGAGGCCATCGACCGCAAACGGCACCGTCTTGGTTGCTTCGCCCAGCGCGATCGGCAGCACGCCCGTCGCTAACGGATCGAGCGTGCCCGCATGGCCGGCCTTCTGTGCCTGCAGCAGCCAGCGCACCTTGCCGACCGCCTGCGTCGACGTCATGCCGATGGGCTTGTCGAGAATGATCCAGCCGTGAACCGGATTGCCTTTTTTGCGTCGTGACATGGGGTGCGGGAGATTCCGGTTTTAAGGGATAGGGGACAGGGGAAAAGGGACAAGGGCAGGTGGCGTGGCCCGGGCGCCAAGGCAATGGGAAAACAGTCTCGGGAGCAAACTCCGGGTTCCGACCCTACTCCCTGGTACCTAGTCCCTGGTACCTAGTCCCTGGTACCTACTGCCTCACTCACGATTTCTGCGTATCCTGGCGGACCTTGGGACTGTCGAGCAGGCGGTCAATGCGCGTCGCCTCGTCGAAGGTCTCGTCGAATTTGAAACGGATATCGGGCGCAAACTTCAGGTTGATCGCCTTGGCGACCTCGCCGCGCACATACTTGCGATGCTTCTCCAGCGCTTCGAGCACCGGTTTCACGTCCTCGCCACCCAGCGGCATGATGAAGATGGTGGCAAGCTTCAGGTCCGGCGACAGCCGCACCTCCGGCACCGTAATCACGTGCGTCGCCAGCGTGTCGTCGTGGATCTCGCCGCGCGCCAGCATTTCAGCAATGCGATGGCGAATGAGTTCGCCGACCCGCAACTGCCGCTGCCCTGGGCCCCGGCCGGGCTTGTCGCCCGTTCTTGGTTTCTGTCTTGGCATATCTCTCCCTGCAGCCGGGTTCGAACCGGCGGCAGCTTCTCAAATCGCAATCTGCGTTGCAGGAATTATGAGCTTCCCTGCCGCCGCCGGTCGCCTGACGGCGCACAGTTGACGGCAAGAAGGGCACTCGATAGCAGCATGCCCGCCCAGTCCGCAACTGGAGATCTCTGACCAGGTTCTGGCCAACCGCCCCAGGACGAGCGATACGGGCGCCATGGTGCTCAAGGCTGCCGTCGCAATTGCTGCTGTGATCACCATCTCAGGGCGGCTTCTTGCCGTCATTGACCAACGTCAACCCTTCGCGCACCAACTTCGCCCACGTCCGCCCCCGCTCTACGGCGTCATCGATGGCGTCATCGAGGCGGTCAGGCTCTCGAGCGCGCAAGATTTTGATCAACTGGCTGGCTTGCAGAAGGTCCTTTGGCCTTTTTGCAGCACTGGTGCGCACCTGGCCGACGATCAGTTTGTGCACCGCATAGCGCGCGGGATCCGGCACTCGGACCCGAATACCTGTGCCGTGAAGCACCACCACATCGACGGGGCCTTCAATGAGATACTCCATGAACCGCAGCGGCAGCGCGGCGCAGCCCAGACCCGGTATTTGCACCGGTGCTTCGCTGCGACCGAGCGTCGTCAGGACCTCGACGATGAAGCCCGATGCCGAAGCGAACCGTCGCGGCAACTTGTCGTCGCCATGGAAGCGTGCCGTGAATGTCGCATCCGCTTGGGACAGGATTTGCTGCAGTTCAAGGCCCTGGGCCAAACGCGGCAACGCCAGACGTGTCGCAGCCAGATCGGCATCCTGTGTCAGCAGTGCACGACCTGCAAGAAAAGCCCCGATGAGGGGCGCGTAAGTCTGGTAGGCAACGGTGCCGACCAACACCGCCCCGCGCTCGAACAGCTTGGCGTGCGCCATGGCGTCGAGCACCCGACCGGTCGCCAGATCTGGTCCATGGAGCCCGGCGCGCTTGAGCAGCGTGATGGTCTTGCGACGCTGCCGCGCTTGCGCCGCGCCGTTTTTGAAGCGCTCCGCCAGCGCCTCAGCCTCGACATCCCCCACCGTCCCCAGGTACCTCTGCTCGCGATGCTCTCCGCGACGGATATCGGCATAAAGGCGGCGTGTGCCACCGACCAGCCGGCGTGAGATTGTGGCCTGGTCGATAGTATCCGGGCCGACGTTCTGCTCGAGATCGGCGTAGAGCGTAAGTAAACTGAGTGGAATGGGCTTCATGGCGGTATAGTAGCACAATTCTCTGATTTGACTACTATGCGTCTTGGTTTTCTGTCGAAGCCTAGGACGCTGGGACGGACGGCGTCAGAGCATCCGCACCATCATGGTCTCATCGTAGTAGCGGCCGTTGTAGCTGAGCGCGCGAGGCTCGATGCCATAGGCGACGAAGCCCAGACGCCGATACAGCTTGTAGGCAACCACGTTCTCCGTCACGACGCGCAAGTGCACCTGGCGAATGTCGGGCGCCACAGCAGCGATCGCAGCCTCGACCAGCTTCTCGCCAACCTGCTTGCCGCGATACTGCGGCGCCACGTACATGCCCCAGAGCATGCCGCGATGCGCCGACTTCGGGCCATCAATGGTGTAGATTCCCGCTGTTGCGATCGCTCTATCGCCCGCAAATGCCGCCATCAGCGGATTTGGGCTGCCCACCGTCTTTGCGAAACTCTCGAGCGGTTGCGCCACGGCATGCGCGTAGGTCTGCCCGAAAGCTTCTGGCGCCGACTGCAACGCTTCGAGCCGGATCGCGCGCCAGATATCGGCGTCATCGACACTTAGTCTCCGGATTGCTGGGGTTTCAACCATGCTGGCGCTCGAAATCTCAAGCCCGCCAAAGTGGCGTGTCGCGGTAGAGATCGCCGAGTTTGCCGATGTCGCCGATATCGGGAATGTCGAGTCGGTCGGCCGCATCGTTCATCTCGACCGCCACGAAGTCCTTGGCCCGCGCATAGAGTGTCGCGCCGACCTTCTCCTGCTGGACGATCAGAACGCCGGCACAGGGAGGATGCTGCTGGTAAAAGGCGAGTTTCGCCGCGAGAACGATCGGCTTGTCGCTGCCGGCACGCAGTTCCGGGCGATTGCTCGACGAAAGCACCTCGGCGACGAAATAGAAGCGCGTCGCATAGACTTGCCCCACGTCGATCGCGGTATCGATGACGGTGACGTCGGGCTCTGGATTGAATGTCTCGTCGTGCGGCAGCAGGATGCCGATCTCGCGATCAGCCATCCATGCGGGCCGAGATACCCGCAGTCGCTCATTGAGCAGTGTCTCAAGATTGCGCGCAATACGCTGATGGATCAGCGTCGGTGGCGGCATCATCATGGGCACACCATCGATCAGCTCCCACTTTTCCTCCCTCGGGCGTTCGTCCCGGAAGGCGTGGAACATCTCCAGTGTGAACTGCGGCAGGCGTCTGAGAAAATCACCCATCTGTCACCTCCAGCGTGCGCGACCAGCTGACGGTC
>JBJXDZ010000033.1:0-119407 GCA_046154645.1 Hyphomicrobiaceae bacterium
TCCGCCGCCGCGCCCGCGACCTCGCCGCAGCCGACAGCGACAAGGGATCGCTCAGAGTGAAATTGAAACTCGCCGGATGGAATGAGGACTACCGCCTCAAGCTGCTCCGCCAAATGCGATAGCCCTACGTTTCCTGGCGGTCGCACTTTATCTTTGATGTGGGTCATCAGATATTTGATGGCGGCCCAGCTGTGTTCGAACCGGCGCACCGCGTTCCTGCCTTCAAATATGAAGATGGGGCGCCCGACCTCATATTCGTAGTCCGCCAGCACGTAAGTCAGCTCGACGATGGCCACGTCGGAGATCGATGACGCGCCAAAAATGATTTTGCAGTAGCGATCGGTGAGCTGTACCAATGCGTAACCCGCAACGGTGACCCAATAGGACACCGCCAGGGCTTCATCTCGCATGAGCGAAGGCGTATACTCCGGAGTGACGCTTTGCACCCGCCATCTTCGACCCTTCCGGTCCAGATAATATTGGCTCAGCGTGACCGCGGGCTTGACGTTGCGGGGGCCAACGCCTGCCAGTGTTGTGCGGACGAGGGGATTGCGCTGCGTATGCTCGAGTCTCGATCGATCATTTCGTTCGTTCTTTATAAAGATCAACCGCGGCGCCGATGGACCGGACGAACCCGAATTTTGGGGCGGTGCCGATTGAGGAGTCGACTCACCTGACTCTTCAGAACTCATCATCATATCCACGCCCTCACATCTACCAACTAGTCGGTTAACTTTGATCGTGAACGAATAACACTGTCAACGCTGACAGCCCTCATAAGTGATGTGGCCGGGCGTCAAGTGTGCGATGTTGAGCGCGTGGAGCGTCTGGGAAGGATTTGCAAGGCACATCAATGACCAAGTCAAAAACGGTTGTGCCGGAGCGGCCGTCGACATCGGATCAGATTCTGGATGCGGCCGAAGTGCTTGTGCAGAAGGGCGGCTTCAATGCGTTCAGCTACGCCGATATTTCGACGGCCGTTGGAGTCAGCAAGGCCACGATCCATCACCATTTTCCGGCCAAAGCCGTGCTCGGACGTTGCCTGATAAAGAGGTATTCGGACCGCTTCTTCGGAATGCTCAGCGATTTGACGCGGGAAACAGCAAGTCCCCTTCGCCGATTGCGGACGTATATCTCCATTCATGCAGCCTTGGTGCAATCCGACAAGCTTTGTCTTTGTGGCATGTTGGCTGCCGAGCTTCCGACACTTACGGGAGCGATGCGGACTGAACTCGAGGATTTCTTTCAAAAGAATATTGCCTGGGTCGCAAGTACCGTGTCCGACGCACGCTCGTCCGGCGAAGCAGCGTTCAACCAGGACCCGGCTCAGCTGGGGCGATTGATTATTGCGGGTCTCGACGGCCTTATGATCCTTGCGAGGACGCAGTCCAGCAGTGCCACGTTTGAAGCCGACGCCTGGGAGCTGCTATCTCGCATTATCTCGACTCACCCATCGAACCGTCCAACTGGTTGACTGTGCCAAACCCAATCTTCGTTGCGATCGGTGATGACCGCCGGTTACTGGCGCTGCAGCTCCCGGCTCCGAGCCCAGCCACCGCCGCAGTCACTCCGGATTGCGTGCAGAGCGTTGGCCAGCTCCGGATGGTGATGCTTTACCGGCTCAAACGGTTTGCCAGAACAGGCCGCTGAGCTTGCTCGCAGACTTACAACTGGATTGGCATGCCCGTTACCCGATCTTTACAGGAGTACGTGATCATTCCAGAGGCGAGAATCCGTCAAGGTGATGTCGTGGGCACATGGGGCACGTCGCTTTACGCCAATGACACGTCGAGCGACGTGCGCAATCTCGTGCGTGAGCTCGTTCGCCTCCCATGGTCGTCTGAACAGATTCTCACGTCGGTCCTGCAGTCGTATCCAGTCGCCCGCGACGAGGACGCAGAGGATTACCCCGACGTCTGGCTGGCGCTCGCGGATCAACTCTATGACTACGGGTTGCTCGACGAGGCGGTACAAACGCGCGTGATGCGCATTGTGCGCAGCCGGCAAGACCTCGATCTGAAACGCCAGCTAGGGTTGTCGGAGCGCGAAGCACGCGTTCGCGGCGCGATGCTCGAGAAGCTTGCCGAAAAACTGGAGCGTCCAAATCCAAAACCCAAGCCTCGCAGGACGCTCAAGGCGCCGGAGCCTATTGTCTTCCCGCCGGGAACGGTTCTCCGCTATCCCACGCAGCAGGGACTTCCGATCAACCCTTGGTTTTCCACGGCCGTCTTGGCTCGCGATTTCAAGGCCGACGGCTGGGGTACCGCGATCGTCCTGACGGCGGGCCACTTCGAAGGCTACATGGCATGGTACGGCATGGGCCGGCTCGGCGCGCATGGACGGCCCAGCCCGAGCCTCAAGGATTGTCTCGCCAGCGGCATCGAGAACGAGCCGAACTGGGCCAACGAAACTGGGGCGGGGACGCTGGCCGTGGCCCTGGGATGCCTGCAGCCATCGATGGCGCAGAAAATGAAATTGGAAGCGATCGGCACGCTCGAGATCGACCACCGTCGCGTCAAGACGCACGTATCGCCATTGGCGACAGCATCGCGTCGGCCGTATGCCACCCTCGACACGTTGTTCCTGAATTGGCGGTCGAAAGAGGTTGTGCCATTCGGAGATGACGACTTGCCGCTGCCACGCGTGGTCATTGCCCTGTCGGACCTGGCCCGGCGCTCTTAGGGAGATGAATGCGCCAATCGGCCGTTCCGCTTGTATGGCACCGAAAAGTGATCGGTTGGTGTTGGGTCAGCCTGGCTCTCACGCGACAGCCGAGGACCTGCCATCCAGTCTGACGACAATGCGCCCGCAACGCTGATGACGCGCTCGCTGCACCTGGTGTCGGCTTCACAATTGCGAGCGTCCGTCGGCTGAAGTCAAGGCTCGGTGATAGCAACGACTGACGCGCATCGGCTTCCGCAGGCTCAGCCGGTCTTCGTGCCTGCCCGCAGGTGACATGCCGCCGTCGGCGCACGTGCGTAGCGCTTGGCGCACAGAAACGAAAACGGGAGCCCAAGGGCCCCCGTTTCCGTCACGTTATCCGCAGCTGATCGCCTTACTTCTTCGCGGGCCAGTAGTGGTCGGCCGAGAAGTTGTAGTTCGGGTAGACCGAGCGTCGCGTCGGCACCACCTGCGAGGCATATTCGCGCTGGCTGTCGTAGACCTTCTTGAAGAACGGGTTCTTGGCCACCTCGGCGGCCGCGATCTCGTCCCAGGTCTCGAGGATCTTCTTCTGGATATCCGCCGGCGTCGTCTCGATCTTGACGCCGTGCTTCTCCGTCAGTTCCTTCAGCGCCGCGGCGTTGAGCTTGTTCAGGATCTGCGCCGAGCGCAGCGTCGCTTCATTGGCGGTCGACTGCATGAGGATCTGCAGATCAGGCGGGATGGTTTTCCACACGTCGCCGTTGACGAAGATCTCGAGCACGGTGGCGGGCTCGTGCACCGACGGCATGTAGAAGTGCTTCCACACCAGATGGAAACCGATCTTCATGTCCTCGGCCGGTCCCACCCACTCGCCGCACTCGATGGCGCCGCGCTCGGCAGCCGGCACGATTTCGCCGCCGGGCATGTTGACGGTGGCCATGCCGGCCTTGCTGAACACCTCGGCCGTGAGACCGGTCTGGCGGCACTTGCGGCCCTTCAGGTCCTCCCAACTTTTCACCGGCGTCTTGAACCAACCGAGCACCTGGTTCGACACCGAGGTCATTGGGAAGACGACGATATTGCGATCAAGCACCTTCTGATAGAACTCGTTGTACAGCGCCTGGCCGCCACCATCCTGCAGCCAACCCAGATAGTCGTACATGTCCATGCCGAAGGGGCCACCCGGCGCGACGCCGAACAGAGCCGAAGCGCGGTTCTTGCCGACCCAGTAGGCTGCACCCGAATGGGCGCCATCGAGCACCTTCTTGTGCGTGGCATCGAGCACCTCGAACGGCGGCACCAGAGAGCCGGCCGCAAACACCTCGATCTCGAGACGCCCGCCGGAGGCAGCCTTCACGCGATCCGCCCACCACTTCAGGTTATCGTGAATGGTCGTCGTCGGAGGAAAGGCCGACGTGAACTTCAGCTTGATGGGCGCCGGAGATTGTGCGGCGGCCGGTGGTACCGGGGATAGTGCGAGCAGCGCGCCAAGCGCTGCGCCAACAAAGGCAGTCAGTCGTTGCATCAAAGGTAACTCCCTAGTCTTGCTAGACTTGCTAGACTTGCGTCAAGGCGGCACTTGTCCCGTGCCGTCGAGGGAGTGTAGCAGGCCAATTCACGCTGCGACAGAAGTTCAAGGCTCGGGTCTTAAGACGTCAGAGCAGTTCGTGTTTGGCAGGTGAGCCGGGGCTGGCTTATCGTACTGGGGAACGCCGCGCCGCTGTCGCGGCACTGTGAGAAGGGCCGCTGCGCATGGACACCACCTTCGACAGCAAGCCGGCAACCCAGTTCCCGGATGCCAAGGCGCGCGCCTTGACGGTGGCCGGCCTGCTGCGCGCTTCCACCAAACGCATCGAGGCCGACCGCGAGTTGCCGTCGCACGTCCTTGCCGCCTTGCACGAGGCACGGCTGTTCCGCATGCTGTTGCCCCGTTCGCTCGGCGGCGACGAACTTGATCCGCCGACGCTGGCCGAGGTGACCGCGATCATTTCGGCTGCCGATGCCAGCACGGCCTGGTGCATCGGCCAGGGCAGCGGTTGTTCGATGTCGGCCGCCTTCATGGACGCGCCGGCAGCCCGGCAGGTGTTCGGACCGGCCGACGCCGTCCTCGCCTGGGGTGCGGGGGCGGCCGGCAGGGCCATTGCCACCAAGACCGGCTATCGAGTGAGCGGCCAATGGGGATTTGCCAGCGGCAGCCGGCACGCCACCTGGCTTGGCGCCCACTGCAAGGTTTTCGAGGCCGACGGCAAGCCGCGCCTGCGCCCCGACGGCCGGCACGCCGAGCGCACGGCCCTCTTCCCGCGGACCACGGCCACGATTCACGATGTTTGGCAGGTGATGGGCCTCAAGGGCACCGGCAGCGACAGCTACGAGGTGACCGACATCGACGTGCCCACCGAGCTGACGCTCGACCGGGACAACCAGGCCGAATGTCGGGAAGCGGGGCCGCTGTTCCGGATTCCGACCACCATGGCCTATTCGGCTGCCTTCAGCGGCGTCATGCTCGGCATCGCCCGCGGCGCACTCGACGACATGGCAGCGCTGGCCATGGCCAAGACGCCACGCGGCGCCACCTCATCGATGCGTGAAAGCGCCGTGCTGCAATCGGATCTGGCTCGCCTCGAGGCCCGCTGGCGCGCTCTCAGGGCGCTGCAGCAGATGACGCTGCGCCAGGTGTGGGATGGCGTCTCTCGCGGCGGCGAGCTGACGCTGCAGAACCGCATCGACTGGCGACTTGCGACCACGCACGCGATCAATGATGGCGTCCAGATCGTGATGGAGGTCTATCGGGCAGCCGGTCAGACCGCCATCTTCGAGGAGAACCCCTTCGAGCAGCGGCTGCGCGATGCGCTTTCGGCCTCGCAGCAGGTCCAGGGCCGCACCACGCACTACATGACCGTCGGGCGGCATCTGCTGGGCCTGGCGCCGGACACCATGATGTTCATTTGAAGAGTTAATGCGGGCCACTGTTGTAGAGCTGGCCGTTCAGCTTGTCGGACGGCGCAGGGTTGTCTTTTGCGCCGATCCATGGCGAAAGAGGGCATCGGCACTCGGATTTTTTCAACGCCCGCACGCCCGGCCTGAAGGACCTGTCACCGCATGAAGCCCAAGGTTGCACTGATCACCGGCGTTACCGGCCAGGACGGCGCCTATCTGGCAGAGCTGCTGCTGGGCAAGGGATATGAGGTGCACGGCATCAAGCGGCGAGCCTCACAGTTCAACACCGACCGCATCGACCATCTCTACGTCGACCCGCACATCGAAACCGCGCGCTTCTTCCTGCACTACGGCGACATGACGGACTCGACCAACCTGATCCGCATCGTGGCGGAGACGAAGCCGGACGAGATCTACAATCTCGCCGCACAATCCCATGTGCAGGTGAGCTTCGACACGCCCGAATACACGGCGCAGGCCGACGCGGTCGGCACGCTGCGCATTCTGGAAGCCTTGCGCA
Source organism: Hyphomicrobiaceae bacterium (assembly GCA_046154645.1). Lineage (GTDB taxonomy): Bacteria > Pseudomonadota > Alphaproteobacteria > Rhizobiales > Hyphomicrobiaceae. Next base: position 6,101 of record JBJXDZ010000033.1, read on the forward strand.
TCCTCGGCATGGAAAAGTCGGTGCGCTTCTATCAGGCGTCGACCTCGGAGCTGTACGGCAAGGTGCAGGAGACACCGCAGAAGGAAACGACGCCGTTCTATCCGCGCTCGCCCTATGCCGCCGCCAAGCTCTACGCCTACTGGATCACGGTCAACTATCGTGAAGCCTACGGCATACACGCCTCGAACGGCATCCTGTTCAATCACGAGAGCCCGATCCGTGGCGAAACCTTCGTCACGCGCAAGATTTCCCGCGCCGTGGCCGCGATCCATCTCGGCCTGCAGGACACGCTGTACATGGGTAACATCGATTCCATGCGCGACTGGGGCCACGCCCGCGATTACGTCGAGGGCATGTGGCGGATGCTGCAGCAACCGGAACCTGACGACTATGTGCTGGCCACCGGCGAGATGCATTCCGTGCGCGAGTTCATCGAGCGCGCCTTCGCCCATGTCGGCCGCCGTATCGTCTGGCAAGGCAAGAGTGTCGACGAGATCGGCATCGACGAGACTACGGGCAAGACCGTCGTCAAGATCGACCCCGTCTACTTCCGGCCAACCGAGGTGGAACTGCTGCTCGGCGATCCCTCGAAGGCGTTCCGCAAGCTCGGCTGGAAGCACACGACACCCTTCCAGAGCCTCGTCACCGAGATGGTGGACTCGGACGTGCAGCTGTTTTCGGAGAACAAGACCAAGGTGATGGCGGGTTGACGCTTGCTAGCGCTCCTCACACCCGTTCGATGCGGCAGTGGTAGCAGTTGTTCGAGGCCGAGCGCACGTGCACGTAGGCGACGCGCGGGTCGGCAAGAAGTTCGCTGGCCACCGCGGGAATCCTCGGCGTCTCGGTGACACGGCCGGTGCCGTAGACGATGCGGTCGTCGGCGCCGTAGCCACGCACGATGTAGGTGGGGCTATCGAGAAACGCGGGGATGCGGTCATCGTTGCCGCCGCGCGCGCACGTCTCGGCGTGCAGGAAGATCGGCCCCACCTCGGCGTAAGGCTGCGGCGCCGGGAATGGGCGATGTGCCAGCGTCAGGTAGGCCTCGCCTACTCTCACGTCGCCAAGGCAATGCCGGCAGGGCAAGCCGTCCGAGGTGGCGATGTGACGCTCGGGTTTCTGGCCGTTGGCGTCGAGGCCACCGGTTTGCAGGCTGCGCACCAGCTCGGTTTCAAGGGCGATGAAGCGAATAGCCATGGGACCTCCGGAAGACGGGCGACGGCCTCCTGCTACGACGCGCCCTCAGCCGTGGCGACCCGGAAGTTGTGATCGGCCTTGGCCGTTCAAAGCTCCACGACTTCCAAGACGCCGGGCACAGTGGTGAGTTCGCCGCGCTCGCTCGGACCAATGTCGTAACGTCCCGGCAGATCCAGGCGCACCTCGCGGCTTCCCGGTACGCCCGGCACACCGCCGACATCGAAGCTGATCTGCACTTCGCCCTTGCCGCCAGGCTTGAGGAGGGCCTTGATCTCGTCGAGCCGTGCGCGCTTCGCTGAAAGAATGCGGCCGTCGAGGACTAGCCGGAAACCACGCTGCGCGCCGGCCGCAGCCTTTTGCAGCGATTCGAGCCCTTGCACGCGCATCTTGACGGTTTCACCGTCGCGCTCCGCCTCGACGGCGATGACGACGGGTGTGCCCGGCTCCAACAGATCGCCGCAACGCGCCAGCGTGTCGGAGAAGATCACGGCTTCGAACTGGCCCGTCGCGTCGGAGAACATGGCGAAGGCGAACTTGTTGCCTTTGGCCGAGCGGCGTTCCCGCGCCGCGACCACGATGCCCGCCAGCTTGCCCGACGTTGCCGACAGGCCCGCCTTGGCCTCGAAGTCCTGATAGCGCTGCACGCCAAGCTTGGGCAGGATCGTCGCATACTCATCAAGCGGGTGGCCCGAGAGATAGAAGCCGACGGCTGAGAACTCGTGCTGCAGGCGCTCGGTCGGCGTCCAGGCCTTGATCGGCCGCAGGTCGAGCTTGGGGCCAGCGCCCAGACCGAACAGATCCGAGGTGCCCGACGCACGGTCGGCGCCAAGCCGCTGGGCAAGCCCCATGATGCCATCGACATTGCCGTGCACCAGCGCGCGGTTCTTCTCGAAGCACGTGAAGGCGCCGCCCATGGCCAGCGTTTCCAGCGCCCGCTTGTTGAACGCCTTCGGGTCTAAGCGACTGGCGAAATCGGCCAGCGACTTGAACGGCCCGTTGGCGCGCCGCTCGGCGAGCACGGTTTCGACGGCGCCAGCGCCGATGTTCTTCAAGGCCGCCAGGGCATAGATGATCTTGCCGCGTGGTTTCTCGGCGCCTGTTGCCGGCCCCTTGGGCGGCGCCACCGTGAATACGACCTCCGAGCCGTTGATGCAGGGCGGCGTCACTACGATGCCGGACTTGCGCGCTTCGGAGGCGAACATGGCGAGCTTGTCGGTGTTGGCCATATCGAGCGTCATCGAGGCGGCGAGGAACTCCTCCCGGTAGTGCGCCTTGAGATAGGCCGTGTGGTAGGAGACCAACGCGTAGGCCGCCGCGTGGCTCTTGTTGAAGCCGTATCCAGCGAACTTGTCGACCAGCTCGAAGATATAGACGGCGGCGTCCTTCTTGACGCCTTTCGCCACCGCGCCCTCGACGAACTTGGCCTGTTGTGCGGCCATCTCGTTCTTGTCCTTCTTGCCCATGGCGCGGCGCAAGAGGTCAGCCTGTCCAAGGCTATAGCCGCCCATCACCTGGGCGATCTGAATGACCTGCTCCTGGTAGATGATGACGCCGTAAGTCTCCTTCAGGATCGGCTCGATCATCGCATGCGGGTATTCGATCGGCTCGTCGCCGTGCTTGCGATTGATGTATGTGGGAATGTTGTCCATGGGACCGGGACGATAGAGCGCCACCATGGCAATGATGTCCTCGAAGCGGTCGGGCTTGAGCCGCTTCAAGCTCTCGCGCATGCCCGTCGATTCCAGCTGGAACACGCCGACCGTATCGGCGCGCGCGAGCAGCTCATAGCTGGCCTTGTCGTCGAGTGGCAGCGTTGGCAGATCGATCTTGATACCGCGACCCTTTTCGATCAGCTCGACGGCCTTCTGTAGCACGGTCAACGTTTTCAGGCCGAGGAAGTCGAACTTCACGAGACCGGCGGCCTCGACCAGCTTCCAGTTGAATTGGGTGATCGGAAAATTGGATTTCGGATCGCGATAAAGCGGCACCAATTGGTCGAGCGGCCGATCGCCGATCACCATGCCGGCCGCGTGCGTCGAGGCGTGGCGATAGAGCCCTTCGAGCTTCTCGGCGATCTCGAGCAGCTTGGCGACGACGGCTTCCTGCTTGGCCGCCTCCTGCAGCTTCGGCTCGCCGTCGATGGCCTGCCGCAAGGTCACGGGATTGGCCGGATTGTTCGGCACCATCTTGCACAGCTTGTCGACCTGGCCATAGGGCATCTGCAGCACGCGGCCGACGTCGCGCAGCACGGCGCGCGCCTGCAGCTTGCCGTGCGTGATGATCTGGGCGACGCGATCCTCGCCATACTTCTGCTGGACATACTTGATCACCTCGTCGCGGCGATCCTGGCAGAAGTCGATGTCGAAGTCCGGCATCGAGACGCGCTCGGGATTGAGGAAGCGCTCGAACAGGAGGCCGAAGCGGAGCGGATCGAGATCGGTGATGGTGAGCGCCCAGGCGACGACGGAGCCGGCACCCGAGCCGCGGCCTGGCCCGACGGGAATGCCCTGCTTCTTCGACCACTGGATGAAGTCGGCGACGATCAGGAAGTAGCCGGGAAACTTCATCTTGGCGATGACGTCGCACTCAAACTCCAGGCGCTTGTCGTAGTCCTCGCGCGTGAAACCCGCAGCGAGCGGCAGCACGGCCAGCCGCGCCTCCAGGCCCTCGCGCGCCTGCCGCCGCAACTCGTCGGCCTCGGCCGTGAGAATATCCTCAGGCGTGGCGCCGGGTTTGGCAGCGACGAAGCGCGGCAGGATGGGCTTGCGACCCTTGGGGCGATAGGCGCAGCGCTTGGCAATCTCGATAGTGTTGTCGAGTGCCTCAGGCAGATCGGCGAATAGGATCGCCATCTCGTCGGCGCTTTTCAGGCAATGCTGGGGCGTCAGCCGGCGCCGGTTGTCCTCGGTGACGTAGTTGCCGCCGGCAATGCACAGCAGCGCGTCATGGGCCTCGTAGTCGTCGGGCTTGGCGAAGTAGCACTCGTTGGTGGCGACGATGGGCAGATTGAGCTTGTAGGCGAGATCGATGAGGCGCGGCTCGTTGGCGGTCTCCTGCGGCATGCCATGTCGCTGCAGCTCGACGTAGAGCCGGTCATCGAAAATCTCGTGCAGTGCCTTGAGGCGCGCTTCGGCCTGCGCATCCTGGCCGGCCGTGAGCGCACCATCGATGGGGCCGTCGGGACCGCCCGTGAGCGCGATGATGCCTTCGGACAAATCCGCAACGTCCTTGAGCTTCACATGCGGGATCTCGGCGTCCTTGCAGTCAAGATGCGCGCGGGAGGCGAGCTTCATCAGGCTCGCGTAGCCCGCCTCGTTCATGGCGTAGAGCGCCAGCAAGCCGTCGCGATTGGCCGCTTGCGCGAGGATCGGCGCCTTGGCCAGCGCATCCTTCGGCCGGTCCTCGCAATCGAGGGCCAGCGACACCCCGACGATCGGCTGCACACCGGAGCCGGCGAGCTTGTCCGAGAACTCCAAGGCGCCGAACATGTTGTTGGTATCGGTGAGGCCGATAGCGGGCATTTCGGCTTTCACCGCCAGCTTGGCCAACGTCGCGATCGGCAACGCGCCTTCCAGCAGCGAATAGGCCGAATGCACCTTGAGGTGCACGAAGCGGGGGGCGGGCGCCAGCGGCGTCGCGCCTTGGGTGGCATCAGCGGGGCGAATCGGTGCGTTCATAGCAGCAGGATAGCAAATGCGCGTCCTGACGGGGCCGCCAGAGTGCGGCTCTCCCCGCTATCCACCGGCGGTCCTTGGCCAATATTCACGCCGGCGGCACAGTTCCCGGCCGCGGATCGATGGGCACCAGATCAGCCAGGCCCGACATGGCTTCAAACAAAGCGCCTGCGGCCAGCAAGGCCGCCTCGCCGCGAGGGCGACCGATCAGCTGCAGGCCGACCGGCCGGCCGAACTGGTCGAAACCACAGGGCACAGCCAGCGACGGCACGCCCATGTGGGTGGGAAGGCCGGTAATGAGCGAGGCGCCGAGATAGTTGTCCAGCACGCGGCCATCGATCTTCTCGGGCATGCGGCGCGTGACATCGAAGGCGGGCGTCGAGGCGCCCGGCGTGATCAGCAGGTCATAGGTCTCGAAGAAAGCGGCGACGCGCCGATAAAAGGCCGCCCGCTCACGCTCGGCCCAGGCGATGCGGCTCGGTGAGGCCTTGAGACCCAGCTCCGTGTTCCAGACGATGTCGGCCTTGAGCAGATCACGATGCGTTTCAAGCTGCTGCTCGCGGTCGACCACGTAGGACTGCGCGCGCAGCACCATAAACGCGTCCGCCATGCCGCCGATGTCGATGCTGGCCTCCTCGACGGTGGCGCCGAGGTCCTCAAAGCGACGCGCCGCCTGGGCGCAGATGTCGCGTGTTTCCTGATCGACGGGCACGCTGCCGCCGAAATCAGCACTCCAGGTGACACGGCGCGGTTTGACGGGCGCTGCGACGGCGGCCGAGAAAGACTGCGCGGGGGCGTCGAAGGTCAACGGGTCACGCGGACAGAAACCGGCCATGGTATCAAGAAACAGCGCCAGATCAGGCACATTGCGCGCCATGGGACCTTGCACGGAGAGCGGCGCATAGAGGTTGTTCGAGGTTCCCCGCGTGACGCGCCCCGCCGAGGGACGCAAGCCCACGACGGAGCAATAGGTCGCGGGCCGGCGCAACGAGCCCGCGTGATCGGTGCCCTGCGCCAGCCACACCGAGCCTGACGCGAGGGCCGCAGCGCCGCCGCCCGTCGAGCCGCCGCAGGTCAGCGCAGTATTCCACGGGTTGGTGGTGCGCCCGAACACCTCGTTGAAGGTGGAGCCGCCGGAACCGAACTCGGGCGTGTTCGACTTGGCGACCACGATGCCGCCGTGCTGCTCGATGCGCTCGACGACGGGGTGCGAAGCGGTCGGCACGTGGTCCTTGAAAATGCGCGAGCCGTAGGTTGTAAGCACCCCCGCGACATCGGTCAGATCCTTGATGGCGATGGGAATGCCGCCGAGCCAACCGGGCTCACCTTCGCGCTCGCGGCCCCTGCCCTCCATCAAGCGGCGCGCGTGGCCACGGGCGCGATCGAGGCAAAGGGTGGGGAGCGCATTGAGCGCCGGCTCCACGACGGCGATACGGCGCGCGGAGGCCTCGACCAGATCGAGCGGCGTGATGTCCTTCGCGGCGAGGCGACGGGCCACCTCGCGGGCGGTCATGCGGATCAACTCATCTGACATGCGCGGGCTCTCTCTTCTGGCACCCGCACAGCCTCACCGCTTATCGGTGCCCAACGCGCGAGCCGCCACCTTGCGGGCGATTTCGGCACGATAAGGGCTCGCCGGATAGGTGCCAAGGATGCGGATCTCGGTGGAGAAGAACGACAACTCCTCCATTGCGAGACGCACGTTGCGATCGGCGGCATGGCCCTCGATATCGGCAAAGAACATGGTGGCGACGAACTCGCCGCGCACCTGATAGCTTTCGAGCTTGGTCATGTTGACGCCGTTGGTGGCGAAGCCGCCCATGGCCTTGTACAGCGCCGCCGGAACGTTGCGGACGTTGAAGATGAAGGTGGTCATGACCGGACCGACGCCGGGATCGGCATCGTCGGGCTCACGGGCGAGCACGACGAAGCGGGTGGCGTTATGCTTTTCGTCCTCGACGTCCTCGGCCAGGATGTCGAGGCCGTAGATCTTGGCTGCCAGCCTTGGCGCCAGCGCCGCCTTGGTCTTGTCGCCCCACTCGGCGACCTGACGCGCTGAACCCGCCGTGTCGCCGGCCACATGTCGCTTCAAGCCGTGGTCGCGGATGATCTTGCGGCATTGACCCAGCGCATGCACATGACTGTAGACATCGGTGATGTCGGAGAGCTTGGCGCCTTTCAGCCCCATGAGCTGAAAGCGGATCGGCAGGAAATGCTCGCCGACGATGTAGAGACCCGACTCCGGCAACAGATGGTGAATGTCGGCGACCCGGCCCGCCAGCGAGTTCTCGATCGGGATCATGCCATACTTGGCCTCGCCCGATTTCACGGCGGCGAGCGCATCCTCGAAAGTGGCGCACGGCATCGGGCTCAGGCTCGGAAACATCTCGCCGGCGGCCAGATGCGAAAAGGCACCAAGCTCACCCTGGTAGGCAATGCTGGCGGTGGCCCTGGCTGCGTCCCTGTCCTTTGATTTATCGGTCGCCGAACGAGCACGCTTGGCCGCCGCGCCGGCAGCGGATCTGGACTTGGCATCAGGCATTGGATTTGAGCTTTGGATAGAGTTCAGGGCCGCGCCAGAAGGCGCCGCGCCCGTTCGAGATCGGCCGGAGTATCAACACCGAGGGGAACCGTGTCAACGAGCGCCACGTCGATGCGCATGCCGTCTTCGAGCGCGCGCAACTGCTCGAGCTTTTCGCGCTTCTCGAGGATGGAGGGCTTGAGAGAGACGAACCGTTCCAGCGCATTGCGGCGATAGGCGTACATGCCGATGTGGTGATAGAGCGGCCCATCACCGTGCGGCGCTGTCGCCCGCGTAAAGTAAAAGGCGCGCAACCGCTTGGGCCCGCTCGGGGTGCCGACCACCTTGACCACATTCGGATTGACGCGCTCCTCGGGGTCGGTGATCTCGGCGGCAAGCGTGGCGATGTGCACGCCCTTGGTGGCGAGCGGCTCCAGGCAGGCGCGCACGAGCCGCGGTTCCAAGGTGGGGAGGTCACCCTGCAGATTGACGATCAACTCCTGATCGCCCTCGGGATCGACCCGGCTGACGGCCTCGAACACCCGGTCGGAGCCGGATGCATGGTCGGCGCGCGTCAGCACCGCCTCGCCACCGGCCTTGCGAATGACCTGCACAATGGCTTCGGTATCGGTGGCCACCACGACCCGGCCCACCTCGGCCGACATGGCGCGGCGCCACACGTGCACGATCATCGGCTCACCGCAAATGTCCGCCAATGGCTTGCCGGGCAAGCGCGAGGCCTCCATGCGGGACGGGATCACGATCAGGGTGCTCGACATCAGGCTGGGCCTCAACGCTTGACTGGGTCACAGGGTGACAATTCGCCTCGGGTGAACGTCCTAGAACATTGGGCAGGCCTGTTGCAAGGGACGCGCGAAACCCGATAAGTTCGCGCCGCTTCGCAGCAGTGCTGGACCGTGTTCGCGGTCGGCCTAAGACGGGGAACCGGGCCGCAATGAACGCCTATGAATTCAACAAGATCGCTGGCTGGGCGCTATCGGCGCTGCTGTTCATCTTCGGCATGAAGGCGGCGGCGGAAGTGTTGGCGGGCGGGCATGGGCCCGTCAAGGCTGGCTATACGCTGCCAATGCCAAAGGCTGGCCCAGGCGGCGCACCGGCAGCCCCCGAGGCTTTCAATTTCGCTAAGGTGGCCGAGCATATGCCGAAGGCCACCGTCGACGCGGGCAAGGAGGTGTTCAAGCTGTGCACCAACTGCCACACGCCTGAGAAGGGCGGCGCCGTCAAGCAAGGTCCGAACCTCTACGGCATTGTCGGCCGGGACGTCGGCAAGGGTGGCGGCTTCACCAAGTTCTCCCGCGCCTTGACCGAAAAGGGCGGCAAGTGGGAATGGCCGAGCTTGGCCAACTATCTCGCTGATCCAAAGGGTTACATCCCCGGCAATCAGATGGCCTTCGCCGGTGTCAAGGACGAGCAGGAACTGGCCGCGCTGCTGGTTTACCTGCGCACGCTGGCTGACAGCCCGGTCGACCTGCCGAAGTGAACGGCGCATCGCCGCGACCGTTCTGAACGAGCGACAGTTTGCCACGGTCGGGCCCCGGGTCCGGCCGTTTTCTGTTGCTGATTGCCGGCCGACCCGACGGCAACGGCCAAGCTCAGATCACTGCCCCAGTTGTCATTGCAATGCGCGAGATCGACCCGATGCCATACTGCGGCCCCGCGGTCAGCGCTGCCTATCCGACAGGCAACGCTGCCTGAATTGCGGATCTGACCAAGATTTAACTTGGCAGGACCGGCCGCAGTTCCCATTCTCGCTCGCTACGATGGCCATGTGGATCGTATCTGGATTATGAGTAGCCCGAACCTGCCCATTGGCCCAGAGCGCAACCCCATGCCGACCCGCCGCACCGTGCTGATGATCGCCCTCGCTGCGGGGGTTGGCGCCACATTCGGCCCGGCAATTGCCCAGGGGCCCTCCGCGAGCATCCGTCGGCATGCAATCGCCAAGATCGGTGAGCCCGGGGTACCGGCAGACTTCAAGCATTTCGACTGGGTCAATCCAGCAGCGCCCAAGGGCGGGTCGGTGACGCTCTCCAGCGTCGGCAACTTCGACACCCTCAATGGCTACACCTTCAAGGGCCTGCCCGCACCCGCCATTACCCTGCTCGACGCCACGTTGATGGCAGCGAGCCCTGACGAACCCGCCACCAGCTATGGCCTGATCGCGGAATGGATCGCAGTGCCGGCGGACCGGTCGTCAGCAACGTTTGGTCTGCGCGCCAACGCCCGCTTCAGCGACGGCCGCCCAATCACGCCCGAGGACGTGATGTTTTCGCTGGCGGAACAGAAGCGCGCCCATCCGGCCATCGCGCTGAACTACAAGGACATCACGGCTGCCGAGAAGACCGGCGAGCGGGAGGTCACGTTCCGCTTCTCGCGCAAGGGCAGTCGCGAATTGCCGTACCTTGCAAGTCTCGTCTCGGTGATCCCGAAGCACTATTGGACCGGCACCGACGCCAAGGGCGAAAAGCGTGACCTGACACGCACCACGCTCGAGCCGCCGGTCGGGTCCGGAGCCTATCGCGTCAAAAGCGTCGATAACGGCCGCAGCATCGTCTACGAGCGCGTCCCCGATTGGTGGGGCAAGGACCTGCCCGTCAACGTCGGCCAGTACAATTTCGACGAGATCCGCTATCTGGCCTTCCGCGACGACGTGCCGGAATTCGAAGCCTTGAAGGGCGGCGAGGTGGAGCTGCGCGAGGAGAACAGCTCGCGCAAATGGGCCAAGGAATACGATTTCGCCGCGATCAAGGACGGCCGCTTGAAGAAGCTGACGCTGCCGACCAAGAACGTCGCCCAGCTGCAGGGCTTCATCCTCAACACGCGGCGGCAGAAATTCACCGACCCGCGCGTGCGCCGCGCCTTTGCGCTGGCCTATGATTTCGAGAGCGCCAACAAGACGCTGTTCTACGGCCAATACCGGCGCATCAATAGCCTTTTCGACAACTCGCCACTAGCGGCGACCGGGCTGCCGACGGGTCGCGAGTTGGCGCTGCTGGAAGCCCTGCGTGACAAGGTGCCGCCCGAGGTGTTCACGACGCCCTATCGTGCGCCCGTCAATGCCACCGCCGACGATCTCCGGCGCAACCTGCGCGAGGCGCAGAAGCTGCTGGAAGAGGCCGGCTGGAAGGCTGTGGGCACGCAATTGAAGAACGTCAAGACTGGCGAGGCCATGGCTGTCGAGTACCTGGCCGACGATCAGCAGTTCAATCGCATCGTGCTGCCCTACAAGCAGAACCTAGCCAAGCTTGGCATTGCACTCGAGATCCGCGTCGTCGATGCGGCGCGCTACCACGACCGCACCAAGACCTACGACTACGAAATGATCACCGCGAGCTTTCTGCAGAGCCATGCGCCCGGGGCCGAGCAGCGCGAATACTGGGGCTCGGAGGCGGCTGACCAGCCGGCGGGGCGCAACTACGCTGGCATCAAGAACCCCGCCATCGACAGCCTCACGGAAACCTTGATCTTCGCCGACAGCAAGGACGAGATGATCGCGGCCGCCCGCGCCCTCGACCGCGTCGTACTGTGGAACCATTACATCATGCCGCAGTGGTACAATCCGGATGTTTGGTACGCACACTGGGACAAGTTCGGGCGGCCGGCACGCCATCCCGCAATCGATCCGAGCCCGCTGACCACCTGGTGGGTCGATCAAGCCGCAGCCCAGCGCCTGGGAGGTGTTCGTGGCCGTTGAGCGTTGCCGACGTCTTCTGCGTTTCTGTACCGTCGTGCTGGTGATGCTCAGCACGGCCAGCCTTGACGGAGCCCGCGCCAACCAGGCTAAGCGCCAGCACGCGCTGTCACTGGTCGGCATGCCGCAGATGGGACCGGATTTCGCGCATTTCCCCTGGGTCAACCCGGACGCACCGAAAGGCGGCGTGGTGCGCTATCGGGCCGTGGGTACCTTCGACAGCCTCAATCGCTATGCCCTCAAGGGCAATCCCGGCGCCGGCTTGTCGCTGATCTACGACACGCTGCTGATGCCGAGCCTGGACGAACCCGCGACGGAATATGGCCTCATCGCCGCCTGGGTCTCGCATCCCAGCGACTTCTCGTCGGCCACCTTTGGCCTGCGTCCCGAGGCCCGCTTCCACGACGGCGCACCGATCACGCCAGAAGACGTGATCTTTACGCTCGACGCCATCAAGGCGGCCAATCCGCGCTACGCGCTCTATTACAAGAATATCGTCCACGCGGAGAAGACCGGCCCCCATGAGGTGACGTTCCAATTCAGTGTCACCGGCAATCGCGAGTTGCCGCAGGTGATCGGCAGCATGCCCATCCTGCCGCGGCATTACTGGCAACAGAAGGACGCCAAGGGCGAACCGCGCGACCTCGGCCGCGGCACACTGGAAGCCCCGCTCGGCTCCGGCCCCTATCGCATTGCCAGCGTCGATGCGCCGGCCCGCATCACGTATCTGCGCGTCAAGGACTGGTGGGCCAAGGATTTGCCCGTGACACGCGGCCATTGGAACTTCGACGAGATCCGCTTCATCTATTATCGCGATCGCACGCCGGCCTTCGAGGCCTTCAAGATCGGCGACACGGACTTCTGGTTCGAGAACAGCGCCAAGGGCTGGGCCACCCAGTTCGAGGTCGACGCCGTCAAGCGCGGCCTGATCAAGAAGGAGCTGCTGGCGTCGTCCGTGATCTCGGGCATGCAGGGCTTTGCCTTCAACATCCGGCGCAAGGCCTTCCAGGATCCCCGCGTGCGCGAAGCCTTCAATCTCGCCTTCAATTACGAGTGGGCGAACCAAGCCATGTTCTTCAGCCAGTACAAGCGGCAGTCGAGCTACTTCGAGAACTCCGAGTTGGCCGCCACCGGTCTGCCCGAAGGCCGCGAATTGGAGATCCTGGAAACGGTGCGGAACGACGTGCCGCCGGAGGTGTTTACCAAGCCCTACAAGAACCCGGTCAATGTGGCGCCGGAGGATTTCCGCCGGCATATGGGGCAGGCGGCCAAGCTCTTGGCCGCGGCGGGCTGGACGCCGAAGAACGGCGTGCTCACCAATGCGGCGGGCGAGCAGCTGACGGCGGAATTCCTGTTGTATCAGCCGGACTGGGAGCGCCTCGTCCTCTCCTATAAAGGCGAACTCGAAAAACTCGGCCTGCGCATCTCCGTGCGCACCGTCGATGCGGCGCAGTATCGCCAGCGCCTGAACACCTTCGATTTCGACATCGTGGTCGCAGGCTTCCCGCAATCGATCTCGCCCGGCAACGAGCAGCGCGAGTACTGGACCACGGCATCGGCGGCGACCGAGGGCTCGCGCAATCTCATCGGCATCAGGACGCCGGCCATCGACACGCTGGTGGAGCGGCTGATCTTCGCCACGGACCGCGCCGATCTGGTGGCCGCGACCCGCGCCCTCGACCGCGTGTTGCTGTGGAACCATTTTCTGGTCCCCCACTTCTACTCCCCCGCCGACCGGGTGGCCTATTGGGACCGGTTCGGGCGACCGGCGCAGATGCCGCGTCAAGGCGGCGCGCAAGCCGCCTTCCTGCAGGTGTGGTGGCACGACGACTCCGCTGCCAAGCGTCTCGAGATCGCGCGCCGGCCATGACGACACAACCAGCAACGTTCCTCCCGACAGCGACGAGCAGGAGCCGCGAGCGATGACAACCACCCGAACCGCGGGCCTTTGGGCGGCCGCGCTGCTGCTGATCGCACAGGCCGTCACCCCGGTCGCTGCACAGCCCCGGCACAGCATCACCACCTTCGGTGATGCCAAGTACATGCCGGACTTCAAGCACTTCGACTATGTCAATCCCAACGCGCCGAAGGGCGGTCGCTTGACGACGGTTGGCCCACCGGGCTTCGACAGCTTCAACCCGTTTGTCCTCAAGGGCTCGGCCTCGATCGGTCTTGGGTTAATGTTCGATTCCCTGATGGAAGGCTCCGCCGACGAACCGGACAGCTACTACGGATTGATCGCAGCCAGCGCCGAGATCGCCAAGGACGGCAAGAGCGTGGTGTTCAAGCTGCGCCCCGAGGCGCGCTTCTCCAACGGCACGCCCATCAACAGCGCCGACGTGGTGTGGACACTGGCCACGCTCAAGGAAAAGGGACACCCGCGGTACAACATCGTCTATCGCGACATCGCCAAGGTGGAGGCCATCGACAAGCTGACCGTGCGTTTCAGCTTCCAAGGCGAACTGACCCGGGATCTCCCGCAATTGGCGGCCGGCCTCACGGTGCTGTCCAAGGATGCGGGCTTCCCCGAGAACTCGCTGGTGCCGATGATCGGCTCAGGCCCGTACCTGATCGATAGCTTCGAGAAGGACCGTTATATCCAGTACAAGCGGCGCCCCGACTACTGGGCGAAGGATCTGCCGGTCAATCGGGGCCGCTACAATTTCGACGAGCTGCGGTTTGAATCGTTCCGTGATCGCAACGCCGAGCTGGAAGCGCTGAAAACCGGCACCATGGACCTGCGCGAGGAGTTTACCGCCAAGGACTGGGTGACAGCTTACGAAGTCGATGCCGTCAAGAGCGGCAAGATCCAGCGCTTGACCTTGCCGGATGAGCGCCCGTCGGGAACGCAAGGGTTTTTCATCAATACGCGGCGGGCGAAATTCGCCGACGTGCGTGTGCGTCGCGCCCTGGACATGGCGTTCGACTACGAATGGACCAACAAGAACCTGTTCTATTCGTTGTATACGCGCACGCAGAGCTACTTCGAAAACTCGGACATGAAGGCGAAAGGCAGCCCGAGCCCGGAAGAACTGGCGTTGCTCGAGCCCTTCCGCGCCAAGTTGCCGGCCGCGGTGTTCGGCCCGGTCTATGAGCCGCCGAAAACCGATGGCAGCGGCAATGACCGGCGCAACCTGCGGGAAGCGCAGAAGCTGTTGCAGGAGGCCGGTTGGAAGCTCGACCCCACCACCAAGTCGGGCGCCCGCGTGAAGAACGACAAGGGCGAGACCCTGGACGTCGAGTTCCTGATCACCTCGCCGACCATGGAACGCATCATCGGGCCCTATATCCGCCAGCTCGAGGCGATCGGCATCAACGCCACCATCCGCCGCGTCGACCCGGCGCAATACGAAGCCCGGGCCAAAAGCTACGATTTCGATATCGTGGTCTCGCGCTTTGTCATGAACCTGACGCCGGGCAATGAGCTGCTGACTTACATGTCGAGCGATTCAGCGACGGCGCAGGGCAGCCAAAATCTGGCCGGCATCAAGGATCCGGTTGTCGATGCCATTCTGGAGAAGATCATCGGCGCCCGGAGCCGGCCGGAACTCCTGACCGCCGCGCGGGCCTTGGACCGTGTGCTGCGGGCCGGCAACTACTGGGTGCCGCACTGGTACAAGGGCAGCCATCACATCGCGCACTGGGACAAATTCAGCCGCCCCGAGGTGAAAGCACGCTATGGCCTCGGCGTGCTCGACACGTGGTGGTACGATGCAACGAAAGCTGCCAAACTGACCACGAACTGACGTCACACAAGAACGGCTGCGCCCACGCGCATCGAAAGGACACAGGACGGTCATGGGTGCCTATCTGGTGAAGCGCCTGCTGTTGATCATCCCGACCCTGTTCGGTGTGCTGACCCTGACCTTCCTGATCGCGCAGCTGGCCCCAGGCGGTCCCGTCGAGCGCGCCATGGCGCAAATCACCGGCACCGACGTGTCGGCAGGCTCCCGCATCGGCGGCGGCGGCGGCGACGGCATCGGGGGGCCGGCGCGCAATGCACAACCGGGCCAGGGCGCCGACAGCAGCGGCTCGAAGTATCGCGGCTCCAGCGGCCTGGACAAGGAGCTGATCGCCAAGCTCGAGAAGCAGTTCGGCTACGACAAGCCGTGGTACGAGCGCTATGTGCTGATGCTGAAGAACTACGCCATGTTCGACTTCGGCGAGAGCTTCTTCCGCAACATCAAGGTCATCGACCTGATCAAGGAGAAGCTGCCGGTCTCGATCTCGCTCGGCCTGTGGATCATGCTGATCACCTATGCGGTGTCGATTCCGCTGGGCATCCGCAAGGCGGTGCACGACGGCGAGAAGTTCGACACCTGGACCTCGGGCGCGCTGGTGATCGGTTATGCCATTCCGGGTTTCCTGTTCGCCGTGCTGCTCATCGTGCTGTTTGCCGGCGCCTCGTTCGTGCAGTGGTTTCCCTTGCGCGGCCTGCATTCCGAGGAGTGGTCGACGTTCCTCAAGCCCTATGGAGCGATCTCGGGCGCCTTCGCATGCGCCGTGCGGCCGGCCTGCGCCATCGATTATCTCTGGCACATGACGCTGCCGATCATCGCCATGGTGATCGGCTCGTTCACGACCATGGCGTTCCTGACCAAGAACTCGTTTCTCGACGAGATCCGCAAGCAGTACGTGATCACGGCCCGTGCCAAGGGCCTATCCGAGAACCGCGTGCTCTATGGCCACATCTTCCGCAATGCCATGCTGATCATCATTTCAGGCTTTCCGGCCGCGTTCGTCGGCGCGTTCTTCTCGGGCAGCCTGCTGATCGAGACCATCTTCTCGCTGGATGGGCTAGGCTTCCTCGGCTTTGAATCGCTCATTAACCGCGACTATCCCGTCGTCATCGCCACCGTCTACATCTTCGCGCTCATGGGCATGATCCTCCACCTCGTCTCCGACTTCATCTACACGCTCGTCGATCCCCGCATCGACTTCGAGAGCCGCGAGGTCTGAGCCCATGGACGCCAAGAACCCAGACATGGTCCCTGACACTGGCGCTATCGCCAAGCTGCGGGCGGGCCTCGCGCGGCTCCTCGGCGAGCGTTTCCGCCTCTCCCCGATCAATCGGCGCCGCTGGATCAACTTCAGCGCCAACCGGCGCGGCTACTGGAGCTTGTGGCTGTTCCTCGGGCTGTTCTTTCTGAGCCTGGGCTCGGAGTTCGTCGCCAACGACAAGCCGATCCTGGTTCGCTACAAGGGCGAGATGCTGGTGCCGGTGCTGGTGGACTATCCGGAATCGAAGTTCGGCGGCTTCCTGGCTCTCACCGACTACAAAGACCCGGTCATCCTCGAGGAGATCGAGAAGAACGGCTGGATGCTGTGGCCGCCGATCCGCCATTCCTACAAGTCGAGCAACAAGGACTTTCCGGGCGTCAAGGGCCCGACCGGCGTGTGCATCGGCTATCCAGCGCCACCGCCCTGGGCCACCCGTGCCGAACTGTGCGACGCCCCGCCCGAGCAGATGCAGCGCTTCCTGGCGCTGGGAAATCGCAACTGGCTCGGCACCGACGACCAGGGCCGCGATGTGGTGGCGCGCGTCATCTACGGCTATCGCCTGTCGATCCTGTTCGGGCTATTGCTGACCATTCTCTCGGCCTCGATCGGCATTACGGCCGGCGCCGTGCAGGGCTATTTCGGCGGCTGGGTCGATCTGATCTTTCAACGCATTCTCGACATCTGGACCTCGATCCCTTCGCTCTACGTCCTGCTGATCATTTCCGGCGTGTTCGTGCCGAGCTTCTGGATCCTGCTCGGCATCCTGCTGCTGTTCCATTGGGTGTCGCTGGTGGGCCTCGTGCGAGCTGAGTTCTTGCGCGGGCGCAATTTCGAGTACATCCGGGCGGCGCGGGCGCTGGGGCTCTCGAACACCAAGATCATGTTCAAGCATCTGCTGCCCAACGCCATGGTGGCGACGCTGACCTTGCTGCCGTTCAAGCTCTCGAGTTCCGTGCAAGCGCTGACGGCGCTGGATTTCCTCGGCCTCGGCCTGCCGCCGGGATCGCCGTCGCTGGGTGAGTTGCTGCTGCAGGGCAAAGGCAACACGCAGGCGCCGTGGCTTGGCCTCACCGCCTTCTTCTCGCTGGCGATCCTGCTGTCGCTGCTGATCTTCATCGGCGAGGCGGTGCGCGATGCACTCGACCCGCGCAAGACGTTTGCGGGCGGTGCCGCAGCGGAACCTGAGCCGGACGTGGCCAAGACGGCGGGACCGCCGACAACGGGCGCGGCGCGCGGGGTGACGTCATGACCGTCTCGCGCGATACCCTCGTCAATGTGCGCAATCTCTCCGTCGCCTTCGGCGGCGTCAGCGGCGGGCGCCACATGCGCGTCGTCGATCGCATCTCGTTCACCATCGGCAAGGGCGAGACCGTGGCGCTGGTCGGCGAATCCGGCTCCGGCAAAACCGTGTCGGCGCTCTCGATCCTCAAACTGCTGCCTTATCCGGCGGCCTCGCATCCGACGGGCGAGATCTTTTTCGAGGGCCGCGATTTGCTGTCGGCCACCGAGAACCAGATGCGGGAGGTGCGCGGCAACAAGATCTCGATCATCTTCCAGGAGCCGATGACGTCGCTCAACCCGCTGCACACCATCGAGAAGCAGGTGAGCGAGGTGCTGCGCGAGCACGGCGCGGTGTCGGACGAGGATGCGCGCGCCCGCGTGCTCGACCTGCTGCTCAAGGTCGGCATCCAGAACGCGGAGGAGCGTCTCGACGCCTATCCGCATCAGCTCTCGGGCGGCCAGCGCCAGCGCATCATGATTGCCATGGCGCTCGCCAACGAGCCGGATCTGCTGATTGCCGACGAGCCGACAACGGCGCTCGACGTCACCATCCAGGCGCAGATCCTCGAGTTGCTGCGCACCCTGCAGCGCGAGAGCGGCATGGCCATGCTGCTGATCACCCACGACCTCGGCATCGTGCGCAAGATGGCCGAACGCGTCTACGTCATGAACAAGGGCGAGGTGGTCGAAGAAGGGCCCGTCAAGGCGGTGTTCTCGGCGCCGAAACACGCCTACACGCGCCATCTGCTGGCCGCCGAGCCCAAGGGCCGGCCACCGGTCGGCAATCCGTCGGCCCCCGTTGTGGTCGAGACCGACAACCTTAAGGTCTGGTTTCCGATCAAGCGCGGCCTGCTACGCAAGACCGTCGGCCACGTCAAGGCCGTCGACGGGGTGACCGTGAAGCTGCGCGCCGGCGAGACGGTCGGCGTTGTCGGCGAATCCGGCTCCGGCAAAACGACGCTTGGGCTGGCCATCCTGCGGCTCATTTCGTCGGAGGGGCCGATCGTCTATATGGGCCGGCGCATCGACGGACTGCTGTCGAAGGAGATGCGGCCCCTGCGGCGTCAGATGCAGATCGTGTTCCAGGACCCTTACGGCTCGCTGTCGCCGCGGCTCTCGGTCAGCCAGATCATCGAGGAGGGCTTGCTCATCCAGCACCCCTCGCTCGGCTATGACGAGCGGCGCCAGCGGGTGAGCCAGGCGCTGATCGAGGTCGGCCTCGACCCGTCGGCGCAGGACCGTTATCCGCACGAGTTCTCCGGTGGCCAGCGCCAGCGCATCGCCATTGCCCGCGCCATGGTGCTGGAGCCGAAGTTCGTCATGCTCGACGAGCCGACGAGCGCCCTCGACATGAGTGTGCAGGCGCAGATCGTGGATCTGCTGCGCAACCTGCAAAAGAGCCGCGAACTCGCCTATCTCTTCATCAGCCACGATCTGCGCGTCGTGCGCGCCTTGTGCAACCATGTGCTGGTGCTGAAAAACGGCAAGGTCGTCGAGGAAGGCGCGGCCGTCGATATCTTCGAGAAGCCACAGCAGCCCTACACCAAAGCGCTGCTGTCGGCGGCGCTCAATCTCGAAGTGGCGCCCGCGCTGGCAGCCGCCACCGCGACGTGACGCTGAACGCAACCACCGACTGCGGACACTCCCCCATGGCACTTCTTCTGGTCATCAACGGCGCTGGTGAGAACTGGGGCCCGGAGCCCTGGCGGCGGCGCTTTGCCGACCGCCTGACGGGGCGCAGGATTGCCAGCGGCGCCGATGCGCTCGCGACGCCCGAGGCCTTTCGCTATGCCGCCGTCTGGAAGCCGGAGCCGGGCTTGCTGGCCAAATTCCCCAAACTCGAGGTGATCTTCAATCTCGGCGCCGGCGTCGATGCCCTGCTCAAGGACGCAACCTTGCCCAAGGCGCCGCTGGTGCGCGTCGTCAATGTGGACCTGACCAAGCGCATGACCGAGTACGTGGTGCTGCATTGCCTGATGCACCATCGTCGGCAGCGCATGCTCGATCAGGCGCAGATCGAGCGCACCTGGTCGCCCAAGGACCAGTGGGCGGCGTCGGCCGTGCGCGTCGGCATCCTTGGGCTTGGCGAGCTTGGCCGCGATGCGGCAGAGGTGTTGACGCGCATAGGCTTCCAGGTCGCTGGCTGGAGTCGCGAGCGCAAATCCGTGCCCGGCGTGCAATCGTTTGCCGGCGCCGGCGAACTCCCAGCGTTCCTCGGCCGCACGGACATCCTGGTGGCGCTGGTGCCCTTGACACCCGACACCGATGGCATCCTGAACCGCAACTTGTGCCTGCAATTGGCGCGTGACGGCGTGCTCGGCGCCCCCGTGCTGATCAATGCGGGCCGCGGCGGCCTCCAGAATGAGGACGACCTGTTGGCCTGCCTCGATGACGGCACGCTTGGCGCCGCCACGCTGGATGTGTTCCGCACGGAGCCGCTGCCCCCCACAAGCCGGTTCTGGAGCCATCCGAAGGTCACGCTGACGCCACATAATGCCGCCGATAGTGACCCGGAAGCGATCTCGGACTACATCGTCGCCCAGATTCGCGCCTATGAAGCCGGGCAGCCGTTACAAAACGTCGTCGATCGCGCCAAGGGCTATTGACGCTCGGCCGTGGCGACTGGCGGCGCCCTCTACAGCCCACTGGAGACACGCCATGGCACCAAACCTGCGCCTGCATCACGCCTCCCCCAGCCGTTCCTCCACCGTGCTCTGGATGCTCGAGGAAATCGGCGAGCCCTATGACTTGCACGTCCTCGACCTCAAGAAGGGCGAGCAGCGCCAGCCCGCCTATCTCGCCATCAACCCCATGGGCAAGGTTCCGGCGCTCGAGCACGATGGCCAGTTGATCACCGAGGTCGGCGCCATCTGCCTTTATCTCGCCGATGCTTTCCCGAAGGCCAAGCTGGCGCCCGCCATTGGCGATATCCGGCGCGGACCCTACCTGCGGTGGATGTTCTTCCAGGGCAACGCCTTCGAGCCTGCCATCGTCGACCGGGCCCTGAAGCGGGATGCGGCATCGCCGATGATGCTGCCCTATGGCGACTTCGACACCACCATCGCGACGGTCGCCGCTGCCTTGAAGAAGGGCCCCTGGTTCCTCGGCGACACGTTCTCGGCGCTGGACGTGTATTTCGGCTCGGCCATTCGCTGGACGACGGAGTTCGGCTTGTGCCCGCCACGGCCGGAGTTCACCGGCTTGATCGAGCGCATTGCGAAGCGGCCGGCATTTTTGCGCGCCAAGGCCAAAGACTCCGAGATCGCGGCGCGTCAAACGGGGCAATAGCGTTCGACCAAGGAGCTTGCCCTCATGCAGTCACTGCGACCCATACCCAGACATGAGAACAATGGCTCGCGGCAAAGCCCCCTCACCCCGACCCTCTCCCCAGGGGGAGAGGGAGAAGTGGCGGAGAGCCTGTCGGTTCCTCGCCTCTCTCCTCGCCTCTCCCTTTGGGGAGAGGCCGGCGCGCTTGCAATTCTTGCTCGGACTTCGATCCAACTGGCGCGCCGGGTGAGGGGGCTTGGGGCCTGCTCAAACTTTTGGTTCCACGTTGTGAGGGGGCGAGTTGCCTTGCCCGTCTTGGCGTTTCTGTTCGCCGCCATGCCCGCTCTGGCGCAACCCCATGGCCCCCATCGCCTCGCCAATTGCAAGGAAGCGACCAACGGCTGCGAGGTGTGCCGGTTCGATGCCAGTGGCGAGCCGCGCTGCTCGTTCCCCGGCATCGCTTGCCAGCCCGCTGCCTGGCGGTGCATCAAACCAGCTGAGCGGGCCACCGATTCGCAACCGGCGACCCGGCCCGAGCCGCGCTAGGTCGGTGTCGCGTCGTCGGTGGGCAAACTCCCGGGAGGCTTGCCATGCGCGCCGACGATGTCTTTCGTGCCGAACTCCACGACACCATCCGCGCGCTGCGCGCCTGGGCCGAAAGCCTCAGCGACGTGGCGACCGTGGACCTGAGTGAAGCCGACCGGCATTGGCGGCTGCGACTGGTGCCACACGAGGCCGCCGCCTGCCCGGTCGAGGTCATCCTCTATAGTGACCAGCGTTTCGATCTCGCCGTTGGACCGGAAACCTATGAGGGCTTGGCCGCGCTCGCTCTGTCGCGGTTCGCCCCGTTGCTGGACGCCATCACACAGGGCCGCGTCGTCACCCGCACATGGTCGACGCTGGCGACCGGCGCCCACCTGGCAACAGCCACCATCGTCGAGGCCGCCGACGGCCCTTGGCAGCACGAGCGCGAGACCGCAGCCATCGCCCGCGCGGCCGACCGCGATGCCTGCAGCGTGCGCGACCGCCATTATGCGCCCTATCGCCGTCCGCTGTGATAGCATTGCCGTGAGGCGGCCTTCCCCGTCAGCCCGTCGCCTCGCGGAGATCCGCCGTGTTGCCTTGTCTCGCCATCGACACCTGCCTCAGCGCCGTTTCGGCGGGCCTGCGCTGGCGTGATGCAACCGGCCTCGAAGGCCGGATCAGCCACTGGGAACACTGCCGCGGTGGCCACGCCGAGCGTCTGTTGCCCATCGTGGAAACGCTGCTGGCCGCCGCAGGTTTGCACGCCCGTGATGTGCGCCGTATCGCCGTCACGCTCGGACCCGGCACCTTCACCGGCGTGCGCACGGGCATCGCCGTGGCGCGCGCTTTTGCATTGGCATCGAACGCGGAGGTGGTGGGCGCCTCGAGCCTGGCCGTGATGGCCGCCAAGCTTGTCGCTGCCAGGGAGGACCCCATCGCCACTACCCGCATCGCCGTCATGGTGGATGCGCGCAAGGGCCAAGTGTTCACGCAAGTGTTCGCCGCCGACGGCATGGCAACGAGCGAGCCCGAACTGCTGACCCTTGCCGACGCCGCAGCGCGACTGACCGGCGGCGTTTGGCAAATCGGTGGCTCTGCGGCCACCCCCGTCGCAACGGCAGCGGGCGCTCTGGGCGTCCAGATCGTAGCCACGCACCCGAGCCTCGAGCCCGATGCCGCCAATCTGCTCGACATGGCCGCCAGATTAGCGCCGCTGGCGCGCGTCATGCCCATCTACATTCGCCCGCCGGATGCCTTGCCGCAGGCCGGCAAAAGCCTGCCGCGCGCCACCACATGACGCCGTTGGCCGACAACAGCCATGGCGTGACGATCGTGCGCGCTGAACCGCACCACGCAGCCAGCATGGCGCCATTACACGCCCGCCTGTTCGATGACGCCTGGAGCCAAGCGACCATAGCCGGGCTCATCTCTCGCGCGGGCGCGCTCACGTTCGTTGCCGTGGATGCCCGCGCCGACACCGTGCACGGCTTCGTCATCGCGCAGGTGGCGGCCGACGAAGCCGAGATCCTCTCGATCGGTGTGGTGCCTCAGGCCCAGCAGCGTGGTGTGGCCGGGGCTCTGCTCACAGCCATGCTCGAAGCGTGCACGGCTGCCCGCGTAACGGCGCTGTTTCTCGAGGTTGCCGAGGACAACATCGCGGCGCGCGCGCTCTATCAGCGGCACGGGTTCGCGATTGTCGGCCGCCGCCGGGGATACTATCGCCGCGCCAACGCCGCTGTCGACGCGCTGCTCATGCGCCGTGACCTGGTGTTTTCGGCCACGCAACCGGCGCGTTAACCTCGGTTCCCTGAAAAGTCCGGCCAAACTTATCCCCGTCGCAGGCGGCGGGCTTATCCTGCCGGCAGTTGCAGGCCGCGCATGTGCACGTGCAGAGCCCGAAACGGACGTGCTTTTTGACATCGTGAATGACGGCCCTGCGCGGCCCGCCGACGCTTAAATGCGCCAGCCCGAGTGGAGTGCTGCAACCCCGCCCGTGAGATTGCGGAAGCTCACGCGCGCGAAGCCGGCTGTGCGGATCATGGCACCGAACGGCTCCTGGCGCGGAAACTTGCGAATGCTCTCGACCAGGTACTGGTAGGGCTCGGCCGCACCGGCCGCGAGTTGGCCGAGGCGCGGGATCACCTCGAAGGAATGGAAATCGTAGAGGCGATCGAGCAGCGGCACGTCGACGTGGCTGAACTCGAGGCAGATGAAGCGTCCGCCCGGCTTCAGCACGCGATAGGCCTCGGCCAACGCCCGGTCGATATGCGTGACGTTGCGAATGCCGAAGGCAATCGTGTAGGCATCGAAACTGCGATCGGCGAACGGGAGCATCTCGGCGTTGCCCTCGATCAGCTCGATCCTGTCAGCCAACCCCGCCTCTGCCACCTTGCGGCGTCCGACGGCCAGCATCTCCGGGCTGATATCGCAGATGACGGCCGTCGCCGCACTCCCGGCCTTGGCCATCACGCGCAACGCCACATCGCCCGTGCCGCCGGCGACATCGAGATGCCGGAACGGTGTGGCGCCGCGCGGCGGATTCAACCAGGCGACCAGATCTTCCTTCCACAGCCGGTGCAGGCCGCCCGACATCAGGTCGTTCATGAGGTCATAGCGCTCGGCGACGGTGGCGAAGACCTCGTTGACGAGGCCCTGCCGGTCCGTCTCGGGCACCTCGCGAAAGCCGAAGCTGGTGGTCGGGGCAGAGGGATGGGGGTCGGGCGGTTTGTTCATGGATGCACCGTAGCCGCCATTGGTTTTGTCGACAACGCGGCACAGGCTGCAGGGTGAAAACGACGCCAGCCAGCGCTGGCGCCACGGCAGCAAGTCCTGTCACTTGCAACGCCATTCAGCTCTCGTTCACGAAAATTTTAGCAATTGTAGATCGGTGCCCGTCGGCTATCACTATGCTCCGGCGGCGGCGTGTTGCCTATCCGACGAGATCCTGCAGCTGCCCATAACGTTGCCATGCGAGGGGACCCTCAATGACGAAGACGAAGCTACTGGTTGGCCTGTCCATCGTGGCCGGCCTGGCCTTGACGACAGCTGGCGTTACGACAGCTCAGGATGCGATTGCCCAGCGCAAGGCGCTGATGAAGGCCGTCGGCGGCGCCACCAAGCTGTCGAGCGAGATGATCAAGGGCGAAAAGCCCTATGACGCCAAGGCCGCGGCCGAGGCCATGACCAAGATCGCGGACGGCTGGGCACCATTCGCCAAGCTGTTCCCGAAGGGCACCGAAACCGGCGGCGAGACCACAGCAGCGCCGGCCATCTGGGAAAAGTTCGCGGACTTCGACGAGAAGGGCAAGGCCATGGCCAAGGCGGCGGCCACGGCCGCCACCGAGGCAGCGAAGGGCCCTGAGGCGTTCAAGGCGGCGTTCGGCGGCGTCGGCGGCACCTGCAAGGGCTGCCACGAGGTCTATCGCATTCAGAAGAAGTAAGCGCGCGACGACGCGATCCGACAGCTTCGGGGGAGGGCGCTGCAAGGCCCCTCCCTTTGTCGTTGCAACTGGCAGCAGGCCCCCTTGTGACCACACCGACGGACCAGCCCTGTCAACGCTGCCGCTGGTATCGCGCCGGCGCCTTGGCACTGCTCGGCGGCATCGGGCTTTGCTGGTGGGCGGGATGGCTGCCATGAACGATGGTGCTGCGACCTCGGCGCTCGATGACGCGGAACCGGTCGACGGCGTGATCGGCCTTGCCGGTCGCCGCCAGATGACGTTCCGCACCTTCGGCGCCTCCCATGGCCGGCCCATCATCGCATTGCACGGCACGCCCGGCTCGCGGCTGAAGTTCTCAGCCACGCACAAGCCAGCGCTCGCACTTGGCCAACGCGTCATCGCGCCGGACCGCTGGGCCTATGGCGGCACCAGTGCCCACCCCTCCCCCACGCTTGCAGGGTTCGCCAGCGACCTCATGCAACTTGCCGATGCCCTGCAGCTCGAGCGGTTCTCGGTGCTGGGCGTGTCAGGCGGCGGTCCTTATGCGAGTGCGGTTGCAGCGTTGTTTCCCGACCGCGTTACGGCCCTAGCCCTGGTCGCTCCGGCCGGCCTGATCAGCGCCACGCCGCGTCGTGACCTGATGGCGTTCCAGCGCTTCTGCTTCGGCCCCCTTGCCCGCCAGCCGGCGGCGGTTGCCGCCATCTTCCGCGCCTATCATCGCCTGCTGACCGCATCGCCCCGGTTCGGCGTCACGCTTGGCAATGTCTTGGCGCCGAAGGCCGACCGACAGGTCCTGGCCGTTGCCGGTGTCCGCGAGCGGCTGGCGCAATCGTTCATCGAGGGGCTAAGCGCGGGCGGCATTGGTCCCGCCACTGACCTGTCGTTGTTCGCCGCCCCCTGGCAACTTCCTCTGGAAGCCGCGCAGATGCCAGCCCGCATGTGGCTTGGTACGGAAGATCGCAACGTGCCGCTCGCTTCGGCCCGCCGGCTCGCGGCAGCGCTGCCCGATTGCGCTGTCGAGACCATTGCCGACGCTGGCCATCTGTGGGTTGCGCTGCATTATGCCGACGTCCTGGCGTGGATTGCCCAGGTGCCGCATCGCGAATCATAAAGGGCGCAGCCACGCCACGCCCTTCGAAGACAGCAAAAACTTGTTCTCGTGCGTCGGGGATCAGGCCGGTGCCCGTCCACCGAACGACGGCGTGATGCTGCGCATCCACGTTGCCAGCGCCACGGCCTGCGTGCGCACCGCATGCCACGTGCCGGTCTCGCTGCCCGTCTGCACCACCGGTACGATGCCACGACCAATCACTTCACCGCGCAGCGGCAGCGCCCGCAGCTCGCTCAGCGTATCCTCGTCCGGAGCAGCCATGGCGAACCCGGCTGCCAGAACCGCCTTGTTGAGATTTTCGATACCCATCGAACTCACCCTCGTCCTTGCACTCAGGTGGCGCAACCGATGTGCCGCATCGCGATCGCCAGCATCACAAGTATGACTAACACTCATTGATGCGGCATAAATGTTTCTAGTCAAGCCCATTTTATGGGTTTTGCTCTCTTTTCACAGGGATCTGAGGATGCTTGTTTTGCGATCGCGAACTAAACCATGATCAGACGACGTCAATTGCCGCGCTGCGAAGTGTCGATACCCGCGTGTTTCCTTGGCTTTCATGCGAAATCGCACCATGCAGTGCACAAACGAAGCCGCCGCTGGCGTCGGCGGGTGACACGCGATACAGACAAGCCGCGCATGTCCTCGAACAGAGGCGACACCACACGACAACCCCAGCCCCGTCGGCGGAGTGACCCCATGACCAGCCCCCGAATCAAACTGCACCAGGGCGATCTGCCGGCCGGCCTCAGCTTTCCCAAGGGCGTCGCCATCGACACCGAAACGCTGGGACTGCGTCCGCACCGCGACCGACTCTGCCTGGTGCAACTCTCCGGCGGCGACAACGAGGCCCATCTGGTCCAGTTCAACGGCCGCGACTGGTCGGCACCGCGCCTGAAGGCCCTGCTCGCCGATACCAACACCTTGAAGATTTTTCATTTCGCCCGCTTCGACTTAGCTGTACTCGAGCATTCCTTCGGCATTGTGACAGGCCCGGTCTGGTGTACCAAGATTGCCTCGAAGTTGGTCCGCACCTACACTGACCGCCATGGCCTCAAGGACCTCGCCGGCGAAATCCTGGGCCTCGAAATGTCGAAGCAGCAGCAGAGCTCGGACTGGGCGTCCGCGACGCTGAGCCAGCAGCAACTCGCCTATGCCGCCTCCGACGTGCTCTATCTGCATCAGTTGAAGGCCCGCCTGGAGGCCATGCTGGTGCGGGAAGATCGGCTGGAGCTGGCCGAGCAGGCCTTCCGATTTCTGTCGACGCGGGCGCGGCTCGATCTGGCCGGCTTCGAGGACATGGACCTGTTCGCGCACTGAGGCTGGCCGGCCAGTCGCTAGCGACGGGGTCCGTCAAGCCACCGAATCTGTGGACAGCCCGCGCCGCCTCAGCAAGATTGAGGCCAACTGGCGAAGGCGCCGTAGTATCACCCTAATTCACCGGCATCTGAGCCGTGTATAGGGCGATGTCAGCGCCGGGACAGGGGTTGTCTCTGCGACAGCGGAACGGGCGATGGCGAGCACACCCGACAGACCACGAACGGGCGGCACCAGTGCGGCGCAGACGATCGCGTCGTCGGGCGATCGCGTGCGCGCGTTCAAGTCGGCGCGCCGGCACAGCTGGCTGGTGCGGCTGATGAAGCTGTCGCTGCCGGTCGGTGCATTGGCTGCTGTCGGCGGCTATGGTGCCCTGCTGGCCTTCTCGGCCAAGGTGCCGAAGGGTTTCGAGATGGGCCCGACCGAGATCACCACCTCGCATCTGAAAATGGAAACGCCGAAGTACAACGGCTTCGGCACGGACGGCTCGCGCTATCAGGTGCGCGCCCGCGAGGCCATCACCGACCTCAAGATGAGCGGCCCCGTTCGCCTCAACGACATCACCGGCGAGATCACGCAACCAACTGGCGTCGTCACCGAATTGAAAGCCGTCTGGGGCACCTACGACACCAAGTCCGAGGTGCTGGAGCTGTACGACAAGATCGACATCGACGGCTCCACCGGCATGAAGGCGCGCCTCACCCGCGCCACCGTGTTCGCCAAGGAAAGCCGCGTCATCTCCAACGAGCGCATGACCGCCGAGATGGACACCGGCACCATCATGTCGAACACGATGATCCTGCTGACCAAGGCGCGGCAGGCGGCCTTCAAGGGCGACGTGCAGGTGCGCCTGAAGGCCAATCCGCCCGCCGCCAAGCCGGTCGTTGCGGTCGCCAAGGATGCCGCGAAAAGGCCGGCCGCCGCCATGCCCGGCCTCGCTGCCAACTCCGGCCAGCCGATCGATGTCGGTGCTGCCCAGCTCGATGTCGACGACACCGCCAAGACGGCGCTGTTCAAACAGAACGTGGTGGCCCGCCAGGGCGACGCCGTGCTCGAGGCGCAGGAGATGGACGTCCTTTACGAGGGCCGCGCCACGCCTGATCAGCCGAAGGCTGCGACCCCGGCCACGCCGGCCGATCCCGCCAAGGCCGACTCGACCAAGCTCAAAACGGTCCGCGCCCGCGGCAACGTCGTGATGACCAACAAGGACGACAAGGTCACCACCGAGGCCATGGAGTACGACGCGGCAACGGAGCGCGTGCTGCTCACCGGCAGCGTCGTCATGCGCTCGGGCGCCGAGCGTGGCGCCACGGCCGATCGTGCCGAATTGGACCAGAAATCAGACACCGCTTTGCTGGTCGGCAATGTCATTGTCACCCAGGCCAAGAACGTCATGCGCGGCCGCCGCATGCTGGTTGATCGCAAAGCCGGCAAGATGCGCCTGGAAAGCCCGGCCGAGGCCGGCCTGCCCGCCGGACGCATCAACACGTTATTCTATCAGGCCGAGGCCAAGCCCGGCGTCATCGCGCAGCCGAAGTCGGCACCGGCCAATCCCTTCGCGACCACGTTCAAGACCGACCCCAGCGCGCCGATCGAGATCGAGGCCGACACGCTCGACGTCGCCGACACCAGCAAAACGGCGCTGTTCAAAGTCAACGTCATCGCCAAGCAGGGCGATTTCGTGCTCCGGACCAGTGAAATGACCGCGTTCTACACCGGCCAGGCCATGGCGCTCACTCCAGGCCAGCCGCCGGCCAAGAAACATCCCGTCACCGAGCCAGGCCAGGGCGCCCAGCTGACCCGGGTCGAGGCGCGCAACAAGGTGCACATCACGTCGAAAGACGGCCAGACCGCCACCGGTGATTGGGCCGATTTCGACGTCCGGGCCAACACGGTGCTGCTCGGCGGCGATGTCACCGTCAAGCAGGGCCAGTCGGTCACCACCGGCAGCCGCATCCAGATCGATCTCACCACGGGCGAGGTGCGCAACCTGTCCTCGCCGGGCGCCACGGCACTGATTTCCGATGCTCCTGGCACGCCACCCGCGAGCAAAGGCGCGCCCGCCCCAGCCGTCAAAGGACCCGCCATCTCGGCCGCCGAATCCGGCACCGCGCCAACCTGCCCGCCGGGCATCGTCTGCAAGTCCAACCGGCCCGCACTGATCCTCTACCCGGAAGAGCACAAGGCGCAGGCCAAGCAGCGGGCCGCCGACGAGGCCAAGGCCAAAGGGCTGCCCGTCCCCGAGGCCAAGGTGAAAAAGCCGAAGTCCAAGGCGCCCACCGCCGACTCGGCCTGGGATGCGACCACGCAGGCCAACCCGTCGAGGCAGCCATGAGTTGCAGCTGCGCCAGCCGGATGCTGCCCCAAGACCGGAAGATCGAGTGTCGCTGATGCGTATCCCGTTTCTCTCCGGCGGCAAGGCCAAGCCGCGCGCCGCCCGTGGCGCCAGCCCCCCGTCCGTCCAGATCCCCACGACGGCGCCCGTCAATGGCGCCGCGCACGCCTATAGCAACGGATCGTCTCTGGCCCCTGACCAGGGCTACGGCGCCGACGAATTCAACCAGGGTCTGGCGCGGGTCACCGTCTCCGGTGCCGACGGTTGGCTGACCTGTCATGGTGTGAAGAAAACCTACAAAAAGCGCATGGTCGTTAAGGGTGTCAGCGTTGCCGTCGCTCGTGGCGAGGCGGTCGGACTCCTTGGGCCCAACGGCGCCGGCAAGACCACCGTCTTCTACATGATCACCGGTCTGGTCCCCTCCGACGAGGGCCGCATCACCATCGATTCCCGCGATGTGACGGCGCTGCCCATGTACCGCCGGGCTCGCTTGGGCATCGGCTATCTGCCTCAGGAAGCCTCGATTTTCCGCGGCCTCACGGTCGAGCAGAACATCATGGCGGTGCTCGAACTGGTGGAGCCCAACCGCAAGAAGCGCCGCGAGCAGCTCGACGCCCTGCTGGACGAGTTCAACATCGGCCGGCTGCGCAAAAGCCCGTCTTTGGCGCTTTCCGGCGGCGAACGGCGCCGTTGCGAGATTGCCCGGGCGCTAGCCTCCCGACCCTCGTTCATGCTCCTCGATGAGCCCTTTGCCGGTGTCGACCCCATTGCCGTCGGCGATATCCAGCAGCTCGTGCGCCATCTCACCCAGCGCGGCATCGGCGTTCTGATCACCGATCATAACGTTCGGGAAACTTTGAGCCTTGTTGACCGCGCCTACGTCATTGCCGATGGTCAAGTTCTGACACAAGGTAAGCCGGAAGAAATCATAGCCAACGAGGACGTGCGCAGGGTTTATCTCGGCAACATGTTCGGTTAATGGACCTCGCCTAACACTGGGGGCCAAGGGTGCATGGCACCAGCGTAAATTGAGGATCCGCAGGATGGCGCTTTCGGCGAAGCTCGAGCTCAGACAGGGCCAGCAGCTCGTCATGACGCCGCAGCTGCAGCAGGCCATCAAGCTGTTGCAGCTCTCCAACATGGAGCTCAACGCCTTCGTCGAGACCGAACTCGAGCGCAACCCGCTGCTCGAACGCGGCGAGGAGGCCGGCATCCCCGTCGCGACAGGCGTCGACCGCCCCGAGATCGAGCCCGTCTCCCAGATCAGCGACGGCTCCCTCGACCTGATCGCCAGCGTCGCCAAGGCCTCGGCCGAACTCGATGCCGACCACGCCAGCGTCGATCCGGACGCCGGCCCCGGCGATTTCCGCCCCGACCTCTCCGGCGGCAGCTGGTCGACCATGCGCACCGGCAACGGCAGCAGCAGCGGGGCCGGCGACGAGGACAGCAACCTCGAGTCCTATGTGGCGAGTGAGACATCGCTCAAGGACCACCTGACGACGCAGCTCAATCACGCCTTCACCGGCCCGGCTGAGCGCTTGATCGGCGGTTATCTGATCGACCTCGTCGATGAGGCGGGCTACCTGCGCGATGATCTGGCCGAACTCGCCGACAAGCTCGGTGCCGCCCCGGCAATGGTCGATCGCGTCCTCGCCACCATGCAGACCTTCTCGCCCGCCGGCGTCTTTGCCCGCGATCTCAAGGAATGCCTGGCGCTCCAGCTCAAGGAGCAGGGCCGCTTCGATCCGATGATCGCCACGCTGCTCGAAAACCTGCCCATGCTGGCGCAGCACAATCTGGCCGCCCTCCGCCGCATCATCGGCTGCGACGCCGAAGACCTCGCCGACATGATTGCGGAGATCCGCCGCCTCAATCCGAAGCCCGGTCTCGAGTTCGGCTCGGCCGAGGTGTCGCCGGTCGTGCCCGACGTCATCGTGCGCGCCGCCAGCGACGGCAGCTGGCTGGTCGAGCTCAACAACGACACGCTCCCCCGCGTCCTTGTCAATCGCCAGTACTACACGCGCTTCACCCGCACCGCGCGCAACGACAAGGACAAGGACTTCCTGCTCGATTGCCTGCAGACCGCCAACTGGCTGGTGAAGAGCCTCGATCAGCGTGCCCGCACCATCCTGCGCGTCGCCGAGGAAATCGTGCGCCAGCAGGACGGCTTCCTCACGCACGGCGTCCAGCACATGCGCCCGCTCAATCTCAAGACCATCGCCGACGCCATCAAGATGCACGAGTCGACGGTCTCGCGCGTCACCTCGAACAAGTACATGGCGACGCCGCGTGGCATTCTCGAACTGAAGTATTTCTTCACCTCGGCAATTCAGTCAGCCGGCGACGGCGAGGCCCACTCCTCCGAGTCGGTGCGCCACCGTATCAAGACGCTGATCGACGCCGAGCGTCCCTCCGCCATCCTCTCCGACGACAAGCTCGTGGAAATCCTCGGCCGGGAAGGCGTCGAGATTGCACGCCGCACCGTCGCCAAGTATCGCGAGGCAATGCGCATCCCGTCATCCGTGCAGCGCCGCCGCGAGAAGCGCGCCCTCATCTCCGAAGCGGCGGAGTAACATCAAGCCGCGAATGTTTCCACTCACTGTAAGCCCCTTCATCTCGACCCTGCTCCGCAAGGGGTGAGGGAGACGCGGTCACAAGCGTCGATCCGCGGTCTTAGCCTCTCCCCTTGGGGAGAGGCCGGCGCACCTCACCACGTGCACCACCGTCAACACACAACGTGCGCCGGGTGAGGGGGCTTGCAGCTCGCTCCCGACGTTCGCTCCAATTCATTAATCTCCGCCCCATCACCCCGCCAGCGCCGCGCGCAACTGGGCAGCGCTCGCCGCCAGTACCTCCGGCTTTTCCATCTTGCCCGTATGGGGCCCAAGCTTCACGCCTTCCCAGCGTGGGATGACGTGGAAATGCAGGTGGAACACCTCTTGCCCGCCGGCCGCCTCATTGAACTGCAGCAGCGACACGCCGTGCGCCTGGTAGGCCGTCAGCTGTGCGCGAGCCACCCGCTGCACCGTGGCAAGACAGGCCGCCAATTGCGCCGGGCTCGCGTCGAGAGTATTGCGCGCCGGCGTTTTCGGGATCACCAGCGTGTGGCCCTCGCAGCGCGGCATGATATCCATGAACGCCAGCGTCTCGGCGTCCTCGAACACTTTGTGCGCCGGCAACTCGCCGCGCAAAATCCGGGCGAACACATTGGTGGTGTCGTAGGCAGCCGTCGAGGCCATGGGCAAGCTCCTGCACACAATCATGCCCCGCTGTTAGCGCCCGCTCGCGACCGCCGTCAAGCGAAGACGGCCGGCTTGCGCCAACCGTCTCCTGCACCCGGACGCAACACCGGCTCGGGCGATCAGAAATGCTCGTGATCGTGCGGATTTTCCTCATGCGCACTGGCCGGCTCGCCCCGAAGCGCGGCCAGTTCCAACGGCTCCGCGCTGATCCGTTCAGCCTTGCTGCCAAGCTTGTCGATCGTGTGCGTCAAGCGCGCCACTTCGATGTCGCCCTTCATGACTCGCCAGCCGATCGTAATGTTGGCGCTGACCGGCAGCGCCGCCCGCAGTGCCCGCAACGTGGGCTTCTTTGCATCTGCCGGTTCGCCGTTGATCTCGAACGTCACCGTGTAATCCTTTGGCGCCCAATCGCGGCCCGTGGCCACCAGCGCCAGCCGCCCATCCCGCCCCGGCTTGGCCAGCGTGAGCCTGATGTCGAGCGGACGGCCGAGCGTGGTCTTGATCGGCTCGGCAGCGGCGAGCTTCGGGAAGCGCGACTTCTGCCACGTCTCGATCAGCTCCGGCTTTTGCGCATCGAGATAATCGGCCAGCTCGCGATAGGTGACGCATTTGACCTCGGGTTTGCCGCACACCGTCGTGGCGAAGCGCTGAAACGCGCGCCAATAGGCGCCGCCATTCCACTGCGAGAAATGATGCCCGATATGCAGCGGCGCCCGATTACCTAGATAATTGCCGTTGAAATACTGGATGTAGGCTTCATACATCTGCTGCTCGAACAGCGCCGACTTCGTCGGATAGGGCTTGGCGCCTGATTGCGCATAATAGAAGTTATAGTCCATCGACAGCGCGCGGGCCGCGGTGCCCGGGATCTTCAGCTCGGCCAACGGAAAGTTCCACCCGCTCTGCGGCAGCTTCTTCGGCCAGTAGTCCGGCCGCGACGAGCGCGAGGTATCATAGCGAAAGCCATGGCCCTCCAGCACCGGCCACAGCCCCTTGCTGATGCCCAATTGCGGCGCCCGGAAGCCGACGATCGAGCGCTTCTCCATCGCCAGCGCCGGCACCGTGCCGCCCGCGTCCGGCGCGAGGCCGTTGTTCTTGGCAGCATCGAACAGCAGGCGATTGAACTGTCCGAACTCGGCCTTCCATTGCGCCTCGCTCCACGTACCGCCGTCGAAATGCCCGTTGGCATGCGAGGCGATCTCGTGGCCTGCGGCGTGGGCTTCGTTGACGCGCGCAATGCGTTGCGGAATATCGTCGTCCTTTGACGAGCCCCAGCCGATGGCGCTGCGGCCGGGACCACGGCCAGGCGCGTCGTAGATCCTGCGATGTTTCTCGGCCAGGAAATAGACGCCGGATATGAAATAGGTGAAGCGCGCGGGCTTGCCCGCATCGCTGAGTGTTTTGGCTAGATCAATCGTCTGGCGCCACATCTCATGGCTCTGCGAGCCATCGAACGCCAGCACCACGAACTGCGGCGGACGGATGTCGTTCTCCGGCGCGCCAGCCTTGGCTGTCTTCTGCGCGGCAGCCGCGCGCGGGGCCTTGGCGGCGCGCGCTGTGCCACTATCGCCCGCGCCAGCCGCGCTTGGCAGCAGGCTGGCGATGGCGGCCACAATGAGGACTGACAGGCAAGCCTGCCAAGAGTGGGCGCGGCTGTGCCGCCGGCTGGGAGAGCGCGACATGGAGCATCCGGAGCGTTTGACGAAGCGCGAAATGAGGCACAACGGAAGTGGAGCGATCATCCGATCCCGGATGACACGTGCCGACGCTAGCAACGATGACTGGAACACCGGAAGACTATAGGCCGATCATGGTAAACAACGGAAAAACAATAAGTTAACTATATATGATGAAAATGGCGTCGCAATCTGCGTCATTATCAGTTTGTCCGATGACCTTTATTCAACCTCTGGCGGTGCATCACCTTTGCGATAAGGCGCATATTCCGCCAGCGCCGCGCGATGGCTTTCCATATGCTGGCGCTCATCGTCCAGATACCGCGCCACCGCCGACCGGAAGCCTTCGTCGCCAATCCAATGCACGGAATAGGTGGCCTGAGGAATGTAGCCCCGCGCCAGCTTGTGCTCGCCCTGCGCGCCCGCCTCAACCCGCGCCAAGCCATGCTCTATCGCATACTCGATGGCCTGATAATAGCAGACCTCGAAATGCAGGCAGGGCTGCGGATCGATGGTGCCCCAATACCGCCCATAGAGGCAGTCACCGCCGATGAGATTGAGCGCACCCGCGATATAGCTGTCACCACGGCGCACCATGACCAGCAGGCAGCGCTCCGGCATACTGGTGCCAAGGTGCGAGAAGAACGCACGGTTGAGGTAGGGGCGGCCCCATTTGCGGCTGCCTGTATCCATGTAGAACTGGAAGAAGGCGTCCCAGTGCGCCTCCGTAATCGCTTTGCCGGTGACGCGCTCAATGACGAGACCACCCTCGACGGCATCGCGCCGCTCCTTACGAATGGCCTTGCGCTTGCGCGAGGCCAGCGAGCTCAGGAAATCCTCGAACGTCTTGTAGCCCTGGTTGTGCCAGTGAAACTGCTTGTCGGTGCGCTGCAGCAGCCCCGCCTCGCCCGACCGTTGCCACTCGCCCTCGGTCAGAAACGTCAGATGCAGCGACGAGGCGCCGACTCGCTTGGCCAACTCAATGCCGCCGGCCAGCAACTGCCGCTCGCGCAAGGCCTGGCTCGCATCCGGCACCACCAGCAGCCGCCGCCCCGGCACCGGCGTGAACGGCACGGCGGTTTGCAGCTTCGGATAGTACCGCCCACCGGCCCGCTCATAGGCCTCCGCCCAGCCGTAGTCGAAGATGTATTCACCCTTGCTGTGGCTTTTGACGTAACAGGGCATCACGCCCTTGATCGCGTTGGCTGGCGCCTTCGCTTGCCCGCCCGCAACCGGCGCGGTCTCTACTGGCGCCTTCGCTTGCCCGCCCGCAACCGGCGCGGTCTCTCCTGGCGCCTTCGCTTGCCCACCCGCAACCGGCGCGTCCTCGAGCACCAGATGCTGCGGCACCCAGCCCGTGCGCGGGCCGACGGTGCTGGCATCCTCCAGCGCCTTCAGAAACGCATGCGAGATGAATGGGTCATGCGCCACGCCGGGAGGATTGGCCATGGCGTCCCAGTCAGCGGCGGCAATATCGGCAATGCGCGGCTCGATCCGCACCACCGCACCGGGCTCCCCGGCCTTCCCGCCCGCCTTGCCTGCCCCGGCCTTGCCAGACGTCTTGTCGGCCATCACCTGCTCCTGGACCTCTGCGCCCCATCCTACGCTGTCAACGAACGAGGGAGCAAAGGAGATTGCATGCCGGGGCCGCTGGCCGTCGATGCTACAGGTCGGATAAACTCCAACTCGCATCCTGGCGGTCCGTCGCCACACTGGGAGCCCATCACATGCAGCGTTTCCTGTTCGGCCTTGCCTTCGCTCTCGCACTCCTGGTTGCCGGCGCGCCAGGCGGCGATGCCCGCGAACCCGAGGAGGGCGTCAAGGTCGGCCGCCCCTCGTTCGTGCGACGCCTGTGGCCCGCCGGCCAGATCGAACGCTCCGCGCAACAGCAGTTCCTGGGCCTGCAGCAGCAGGCCAATGCCAAGCGCGCGCTGATGCCGGCCAATCACCCCCAAACCCAGCGCCTGCACCGCATCGCCCGCGAGATACTGCCGCACACGTTCAAGTGGAATCCCCGCGCCAAGGACTGGAAGTGGGAGGTGGTGCTGATCAACTCGCCGAATATCAACGCCTTCTGCATGCCCGGCGGCAAGATCGCCTTCTTCACCGGCATCCTGGAAAAGCTGCAACTGACCGACGACGAGGTCGCCATGATCATGGGCCACGAGATGGCTCACGCCCTGCGTGAGCATGCCCGGGAACGCGCCGTCAAAGGTGCCCTCACCCAGGTCGGCGCCCGCGTGCTGGCCGGCATCCTGTTCGGCGAGCACGGCGACCAGATCGGCGCGGCCAGCGGCTCACTGCTGACGCTGAAATTTGGCCGCGACGACGAATCGGAGTCCGACCTCATCGGCATGGAACTCGCCGCCCGCGCCGGCTACAATCCCGCCGCCGGTGTCACGCTCTGGGAGAAGATGGCGCAGGCTTCTCGAGGCGCGCCCCCGCAGTGGCTCTCGACGCATCCTGCGAGCGAGTCGCGCATCAAGCATATCCAGGACAACCTGAAAGACGTAGCTGGCCTCTACGAGCGCGCCAAGGCCGCCAAGGCGCAGGGCCTGCCCGTGCCCCAGGCAGCACCGTCCCCGACGCCAGCCGGCCAGCGCGGCCCCACCCGCGCCTCGCCGCCCGGCCAACCCACCATCCTGCTCCCCGGCCCACGGAATTGAAGTGACATCAGATTGTCGCTTCAGGACACAATGAGTACATGCTCTTTCCATCGTGGCGCCGCAAATTCCCGCACAAGTGTTGTTCGTTGCGGTTGTGGGCTTGACATGTAGAGCGCCTGACGTCCGTGGGTCATGAGGCCAAGCACCCATTCATCGTCGGCCGTGCTGATTTGATTGCGCCCCTACACCGCTCCAAAACGAGGCTGAAGACACCCCCGACATCATTGCGGTCGGGATGCGGCGGAGGACGTCATCATGCGGGACGATCGGCGGCGCTTGGCGCCGGGTAAGCGGCTTGACGGCAAGTACGTGATCAAGAAGACGCTCGGTGCCGGCGGATTTGGCATCACCTACCTGGCATGGGACGAATTGCTCCGCCGGTCGGTCGCCATCAAGGAGTACTTCCCGAACGATGTCGGTCTGTGGCGGTCGGGCGTGGGGCGAGACTGGTTCCTGGACGAGGGACGCAATCTCACCCGGCTCCACCACCCCAACATTGTCAGGGTCGTCAACTACTTCAACGATGCCGGAACACAGACCGCCTACATCGTGATGGAGCACGTCGAGGGCATCTCGCTGCGTGACTACCTGACCAAGTACGGCGACCGGACGCGCCAAGGCGCTCTGCCCTTCAATCGCTTGAAACCCATTGCTGCGGGTCTCGTCGCAGCTTTGCGGCACGTGCATGCCAAGGGATTGGTGCACAGCGACATCTCCCTCAACAATGTGCTGATTGCCGACACCGGCCCGGTCCTGATCGATTTCGGCGCCGCACGGCAAGCAGCCTTCAACCCGGATCTGACCGGCCCGAGAGTCGCAACACCGGGCTTCGCATCGCCGGAGCAGTACGTTCCCGATGCCAAGATGAAGTTCCAGAACGACATCTACGCCCTCGGCGCCGTCCTCTATGCCTGCGTGACGGGCGCGCCACCACCGCCCGCGCCGAAGCGCCTCGAGGGCGAGCCGTACACGCCCGCGGCGATCGCGGCGCGCAAGTACTACCCGCGCGAATTCCTCGCCGCTATCGATCGCGCTCTCGATCTCGATCCGAACCGGCGGGTGCGCAGCGTCGAGGAGTTCGGGCGCGATCTGTTCCACCGCCCGGTCTGGCCCAAGCTGGCCGCGTCCCTGGTCTTGGGCCTGGTCGTCGTGGGCACGATGGTACTGGCCAAGTCTTCATGGACGGAGGCGTACAACCGCGCGGCTTTGGCATCCCAATCGACGGGGGAACTGGCGCGCAATAACAGCCAGCTCAACGAAGAGGTCCGGCGCTTGCAGAGCCAGCTCGCGGCCGAAGCAAAATCGCGGCAGCACGCTCAGGACGCCCAAAAAGCTGCGGAGGTCGCCCAGAAGGCCAAGGCAAAGCAGCTTGCCGATGCTCAGCAGCAATGGGAGGCGGAGAAGAAGCAACACGAAGCTCGCCTCAAAGAGGCTCAGGATCGCACCCGCCAACTCGTCGCAGAACTCGCCACCGCGCGGGAAGCTGGACGCACGGCGACAGCCGCCCCGCCGAAACGCCCGCTCCCCGGCGATCGCTCGGCGCTTGGCGCCCCTCGCACCATCGAACGTACCATCGAACTCGCTGTGATTGCGTCACCCAGTGACGGCTTTGCTGCGCTCCGACAGGGCCCCGACCTGAATTCCAAGAAACTGGCGGAGCTCAAGCCACTGACCAAACTGATTTGGCATGGTGTCGAGCAGGGCCAAGGCCGCGACAAGTGGCGTCAGGTCATGGTCGGCGACCTGACTGGCTGGATCCACATCTCGTTGATCGAGCAGCGCGTCGCCGTCCAGGCCAGCCGATAGCCCTGACCGTTCGGCAGCCAGTCGCATACCGGACGTGACTAGTTATTAAGCGAAACGCCTGTTTTTTGATCATTCGCGCAACGCGCCACTGCCTGCCGAAGCGGCAGATGCTCGCCAAGACTTTGATCTTCCGCGCATAAAAAACTTGTTTACCGTCTGGCATGCGATCTGCTTAACCCTAGGGCAAAGGGCGGCATCAGTCGCCGGATCAGACCTGCCTGCCATTACACCCGCCGAGGACCCCATGAAAAAAATCGAGGCGATCATTAAGCCATTCAAGCTCGACGAGGTGAAGGAGGCGCTGCAGGAGATCGGCCTGCAGGGCATCACCGTCATCGAGGCCAAAGGGTTCGGCCGCCAGAAGGGCCACACCGAGCTCTATCGTGGCGCCGAATATGTTGTCGATTTCCTGCCCAAGGTGAAAATCGAGGTTGTCCTCGGTGACGAGATGCTGGACAAGGCCGTCGAAGCCATCCAGCGCGCCGCCAAAACCGGCCGCATCGGCGATGGCAAGATCTTCATCTCGAATATCGAGGAGGCGATCCGCATCCGCACGGGCGAGACCGGCGCGGACGCCGTCTGAGCAATGCGCGATGATCCGGCCCCCCACCGGAGCCGAATGAGGTCCGTGCTGGTGACCGGGAGACTGGCTGCTCGCGGGCGGCCAGCAACCTGTTGAGACCACCCCCGTAACAGATCAAACACCGCGTAACTTTTGTCAGCGAAGGGAGCAAAAATGGCAGACAAGACGAAAACGGCAGCCGACGTCCTCAAGATGGTCAAGGACAAGGACGTCAAGTTCCTCGACATCCGCTTCACGGATACCAAGGGCAAGATGCAGCATGTGACCGCCGACGCCTCGTGCGTCGATGAGGCCATGTTCGCGGAAGGCTATGCCTTCGACGGCTCCTCCATCGCCGGCTGGAAGGGCATCGAAGCCTCCGACATGACGCTGATGCTGGATCCCGCGACCGCGCACATGGATCCCTTCTTCGCCCAGACCACCATGGCGATCTTTTGCGACGTCATCGAGCCATCGACCGGCGAACTCTATGAGCGCGATCCCCGCGGCATCGCCAAGAAGGCCGAAGCCTACATGAAGTCGACCGGCATCGGCGACGCCATATACTTTGGTCCCGAGGCCGAATTCTTCATCTTCGACGACGTCAAGTTCTCGTCAGATCCCTACAACACCGGCTTCAAGCTCGACTCCTCTGAGCTGCCCTCCAACATGGGCACCGACTACGAGATGGGCAACCTCGGCCACCGTCCCCGCGTCAAGGGCGGCTACTTCCCCGTGCCGCCCGTGGACAGCTGCCAGGACATCCGCTCCGAGATGCTGTCGGTGATGGCCGAGATGGGCGTTGTCGTCGAGAAGCACCACCACGAGGTTGCCGCCGCCCAGCACGAGCTCGGCATCAAGTTCGGCCCGATGGTGACCATGGCCGACCACATGCAGATCTACAAGTATGTGATCCACAACGTCGCCCAGGCCTACGGCAAGACCGCCTGCTTCATGCCGAAGCCGATCTTCGGCGACAACGGCTCAGGCATGCATTGCCACCAGTCGATCTGGAAGGGCTCGACCCCGACGTTCGCCGGCAACAAGTACGCCGATCTCTCGGATACCTGCCTGCACTACATCGGCGGCATCCTCAAGCACGCCAAGGCCATCAACGCCTTCACCAACCCGACCACCAACTCCTACAAGCGTCTGGTGCCGGGCTACGAGGCCCCCGTGCTGCTCGCCTACTCCGCGCGCAACCGCTCGGCCTCCTGCCGCATCCCGCACGTCACGAACCCGAAGGCCAAGCGCGTCGAGGTCCGCTTCCCCGATCCCGCCGCCAACCCCTACCTCGGCTTCGCTGCCATGCTGATGGCCGGTCTCGACGGCATCCAGAACAAGATCAATCCTGGCGAGCCGATGGACAAGAACCTCTACGATCTGCCGCCGGCTGAGCTGGCCAAGATCCCGACGGTTTGCGGCTCTCTGCGTGAAGCGCTCAACAGCCTCGACAAGGACCGCGCCTTCCTCAAGATGGGCGGCGTGTTCGGCGACGAGATGATCGACGCCTACATCGAGCTGAAGATGGCCGAGGTCGAGCGCACCGACATGACGCCACACCCGGTCGAGTTCGACATGTACTACAGCGTCTGAATTCGACGAGGGGTCAGACCCATGGATCTGACCCCATTCCACTGACCAATGGGCGGCTCCGGAAGCGGTGCCGCCTTTTTTGTGGAGGAGACAATGGTTTGGAAGCGACACCGCCGCCTTTGGAGCCTGTTGCTCCTCACTGTCTTCGTGGCGACACCCGTCGCTGCCTTCTACGTCACGATGTCGACTATGGCGCGCCATGAGACTCGCCGGCATGGCCTCCCTGGACATGTCAGCAATGGCATCCAGCACGCCTATGCTGGAGCCGAGACGTATTGGTGGTTACGGCAGTTCGGCTTGCCGGCAAGTGCGAGTGAAAAAACCGTGCTTCGGCTGGGCTATCTCAACGAATGGGTGGAAGCCCTGCTGTTTGTTCGTCGGCCCGACACGACGCGAGAGTTGTACAAGGATTTGCAGAACAATTTCATCGGTATCCTGGCAGCGCAAGCCGTTGAAACTTGTCGGACGCGACAAGCGTCGTCGGAACGTTTGGCATTGATCGGTCAACTCGCTCAGGAGCGTTTGGTGTTGTGGCTGAGTGACGATGCACGCGTCCCAGGGCTGCCGCAACCATTGAACGTCAGGCTGGCGATATCACACTTCAAAGCGAACCAAGCCAGCATCCGGTTTGTCACCGTCGACGCCATCGCGATGCACGTTGCGGCCTGTTGAAGTCGACATGGCCTACGCGGTCTCAAGCGATGGGGCCAGACCCAAAGGTCTGACCCCGACCATCTCAGCTCCATAACCAGATTCGGCTCGAACTGTGGGTTTTCCTCCCCTAATCCGTAGCGGTGCGGGCCGGTGCCGATGCTCGACGTTCACTCGTCCGAAAGAAACGGCAGCAGCCGTATCCTGGCGCGATGCGTGTCAATCGTGATCAGTGCGCCCTGCGAAAGCTCAGCAGTAAACTGGCGCACGGCATTGACGACTTGATTGCCCATCACTTCAGGGCTCGTGTCATCCGCTCGGATCTGAAGAACGCTGGGGCCATCACCATTCGTCGCTGCCAGGATAGCGCTGAAGTCCAGATCATGAGTCATGACGACGAATTGGCCATCATTTGCGTAGGTCATGATGGCCGTATCCGGCGTATCGCTGGGACCGATGCTGGACCAGTGGCTGGCTTGCAGGCCAGCCGTCGTCAGAAACGCCACCCATCGTGGCGAGAGGTTCATGTCGACGAGCCGTTTCATGAGGCGATGAGATCGACTTCCCGCTCTTCGGCGAGCCAAGCCGCGTACCGTAACGCCTGCAGGACGTCTTCGCGCTCAATGTAAGGAAAATCCGCCACGACTTGCTCGATGCTTCGCCCAGCCCCAATCTGGCCGACGAGCATGGCAACAGTCACGCGCATCCCTCGAATGCAGGCCTTGCCGCCCATCACACCCGACTTATGCGTAATTCGGTCGAACCGAGTCATGCCAGTGCCTCGTCAAAGCGCCCGCGTGGACAATCGTAATGATAACATAAGGCGCCATCAGGCGACAGAGGGCCGGGGCCGTTCTGCAGCCTAGCGTCGACCATCATCTCACACCTCCACCACCATCGCCGGCTCGAACTGCGGGTTTTCCTGCCCAAAGCCGTAGCCGTGCGGGTTGCACAGAACGCGCGTGCCGCGGACACGATAGTCGAAGCTCGTGTGCGTATGGCCGTGAATCCACAGCGGCGGCTGATAACGCTCGATGACGGCCGACAGATCCGAGATGAACGCCGGCGTCACGATGTCCTCGCGAAACTTGCGTGCCACGCTCTTCTCGTGCGGACCGTGATGCGTCACCACCACGGTTGGCCCCGAGAATGATTGAGCCAACGCACGCTCCAGATACGTGCGCGAAGCCATATGCTGCCGGCGCGCATCCTCGGCGCTGAAGCGGCGCTGGAGTTCGGGATCTTCCGTGATCATGTGATGATCGAGCATGACGCGCTCCGCTGCCGCCATCACGCGCGGACGCATGTCCTCGCCGAAGAGATCGAAATCACACCACAGCGTCGCGCCGACGAAGCGTGTGCCGTGAATTTCAATGGACGCGTCGTCGAGCAGCGAGATGTTGTACTTCGCCGCCGCCGCCAGACCTGCCGCGCGCTCCTCGCTGCGCACGGTGTGGAAGAACTCGTGGTTGCCCGCCACCATGACGATCGGCACCTTGTCGCCGAGATGCGCGCGCAGCCAGCTCATGCCGCGGGCCATACCCTGGCACACGTCGCCGGCCACGACGACCGCGTCGACATCGGGCGCGAGTTGCGGTGTGAACGCCGCCGCCACATCGAAATGCACGTCGGAAAACACCTGCAGGCGCATGCCACCCCTCCGCTCTGCCCCGGCTCACCTCAGCGCAGGATACCGGGCCCGAACAGCAACGCGAAGAGGCTGGCGGCCATAGCTGTTGCGGCGAGCAAGACATCCCGCGCGGCATGATCGGCGAGCACCAATCGCGCGAGCAGCGCCTGCAGCATCAGCGGCAGCCACATCATCAGCCCGAAGGTAAGGCCGCAGGCCTTGGCGAAGGCGCTGTAACCGAGGCGGCTCTCGACCAGTATGACCGAAGGCAGGCCGATGCCGGCCCGTGTGCCGCGCCAGAAAGCCAATGCCCGCGTCGCCGATTCGGGCCACGCGGGCAAGGGTTGATCTGACGCTGCAACCGGCAAGTCGTCTACTCGTCCTTCTTGCGGCGCGGCACACTCGGCACCGTGCCGCTCGGACGCGCGCTATCCTTGCCGCCCTTGGGTCCGGGTAGCGCCTTCTTCGTGGCAGCCCCGACAAGGGCGTCGCCGGCTGCCTCAGCGGTCTCCTCGTCGTCCTCCAGCTCCTCGCGCGACTTGGGCTTCTTCGCGGGATCGCCGGGGAAATATTCAAAGGACAATGTTCGATCCGCCTTCTCGCCCTTGGCGCCGATGCGGACGGTACCGCCGTGCTCGAGTTTGCCGAACAGCAGTTCCTC
Source organism: Hyphomicrobiaceae bacterium (assembly GCA_046154645.1). Taxonomy (GTDB): domain Bacteria; phylum Pseudomonadota; class Alphaproteobacteria; order Rhizobiales; family Hyphomicrobiaceae. The sequence goes on from JBJXDZ010000033.1 coordinate 49,969, forward strand.
AGCCAGCGGCTTCTTGATGTGCTCCTGGATGACACGCGCCAAGGGGCGCGCGCCGAACTTCTCGTCGTATCCCTTGTCGACCAGCCATTTCGTCGCCTCATCCGTCAACTCGATCGAGACGCCGCGATCGGCGAGCTGCGCCTCGAGCTGGAAGATGAACTTCTCGACCACCTTGCTGATCACGTCCACGGGCAGGCTGCCGAACGGCACCACGGCGTCGAGGCGGTTGCGGAACTCCGGCGTGAACAGGCGGTTGATGGCTTCCGTGTCGTCACCCGTGCGTTTCGATGAGCCGAAGCCGATCGCCGCCTTGGCCATGTCCGAGGCACCCGCGTTCGTGGTCATGATCAGGATGACGTTGCGGAAGTCGACCGACTTGCCGTTGTGGTCGGTGAGCTTGCCGTGGTCCATCACCTGCAACAGGATGTTGAACAGATCGGGATGCGCCTTCTCGATCTCGTCCAGCAGCAGCACAGAGTGCGGATGCTGGTCGATGCCGTCGGTCAAAAGACCGCCCTGGTCGAAGCCGACATAGCCCGGCGGCGCACCGATCAGGCGCGAGACCGTATGCTTCTCCATGTACTCCGACATGTCGAAGCGCAGGAGCTCGATGCCCATCAGCGACGCCAATTGCTTGGCCACTTCGGTCTTGCCGACGCCGGTTGGACCCGAGAACAGATAGCAGCCGATCGGCTTCTCCGGCTCGCGCAGGCCCGCCCGCGCCAGCTTGATCGCCGAAGCCAGCGCCGTGATCGCCGCATCCTGGCCGAACACCAGCCGCTTCAGATCCTTCTCGAGGTTGGACATTACCTCGGCGTCGGACTTGGACACCGTCTTCGGAGGAATCCGCGCCATGGTGGCGACTGTCGCCTCCACTTCCTTGACGGTGATCTTCTTCTTGCGCTTGGCCTCCGGCACCAGCATCTGCGAGGCACCGGTCTCGTCGATGACGTCGATGGCTTTGTCGGGCAGCTTGCGATCATTGATGTACTTCGCCGACAGCTCGACCGCCGCCTTGATCGCTTCGTTGGTGTACTTGAGCTTGTGGAACTCCTCGAAGTAGGGCTTCAGGCCCTTCATGATCTCGATCGAATCCTCGATCGTGGGTTCCTTGACGTCGATCTTCTGGAACCGGCGAACCAGCGCCCGATCCTTCTCGAAGTGCTGGCGATACTCCTTGTAGGTGGTCGAGCCGATGCAGCGCACGGCGCCCGATTGCAGCGCCGGCTTCAGCAGGTTGGACGCATCCATGGCGCCGCCGGACGTCGCACCGGCACCGATCACAGTGTGGATCTCGTCGATGAACAGGATGGCACCCGGATAGGCTTCGATCTCCTTCATCACGGCTTTCAGGCGCTCCTCGAAGTCGCCACGATAGCGCGTGCCGGCCAGCAGCGTGCCCATGTCGAGCGAGAAAATGGTGGCGTCGCGCAGCACCTCGGGCACCTCGCCCCGGATGATCTTGCGGGCAAGACCCTCAGCGATGGCCGTCTTGCCGACACCGGGATCGCCGACGAACAGGGGATTGTTCTTCGAGCGGCGGCACAGCACCTGGATGGTGCGCAGCACCTCGGCCTCGCGCCCGATCAGGGGATCGATACGGCCGTCGCGCGCCTTCTTGTTGAGATTGACGCAGTAATTCGCCAGCGCCTCGCCCTGCTTCTTGTCGCCGCCCTCGCCATTGGCGCTGTTGCTCTCGTCGTCGACGCCGCGCACGGACTTCGGTTCCGTGGCGCCGGGACGCTTGGCAATGCCGTGGCTGACGTACTGCACGGCGTCGAACCGCGTCATCTCCTGCTCCTGCAGGAAATAGGCGGCATGGCTCTCGCGCTCGGCAAAGATGGCGATCAGCACATTGGCGCCGGTCACCTCCTCGCGGCCGGAGGATTGCACATGCACGACGGCGCGGTGGATGACCCGCTGGAAGCTGGTCGTCGCCTGGGCATCGGTCGAGCCCTTGCGCACCAGGCTTTCCAGCTCGGTGTCCAGATACTCGGTCAGGCGGCGGCGCAGCTGGTCGAGATCGACGTTGCAGGCCCGCATCACAGCCGAGGCATCGCGATCATCGATCAACGCCATGAGCAGATGCTCGAGCGTCGCATATTCGTGATGTCGATCGTTGGCGTATTCCAACGCACGATGGAGGGCTTGTTCGAGACTTTGCGAGAAGGATGGCACGGGGGTCCTACTCCTTTTCCATCGTGCATTGCAGCGGATGCTGGTGCTGCCGAGCGAAATCCATGACCTGGGTCACCTTGGTCTCGGCGACCTCGTACGTGTAGACACCGCAGATGCCCACGCCCTTGTGGTGCACATGCAGCATGATCCGTGTCGCCTCTTCGCGCCCCTTGTTGAAAAAGCGCTCGAGGACGTGGATCACGAACTCCATCGGCGTGTAGTCGTCGTTCAGAAGCAGAACCTTGTACAGGCTTGGCTTCTTGGTTTTCGGCCGCGTCTTGGTGATGAGGCCGGTCTTGCCTTCGTCACCGCCCCGCGAGCCGTTCTTGCCTGCCATGATGATGTTGCGATCAAACTCGCCCATCGGACCTCTAAAGCGCTCTTGGCGCCCCCTCTCGACCACCGGAGCCGTTCCCGGCCCACTCCTGACACAAGCCGAACGCCACCATACTACTGGCAGCCGAGGCAGAACCGCAAACGCCCAAGAGCCTTGAACCCCTCCGAACCCGCAGATCACCCGAGCGCAGTTAATGTGGGCGCAACAGGCGACAAAAAAAAGGCCCGGCGCATTGCCGGGCCCGCGATTGTCATGTCGCCGTCGCTTATGCCGCGTCTGGGCTCAGCGGCCGGGCTGGAACGCCGTCTCCATCGGGCGATAGGCTTCCTTGGCGAACTCGGCGTACATGCTGCCGATCTTCGACAGCTGCTGCATGTAGTCCTCGTAGCTGCGCTTGGCGAAATTGGTCTGGATTTCCAGCGCTTGCTCCATTGACTTGGCGGTCATCAGCTTCTCGACGGTCTGCGCGCCGTCCTCGAACGAGCGCTTGGTATAGTCGGTCATCTCGGCGGTGATGGCCTGCCAGCCCTTGTTCCACTCGCCGAACAGCTTCATCAGCGAATCGACGTTGCCCTGGCCGAGCTTCTGGAAATCTTCGAACTGCTTGTTCATGGGGTTGATCGAGTTCATGGCGGTGTCCCTGGTGTGAATGACACAAGTGCGGCGCACGCGTGCGTCGTCGTTTCCCGCCGCAGGGTCGGCGCACGTGCGCTGCAACAGATCGCGGCACGGTCAAGTTAGCTGCGGCGCACCATTTCGTCAAGTCTCATTGTGCATTGCACCATTTTGTGCGCCCAACTCAGAGCCGCGGCACATCCGCCAGACGTCCCATGCCAGTACCAGCCAGATCGGCAGCCACAAGACCCAGACCAGTGCTGCCTCGTAGATCCAGAACGTGCCCGTCGTCTGAAAATGGAAGGCGCTGTAATAGAGCGGCATCACCGCTGCCGCCACATGCCAACCCCATCCGGCCGTCAGTGTCGCCAGCGGCAGCACCCACAGCACGTACCAGGGGAACTGAGCCGGACTGAGCAGCAGCAGGGCAGACGTCACCCAGAACACCCGCTGGATGAACTCCTCGGCGCTGGCATGTGGCCGCCGTGCCAGCCAGAGCGCGAACGCCAGCACACCCGCCGCCGACAGCAACCGCACAAAGCCACCCGGCACGACGCTGGTCGCCGCGGCGCCGAGCACCCACCGAACCATGCCCTCCAGCATGGGGAAATGCGCACTGTTGGTCGCCCAATGCGTGGCAAACCCGACAAAGCCGGAACTTTGGTCGATCCCCCCGAGCCAGACCGGGAGTACGATGACAACCGCGCCCCCGGCCAGGATCGCTAACGCCGCCGCCAAGCGGGCCGGATGGCCGATCAGCCGTCGCAGCACGATGGGCACCAGCATCACCGGCCACAGCTTGGTGCCGATAGCCAGCACCAGCATGGCCGTGGCGGCCAGGGACCGGTGGCGCACCGTCAAGACGAGGCTGGCGAGCAGGGTCGGCAGCAGCACCGCCTCCATATGCGCACTGTTGACCACCTCCTTCAGGACCAGCGGACACCACCAGTAGAGCGCCACCCACAGTGGTGACCGCCCGACGTCCCTTAACAGTGCCAGCAGCAGCACCAACGTCACCACGTCAGCACCAATCGCGACGCAGCGCCAGGCCGTGAGGCTCCAGGGCGCGATCAGGTGCGCGAGGGCGAACCAGGCCTGCGCCACTGGCGGGTAAATGGTTTTCAGGTCGGCGTAACTGATGCGCTCGAATACCGGCGTCGCGCTCTTGGAGAGCTCGAGACGCAGGTCGTCATAGGCCAGTCGTGCCACGTCGCCTGGCGCGACGGAATAAGGGTTCAGCCCATGGGCCGTCAGACCACCATCCCAGAGATAGCGATTGAAATCGACCTCGAGGATAGGCTCCGAGGCGAGCAAGGCCACACGTAGGCCCAGGCCGACGCCAATCACCAAGGCCAGCAGGCGGCGCGTTGCCTGTTGATCAAGCCGCTCGCTCCGTCGGAGAAGAGGAATAACCCCGAGGAAAACCAATCCACTCGCCAGGAGGCCCCCTGCGAACGCGAGAATAGGCATGCCGGTGGCAGGCCGGCCCGGCGCAAAGGCACCGCTGGCTTGGATGGCCAAGATCACGGCGACAGCGAGGCCAGCCGCGATCACCCACCACAGCACCGCAAGACGAGCTGCCATTGCGGTTTCCCCGGCTGCAGTCCCCTCACGCTTCATGTCTCGCCAACGCCTGATCCTGCCTCAGCGCGTGCTCGCACGAGCGACCGCCCGCGTCCACCCAAACAGGCGCGCATATGCTGCGGAAGACGACCATTTGTCGCCCATTTGGCACACGCAAGAACCCTTTCGTTTGATGGCGATCAAATTATTTGCTCGATATGACCACTACAGCTTGCATTCACGAAACTGTTATCGAATAATCGTAGACATATCAGGTTGCTGCGGGAGGCGTTTCACATGAAGTCCATAGTCTCACGACCAACCCCATTGACGGTGCCGCGACTGGATCGGCGCCTGTTTTTGACCAGCGCGAGCGCCGCTGCGATGCTCGCTCCTGCGACAGCCTCGGCCGAGGCTCCGCTTGGTTCGTTCCGTAGTGGCATTCCTGCCATCGTGCGGCAGGGGCGCTCCGGACTTGGCCGCTATCGCGACGAATTATTCAAGGACTTGTCGCAACTGACGGACCTGAGCTTCAAGAGCCAAGGCGCCCAGTGGTGGAAGTTCAACACCTTCATCACCCCCATCGAGCAGTTCTTTATTCGCAACACCTATGCCACGCCGGATCCCGCCAAGGACAAGCGCGTCGATCCGCTGCATTGGCGTCTCAAGATCCATGGCAACGGCGTCGAGCGCGAACTGACGATAAGCTACGACGACCTCCTCAAGATGCCGTCGCGCACCATCGTGTGCACGATGGAATGCGCCGGCAATGGCCGCACCATGTTCTGGGAACAGCAGGGCATGACCAAAGGCGCCACGCAGGTGAAGGGCAACAGCTGGGGTCTCGGCGCCGTCGGCCAGGCCGAATGGCAGTATGTGCCGATGTCGCACATCCTGGGCCTCGTCGGGCTCAAGAAGTCGGCAAAGTGGGCCCTGTTCTGGTCGGGCATCGACGCCAAGGTGGCTGGGACTGAATCCGACACGGGCCGCCCACTACCGATCAACGAACTCACGCAACGCGGGCTCGACATCGGCCTCGCCTTCAAGATGAACGGGCTCGACTTGCCGGCCGATCATGGCGGGCCCGTGCGCCTGATCGTCCCCGGTTGGACGGGCGCCGCCTCCATCAAATGGCTGAGCGAGATCAAGATCGCCGACCACAACTTCTGGGTGCCGCTGAGCGCCTTCGATCACGTGTTCCAGGGGCCGACCTATAAGATCCCCAAGCCCGAGGCCGGCGACGAATTCCGCTTCTGCAAGCCCGAGCAGATCACCGGTCCCATGGTCACCTGGCTGAAGCCGAAGACGCTGGTCACCATCCCGCTGATGGTCACCGAGGCGCATGCCCTGCCGCACAACTATCCCCTGAAGCTCGGCGAGAAGCCGAAACTCCCAGCTGGCATGCGCACCATGACGGGCTACGCCTGGGGCCCGCAGTTCGGCATTGCGCGGGTCGATTACCGCATCGATGGCGGCGAATGGCAACGCGCCAATATCCGCGGCCCAAACCTCGGTCGCTACACGTGGGTGCGCTTCTCGTTCGACTGGGATGCGAAACCCGGCGCCCACGTCATCGAAACTCGTGCCACCGATCTGGCTGGGCAGAAACAGCCCGACACGACGGTGCCGTTCAATAGCGGCGGCTATGAGTTCTGGGGCGTGCCGAAAATCCAGCTCGAAATCGTCTGAAGGGACGACCGCCACTGGCTCAGTCAAGTTGAAACGACGCGATGGCGGCCGTTAACGCTACCGCACGTTGCCGCCCCCAGCATTAACCAATGCGCAGGGCACCGGACCCTACAATCCCCGTCAAGTCTCAAGGAGGCGCCGTAAAGGTGCCCCAAAACAATGGTCGTGTCGCCGCAGGGCACACATACGCTGGGGAGCGTCACCACTGGTATTGGCGAGGGAGTGATCCCTCCATGCTGGTGGAAGCGTCGGGTTCGAGGGAATGCAGAAGGGGCGTCAAAGTTTTGGCAGCAAGGATCGCCGCCGCGATCCGGCGTCGCTGGTCGGGCTCGGGCTCGGCCTTTTGGCGTTGCTGGCCTTGGCCTTCTTGCCGGCCAGCGCCGTCGCGGCGCCCGGCCGCCACGCCGCCATGGTGATCGATGCCAACAGCGGCCAAGTGTTGCACGCGCAAGGCGCCGACGAGCCGCGCTATCCGGCCTCCCTGACCAAGATGATGACCGTCTACATCGTCTTCGAATTGCTCCAGCAGGGCCGCCTGAAGCCGAACACCCGCATCCGAATTTCTCCAACAGCCGCCAGCACGTCGCCGTCCAAGCTCGGCCTCGAGGCCGGCGCCGAAATCACGGTGATGAATGCAGTGCAGGCGCTCATCGTCAAATCGGCCAACGATATGGCCGTCGCCGTCGCCGAGCACATCGCTGGCAGCGAGCCCAAGTTCGCGGCCCTCATGACGCAGAAGGCGCGCCAGCTCGGCATGTCGCAAACGACCTTCCGCAATGCGCACGGCCTGCCTGACTCAGGCCAGGTCACGACGGCGCGCGACATGCTGACCCTGGCCATGCGCCTGCACGACGATTTCCCGCAGCAGTATCGCATGTTCAGCCAGCGCTCGTTCGCCTACGGCGGCAGTATCCATCGCAACCACAACACGATGCTGGACTCCTACCGCGGCATGGATGGGCTCAAGACCGGCTACACCACGCCGTCAGGATTCAATCTCGTGGCCTCCGTGCGCCGCGATGGCAAGCACGTGGTCGCCGCCGTGTTCGGCGGCTCGAGCGCTGCGGCGCGCAATGCCTACATGCGCGTCATGCTCGACCGCACGCTGCCGAACGCCGCCACCACCAAGACACGCCAGCCAGCCCTCGTCGCCCGTACGCCGGCGCCGAAACTCGTCGAGCCGGTGCGCCCGGTCACGGTTGCCCAGGCGCCACCCGCGCCCCGTCCCGCAGCCCCGCCGCGCCTGACCGTCGCGCCGTTGGCGCCGCCGGCACCCGAGGCTCAGCTTGTCGTCGCCGCCAAGCCCGAGGAGGCTCCACCTCCCGGCCCCGAAAGCAACTTCGGTGCTCCCGTCGAGGTCGCACGCGTACGTCCCGTCGTGGTGGCCCCGCGGCCGCGCCGCACGCCAGAGCCGGTCGTCGCGCAAGGTGGCTCGGTTGCCGCGCCGATTGCGCAGCCGCCGCTTGCCGCAGCGCCACCGTCCCCGCCTCCTGCAGCTCCCATCGCGCGCGGCGTACAGCCTTCCTCACTGCAGGCCCAGGCCGAGCGCCTGAAACGCGGTGAGCCGCCGGCACCGGCACCTGTGCTGGTAACCGGCCCTGCCCCGGCGCGCGGCCAGCCCGTGCCCGGCAACCGCCAGCAGCCGACCGCCAGCACGGCCGCGCTCGAGCCGGCACAGCCGAACTATCGCCTCAAGGGGCCGACACCCGCTGCTCCGAGTGGCGCCATCATTATCCAGATCGGCGCCTATTCGACCGAGGCCGAAGCCCAGCGCCAATTGCAGGCCGCCAAAGCCAAGGCCGGCGCCGCCCTGGCCACGGCCACCCCGACCACGGTCCCGGTGACGACCGGCGGCCGGCAGCTGTTCCGCGCCCGCTTCGTTGGCTTCGACGCCGCCACCGCCGCCACCGCTTGCAACGAGTTGCGCCGCCAGCAGATCGACTGCCAGGTCGCCGCCGGCGGCTGAACCGTGCGGCGCGTGTAACCCCTCACCGCCCCCCCGGCGCGGCACCGAGCGCCACATCCTTGGCCTCGTTGATCTTCGCCGCGAGATAGGTGGAACCGCCGCGATCGGGGTGCAGCTTCAGCATCAGCTTCTTGTGCGCCTCGCGAATATCCTCGGCCGTGGCGCCGTCCTTGAGCCCCAGGATCTCCAACGCCTCGGACCGGGCCATGCGCCCATCCGGGCCCTTGGGCGCATCGGCCTCGGCCCGCGCCAAATCCTCCCGCCAGGTTGGATGCAGGCGGTCGAGATAGGCTTCGATCAAAGTTGCCGACTGAGGATCGGCGAAGCGACAGTCCTGCCACAGATGGGCGAGTTCCACAGGCCGCATGCGATCGAGATCACGGCCAGCAAAGAAGCCCTTCAACACACGGCCCCGCATGGCGCCGCTTGCGTGGTCGAGTTCCATCTCGAGGGTGTCGGTCGTGACGGTCGAAGCCTGCCCCGCTTTGGGCGCCGCCTGTCCGCGCGCCCACGGCACATGATGCCCCCAGATCAACCAGCCGGCGAACGAGAACAGGGGCAGCGCCAAGGCGAAGTTGCCGCGAAAAGTCAGATAGCCCGCCGCCGCCCCCGCGGCGACCCCACCGCCGAGCCGCAAGCGTCGCGCCATGAGAGCGGGACTGGCACGCGTGTAGGCACGCACCGCCAAGAGCGTGAGCGCGAGCAGCACCAGCAGGGCTGCGACATTGAGCATGGCTTCGCCTCGGGCTCTCTGGCTTTAAGTCAGCTGCGCCGCATTCCTTCGATGAGACGGCGCGCTCCCGTCCCATTGGCTCGCTCGGCGAGACGGGCCAGCGCCAGCCGCCCACCCGCCGCATAGACAGCAACCGCTTCCAGGAGGGCGCGCAACTCTGCCGCCGCCCCCGTATCGAAGCGACAGCAGGCGCCGCGCGTCAAGCGAGCGATCTCGCGGAACGCGCGCTCGGCCTGCGCATCCTGCCCTTCCTGGAACAGGAACACCGGTACCCCGAGCAGCGCCAGCTCGCCGGCCCGCCCGCACAGCTCGTCGATCGACTCCTCCATGCTATCACCGACATAGACCAGCGCACTGACGCGGCGCAATTCACTCTCTTGGCGGGTATGGCTGAGCACCCGGCCGATCTGTGTATAGCCACCTTGGCAGGACACCTGCGTCATCAGTCGTGCCAGCGCCTCGGGGTCATCGACCCACTTCGATGCCCGGCACTGCGACGAGCCGCGGAAATACACCAGTTGCACGTCGAGGCCACCGACCGCCTTGACGGCGGCGAACATGTCGGCCTGCAGGCCAAGCGCCATGTCCCAAGTCGGCTGCCGGCTCATGGTGGCGTCCATGGCGAAGACAAGACGCCCTCTGCCCGTGGTTGTCGCCTTGGGCAGATTCTTGATGCGGGCGAGGAAATCGGCCACCTCCGCTGATGACGAGCGCTCCACCGCCGGCGTAGAGGCTGGTTGTACTGGCTTGATCACAGGTGAAGCGGACGCTTGCCCCGGCGGCACAGCCGCGGTTGGCAATTCCGCTGGATCAGCCTCTTGCGCCCGGTCGGGCGTGTCGCGCTTCTTGGTCATGGGTCGCCACGGGGTTCGCCATCGGCACCGCGCCTTGGCGCTTCACCAGTACGTTAGATGGCGATTGTGGCAGCCCGCGACAACTCTCCCTTTGCTGTGGGTTCCCGTCCGTCAGCGGCGCGGGCAACCCATGGCCTCGGCGACGCCTATGAAGCTGTCGGTGATCACGTCCCACGGCTGACTGGCGGCCAGATCCTTGGCCTGGGCTGGGCCATACTCGCTCCGCCGCACAACAAACGCCGTGCGATAGCCAGTGGCCGCCGCGGCCGCCAGATCGTCGTTGTGGGCGGCAACCAGCATCACCTCCGACGGCTCGAGATTGAGCAGGGCCGCGTTGCGCTGGTAGGCTGCCGGCAATGGCTTATACGCCCGCGCCGTTTCCGCACCAAGGATCACATCCCAGGGCAACCCGGCGCGTTTCGCCATACGCACAAGCAGGCCCGTATTGCCATTCGAGAGCGTGCCAATCACGTAGCGCCGTTTCAATCGCAGCAGGCCATCGATTACATCGGGCCAGGGATCGAGGCGATGCCAGATGGTGTTCAGATGCTCGATCTCGTGGGCTCCCAGGCCCTTGATGGCGTGCCGTTCGAGCAGGCGCACCAGGCTCTCGCGATGCAAGTCATCCAGGATGGTCCATGGCCGGCGGCCCGAGCGGACCTCCTCCATGGCCGGCTGATAGAGGCTGCGCCAATCGTCGGCGAAGCGCGCCCAGTCGGCCTCGATGCCCCGGCCGTTGCCGAAGGCGGTGAGTTCGCGAATGGTGCTGCCGCGCCAGTCGACGACGGTGCCGAACACATCGAACACCAGCGCCTTGACCTGATCCTTTGCCGCCATCGTCCTCAATCCCGTCTGAGTTACTCGATCACCCTGTCGCGCCACGTCGCATCCGGCATCACGCACGTCGCGCTACGCCCGAACAGCCGGTAGCGGTTCTGCGCGATGCGGTCATAGGCCCAATCGCTGAGCCCACGCGGCAGCACGCGCACCACGCCGGCGAGCCGGCCTGCGCCACCGAGCCGCTGCATGATAGCAGCGAAGGCATCCAGCTTGCCAAAGGCCCGGCCATCCTCCACCAGGAGATTGGTTTCATAGTTTACCGGGTCGAGGCCGTAATGCCGGAACAGAGCTTGCCCCAGCCGGGATTGGGCGGCCGTGAACTGGAACTGGCGGTGGCGATCGTGCCGCGCCACGAACCGGGCGAAGCCTGAGCACAGCACACAGACGCCATCGAACACGATCAGCGGCCGGTCGTCGGCAAAGGCTGGAACAGCGGCATCGGCGCGATAGCTGTAGGGAGGCGCGGCGGAGAGCTTGTGCATCGCCTGGACGCCGGTCATCCGCCGAGGCTCCGCATCGGCGTACTGCCGACCTGGCCACGATGGCGCAGCATATGGTCCGCAAGAACCAGCGCCATCATCGCCTCGCCGACCGGCACCGCGCGCAGCCCCACGCAGGGGTCGTGGCGGCCCTTGGTGACGATCTCCGTTTCGTGCCCCGCGACATCTACCGTGCGCCGCGGCTGCGAAATCGACGACGTGGGCTTTACCGCAAAGCGCACCACCACCGGTTGCCCGGTCGAGATGCCGCCGAGGATGCCACCGGCATGGTTGGCAAGGAATGTCGGGCGGCCATCATTGCCCGCCCGCATCTCGTCGGCATTGTCCTCGCCCGAAAGCGCTGCCGCCGCGAAACCATCGCCAATCTCGACGCCCTTGACGGCGTTGATGCTCATCATGGCCGAGGCCAGATCCTGGTCGAGCTTGCCGTAGATTGGCGCGCCCCATCCCGGCGGTACACCCTCGGCCACCACCTCGATGATGGCGCCTGCCGACGACCCGGCCTTGCGGACCCGGTCGAGATAAGGCGCCCAGGCGGCAGCCGCGACCGGATCAGGACAGAAGAACGGGTTGCGCTCGACCTCGGCCCAGTCCCAGTTCGCGCGATCGATCTTGTGGGGGCCAAGTTGCACCAGCGCGCCCCGCACCGTGACACCATCGAGCACGCGCCGGGCTACGGCGCCGGCGGCCACACGCATGGCGGTCTCGCGTGCCGAAGAACGCCCGCCGCCGCGATAATCCCGGATACCGTACTTGGCCCAGTAGGTGTAATCGGCGTGACCCGGGCGAAACTTGGCGGCGATGTCGCCGTAGTCCTTGGAGCGCTGATCGACATTGTCGATGTGCAGCGCGATGGCTGTGCCGGTCGTCACCTGCTGTCCCGACGCATCGGCGAACACGCCGGATAGAATGCGAACCTGGTCCGGTTCCTGGCGCTGTGTGGTGAAGCGCGACTGACCCGGCCGCCGCTTGTCCAGGAAGCCCTGGATCCACGCTGCGTCGAGAACCAGACCCGGCGGGCAGCCATCCACCACGCAGCCGATGGCCGGCCCGTGGCTCTCGCCCCAGGTCGTCATACGGAACATTTGGCCGAACGAATTGTGTGACATGGCTGCCAACGGCTGGGGACGCGGGTTTTGCGACTTGCTTAGCGGCGGCGTTGCGCTTGCGCAACAGGCAGAGGCGAGAAAGCACCGCGGCGCGATTCGAGGTGTTCGTCAAGCCCCAGAGGAGGCCGTGACAAGCCCCCAATCCACAGCTTATGCACTTGAGTTATGTACGGCGTGATTCTTGCCATCCACAACAGCAATGAGGGAGCTCAATGCGCAAGACTGCAATCGCGCTGATCGGCGCGATGGCCTTTGCCTTAGGCGGGGCCACCGTTCCGACGGACGCCTTCGCGAAGGACAAGCCAAAACCGGCCAAAGTCCTGGTCAAGAAGGCTGAGAAGCCGGCCAAGGTTAAGGTTGGTTCCAAGTGCAAGCCGGGCGAAAAGTGGAACGCCACGGCAACCCTGAACGCGGGGGCCTGCGAGAAGCGCAAGGTCGCCAAGATCAAGGTGAAGTCGGCTCCGAAGGCAGCTGAGAAGCCTGCCGACAAGCCGGCCGTGATCAAGAAGACAGGCTGACGCCTGTTTGAAACGAACATTTCTGGTCAGCGAATGAGCCCGCTGACTGGAAGTGGTCGTCATTATGTTTCTGGGGGGTCGGAGCAGCCGCTGCTCCGACCTTTTTTGTTTCCGAGCCGCCCGCATCCCGCCCCCAATGGCCTTGCTGCTACCCCGCTCACGGATGATCACCGGCCATGACGACTTGTGCCAGCCAGCCATTGCGCTAGGTTACGCCAGGATGAAGCTGCCCCCTGGTGGCTTCGGTATCAGGATAGCGGTTACGTCATGGGTTCCCTGCTGGCGCGTGCAAGCCAATTGGTCAATTTGAGCCTCTTCGGCTCGGCGATAGGTTTGTTCGTGTGGGCGTCGGGTGCCGGTGATGCCTTCATCGCCCGAGCTGAGCCCCCTGGAACAGTGCTGACCGAGTCCAAGCCACCAGTTCCGCTACGTCCCGACATTGCCCCCCCTTTGGTCAGTCCGGGAGCCGGCGCCCCCCGACAAGCCCTCGACCCCAAAGGCGACGCCGTTGTCCCGCCATTGCAGCGCAAGCGGCCGCCACCGGGACAGACCAGCATTCCGATCGTTGCGCCGCCTGAAAAGAAGACGTCGGCCGCCAAACCGCAACCGGCCAGGACCGCAGTCACGCCGCCGGTTGCCAAGCCGGCCAAAGCCAAACCCGCACCGGCAGGCACCAAAGCCGGGCTCGGCGTCAAGCCGGACCCCGCTGCCAAGTGCGCCACCGGCCTGCGCTATGACGCCAAGCAGCTCAAGTGCGTGAAGGTGGCGCCAGTGGCTGCCGTCAAGACGGCGCCAGCGCCAGCCAAGCCGGCCGCTGCAAAATCAGTTGCCGCCCCTGTCAATACCAAAGCCGTGGCGCCTGCCACCCGCTGACAGGCGCACGCCTCGCGACCCTTCACAGCCAATCGATGCTGCCCGCCCGGACGATCATGATGCGGTCCTGTGGCACCTCGAGATTTGCCACCCGATCCTTAGGCATCTCGATCACCAGACTGCGCAGGGCCCGGCTCACCGCCCCATGCGCAGCCACCACTGTCTCGCGCTCCACCTGGGCAAGCCAGCCGGCGATCCGTTCCGCCAGCATCCGGTAGCTCTCACCGCCGCGGGGCTGCCAGCCCCATTTGTCTTTCTCGCGCGCCGCATAGCCCTCTGGGTCCGTCACCGGCAACTCGCTCCACAGCTGCCCTTCCCAGTGGCCGTAGCTCTGCTCCTTGAGCCGGTCGTCTCGGCGAAACGCGTCAGGCTCCAAACCCATCTCGCGGCGCACGATCTGCATGGTCTCGGCTGCGCGCGACAATGGGCTCGCGACATAGTCGAGGGTGGCGGCCCGTGCACCAAGAGCTTGGCCCAGCATTTGCCCGTTGCGCGCCGCCTGCCCGCGCCCCGTCGTGTTTAACGGAATGTCGGTTTGGCCTTGGTAGCGCTGCGCCGCATTCCAGTCCGTCTCGCCGTGGCGAATGAAATAGAGCGTGATCCCTGATTTCAGCATCAGGCCGCGATCTCCAGCACGAGCTTGCCCTGGTTGGCGCCGGTGTAGAGCAGGTTCAGCGTCTCAACGAATTTGTCGACACCACCGGTGCGCACATCCTCGCGCATGATGAGGCGGCCCTCCTTATGCCAGCGCGCGAGCACCTCGATGGCTTCCGGAAAGCGATCCATCCAGTCCGATACGATCAGACCTTGCACGCGCAGGCGCTGCGTGAGGATGGCGCGGAAGTTCTTCGGGCCATCGGGCACGCTCGTCGCATTGTAGGCGGAGATCAGGCCGCACACCGCGATCCGGCCGAACGTATTCATCTGCGGCAGCACGGCATCGAGGATCTCGCCGCCGACGTTCTCGAAGTAGACATCGATGCCCTTCGGGCAGGCCGCCTTCAGTTTTTCGGCGAGGCCGGCTGCCTTGTAATCGATGCAGTCGTCGAAGCCCAAGGTCTCGCGCACATAGCGGCATTTCTCCGCTCCACCGGCAATGCCAACGGCGCGGGCGCCCTTGATGCGCGCGATCTGGCCGACCACCGATCCAACCGCGCCTGAGGCGGCCGACACCACCACCGTCTCGCCGGCTGCCGGTTCCCCGACATCGAGCAAGCCGAAGTACGCGGTCCAACCCGGCATGCCGAGCCCGCCAACCCAGCGCTGCAGCGGCGCTGCGGCCGGATCCACCTTGACCACACGATTGCCCTTAGAAATCGCATACTGCTGCACGCCGAACACGCCTTGCACGGCATCACCGACCGTGAAACCCGGATGCTCCGACTGATCGACAATGCCAACCGCATAGGCCCGCATCACTTCGCCGATGCCGACCGGCGGCACGTAGGAACGCGTATCGTTGACCCAGCCGCGCATGGCCGGGTCCAGCGAGACATACCGGATGCGCACCCGGAACTCGCCGGGGCCGGGCTTGGGCAGCGTCGCATCGACGCGCTCGAAACAGTCCGGCGTAATCATGCCGGGCGCCGGCCGGCGAACGAGCTTGATCTGGGCATTGCTGGTCGACATGAGGCACCTCGGCGGTAACGGAGACAGGTCTGCTTCTAGCGCGGCCCGAGCATCCGAACCAGCACCATGGCTGCATGACGCCATGCTGCCGCTTCACCGCCGGGTCGCAAGCCAGGACCGCAACTCAGCGTGGTCTCGCCGCAGCGTCGGCGTCGGTTGTTGCAGGGCGCGCCGTTGACTTGGTGTCCACTGTCCGGGTCATTTGCCGGCGACGCCAGCGATCGACCAGCCACAGCACGGCAGTCACCAGACTGCCACCATACATTCTCGGGTAAATCTCTTCGAAGCTGCCCACGACAGGGCGGAATGGCTTGAATGAACGCATGGGAAGCAACTCCCGTCGGCAAAAACAATGTCAGTATCGACGCCCCCGCAACGTCTCGACGGTAGCACGGGCGCCGGTCCAGGCAGGATTGCCGGACAGCAACAACGTAAATGGGCCCGGCCGCGGCGGCTGTGATCGAGATCACACTTGGCTACAGGCGCCGCAAAAATACCGACGCCGTCCCTGGCCTGATCTCACGCCATCAATCTTGAGGGCAGATCAGGTTCAGGACGGCGCGGTCCCCGTCTAGCGTCGCGCTAGAACATCGTTCGCCGACATAGCTGCAGCGGTCAGTTGGACCGTGCGGCCGTCGGACAAAGATCAAAAGCCTTGGCAAGGGCGGTTTCGCGGTTGGGATGCTCGCTCACGAGTTCGCCGCCCTTGGTATGTGTCGTGACGAATGTCTCGGTCAGCGAACGCTCCATGCCGTCCAGCACTTGCAGCGCGGTGTAATGCACCTCGCCGCCCACCTGGACCCGAATGAGCATGTTCTTCTGCCCACCATAGCTCGCGGTAAACACCTTGCAGGCACCAGCCGGCGGGATTCCGCCGCGTGGCATGCCGAGGCCTGCGCGCTGTGCACCCGACTCGCGCTGCTCGGCCACAGTGCGGCTGGCGATGTCGCGCCCAGGCGCCTCGACGGGCGGCTCGGCGCGCGCCACCTCGCGCTGTGCCTCGCGATTACCGCCGCGGCGCTTCTTCTTGCTGCCGCGCTGGCGCTCTTTGACTTCAGTCGGTTCCGTTGCCGCCGCCACCACCTCAGGCGCCGCCGTCGTCGTCTCGTCGTCGTCCGGCTGCCGGCCGTTGCAATAGGAGGAGCGGAATCGCGTCGCCACAAACTCGATCGACGTGCCATAGCGGCTGTCGACGGCCCAGCGACGCGTCAGGTCCTTGAAGGTCACGGGCCGGCCCAATGCCTTCGACTTCTGGATGATCTCATCCTGCTTCTCGCGCGTGCGCCGGCCGACCGGATTGTCCACGCGCTGGCCTGAATAGGCGATCAGATGCTGCATCTGCGCCAGCACACCGGTCGACACATCCGGATACCGATCCCCGGGCACACCGCCGCCCGTGGTCCCGATGCCGGCAAAATTGTTCTGTCCCGGATCAACGTCGCCTTGGCCCGAGCCGTTCTTGAACTTGAGATAGTTGGTTTCCAGGATCATTTGGAAGAAGGCGTAGTCCCAGCGAATGTTGAGGCGATCGCCGTGCTCCTTGTAATGCGAGGCGATGTCGGCAAAGCGCATGGGGAGCCGGCTGTTGCCGGTACGCAGATAGCGCATCAGGCGGGCGGGCGTGACACAGGCCGGCACTTTGTTGCGCTCGTGTGTTCGGATCTCCGGCAAGGCGGCCGCGTTGCCGGCCCCAAGCCCGACGCTGCCGACAAGCACCGTTGCGCCGATCAGGAAACCCAAGCTGGTCCGCATCTTGCCGCATCCTTACCCTGGCCCCGGAGGTCAACTCTCAGGGCACAAATGCCATCTAAGCCGTGTTCCGCTGCAGACCCACGTTATCGGACTGGTTCACCCCTCGGGGCACAGCTCAAAGGCCTTATCGAGCGCCTGGTTGGGATTGGGGAATTCACCGGCCACTTCGCCGCCCTTGGCATAAGCGGCGATGTAGGCGTCCGCCTCGCTGCGCTCGTTACCATCGTTGACGTCGAGCACTGTGTAGTTGATGCCGCCTTCAGCCGGTGCCTTGATCAGGATCGCCTTCAGGCCGCCGTAGCTCGCCGTAAACACCTTGCATTTGGCGGCAGCGGATGGACCGACCGCTGGCACGCTCGGCTGCTTTTTCGGCACCAGGGCGCCCGCCGAGGCGGTCTGATATGGCACCACATCCTGCGGCTTCTCAGTCTTTACAGCCGGCATCGGTGTCTCGGCGGTCTTGGCCTTGTCGCCAGCCTTCGGCTTGTCGGCTTTCTCGGTTGCCTTTGGCTTCTCAGGCTTGGCCGGTGCTTCGGCCACGGCCGGCGCCTCGAGCAGTGGATAGACCTCGAGCTTGGGAGGCGCATTGAGAATGGTGACCGCCGGTCCAGCTGGAACTTGCGGTTTCGCCTCGGCCTCGGCCGGCTTGGCTGGATCATTCTGCTTGGCGAGGCCTGCTGCGCCGAGGCCAGCCCGGCGACGGCTGCCATCGTCGGGCGCTTCTTCGATGGCGCGGCGCGCAAATTCCTTGCCGAGCTTGCGCTCGGGCTTTGG
The DNA here is from genome assembly GCA_046154645.1 of Hyphomicrobiaceae bacterium. GTDB lineage: Bacteria > Pseudomonadota > Alphaproteobacteria > Rhizobiales > Hyphomicrobiaceae. The sequence goes on from JBJXDZ010000033.1 coordinate 67,899, forward strand.
CTGCGCCTCGGCCACCTTGGGCTTGTCGCCACGCACTTCGGCCAGCAGTTCGGGATTGGGATCGGCAGCCTTGCAGAAGTCGGTCTCGAAGCGGCGGCCATGCGTTTCGAGGGCGGCGGCATACTGGCTGCTGGTGGCCCACCGTTGCGCCAGATGCGCATACGTCACCGGCCCCTTGATCTTTTTGTGGAAGTCGCGCAGCACGCTCCACTTCTGCAGATTGCGCGTGCGCTCGGCCACCGCGTTCTCGACCGTCTCGCCGGAGTAGACGAGCACATGCTCGAGATGGGCCCTCACACCGGCTTCAACGTCGGGGAAACTTTCGCCGGGCACGCCGTTGCCGGTGGCGCCCATGCCGGCAAAATTGTTTTGCGATGGTTTCACGTCACCCGGTCGGCCGCCTTCGCGTTTGAAGGTCAGGTAGCTCGTTTCCACCGCCATCTGGTAAAACGCGATATCCCAGCGTAGCTTCAGTTCCTCGCCGGTGCGCATGTACGTCACGGCGATCTTTTCGAAGCGTGGATCGAGACTGGTGTTGCGCGATCGGATGAACGCCATCAAGCGCCCGGGCGTCACGCACTCCGGCACGGCATTGCCGTCGGATATCTTGATGGCGGGGAGATCGGCAGCAAGCGCCGCATGGGGCGCTGCTAGGCCAACAGCAAGGGTAACGGCAACAATAGCTCGGACGTGCATATTTCACCCAACATGGCTGCGTACGCTGCGCTCAAAACTCGCGCCTGTGTGGTCAGGCATGGTTACTAAGCGCTTATCGTTAACGAGCGGTTAGCGCCCGTCTGCTGTCCCGCAATTCCATGGGTGGACGACTTTTGGGGCGCCAGTAGGTGCACAGTTGGGCGCCGATGCGTGCAGACTGCGAATTAAATGTGGCAGCGTCCCCGTGCGGACAGTTTGGCGCTTCCAGATCAGGGCACTCTCAGAGCCCGCGGCGGCGCTCGATGGCCATGCCGACGGAGCGGCATCCAGGCAGGATATCCGGCTTCTCAATGCTGATGCCGGCAACCAGCACGCGGCTGTCTTCGAGGCAGGCCTCGGCGATGCGTTCGGCCAGAGTTTCAATGAGATGGAAATGCCCGCCATCGACGATGCTACGGATGGCGGTGACAACGCGGCCGTAGTCGACCACCGCGTCGAGGCGATCGCTCTTGCCGTCGTAGTCGTCGATCACCTCAAGTTCGACCGAAACCACTATGCGTTGCTGATACCGCTTCTCGACCTCGAAAATCCCCACGCTGGCCATCAATTCGAGATCGCGCACGAACACCCGTCGCGCCGAGCGCTGGCGTGACCGCGGCTCTCCCATATCGTCGCGATCCTCGATCATGGCCACTCGCTTTCACCCGCCCGACAGTTGCATGAGCCCCGCTTCGGGTCCCCCGCGCCGACGCTCAACCCGTGCCCCCGATCACGTCCGGTGTCTGCCATGCCAGGTGCTGGCCGCCATCGAGCGCGATCATCTGGCCGGTCATGGAGCGAGCGTCAAGGATGTAGCGCACGGCCGCGGCAATCTCTTCCGCGCCGGTGGCGCGGCCGAGGATGGTCGCTTCGGCTTCGCGCGCGAACTCGGCATCCGTCTGGTGGATGCTCTTGAGCACTGGCCCTGGCCCTACAGCATTGACCCGAATGCGGGGTGCGAGCGCCTGCGCCAGCGTCTGTGTCACAGCCCAAAGTCCGGCCTTGCTGGCCGTATAGGAGAAGAACTGCGGCGTCAGCCGCCACACGCGCTGGTCGATGATGTTGATGATGGCACCGGTGCGCCCTGCCGGCAGACCCGCGGCGACCGCCTTCGACAGCAGGATCGGCGCCCGCAGGTTGACGGCCTGCTGATTGTCCCAGACGGCAGCATCCAGCGTCTCAATGCGGTCATCGAGAAAGATCGACGCCGAGTTGACCAGGCACGTCACAGGTCCAAGCGCAGCAGCGGCGCGGGCAACTAGGCCTTGGACGGCCGTCGCATCGGCCAGATCGCAGGCCATCGCCACCGCCCGCCGCCCACGGCTTTCCACCTGCCGCGCCACCTCTACCGCCTCCGCTGCAGACGTCCCATAGTGGACGACGACATCGAAGTCGCTCTGCGCCAGTTCCAGCGCAATCGCACGCCCGATGCGACGGCCGGCCCCCGTGACGAGAGCAACCCCTCGCCCGTCCTGAGCCACTCCTGCTGTCTCTGGCATGTTAACTCGTGTTTCCGCGCGGCCGCCTAAAGAGGCATACCCGCGATCTGCGCTGCCGCCGGACCCACACTATCCAGCCGGCGCCGGCATCGCCAAGGGGGAAGACGAGATCGGCTGGCAGGGTTCTGCCAGCCGATCTCTTCCCCGCCCACCAGATCAACCACCTCCCACGTGGGGAGCCCTCGATGATTGAACCGGTGCCGTAATGCATCACTGGTCCAATGCCCCCACAAGACCAGCCATGCCCCCCATTGCGCGCCACGTGGTCGGCACCCCCCGATGCCTCCGATCGTGTCGCGTCGCAGCATACATACCGCCAAGCGGCGACGAGACAAGCACGAGGCGTCAATTGAATGACGTTTCTCAGCACCTGTGAGTAAACAGCGATCATTTGCCGCTCAGAGCCTAGCCGTAGTTGCGTTATGCAGAGCCTAGTTCTGACAATTTGAAGCTGTGCCCACGCAACATCAACGCATTGATGTTGCACATTTTTATCGGCACTACTCCGAGTGTCGCCCGGCCTATGGCAGCTCCCGGTTGCGCCCCGCATTCGCAGAATACCGCGACCGGCGCCGCTGCCGCCTGCAGACAGCGTCACCCATGAGCAACTGGACAAGCCTGAACAGCTGTTCGCTTATGCGAAGTGAAGGTCGATGGAACCGATGCAGCTACTGGCGCACCTCGGCTTCGAGCAAGCCGCGCACAGCCGGAGGTGGCGTCACCGGGCGCCGGGTCTTGAGGTCGAAGAATACGTTCACGCTCTCGGCCGTGGCGTGGCAGGTGTCGCCAATAAAAACGCCATAACCGGTGGTGATCGATCGGTTGCCAAGCCGGATGAAGCGCACGCCCACCTCGACGGTGCCGGGGTAGAAGTATTCCTTGCGATAATCGATGGCGACCCGCGCCAGCACGAAGTCGATGTGTTCATCGCCACTTCCCCGGCTGTCGAGGCCGCCTTCGCGCATCAACTTGTAGAAGATCTCGCAGCGCGCCGACTCGACATAGGCGGCGGTCGCGACGTTGTTCACGTGTCCCAGCGCGTCCGTGTCCGAGAATCGGATGGTTACCGGCGTGAACAGGCGGAAGGTGCCTCGTTTGGTCAGGTCGAAACTCGTCTGGTCAGCCATTGGCCCCCTCGCCTATTCTCATGTCCCACGTTCAGCACACTTGGTGGCGCCGCGAGCCAGAAATCAAGGCTCTCGCGCTGAACCGTCCGGCAAACCACAAGGAAATGTCCCCATGCCGCACGCCAAACCTCTCGCCGGCCTCGTTGTGCTCGACATGAGCCAGGGCATCGCAGGTCCCTCCTGCGGTGGCCATTTTGCCGAGCATGGCGCCGAGGTGATCAAAATCGAGCCGCCCGAAGGCGACTGGATCCGCAATCTCGGATCCCGCATCGCCGACACCTCGGCCGCAGCCCTGATCTACAATCGCGGCAAATCGAGCCTCGTCATTGACCTCAAGACCAAGGCCGGCGTCGACCTGGCCTTGCGCTTGGCTGAACGCGCCCATGTCGTGATCGAGAACGCCCGGCCTGGCGTCATGGAGCGCTTGGGCGTCGGCTTCGAGGCCGTGAAGGCCCGCCAGCCCGACATCGTCTACGTTTCCGTCTCCGGCTGGGGCCAGACCGGTCCAATGCGCACTGAGCCCATGGTCGACACCGTCGGCCAAGCCGTTTCCGGTTTGATGAGCGTCATGCGCGGTCGCGACGGCGTGCCCGTCAAGATGGACTCGCCCCTCATCGACGCCATCACCGGGCTCTATGCCTTCCAGGCGGCAACGATGGCGCTATGGAACAAGCAGCCGGGCAGTGGCGCTAAGCATCTCGACATCTCCTTGCTGCAGGCCGCAGCCCACATCCAGGGACCGAACCTGATCGAGTGTGCCTATACGGGCAAGCAGCCCACCATTCTCAATCCGCCCGCCGCCAACTACCGCACCGCCGACGGCTGGATCGCCGTCACCCTGGTGTCGGAGGCGCATTTCGCCGCGATTTGCCGCGCCATCGGCCGTCCGGACCTGATCAAGGACGAGCGTTACGCCACTTTCGCCGTCCGCCGGCAGCACACGCCAGAGCTGCGCCGCATCATCGATGACGCCCTGATCCAGCAGCCGAGCGCCCATTGGCTTGCCGCCTTCGCGCGGGAAGGCGCGCTGGCCAGCCGCATCAACGACTATGTCGATTGGTACGCCCATCCCCAGGTGCGCGCCGTCGAATCCGCGCCGCCCTATCCCTTGCGCAATGGCGAGACCGTGCGCTTGCCTCATCTTCCGGGACAACCGCCCAATCAGCTGCCCGTGCCCGTCATCGGCGGCCAATCGCGCGACGTGCTGGCACGACTGGGACTAAGCACCGCCGAGATCGATACACTCATTGCCAAGGGCGTCGTCAGCCAAGCAGCCAAAGCGTGAGCGCAAAACAATGCCGCATCCTCTCGACGATCCCCGCCGCAAAAACGCCTTCGGCGCCCAGCGCTACTTCGAAGATTTCAAGCTCGGCGAGACCTTCGCGATCCCTTCGCGGACCGTCACCGATGCGCACTTTCTCGCCTTCCAGGCAGCCTCCGGCGACAACCACCCGATCCACTACGACCGTGACTATTGCCGCCGCCACGGCCACAAGGACATTCTGGCCCACGGCTACCAAGTGGTGATCCAGACCGCGCCGGGAGCCGGCCTCTTCCCGCATCTTGTCGAAGAAAGCTTGATGGGGTTCATCGAGCAGTCGTCGCGCTTCCTGAAGCCCGTCTATGCCGGCGACACGCTCTACCCCATGCTCGAGGTGGCGGAACTCAAGGCTCAGCGCACAACCGGCGTGCTGACGCTGCGCAACACCATCCACAATCAGGACGGCGAACTCGTGATGGACGGCACGCAGAAGTTCCTGATCAAGAAGCGCGTGCCAAGCACTTGATCCAGCGCAAACGTTCAGCACCACGTTCTTGATCGCGCTCAAGTCGCGCGTCCACTTCCCCTGTCAGTGTGTCGGTACCTCGCCACATCTGAGCAGGAGCCGGAAAGGGGAATGCATGAGCTGTATCCAACGACGCCAACGGTGGTCGGCGATGGCAGCCGTGCTGCTTCTCCCCCTCGTCACGGCGCTCCTCACCTTGGCGGCCCAAGCACAGACGCCGGGCCTGCCCTCTGCCGACAAAGGCCAAGCCCTCGCGCTGCGCCTGTGCGCAGGCTGTCATGTCGTCAACAGTGGAACCACGGCGGGCGTCCCAGCAGGCGTCCCAACGATGCGCTCGATTGCGCGCCGCCCAGGCCAGACCGCAGCCCGGATCAAGGACATCTTGATCTCGCCACCCCACCAGATGCCCGACATGCAGCTCACTATCCCAGAGATCGAGGATCTGCTGGCCTTCCTCGAAACGCTTCGCAACGACCCGTCTCAACCACCCTTTACTCCGGAAGGCGTGCCGAAAGACAAGTCTCCGCCGCCGAAGGCGTCCTGAACCAAAATGAGGCAACATGACAACGTGCATTGTCCCATTGCGGACCTTAGCGCCAGCCGCGATCGCGGCATTTCTCTTGCTCGGTTCGTCGGGCATGAGCATGGCCCAGAAAGCGCCTCTGCCCAAAGAAGGCCGCGACATTCTCGAGGCCAACTGCGCCCGCTGCCATGCTGTCTGGCTCGATGGCGAAAGCCCGATGCCGAAAGCGCCGCGGCTACGCGATATAGCCCGCAAGTATCGGCCACAGAACCTAGCCGAGGCCTTCGCTGAAGGCATTGTGACCGGTCATCCGGACATGCCGCAGTTCGTGTTTCGGCCCCCGGAGATCAATGCGATCATCATCTATCTGCAAGCCCTGCGCGACGCCAAGCCGTAGCGAAGCCTACGAGCAAGTCCCGTCACTCCGCCGCTTCGGCCACGACCGCCTTCTCGACGCGCGCCGCGGAATACTTGAACTCCGGAATCTTGCCGAAGGGATCGAGCTGCGGATTGGTCAGCATGTTGGCGGGTGCCTCGGCGAAGGCGAAGGGAATGAACACCATGCCCTCGGCAACGTCGCGATCGGCGCGCGCTTTCAGCGTCAGCGTGCCCCGCCGCGTCGCCACAGTGACAAGGCCACCGGGTGCCACGCCCATCTTGTCCAGGTCGCGCGGGTTCAGCCCGGCGATGGCCTCGGGCTCCAGCGCATCGAGCGTCGAAGCGCGCCGCGTCATGGAGCCTGTATGCCAATGTTCGAGCATGCGGCCTGTCGTCAGCACCATCGGATACTCGGCATCCGGCAACTCGTCCGGTGCACGCAATTCCGTCGGCACGATCTTGGCGCGGCCCGAGGCGGTCGGGAACGACTGCGCGAAGATGATCTCGTTGCCGGGCTTGTCGGGCGCGTCGCAAGGGTAGGTGACAGCGTCCTCCTTGAGCAATCTCGCCCAGGAGATGTTGTTGAGCGACGGCATCACCTTGCCCATTTCGGCAAACACTTCCGACACGTCTTTATAGGCCCACGGCAGACCCACCCGTTGCGCCAGATGCTGGATCAGCGCCCAATCCTGACGCGCATTGCCCGGTGATTTCACCACGGGACGCGCGATCTGCACCTGCCGGTTGGTGTTGGTGAACGTGCCCCATTTCTCGGCGTGCGCGGAGGCTGGCAGGATCACGTCGGCATGCCACGCCGTCTCGGTCATGAAGATGTCCTGCACCACGAGATGTTCGAGATGCGCCAAGGCCTCCCGCGCATGCTGCACGTCGGGGTCCGACATCGCAGGGTTCTCGCCCAGAATGTACATGCCCTTGATCTGGTCATCGTGGATGGCATGCATGATCTCGACCACCGTGAGGCCACGCTTGGCATCCAGCGTCGTGCCCCAGAAGGCTTCGTACTCGCTGCGAATGGCCGGGTTCTCGACGCTGCGATAATCCGGAAACACCATGGGAATGAGGCCGGCGTCAGAGGCGCCCTGCACATTGTTCTGACCGCGCAACGGATGCAACCCTGTTCCGGCGCGCCCAGTCTGGCCCGTCACCAATGCCAGCGAAATCAGACAGCGCGCATTGTCGGTGCCGTGCGTGTGCTGCGAGATGCCCATGCCCCAGAAGATGATCGAGCGCTCGGAGCGAGCGTAGAGCCGCGCCACCTCGCGGATCGTCGCGGCGGGAATGCCGCAGATCGCCTCCATCTTCTCCGGCGGGAACTCCACGATCTTGGCCTTCAGCGCCTCATAGCCCTCGGTCATAGCCTGCACATACTGCACATCGACGAGACCTTCCTCGATGATGGTGTGCAGCATGGCATTGAGCAGTGCCACGTCGCGACCCGGCGTGAACTGCAGCACGTGGCTGGCATGCCGGGCGATACCTTGGTTCTGCCCGCGCGGATCCATGACGATCAGTTTGGCGCCGCGCTTGGCCGCGTTCTTCAAGTAGGTCGCAGCGACGGGATGGTTCTCGGCAGGACGCGCACCGATGACGATGATGCAGTCGGAATCCTTGGCCGCCGTAAATGGTGCTGTGACGGCGCCGGAGTTCAAGCCTTCCATCAGCGCCGCCACCGACGAGGCGTGGCACAGCCGCGTGCAATGGTCGACGTTATTGGTGCCGAAACCTTGCCGGATCAGCTTCTGAAAGAGATAGGCTTCCTCGTTGGAGCCCTTGGCCGAGCCGAAGCCCGCGATCGCTTTGCCGCCGTCGCGGGCATGGATCTGCTTCAGGCCACCCGCCGCCCGATCCAGCGCTTCATCCCACGTGGCAACTCGGAAGTACTTGTCGATCTCTTCGCGGCGGATCTGCAGGTTGGCGTCCTTGGCGACGCCATCGCGGCGGATCAGCGGCTCGGTCAGCCGGTCAGGATGATGGATATAATCGAAACCGAAGCGGCCTTTCACACACAACCGGTTCTCATTCGCCGGTCCATCGCGGCCATCGACGGAGAGAATCTTGTTGTCCTTGACGTGGACGGTGGTCTGGCAGCCGACGCCGCAGTAGGGGCAGAGCGAATCGACGCTCTTTTCTTCAAACGCCACCCGCCTTTGCGTCGCCTTGTCGAGCAGGGCTGACTCCATCAGCGCCCCCGTTGGGCATACCTGCACGCACTCGCCGCAGGCAACGCAGGTCGAATCGCCCATGCCCTTGTCGAAATCGAACACGATCTTCGAGCCGTGGCCGCGGTACGCCATGCCGATCACTTCGTTCGACTGCACCTCGCGGCAGGCGCGCACACACAGGCCGCAGTTGATGCAGGCATCGAGATTGACCGAGATCGCCGCGTGCGTGGTATCGCTCGCCGGCTTCTCGGCACGGGGATAGCGGCTGGTCTCATTGATGCCCATCTGGTCGATCCAGCCCCACAGCTTGGACTTGGGATCGTGGCTGTCGGCACGCACGGGCTGGTCGGCCACCAGCAGTTCGAGCACCATCTCTTGGGCTTTCTTGGCGCGTTCCGAGGCCGACTTCACCTTCATGCCGGCCGCGGGTTTACGCTGGCATGATGCGGCCAGCACCCGCTCGCCCTCGATCTCGACCACGCAGGCGCGGCAATTGCCGTCGGCGCGATAGCCAGGTGCTGGATGCCAGCACAGATGCGGGATCGTGGTGCCATGCCGCTGCGCCACCTGCCAGATGGTCTCGTCGGGCTCTGCCGTGACGTCGCGGCCGTCGAGCGTGAAGCTGATCTTGGTGCTCATTGCGTCCTCGCAGAAGTCGCGCCAGTGCGAAGGTGAACCCGTCGCTCAACGCTGAACCTTGATGATGGCGCGGCGGTGGGTGCCGTCACCGACTTTCTTATTGTCCTCGTCGTGCGCCTCAACCTTGAAGTTGAGTTTGCGGCCGTCGATCTCCAGCAGCTCTGCGCGCACCGTGACTTTCTTGCCCTTCGGTGTCGGCGCCAGATGACGGACATGAACCTCGAAGCCAACCGTCGTGTGCCCCTCGGGGAGGTGCGGCTGCACGGCCTGGATGCCGGCCCGTTCCATGAGCCCGATCATCGATGGCGTGGAGAGAACACCGGCGCCACCGACATGCGTCACAATCAGCTTGTCGTCCACCACGGTGACGATCTCGGCCTTCATTCCGGGCTTCAGGTTCTCGCTCGACATCGTTACATCCTCGCAGGTTTGAAACGTTTGCTTCGCGCCCCTCAGGCGCATGGCGTCATCGCGACCGCTGCTCTTCCTGACAAAACGCCGGTCCCGCCGGATACTCGGGATAGTTCTTCATGACGCTCCTCAGCGGGGGGCGCCTTTCAGATATTCGGCAGGCACCACCATGGCTCGCTCTGGTTCCCGTTCGATAAGTCGCAGATAGGCAATCTCCGTCGGCGTTGGCTCGGCCTCATGGCGTTCCCAAGCACGGAGCGTATCAACAGGGATGCCGTAGTTGCGCGCAAACGTCTCACGTGTCATGCGGAGCTTGTTCCTGATGCGCTTGGCCAACGCCGGTCGCCGGACTCGCGCGAGTTGCTCAGGAGACAGCGGAGGGTTGTCGGGATCCGACAATGCGCGCCGTGTGATCTCTTCGTCGGTCAATGCATCGTGGCGCGCCCAGTCGTCGGGCGTCATACCGAGATGATCAACCTCCATGTTCCTCTTCGTATCGTCGTTGCTCATGATTGGTTGCTCTGCGTGCGGATATGATCCGGATGCGCCGATTTCGCTCCACGTACAGCATAGCGTAAATCTCGCCGCGATAAAAACAAAGGCGCAGGAATCTCTGCTCATCCGGGTCGTAGTCGTCGACTTCGACCCAGTTCGCGTCATCGAATGCCTCGCGTGCCGTTTCGAACGACACGTGGTGTTTGCGACGATTTGCTATCGCCTTGCTGTCGTCCCACTCGAACTCATCGTCCGGCATGGACTATTCCCGCGTCCGAATGCCGCCAGCTTCACGCCAGATCCTCCGGGAAAAACTTGATCACGGACTTGAGTGGATTCGGCGCGGCTTGCCCCAATCCGCAGATCGAGGCATCGGCCATGACCTGTGCCAAGTCGCCGAGCAGTACCTTGTCCCACCGCCCCGCGGACATGAGTGCGACGGCCTTCTCGGTGCCATTGCGGCAGGGCGTACACTGGCCGCAGCTCTCATCCTCGAAGAAGCGCATCAGATTGAGCGCCACAGCTTTCATGTCGTCACGTGCGGAGAGGATCACGACGGCGTGGCTGCCGACAAAGCAACCGTGCTTTTCCAGTTGCCCGAAATCGAGGGGGATGTTGGCCATCGACGCCGGCAGAATGCCGCCCGAGGCGCCGCCCGGCAGATACCCCTTGAATGCGTGGCCGTCGAGCATGCCGCCGCAGCGCTGGATCAGGTCTTCAGCCGTAGAACCGGCCGGCGCCAATACGACGCCCGGCTGCTTGACGCGCCCAGAAACCGAGTAGGAGCGAAAGCCCTTGGCGCCGTTGACACCCTGGCTCGCGAACCATTCTGCGCCCTTGTCGAGGATTGATGGGACCCAATACAGCGTCTCGACATTGTTGACCAAGGTCGGACGACTGAAGATGCCCATCTGGGCCACATAGGGTGGGCGATGGCGCGGCAGCCCGCGCTTGCCCTCGATGCTCTCGATCATCGCGGATTCTTCGCCGCAGATGTAGGCCCCGGCGCCGCGTCGGAGATGCACACGGGTGTGGCTTGAAAGCCCGGAGTGCGCGACGCGATCGATGGCCATGCGCAGGATCTCCAGCACGGCCGGATACTCGTCGCGCATGTAGATGTAGACATCTGTCGCCTCGACGGCCCAGGCCGCAATCAACATCCCCTCGAGAAACTGATGCGGGTTGCGCTCGAGATAGTGGCGATCCTTGAACGTGCCCGGCTCCCCCTCGTCGCCGTTAACCGCCATCAGGCGTGGCCCCTTCTCGGCGCGCACGAGGCCCCATTTGCGACCCGTTGGAAAGCCTGCGCCACCGAGGCCGCGCAAACCACCATCGGACAACGTCTTGATGATCGCATCCGGCGTCAGCGTGCCGGCAAGGCAGGATCCGAGGATTTTGTAGCCGCCTATCGCGGCATAAGCGTCAAAGGTGGCGTACGCGGGTATCACCGGTTCCGTCGCCTGCTCCAGGGCCAGGTCCTGCACCATGGCAAAGGTAGCGTGATCGACGTGACGATGGCCGACTTCGCAGGCGGGTGCGGTGTGGCAAGAGCCGATGCAGGGCGCGCGGACCACGCGCACGCCAGCCATGTTCTCCGTCTCGAGTTCCTCGATCAGGCGCTCGGCACCGGCCAGCATGCAGGAGAGACTGTCGCAAACCCGTATGGTGACCGGTGGCGGCGGTTCGGCGCCATCCGGCACCACGTCGAAATGGGCGTAGAACGTCGCTACCTCATAGACTTCGGCCATGGGCAGCCGCATCAGTTCGGCAAGACCGTGCATGTGTCCCGCGGGCAGACATCCTTCGGCGTCCTGGATCTTGTGCAGGTATTCGATCAGCAGGTCGCGCGCATACGGTGCGGGTCCGATCAGCACTCGTACGGCATCGGCCTCAGCCTGCCGCAGGACACGCCCCTTAGGGAACAGCGGCGCCTTGCGCCGGCCAGCACCCGGATGAATCTTGCTCGACTGCTGCGGGCGTGTGTTGTTTGCCGCAGGCCCCTGGGCCTTGGGTCGCGTATCCGTCATCGCCTCACCGTTCCCCGCCCACACCCTTCAAGTCCCGTTGCCCGGGCTCTCGTCTAGCTGGCATACCATATGCCAAATCGCGATCAAAAGCCAAGCGCGTTGCAGCCCGACCGCGCCCTCGCTTGTCGGTCGATGCACGCCCCAGGATCGGGCAGTGCGACACTCCGGCTGGCAGCAGCGGCGGGGCAGCGACCCTGGTTCCCGGGCGCCTTATGGCGGCCCGGCAACCTCTGGCGAGAGACTTTCTCGATCGCGCATGTCCAGTTTTGCTTGCCTCAGCCGATGACACCCATGTAACCGTTTGGTCGTCAAGCAAGCAACATAGTGTCGACAGGGCACGTCGTTTCTAGGGGGAGCGTATGCTTATGATTTTCGCCCAGGCCCAATCCTGGATGGGCGGACTAGCGCCTGAGGTGTTCTGGCCGGCCCTTGGTCAGATCATGCTCATCAATCTCATTCTGTCCGGCGACAACGCGGTGGTGATCGCGCTTGCCTGCCGGTCCCTGCCTCCACATCAGCGCAAGTGGGGCATTATTCTTGGCGCCCTCGTCGCCATCCTGATGCGTATCGTATTCACCGTTGGCGTCACTTCGTTGCTGTCCTGGCCATGGCTCAAAGCCATCGGCAGCGTCCTGTTGTTTTGGATCGCTATCAAACTGCTGGTCGAGGACGGTGAAGAAAAGGACATCAAGGACTCGAGCAACATCTGGGGTGCGGTGCAGACGATCGCCATCGCCGACCTGGTGATGAGCCTGGACAATGTGCTCGCCATTGCCGCTGCCGCCAAGGGCAACTGGTCCTTGATCATCATCGGCCTCACGACCTCAATTCCATTGATCGTGTTCGGAGCCACCCTGGTCATGTGGCTACTGACCAAGATGCCGATCCTGGTCTGGGCTGGTGCAGCGCTGCTCGGCTGGATTGCCGGTGAGTTGCTGGTCACCGATCCCGGCGTGCTGCCCTATTCCGAGGCGGTCGCCAAATCGATGGGTGTTACGCTCCATCAGCTGGAACTCATCGCCGCAGCCATTGGCGCAGCCTTCGTCGTGCTGATGGGCATGCTGCTGCGCGGCCGACACGGCAAGACGGAAGCCGCGCACTGAATACCCGGAGTCTGCAATGGCAATAGCAAGATTGCACCGCAGGCCCAACTCACCGCGAACCGACATGTGCAAAAGGGCGGTCCTCCGGGACCGCCCTTTCCATTGTCGCTCGAAGCTATCTTGGAGCCTGTCGCGCCTCAGCCGAGGCCAAGCATGGCCTCGATCGGCCCTTTCACCAGCGGCACCCTGAACCAGACCTCGAACATGCAATAGAGCACGATCGCCACGGCCGGGCCGAGCGTCACGATCTTGGCCAACACACCAAGCGGCAGCGCCACCAGCATGATGGCCAGGACCAGGGCAAAAGGAATGTCGAGTGCGGCAAGCGGCAGATTGCCTTTCGAGACCAGCCACAGCAATGCCGAAGTCAACGCGGCGGCGGCCAGCATGATGCCTACGGCGCCTCCGAGCTTTGCACCGATGGCGGCGGGCGCCCCTGCGCTCAACATCCACATGAAGGCGGCAATGAACACCGCCGAAGCGATGTACATGCCGAGCCCGGGCAGCTTCAAGGGGCCAAGCTCGATACCCCCGATCGCCGCCACGTACAGAGTCGTCGGCAGCAGCACGGCGAGCACGCGATTGAAGGCGGCGCGACCGACAAATCCTTCTGCTGCAGCCTCCTTGTCCGGCAGCGCTCGGATCAGGTTCATGACGCTGGCGATGGCGAGCACCAGCGCTACCCAAAAGGGAAAGAAGCCCGGGGCGGGGCCGTCGTCACGCCAGCCGAAACCAGCGCGCGCACTATCGAATATGACGATGATGCTGCCCATAAGCAGCACCAGCGCCACCGCGATATCCATAGTGCGGGAACTGACAAGTGACGGGCCGTCGGCGTCGGCATCTTTGTCGTGCATTGGTGAATTCCCGAGTTTGAGATCGTGAGTGGTGAGTGGCAGGGCGCCGACGAGTCGCCACATGCGTCATATTCTTCTGTCTGGTAGTCAGCCGCAGTGGACCGTAAAGGCACCACTCACGGCGGACCACTGACCACTCACCGCTCGCACTTACTTGCCTGCGGCCAGGAAGCCAGCTTCTTTCATCAGGTCATAGTGCGTCTTCTCCGCCGCCTCGACCCACTTCTTGAAGTCGTCGCCGGTCATGAAGGTCTGATTGAAAGCACCGTCCTCCATGAATTTCTTCCAGTCCGGCGTCGCCATCACCTTCTTGAACAAATCAACGTAGTAGGCGACCTGATCAGGCTTGGCACCCGGCCCCATGAAGATGCCGCGCAGCATCTGGTACTGCACGTCGAGGCCGGCTTCCTTGCAGGTCGGGATATCAGACCAGGCGTCCTTCTCGGTCACCTTCGCCGTATAGATGCTGCGCTTGGCGTCAAAGATGCACAGGGCCCGCAACTTGCCGGCCTTCCATTGCGAGACCGCTTCGATCGGATTGTTGACCGTCGAGTCGACGTGATTGCCGACGAGTTGCACGGCCACTTGACCACCGCCACCGTAGGGCACGTAGGTTAGTTTTTTCGGCGCCGTCAGCTTCTCCACCGCCACGGTGATGATCTGGTCTTCCTGCTTGGATCCGGTGCCGCCCATCTTGAACTTCTTGTCATCGCCAGCCTTGACGGCTTCGATGTAGTCCTTCGGCGACTTGAATGGGCTCTCCGCGTTCACCCACAGGATGAACTGGTCGAGCGAGAGCATGGCAACCGGTGTCAGGTCCTTCCACGAGAAGGGCACGCCGGTGGCGAGTGGCGTCGTGAACAGGTTCGACAGCGTAATGGCGATGACGTGCGGGTCATCCTTTGCCTTCTTCACTTCGAGAAAGCCTTCCGCACCGGCACCGCCCGCCTTGTTGACGACGATCATCGGCTGCTTCATCAGGTTGTTCTTCGAGATGATGCCCTGGATGAAGCGCGCCATCTGATCCGCGCCACCACCCGTGCCGGCGGGAATGACGAACGTTACGGGCTTGGTTGGCTCCCAGCCTGCCTGCGCGGTCGCGGGCGTCGTTGTCACTGCGGCGGTGGCAAGGGCACAGCCGATCGCAGCCGCCACCATCCTGGTGAGACGTGTCATTGCAGTTCTCCTCCCTGTTGCATCTTCTTGCCGTGCGCACCACGAGGGGTGATGCGATTGTCCGGCGATGACCCTCCCAGGCCGCGCGCCGCTCAAGTCTTCGATTTCGCCTCCTCGGCCTCATACCAGGCCAGGCGGTCGGTCAGCAGACGGTTCTCGGCGGCCAGTTCCTCGGCCGTGACAGCCTTTGCGTCGTCGTAGGCGATGACGGCGGCGGAGAGTTGTTGCTTGAGGCGCCGATTGGTCTGGCGCAGCTCTGCCAGCGCATCGGGTGAGACGGCAGCATGACCTGACGATCGCGCGGGTGCTGCGGCTTGGACCTGGGTCCGTGGCGAGGCCTCTCCAACTGCTGCAGCGGGCCCATTGCCTGCCCCCGCCATGGCGAGAGCCGGCGCGGCGGAGACAAGCCGTTCGCGCAACCACGTGATCAGCGGCCAGAACAGCAGCACGAGGCCGATCAGCATGATCGTGGCGGAGAGCCACTTGATGCCGTACTTCGGATCCCAGAAGAAGGCGTTGAGGCTGCCCTGGCTGCCGAGCAAGGCTTGGCGAAAACTCTCCTCGGCCTTGTCGCCAAGCACGATCGCCAGCACCAGCGGCGGCAAGGGGTAATCGAGCTTCTGAAACAGATACCCGATAACGCCGAACATCAGCATCATCCAGACATCGAACATAGAGTTGTGCACGGTGTAGGCGCCGATCGCACACACCACCAGGATCACGGGCGCAATGATCGAGAACGGCACGCGCAGGATCATGGCGAACAACGGCACGCAGGTGAGCACCACGATGAGCCCGACGATGTTGCCGAGATACATCGACGCGATGAGGCCCCAGACGAACTCCTTCTGCTCGACGAACAGCATGGGACCCGGCTGCAAGCCCCAGATCATGAGGCCACCCAGCAACACGGCTGCCGTCGGCGAGCCCGGAATGCCAAGCGTCAGCATCGGCAGCAGTGCGCTGGTACCGGCGGCATGGGCGGCCGTCTCGGGCGCGATCACACCCTCGACCTCGCCTTTGCCGAAGTTAGCGCCCTTGGGGGAGAACTTCTTGGCGAGACCATAGCTCATGAAGCTAGCCGGCGTGGCGCCGCCCGGCGTGATGCCCATCCAGCAGCCGATGATGCAGGAGCGCACCGTCGTCGCCCAGTACTTCGGCAAGCCTTTCCAGGTCTCGATGACAGCATTGAGCCGCATTTTGGCGGCTGCCCCTTGGAACTTGAGACCGCTCTCCATGGACGTGAGAATCTCGCCGATGCCGAACAGGCCGATGACGGCGATGAGGAAGTCGAAGCCGCCGAGCAGATGCTCCGAGCCGAAGGTCAGCCGCAGTGTGCCCGTAACCTTGTCCATGCCGACCGCGCCGAGCGCGAAGCCCAGGCACATCGAGGCCAGCACTTTGAAGGGCGACCCCTTACCCATGCCGATGAAGCTGGCGAACGTGAGAAAGAAGACACCGAAAAACTCGGCCGGCCCGAATTTCAAAGCGAACCTGGCGACCAGCGGCGCCAGGAACGTAATCAACATGACCGCCACCAGTGCGCCGACGAACGATGACGTGAAGGCGGCCGTGAGCGCCTCATCAGCGCGACCTTGTCGGGCCATGGGATGGCCATCGAACGTGGTTGCCACCGACCACGGCTCACCGGGGATGTTGAACAGGATCGAGGTGATGGCACCGCCGAACAACGCCCCCCAGTAGATGCAGGAGAGCAGGATGATGGCCGAGACGGTTCCACCGGGCACTTGGGCCATGGGAAACGTCAGCGGCAGCAGGATCGCAACGCCATTGGCGCCGCCGAGACCTGGCAGGACGCCGATGATGACGCCGAGCAGGATGCCGATGAACATGAAAGCCAGATTCTTCCATGACAGGGCGACGGCAAAGCCCTGCATGAGCGACAGCACTTCTTCCAAGTCTAGCCTCCCCTCGGATCTGCTCCAGTGGCTCTTGAAACGGCCCCGGTTGCAGGTCCTAAAGCGTCACCCGACAGCGCCCGCCGTCAGGAGCGGCTCCCCACGGCGGTTCGGTCAACTTAACGCAAGCTCGACGTCCCGACGCCCGCCGAGCCGGGAAGAACAGTCTCCTCGGTCCAGCACTATGCTTGCCGTGTTTGGCATACCATATGCCTCTTCCGGGCTGCATTACAACTTTGTGACGGGCCCTTTGCATCCGGATCCGCCCCCCGCACAACTGATGCGTCGTCGCATGGCGGGACTGTTGCACAGCAGCGCTCCTGGTGTATGGTATACCAGAAACCACAGATCTCCGGCCGTAACGGATTCCGATGTCCGACACTGTGCTCAACATCCAGCGCATCGCAGAAAGCCAGAGCCTCAAGAGCCGGGCCTACGATGCGTTGCGCTCGGCCATCATGAACATGAACATCTACGCACCCGATGCGGAGTTGCGGCTGGATGAGCGCGATCTGTCGGTCCGCTTTGGCGTCAGCCGCACGCCACTGCGGGAAGCGCTGGCGCAACTCGATTCCGAAGGTCTCGTCCGCATCGCGCCACGCCGTGGCATCTTCATCGTACGCAAGACCAAGGCCGAGATCCTCGACATGATCACGGTATGGGCAGCCCTTGAAAGCATGGCCGCCAGGCTGGCCACCAAGCATGCTTCCGACGCCGAAATCGCGGCTCTGCACCCGCTGGTGGACGTCTTTTCCACCGACGAGGTTGCCTTGCGCATGGGCGAGTACTCCGACGCCAACATCAAGTTCCACCAGGCCATCATCGGGCTCGGCAAGACAGCGCTGCTGACAAAGATCAGCGACGACTTGTTCTTTCACGTCCGCGCCATCCGCCAGCGCACAATCTTCGAGAAGGACCGGGCACGCCGTTCGATCGTCGACCACAAGGAAATCGTCAACGCCTTGGAGGCACGTCACACGGAGCGGGCCGAGCGGCTGGTGCGCGAACATACGCTGAAGCTGCGCGAGCATGTGGAGCGCCACGTCGCACTGGACTGACGATACCGCCAACGCGAATTCGATCCGCGGCGCGCCTACAGCACGTCCGTCAAACACAAAACGCTGACCCCGCAGGGGCAAACGGGAGGACACTTCAGAATGTCGACAACGGCGCCAACACAAGATCTGACCGACGGCTTCCATCTGGTCATCGATGCCCTGAAGCTCAATGACATAAATACCATCTACGGCGTGCCAGGCATTCCGATCACCGACCTTGGCCGCATGGCGCAGGCAGCCGGCATGCGCGTGATCGCCTTCCGCCACGAGCAGCACGCGGGCTACGCAGCATCGATCGCCGGCTACCTCACGCAAAAACCGGGGATCTGCCTGACCGTGTCGGCGCCAGGCTTCCTCAATGGCTTGACCGCACTGGCGCATGCAACAACGAACTGCTTCCCGATGATCCTGATCTCAGGCTCCTCCGAGCGCGAGGTCGTCGACCTGCAGCAGGGCGATTACGAGGAGATGGACCAACTCGCCGTCGCCAAGACCGTGTGTAAGGCGGCCTATCGCGTGCTGCACGCGCAGGATATCGGTGTCGGCATTGCGCGGGCTATTCGCTCGGCGCTGTCAGGGCGTCCGGGTGGCGTCTACCTCGATCTGCCGGCCAAGCTCTTTGGGCAAGCTATGGATGCGTCCGCCGGCGCCAAGTCGCTGATCAAGGTCGTCGACGCGGCGCCGCGTCACATTCCCTCGCTCGAGTCTGTCGACCGCGCGCTCGAGCTTCTCAAAAGCGCAAAAAAGCCGCTGATCATCCTCGGCAAAGGCGCCGCCTATTCGCAGGCCGACGCCGATATCCGCACGTTGATCGAGAAAACCGGCATCCCTTATCTGCCCATGAGCATGGCCAAAGGCCTGTTGCCCGATGACCATCCTCTCTCGGCGGGTGCGGCTCGCTCGATGGTGCTGAAGGATGCCGACGTCGTCATGCTGATCGGCGCCCGCCTCAACTGGCTGCTGAGTCACGGCAAGGGCAAGACCTGGGGAGCGGCCGGCACGCAAAAGTTCATCCACGTCGACATCGCGCCGACCGAGATGGACAGCAACGTGCGCATCGAGGCGCCCATCGTCGGCGACATTGCTTCGAGCGTGGCCGTGATGCTGTCGCGGATCCCGGGAGAATGGTCAAAGCCGGTCGCCTGGAGCGGCGCCATCCGCGCCAAGGTCGAGGACAACGTCGCCAAGATGGCGCCGCGCCTGCAGAACAACAACAATCCCATGGACTATCATGGTGCGCTCGGCGCGCTGCGCACCATCATCAAGCAGCGGCCGGATACGATCCTCGTTAACGAGGGCGCCAACACCCTCGATTTCGCGCGTTCGATCATCGACATCTATCAGCCCCGCAAACGTCTCGATGTCGGTACCTGGGGCATCATGGGCATCGGCATGGGCTACTCGGTCGCGGCAGCAATAGAGACCGGCAAGCCCGTACTCGCGGTCTGCGGCGACAGCGCCTTCGGCTTCTCCGGCATGGAGATCGAGACCATCTGCCGTTACAAGCTGCCGGTCTGCGTCGTCGTGTTCAACAATAACGGCATCTATCGCGGTACCGACGTCAATACTGCCGGCTCGGATCCCGCCTGGACCACCTTCGTCAAGGACGCGCACTACGAGATGATGGCGCAAGCGTTCGGCGGCGTCGGCGTGCGCGTCACGTCACCGGCCGATCTCGCCCGCGCTGTCAATGCCGCCATCGACTCGGGCAAGCCGACGCTGATCAACGCCATCATCGACGAGAAGGCTGGCACCGAGTCAGGCCGCATCGGAAATCTCAACCCACAGAGCGTGGTGGGGAAGAAGTAAATCGACAGCGCCGGGTCGGTGCAACGACACACGACCGGCCGAGTTAGCGCGAGAAATAATAGCAGAGGGAACCCCACGATGACCCAAGCCTTGAAAGGCGTCCGCATCCTCGACTTCACGCATGTGCAGTCAGGGCCGACGTGCACGCAACTCCTCGCCTGGTTTGGCGCCGATGTGATCAAGGTCGAGCGCCCCGGCACTGGCGATATCACGCGCGGACAGCTGATGGACGTGCCGAACGCCGACGCGCTGTACTTCACCATGCTCAATCACAACAAGCGCTCGATCACGCTCGACACCAAGAATGCCAAAGGTAAGGAGGTGTTGGAGCGCCTGATCCTCACCTGTGACGTGCTCGTCGAAAACTTCGGCCCCGGCGTGCTCGATCGCATGGGGTTTACCTGGGAACGCATCCACGAGTTGAACCCGACCATGATCGTCGCCTCCGTCAAGGGCTTCGGACCGGGCCCCTACGAGGATTGCAAGGTCTATGAGAACGTCGCGCAATGCACCGGCGGCTCGGCATCGACAACAGGGTTCCGCGATGGCCCGCCGCTGGTCACCGGCGCCCAGATTGGCGACAGCGGCACCGGGTTGCATCTGGCCCTTGGCATCGTCACAGCACTATTCCAACGCACCAAGACTGGACAGGGGCAGAGGGTCACCTGCGCCATGCAGGACAGCGTCTTGAACCTCGCCCGCGTCAAGCTGCGCGACCAGCAGCGCCTCGCGCACGGCCCCCTCACCGAATACAGCCAGTATGGCGAGGGCATCCCGTTCGGCGACAGCGTTCCCCGGGCCGGCAATGACTCCGGCGGCGGCCAACCCGGCCGCATCCTGAAGTGCAAGGGCGCTGATACAGACCCGAACGCCTACATTTATTTCATCACGCAGGCCCCCGTATGGGGCCCGATCTGCGACGTCATCGGCGAGCCGACCTGGAAGACCGATGCGGAGTTTGCGACACCGAAAGCGCGGCTACCCAAGCTCAATCAGATCTTTGCGCGCATCGAGCAGTGGACCATGACCAAGACCAAGTTCGAGGCCATGGAGATCCTCAACAAATTTGACATCCCCTGCGGGCCGATCCTGTCGATGAAAGAATTGGCCGAGGACCAATCACTGCGCGCCACCGGCACCGTCGTCGAGGTCGATCACCCCAAGCGCGGCAAATATCTTTCGGTAGGCAATCCAATCAAGCTGTCGGCAAGCCCGACGGTCGTCGAACGATCGCCGCTGCTCGGCGAGCATACGAGCGAAATCCTTGCTGATGTCCTGAAATACACGGCGGAAGAGATCGCGGCGATCAAGGCCTCCGGCGCCACTGAGCCGCCGCCGAAGAAGGCCGCGGCCGAGTAACTCAAGCGAGAGGGGCGTCAAGTCCCCTCTCCCCGTCGCACTGCAACGCTCGTACAATTCCCCAGATGCCCAGACAGGCGCGGCGGGGAGAGGGAGAACAGAATGCGTATCGTCGTTCACGGACAGGATGCCTTCGGCAAGGCCGTCCTGGAGAAACTACTCGCGCGCGGTGAGAACATCGTCGCCGTCTGCTGTGCGCCGGACAAGGCTGGCAAAGCGGATGATCCGCTGAAGGTCTTTGCCATGGAGAAGGGCCTGCCCGTGCACCAGCCGAAGAGCTGGAAGACGCCGGAAGCCCTCGAACTGATGAAGAGCTTCAATGCCGACGTTTGCATGATGGCCTATGTGCTCCTGTTCGTGCCGCAGCCCGTGCTCGATGCGCCAAAGCTTGGCACCTTCCAGTACCATCCCTCGCTGCTGCCCGATCACCGCGGCCCGTCCTCGATCAATTGGCCGATCGCCATGGGCAAGACCAAGACCGGCCTCACCATCTTCTGGCCGGACGAGGGGCTCGATGAAGGCCCGATCCTGCTGCAGAAAACGGTCGACATCGGCCCCGACGAGACGCTGGGCGACGTCTATTTCAAAAAGCTGTTCCCCATCGGCGTCGATGCCATGCTGGAGAGCCTCGATCTGGTCAAAGCCGGCAAGGCGCCCAAGATCGACCAGGGTCTGAAGGCCGATCCAAAGAAGGGCTCCTATGAGAGCTGGTTCAAGAAGGACATCGCCGAGATCGACTGGTCGAAGTCGGCAGCCGATGTCTACAACACCATTCGTGCGGCGAATCCGGCCCCTGGCGCCTGGAGCACCATCGGCGGCCAGAAGATCGACATCTTCGACAGCGCGCGCGTAACCGGTGTCGGCATTCCCGGCGAGGTGGTGGCGATCAACGCCGAGGGAGTAACAGTCGCGGCTGCCGATGGCCGCATCCTGATCAAACGCGTTCGCGGCGCTGACGGCAAGAAAATCGCTGCCGCCGAGTGGGCGAAATCCGCCGACATTCTCGTCGGTTCCGCATTCGCCGCCCCGGCTCCCAAAGCCGCCGAGCCCGACAAGAAAGCAGCCGGAGGAAAAGCCGTGGTCAGATCCGATATCGAAATTGCACGCGACGCGAAGAAAAAGCCGATCCAGGAGATCGGCGCCAAGCTCGGCATCCCGAGCGAGCACCTGCTGCCCTTCGGCCATGACAAGGCGAAGATCTCCGACGCCTTCATCAAGTCGCTCGAGGGCAAGAAGGATGGCAAGCTGATCCTGGTTACTGCCATCAACCCGACGCCGGCCGGGGAAGGCAAGACGACGACCACGGTTGGCCTTGGCGATGGGCTCAACCACATCGGCAAGAAGGCGGCCATCTGCCTGCGTGAGCCTTCGCTCGGCCCCTGCTTCGGCGTCAAGGGTGGTGCCGCCGGTGGCGGCTATGCCCAGGTGGTGCCGATGGAGGATATCAATCTCCATTTCACCGGCGACTTCCACGCCATCACGTCGGCACACAACCTGCTGTCGGCGATGATCGACAACCACATCTACTGGGGCAACGCTCAGAACATCGACACGCGCCGCGTCGTGTGGCGTCGTGTCATGGACATGAACGACCGGGCGCTGCGCGAGAACGTGATCTCGCTCGGTGGCGTGGCGAACGGTTTTCCCCGTGAATCCGGCTTTGACATTACGGTCGCCTCCGAAGTCATGGCGATCCTGTGCCTCGCCAATGACCTCAAGGATCTCGAGAAGCGCTTGGGCGACATCGTCGTCGCTTATCGCCGCGATCGCACGCCCGTCTATGCCCGTGACATCAAGGCCGATGGCGCCATGACGGTGCTGCTGGCGCAGGCGATGCAGCCGAATCTCGTGCAGACCCTCGAAAACAGCCCGGCGCTGATCCACGGCGGTCCATTCGCCAACATCGCCCACGGCTGCAACTCGGTCGTCGCCACCAAGGCCGCGTTGAAGCTCGCCGACTACGTGGTGACCGAGGCCGGCTTCGGTGCCGATCTCGGCGCCGAGAAGTTCTTCGACATCAAGTGCCGCAAGGCTGGTCTGAAACCGGCAGCAGCCGTGATCGTCGCCACCGTGCGCGCGATCAAGATGAACGGCGGCGTCAAGAAGGAGGATCTCGGTAAGGAAAACCTCGAGGCCGTCAAGAAGGGCCTCGCCAACCTCGGCCGCCACATCGAGAACGTGAAGTCCTTCGGCGTGCCCGCAGTGGTCGGCATCAATCACTTCATTTCCGACACCGACGCCGAAGTGGCGATCGTCATGGACTATGTGAAGGGCCTCGGCTCAGAGTGCTTCCTCAACAAGCATTGGGCCCAGGGCGGCAAGGGCATCGCGGCGATGGCCAAACGCGTGGCCGAGATCGCCGATAGCGGCGTCGCCAACTTTGCCCCGATCTATCCAGATGACATGGGGCTGCTGGCCAAGATCGAGACGATTGCCAAGAAAATCTACCGCGCCGACGGCGTCGTGGCGGAGAAGGCGATCCGCGACCAGCTCAAGACCTGGGAGGACATGGGCTACGGCCGCCTGCCCGTGTGCATCGCCAAAACGCAGTACACGTTCTCGACCGATCCCAACCAGCGCGGCGCGCCGACCGGCTTCACGATTCCCGTACGCGAGGTGCGCCTCTCGGCGGGCGCGGGCTTCATCGTCGCCATCTGCGGTGAGATCATGACCATGCCCGGCCTGCCCAAGGCGCCGTCGGCGGAGTTCATTCGCTTCAATGACAAGGGCCAGATCGACGGGCTGTTTTGACGAGCCTGGGGTCAGACCCAAGGGTCTGACCCCGACGCACTCCGGAGCATTCCATGGCCGACCCGCAAGTTCCCATCGATGTCGATCCCGCGACCGGCATCTGGTCGACCGATGGCCTGCCGATGATCTACATGCCGCGCCATTTTTTCGTGAACTACTATGCGGCGATGGACGGGGAACTTGGGCGGGACCGGCACGCAGCGCTGTTGTACGCCGCCAGTCACAAGTCCGCAGTGGAGTGGGCGACGGCGGAGGCCAAGACGCACGGGCTCAGGGATGTGGCGGTGTTCCGGCACTATTTGAACCGCCTGTCGCAGCGCGGCTGGGGGCGCTTCACGATCGAAGCCGTAGACCTCCTGGGACCAGCCGCGCGCGTCCGCGTCGACAGTTCGGCATTTGCCTTGCAGCTTGGCCGCACCGGGCACTGCGAATGCTCGATGTTTGCTGGCTCATTGGCCGGCTGTCTCGAATGGGCGGCGGGAGACGCAGGCCAGCCTGCAGCCGTGATCGCCGAGGAAACGCAATGCCTGTCGCAAGGGCACGCGCACTGCACATTCACGGTGCAGCGCGTCTGAGGCCCGGCTTAGTCGAGCTTCAGATCGGCCATGCGCACGGCTAACTCCGGCACCAGTAGCGGCACCAGAGGATCTGTCGCTGCAACTTCACGCAATTGACCAAATCCATCGGGACCGGGGTCGCGATGCACCGTGGTCATAAGCGTGGCGGCATCCACCACCCAGTATTCGCGCCCGCCGTGTTGAGCGTAGAGCTTCGCCTTGGTGGTCAAATCAACGGTCAGGCCCGAAGCGGCTATTTCCAGAACCAGGAGGGCTGTATCTCCGCGAACGTCGGGCGGGCGGACACCCGCATCGTGAATGAAGATGTCGGGCTTGGCATATGTATCGTCGGTGAGGTTGAGTTGCCGCTCGGTTCGAACCCGGATCGATGCCGCCGCTCTCGAACGGAAACAATCTTCGATCTCACTCGCCACGACCTCGTGCCGCCGCCCGACTGGTGGCATCGGCACCATCTCCCCGCCAATGAGCTCGAACCGATCCTCGGCGGTGAAGGCCCCAAGCTCCGTCAACCGCACAAGCTCAGCCGTGGTCCACCGCCAGCGTGGCAGGCCCTCGGCAGCTTGCGTTGATCGTTGCTTGCTCGCCAGATGCGTGAGTTCATTCATACGCGCAAACCTATCACAGAACCCTCAATTAGCGGAAGCCGCAGCCCTCATCGCGCAACCGCTGCCTTGCCGCCTTCGATCGCCTCACGGCCGCCGCCGTGCTGCACAAGGGCTTCGATGCGGTTGGCCATCGAGGGATGGGTCGCGAACCAGCCGGTGATGCGATCTTCCAGCGGGTTCTCGATGAAGAAGGCCTCCATGCGCGAGGGCACCTCCATGTGGGCGCGTGTATCGATCTTTTTCAGCGCGCGAATGAGTGCGTCCGGATTCTTGGTCAACTCAACAGCGCCGGCGTCGGCCAGATATTCGCGCGAACGGGAGAGCGCAAAGCGAATGAGCGTCGAGATGCCGTAGGTGATGATGATGACGACGACCGCGAGAATGATGGCGGCTATGGCGCCGCCGCCACCCTTCGAGCCACTCGAAGTGTTGTCGGACTCGGAACTCGATGACGCGCGATCCTCGCTCGACCGCCGGCTGCGCGGCGGGAAGCCATACGGGAAATCCCAGCCGCGCATGATCAGATCGCCGAAAAACGCGAACACGCCGGCAAAGATGATGGCGACGACGAGCAGCTGCGTATCCTTGTTGCGGATGTGCGTGAGTTCATGCGCGAGGACCGCTTCCATCTCTTCGTTGTCGAGGGCATCGATCAGCCCCTTCGTCACCGTGACGGCATACTGGCTCTCATTGAGACCGGAGGCAAAAGCGTTAAGCGCGGCGTCATCGATGATCTGCAGCTTGGGCATGGTAATGCCGCGCGAGATGCAGAGGTTTTCCAGCGCATTGTAGAGGCGCGGCTCTTCCTCCCGCGTCACCGAACGCGCGCCTGTGGCATAGTTGGTCATGGCTGTGTTGGCGACATAGGCGATGGCGAACCAGACAAAGGCCACCAGCATGGCTACCGGCCAGAGGCGCTTGTAGGTCTCGGCCGTGTTGGCCAGATGCACACTTAGCGGGGCGTGCATCATGTCCATGGTGGCGTTGGCAATCAGCATCAGCGAGAAGGTCAGCGCCTGCAGCAGCAACACGAAGCCGGCGAGCAGGATGGCCGAGCGGATCCGGTTGGTCTGGATGTGGCCATAGAGGCCGTAGGACTGGAACATCACTGTCCTGCCTTCCTCGCGGCAACGTGCCGTGTCGATGTTGACGCAAATTCGCGATCAGAACTTGACGTTCGGCACCGTTGAGACGGCTTTGCGCTCGCCCTCGTCGAGATTGAAGAAATCTTGCGGGTTGAATCCGAGAGCGCCGGCGAACAGCACGGCGGGGAAGCTTTCGCGCCGGCTGTTGTACTCGGAGGCGGCGTTGTTGAAGAAGCGGCGGGCGGCGGCGATCTTGTTCTCGATGTCGGAGAGTTCGCTCTGCAGTTGCTGGAAGTTGGTGTTGGCCTTCAAGTCAGGATAAGCCTCGGCCAGTGCGATCAGGCGACCAATGGCACCGGAGAGTTGACCCTCTGCTGCGGCCTGCCCCGCCGAGCCCTGCTGAGCACCCATAGCCGAATTGCGGGCCTTGATGACGGCGTCGAGTGTGTCCTTCTCGTGACTGGCATAGCCCTTGACCGTCTCGACGAGGTTGGGGACGAGGTCATGCCTCTGCTTCAACTGCACGTCGATGTCGCTGAAGGCCTGTCGGCAGCGATTGCGCATGGACACGAGCCCATTGTACGTGCCGATCAGCAGCAACGCCAAGGCCGCCAGCACGCCGAGAACAATCCATCCCGTTCCGATACCGCTCATATCCGTCACTCCCCGAAGGTTGCAGATATTGAACGCGTATCACAACTGGGCGCGGCAATCACGTCACATCGCATAGCATCCTTGTGAACGATGGTCATCGTGGCGCACGAGGCCGTTCCAGCACTGCTACGGCTTCCAGATGCGGCGTGAACAGGAATTGATCGACGGGCGTGATCGACGTGATCCCATAACCGCCGCCGACCAGCGTCCGCAGATCGCGCGCCAGCGTGGCCGGGTTACAGGAGACGGCAACAACTGTCCGCACCTTCGATTTCGCCAACTGCTCGGCCTGCGCCTTCGCACCGGCGCGCGGTGGATCGAACACCACCAAATCGAAGGTGTCCAACTCGCGCGGCGACAGGGGATCGAGAAAGAGATCGCGCACCTTGGCCTCAATGGGTTTCAAGCCTTGGGCCTTGCGTGCTGCGTGGGTCAGCGCATCGATCAAGGAGCGGTCGCTATCGATGGCCAGCACCTGAGCTTGTCGCGCCAGCGCGAAGGTGAACGTGCCCAGCCCCGCAAACAAGTCAGCGACCCGTTTGGCCTTGCGCGCGGCTCCGGCCGCGATGGCTGCCATCGCCTGCTCGGATTGTTGCGCGGCCTGCAGAAAGGCCCCGGGTGGCGGCACAACGGCGACGCCTGAGATCGCGAGCACCGGTTCGCCATACGCAACGAAAATGTCACCCGCCACCGACAGTCGCGCCAATCGCTGCCGTGCCACCGCCTCGGTGATGCGATGGCGCTCACCTGGGGCCAGTTCGGCACGCCCGGCTGCAAAGGCGACGTCGAGACCGGCCGAGGTCTCAATCACCGTGACATGGGTTTCCAGCTTTGCCGGCAGCAACATGCTTGCCAGCGCGCGCAGACCCGGCAATGCCGCCACGATCCGCGACGTCAGGATGGCACAGTCGAGCAAGTTCTCCACCTCACTCGAGCGGCGTCCATGGAAGCCGAGCGCGATGTCGTCGCCGCTACGGCGCACGGCCAGCACCGCACGCCGACGCGAGTCCAGCGGCGCCGAGATCATCGGTTGCAATGCGACATCGAGGCCCTGCGTGCGCAAGGCGTTGGTCAGCAGCGTCGGCTTCCAATTGCGGTAGGCAGCGTCCGTCATGTGCTGGAGCGCACAGCCGCCGCAGCGTTCGACATGCGAGCAAAGCGGCTGCAACCGGCGATCGGGACTGACAGTGGAGCCGACCCGACGCGGCACTCCGTCGCCGAGCGCCACCTGCTCGCCAGGCAACACACCGGCCACATAGACTGGGGCACCCGCCACATCGACGACACCATCGCCGGCTGCGCCGAGCCGAACCACTGCGTGGATGTCTTCAGGTGCCATAGATTGCCCCAAGCAGGAACTCGGTATTGCCATCGCCACCCTTCAGGGGACTCTCCAGGGTGCCAAGCACACGCCAGCCTGGACGCGCGGCGAGCCACGCCACGACCGCCTCTACCACATCCTGGTGCACATCCGTATCGGTGACGACGCCATCTTTAGGGATCCACGTCGGCTCGGCCTCGAACTGCGGTTTGATCAGCGCCACCAGCCAGCAGCCCGGCGCCGCCAGTTCCAGCGCCGCCGGCAGTGCCTTGCGCAGCGAGATGAAGCTGACGTCGGCGACGATTGCACCGATGGGGTCGGCGATCACTTCGGCGTCGAGGCGGCGCGCATCGGTTTCCTCGAGTGAGACCACGCGTGGATCGGCGGCGAGATCGGGATGCAATTGCGCCCGGCCGTTGTCGACGGCATAGACCTTGGCGGCGCCATCTTGCAGCAGCACCTCCGTGAAACCTCCGGTGGACGCTCCGACATCCAGGCAATTGCGGCCGCTGGACGACAGCCCGAACGCTTGCAGCGCCGGTCGCAGCTTCAACGCCCCGCGCGAGATGTAATCGCCGGCCCCTGGCGCCAAATCGATACGGCTCGCGGCAGTTACCATGTAGGCCGTGCGGAGCATGACAGCGCCATTCACCGAGACTTCACCGCGCTTGATGATGTCGCGCGCCCGAGCCCGCGATACCACCAGCCCGCGCGCAACGAGGGCCACGTCGAGACGCAGTTTTTGCTGTTCTTCCGCCATCATCGAGAGTGTAGGCTCTGATATCGTCAATTCGCGAGGCCTTTGGTCCGATCACGCAAGTGTGACACACATCGGGTAGATCGGCTCCGGTCCTGCCGGCGTTCTTGAGGTGCGTTTTTGGAACCAGCCTCCGACACCGACCCACCCTGACCCATGCCCACCCTTCTTCGCGCCCCCCGTTCCCCCGAAAGGAGCATTCACCATGAATCGCCGTCACACGCTGCATTTGACTGCCGGCGCTGTCGCTGCGCTCGCCGCCCCGGCACTGATCGGTCGGGCTTCGGTCGCCATGGCTCAGCAGAAAGCGCCGATCTTTACCTTGCCGCCGCTCGGCTATGCTTACGAGGCGCTGGAGCCACACATCGACGCCGCGACCATGGGCTTTCACCACAAGAACCATCACAACGCCTTCATCGGCATTCTGAATGCCCAAGCCGAGAAATGGCCGGATCTGGCCGCCAAACCGATCGTCGACATCCTGTCCAATCTGCCAACCGTGCCCGAAGCGGTGCGCACGCCCGTTCGCAATGCCGGCGGCGGGCACTGGAACCACACCTTCTTCTGGGATGTCATGACGCCGGGTGGCCCAAAGGCCCCGCCCGAGGAATTGAACGCCGCCATCAATGGGGCATTTGGCGACCTGGCCAAGATGAAGGAAGCCATCAATCAGGCTGCCATGACCCGCTTCGGTTCAGGCTGGGCTTGGCTGGTGTTGACCAAGGACAAGAAGCTCGCCGCCGTCAACACGCCGTACCAGGACACCCCACACATGGAGCTTGGCGCCAAGCCGTTGCTCGGCATCGACGTTTGGGAACACGCCTATTACCTGAAGCACCAGTACCGCCGTGCAGATTATCTCGCCGCCTGGTGGAATACGGTGCACTGGGGCAAGGTCGCCGACAACCTCAAGAAGGCCGCCACCTGAGCGACTCTTGTCGGGTTCCCGCGACGTTGCGCCCGATCGCTGCCTCAACAAAAATGGCCCCGGCGTCAAAGCCGGGGCCGTATCCTGCGCGGCGTTAGGAATTACCGGGGGGACCGGGTGGGGTTCCGGCGCAGGAAACCGTCTCCATGACGACAAACCTATCGCAGCCACTCGGCCTTGTGTTCGGAAACTGAGAATTTGCCTGCTTTTCCACAGCGGCCTGTGGATAATCGTCCGCCGACAATCGGACAGCCGCATGATTGACGCGACCTGAATACCCCGTCTGGTGGCTCGAGCGTCACGCTATCGGTACCAGTTAAACCGCCGTCTATCGGAATTGGCCGGCCGCTTAACCCCGCGGATCGGCCGATTTGCCACGGCGCCAGGGATCGCGCACACTCAGGCTCTCGATTGGCCCCGCGCCGGACGCGGCCTTCCCACGCACTGAACCCAAGGCCTGCTGCGCATGACCGACATTGCCACCCGCGTCTACAGTCACTCCTGGAAAATCGATCCCATCGTGCGCTCCGTGCTCGACACGGACTTCTACAAGCTGCTGATGGCGCAGACCATTTTCCGCCGCCATCGCGACGCCACCGTTACCTTCGGCATCATCAATCGCTCGCACCAGGTGCGGCTGGCCAAGCTCATCGACAAGGGCGCGTTGAAGGAGCAGCTCGATCACATCCGCACGCTGTCGTTGTCGCGCGGCGAATCCACCTGGCTGCGCGGCAACATGTTCTACGGCAAGCGGCAGATGTTTGCGCCGGAGTTCATCGCCTGGCTCGAGGGCTTCCGCTTTCCGGCCTACCACCTGGAAGAGCGGGGCGACCAGTATGAGCTGACCTTCGAGGGGCCGTGGATCGAGACCACCATGTGGGAAATCCCGGCACTGGCCGTCATCATGGAGCTGCATTCGCGCGCCGTCACCAAAGGCATGGGAAAGTTCGAGCTGCAGGTGCTGTATGCCCGCGCCATGACGCGCGTTTGGGAGAAGATCCAGCGCCTCAAATCGCTCAACGGTCTGCGCATCGCCGATTTCGGCACCCGGCGGCGCCATGGCTTCCTGTGGCAGGACTGGTGCGTGCAAGCCATGCTGGAAGGCCTCGGGCCCTCGTTCCTCGGCACTTCGAATTGTCTCATCGCCATGCGCCGCGAGGTGGAAGCAATTGGCACCAACGCGCACGAGCTGCCGATGGTTTATTCCGCACTCGCCCGCAATGACCAGGAACTGGCCGAGGCGCCTTACCGCGTGCTCGCCGACTGGCAGCAAGACTATGACGGCAATCTGCGCGTCCTGCTCCCCGACACTTTCGGCACCAAGGGTTTCCTGGAGCGGGCGCCCGACTGGACAGCCCAGTGGACCGGCATCCGCGTCGATTCCGGCGATCCCATTGCCGGCGGCGAGATGGTCATCGACTGGTGGCAGCGGCGCGGCCAGGATCCACGCTTGAAACTCGCCATCTTCTCCGACGGGCTCGACGTCGACACCATCGAGCAGTTGCACAGCCATTTCAACGGCCGCATTCGCATGGGTTTCGGCTGGGGTACGTTGCTCACCAACGACTTCCGTGATTTCGACGCGGCCGGCCGCCTCGACCCCTTCTCCATTGTCTGCAAGGTGATTTCCGCCAACGGCCGCGCCGCCGTGAAACTCTCGGACAATCCAACCAAGGCCGTTGGCCCCGCCGCCGAGATCGAGCGCTACCGCCGCGTGTTCGGCGTCAGCGCCCAACAGGCTGCGCCTGTGGTAGTTTGAGGCGCATGGGCTCTTTGCTTGTGCCCTCGGATGCCGGCTGCGCATGCGGCGCGCGCGCCAACGGCCTCACCGCCCCCGTCCGCTGCTGCTCGGATCTGCCATCGCAGGAATCGGGTTCACTCCGCATCGGTTGCTGGCGTGTGGTCCGGTCTTCCTTCAGCGCCCTTGCAGAAGGATCACGCCAAGGAGGATGACGACAACGCCGGCCCATTGCCGGGCTGACATCTGGTCGCCGAGCCAATAGGTATAGAGCGCAGTCATGACGATGATCACAACCAGGATTGAGAGCGTGACCTCGGCCAGCGCGTAGCTTCTGAGCAGGGCCATGTAGACGAGGGTGCTCAAGGCATAGCAGGCGAGAAAACCATAGCTGGCGGGATGCTGGGCAAGTTCGCGCACGGCGCGCCAGGGCTCAATCGGTTGCGTCAGCGCGCGCGACATGACGCCCATCAGCGCCTGACCCGAAACGATGCAGAATGCATTGAGCACGATAAGAGCGAACTTGAGGGCAAGCTGCATGGAACCCCGCACATCGAACCAGCCGAGCGCTCCTCATAGCGCCAAGTCGGCGACAGAGCCAGCCACGCTCGATCGCATGGCCCTGCATGTGCATGTCGACGCGCTATGGACTTACGCCCAACACGTCGGCGCCGCAGTCCCTGACGGCCCCGATCCCGTCTACACGCGCATGATGCCGCGCATGATAGACTGGGCGGCGGAACACAATGCCAAGCTCACATTATTCATTGTCGGGTGCGATCTGGAGGTGCCCGAGCATGCGCGGTATGTGAAAGCTTGGCACGCTCTGGGCCATGAGATCGCCAGCCATTCCTGGTCGCATCCGCCACAGATCCTGGCCCTGGACGATGCGGCCGCCGAGGCGCAGATCCGGCGGGCCCATGCGATTATCGCCGACACGATCGGCACCGCGCCCATCGGCTATGTGGCGCCGGGCTGGTATGACGACCCTCGCATCTGGCCGGTGCTCGACGAACTTGGCTATGCCTACGACTGCAGCCTGTTCCCATCATGGCTGATGATGCTGCAGCCGCCCGCCGTCTACTGGTTAAGTCCCGCAGCGCGCGATCGCATTCGCATCTGGCGGCGGGATTGGCGTCGCGTGATGTTCGGCCCGGCGCAGCAGCACGAGAGCATGGCCCACCGCACGCTCAAAGCTTCGCCGATGCCGGTTGCGACACTGCGGTTGCCTTACTGGCATTCACTGGCATTCTCGCTCTCCGAGCGGACCTCGCAGCGCCTGATTGCAAGCGCTATGCGACGTCGGCCAGCGGACTATTACCATGTCGCCCATCCGCTCGATCTCATCGATCCTGCCACGGATTTCGGCGGCCAGGCTTTCACCTATCTGCGCAGCACTGTGACGCTCGAAGCCAAGCTGGCCGTCTGGAAATCCGTGATGGCCAACTATGCGAGCAAGCGCATCGTCACCATGCGCGAGCTGATCGTCGACACCGTTTGAGCCATCACAACGTTCATCAGGACACTCTCTGGGGAGCGGTGCCGCCGGGACGAAGCGGAGCAGCTGCTGCAAGTGGAAAATGTACCGACGGAGCGGCGGCCTACGGCTTCTTGAACACAAACACACGCAGCAGGCCGTCGCCGGTGCCGGGTCCCTTGTCGATAACGGAGCGGAAGTCCTCGACCAGTTCCAGTCCGGCAGTCTTGGCCATGTCCACGACCTCGTCGCGCGTATAGAGCCACAGCGTCGGTACATACATGTGGTCGAGGACGAAATTATTGATTGTCGGGCTCCAGCTGAACAGCCGGTGCATGACCTTGAACGGCACCACGCGGCCGAACAGCCGCCACGAGCGCACGATCCACTCCCACATGCACGCACGAAAGCAGTAGAGCGAGATGTAGGCCTTGGCGCCGGGCTTCATGACGCGCGCGATCTCGGCCATGCCTTTCGGCGGGTTGGGTGTGTGATGCAGGACACCCGTGCTGATCACCAGATCGAAGTTGCCATCCGAGAGTGGGACATCCAGCACTGAACCCTTAATGGCGCCGGGCGGAGGATTGAGGTCGATCGACGTCGTCTCGAAGCCGGCCGCCTTAAGGGACTTGGTGTTGGTCAGGTGAAAGCCGCAGCCGGCATCAAGCGCTTTCAAGCCCCGCGTTTCTGCGAAGGTGCGCTGCAGCCAGGCGCGCAGCTCACCCGCCGTCGGGCCTTCGTGATACTGGGTATGGATGGGTTCATAGAACCGCTCCACGGTGTCGGCGAATGACAGATCGAGCGGCACGCGAGTGTCCTCCGGAAGATGCGCCGCAGCGCCTCAAGCAGCCAGCGCTGCCGTGTTGTCCTCGCGGAAGAACAGGCGCCCGTTCAGCACCAGCAGATCGATGCGCGTGCGCTTGAAGCAGGCGACCGCGTCCTCGGGCCGGCAGACGATCGGTTCGTTGTCGTTGAACGAGGTGTTTATCACCATCGGCACGCCGGTGAGCTTGTAGAATTCCGAGATGACCTGGTGATAGTTCGGATTGAATGCCTTCTGCACCGTCTGCACGCGGGCGGTGCCATCGCCGTGTGTGATGGCTGGCAGTTTGGCTTTCCACTCGGGGCGCACATTCATGGTCACGATCATGTAGTCGAGCGAGCGGCAGGCGGGCAGTGGCTCGAAGGCGCGATCGACCTCCTCGGCCAGCACCGACGGCGCGAAGGGGCGGAAATGCTCGCGGTGCTTGACGCGAGAATTGAGGATGTCCTTCATGTCGGTCCGGCGCGGGTCGGCCAGGATCGAGCGGGAGCCCAATGCCCGGGGACCAGCCTCCATGCGGCCGCCGAAATAGCCGATGACGAGACCATCGGCGATCGCCTTGGCAACGTCGGCATGCCAGTTCGTGCTCGGCCGCTCGACGAGAACGCCGGAATCCGAAACACGGTCGGCGTCGGCGTCGTAAGAGGGGCCGAGATAAAGATGGTCCATCTTGTACTGGCGCGGCTTGCCGTGCACGCCATGCCAACGCCAGAGCGCAGCGCCGAGTGAGCAGCCGACATCGCCGGCAAGCGGTTGCAAAAACACGTTCTCGAACAGACCCGACTCGCAGATCTTCTGGTTCATGAGGCAGTTCTGCGCGACGCCACCGGCCATGCACAGATTCTTCGAGCCCGTCAGGCGCTTGGCGAGGCGCGCCATGGCGATGCCGTACTCGTTGGTGGCGGCCTGCAACGAGGCAGCAAGATCATACTCGCGCTCTGTGATGGGATCGGATTTGGTGCGCGGCACCCAGAACAACTCCATGGCCTTGTCGGAGAACAGCTTTGACATGCCGTGGTTCTGGAATTCGAAATACTTGAAGTCGAGGGCGAGTTCGCCCGTCTCTTCATTCAGATGATAGAGCTGCCGCACCTTGTCGAGATACTTCGGCTTGCCGTAGGCGGCCATGCCCATGACCTTGAATTCGTCGTACCATTTGAAGCCGAGCAGATGCGTAACTGTCGCGTAAACGAGTGCGAAGCCGTTCGGCACATGGTGCTTGAGCTTGTCGTCGATGCGGGTGCCGCGACCGTGGGCAATGACCTCGGTGGTGCCGTCGACGGCGAAGTCCATGGTCATGACGGCTGCGTCATCGTACCCGGAGGCGTAGAAAGCAGCCGCCTGATGCGTGCGGTAGTGATCGATGAAATGGACCGGCGCACGGCCTGTACCACCGACGTGTGCCTTGATCTCGTGCTTGAGGCGGGACATCTTCCAGATGCGGCCGAACGGCGAGCGCGTGCCCGCACTTGGAAGTCCCAGCCGCAGCGAGCGCGGAAAATTGGCCATTGCCGCCTTGACGCCGGTGCGCAGGTAGCTCTGCGGATCAAGGTAGAAGGCAATCTCGTCGACATCATCGATGCCGATCTTGGCTTCCGAGAGCACCCACTTGATAGCTTGCGTGGGGAATTCGGCGGTGTGCTTGTCGCGATTGAGCCGTTCCTCCTCGACGAAGGTTACCGGCATGCCATCGACCAGCAGGCAGGCAGAAGAATCGTGGAAGTAGCTCGTCAGTCCGAGAATCTTCATTGCGTGGCGTTCCGTTGTGTCGGCTTTGACGCCCGAACAGCGATCATGAGGCCGAAATTATCCGAAGTGAATCTATGAGCGGGAAGCAGAGCCTTGCCCAATCTGCCGAAGCTTCTGAGCGGGAAATACCATCGCCACCGCATCTCGACGACCAAACCAGCTTTAACAAACATCGCCTCGAACTGATCGCGGCGATAGGACTTGCCGAGTGGGTTGTCGCTGCCGTCATAGAGACGCACGATTTCGTCGGCATCGCCCGACGACAGCAGCTTTTCGCGGCCCCGCCCGGGTAAAGACACCACACGGGAGAGCACAGTCGCCGTTGCACGCGTCAAGGCTGGCGAGCGCAACACCAAATTCTTGTAGTAGACGCTGACGACGGCAATGCCACCCGGCTTCAGGACGCGGGCGATCTCGTTGACACAGGTCTGCGTATTGGGCGTGTGGTGAATGACACCGTGCGAAACGACACCATCGAAGGTACCGCTCGGAAACGGCAAGGCTTCGGCATCACCCACACGCACCTCGGCATCGAGATCGAACAGGTCGAGGCTGCGACGGGTCAGGTCGACGGCCTTCTGCGTCAGATCGACGGCTGAGGTGCGATAGCCGCGCCGCGCCAATGAGCGGGTCCAGAAACCAGGCCCACAGCCGACATCGAGCACGCTGGCACCGCCAGAAAACGGAAAGAAGCGCTTGGGGATATCGCCCTTGGGGAAAACATCGCTGAGGTACACGGCCTCGTGCGCCCGGAAGTAGTCGAGCGTACCGGCTTCGGCCGCCGTCTCTCCGGTGAACAGAGGTGCCTGTTCCCAGAACGATCGAACGCGCGCCTTGAGGTCGTCCGGCTTGCTGTCCACGACTGGGTGCTCCTCGATTTTGGCAACCATGCTCAAGACTGTGCCCGCCTCGCGTGGGCATGCAGGAGGGTGTTGGCCCGCACCGCATGCGATAGCGCAAAGATGCCGAGTACGATCGGCTTTACCGGCCATCCAACCGCAAGCTCGGCTGACGCCAATTCCCGTCCCTGCACGTTGGTCGCGGTAAATCCGTTCGCAGCCAGGATGCCGGACAACGACGCGGCATTGAAATACTGCACATGGAATGGGGGCCACAACCGCTTCTGCCCCGCCCGTGTGACAGCCAGTCCGAGCGGCAGCTGCGCCAAACCGCGACCCAGCCGATAGATCAAGCCGTCATAGTTCGGCGTCTCGATGACGATGATGCCACCTGGAGCCAGAATACTTGCCGCTTCCTTGAGGAAGCCGGCGGGATCGGCGACGTGCTCGATCAGATCATAGGCGCAGATGACATCGAATGAGTGCGGTGGCAATGCCAGTTGCTCGAGGGTGCCGAGCCGCACGTCGAGACCGGCCTTGCGCGCTTCGGCCACGGCCTTGTGCGCAACGTCAACACCAACCGACGCCGCCCCGTGGCGATCGCGCAAATAGCCGACGAAAAGCCCCGTATCGCAACCGACTTCAAGCACACGTCGGCCTGCGAGCGGGCCGATCAACGCGACAAGCTCCGCGGCACGCTCGCCATAGCGATAGGCCAGATCCGGCGTCAATTGGCGCCGCGCCTCGAAGTAGGGATGATCGAAGTAATCGTCGTTGGCATGCTGGGCACTCAGATCGTGCTGCGTCGGGCGGGGCAGGAGAATCCCCGAACCGCAGCCCGTGCAGCCATGCAAGCGGCCATAGGACAAGGCAACGCTGGTTGGCACCAGCAGCTCGGATCGGCACACCGGGCAAGTGACAGCAGCCTCGCTCACGGTACGCTCCTTAGCATTGCCCACAGCAGCGCTCGCCTCTATTTGCATGCGGCCACGTCCACGGGTTTGCCGGCGACGCCAAAGCAGCGGGCCAGGAGATCGACGTAGAGACGCTTGGGCCCGTAGGTCTCGACCGTCGAGGCGCCATCGAGGCGGAACTCGAAACGGGCCGGCTCCGGCAGTGCCTTGCCCTCCAGATTGGCAAGCAGCAGTCGGACTGACGTATTCCCTCGCGTATTGATCGTCAACCGGCCATCGGTTGCGGGCTGGCCGATCCAGAAACCTTTGTTGTCGATCATCCCGAGTGCCAAGCGCACGGGGGGCTCGCCCAGATCAAACCGAACGCTGATGATTGCATCGGCCGGGACAGCAAACGGCGGGCTTGCGAGCTGATAGCCGACAGGAATCCCTGCCCCCACAGTGGAGGCGCCGCGCCCGTCTCCCGTCAAGACGACCTTGGCGCCTGGAGCCATGGCCTTCCAATCCGCCAGCGGCGGCAAGCTGACCGGCGTCGTCCGCTCGGGATCGACCACGAGCCGCTCGATGCGCTTGATGGTCAGCGGTCGAATGAGGGCCTCACCGAAATAGCCGACGTGTCCGATGCCCGACGGCGCCCGCACGATGACGTGCTGAGACTTGTTGCCGACAAGGGCCAGCCCGGCACTGGATTTCCCCAGCGGATTGACTTGCCCCGGATCGACTTCGAAAGTTGCCGTGGTCGAACCCGTCACGATCGCGGTGCCACCTGTGCGGGCGGAGATGTCGACTTCGACCAGGTAGGTGCCGGGCTCGACCCGAAGCGACAAACCAGCCGCGGCAGGGAGGGGTTTGGCTGATCCTTTGACGGCGAGGACAACGGCGGCCTCGGACTGCGCGAGTGGTTGGCTCGGGACAAACCGCGATGACCACGTCTGTGCAACGGTGTCATAGATCGCAACGGACGGACTGCCAGCGCCGCCCCGCGTCATGACGCGCGTTTCACCGTAAGGCTCAGCATAGACGATCGATGTCTCGGCATATGCGATGCCGGGCAGGCTGAACGGACCCTGCCCGCCGATCAGTCCACCTCCCATGGCGAGCTGCCGTTGCCGCATATTGGCTGTGGCGTCGGCAACGAGCCGCACCGCATCTGAAAGAGCATCATTCAAGACCAGGTGATCCGGCAGCATCCGTTTGCGGCTCTCGGGCCCCATCCGTTCGAGCAGCGCCACCAAGTCGGCGAGTTGCACCAGATGATGGCGCGTACCCGACTTCAAGCCAAAGATAATACTGCCGGCAGCCGACGCCCCGTTGGGAACCTCGGCGAAAACACGACCTTCATACTCCGAGAAGGGCACGTAGCCGGGCGCATAGGCGCTCCACGTCGTGCCTGCGGCGGCCTGTCGATAGCTGTGCATACCGAGAACGGTCGCACCAACCAACGTGGCCGCAGCAAGCCACGGCCG
The DNA here is from genome assembly GCA_046154645.1 of Hyphomicrobiaceae bacterium. Classification (GTDB taxonomy): domain Bacteria; phylum Pseudomonadota; class Alphaproteobacteria; order Rhizobiales; family Hyphomicrobiaceae. Next base: position 106,630 of record JBJXDZ010000033.1, read on the forward strand.
CACGCGTTCGCCGAAGTGCTCGCGTGCGACATAGACGACAGCAGCGAGTGCCGCCACGGCCGCCCACGCAGTCGCCAACTGCACCAGCAAGGTGTAGCCGGAGTGCCAGTTGCGATAAAAGCCGATCCCCAAGAGATAAGCGAGCGCCGCCAGCGCCCCAGGTACGACCGTCGCCACGACCGGTCGCAGCAAGGGATGTCGGCGCCATGCCAAAACGGCACCCAACGTCAGTCCGGCAAAGAGCCCGAAGTACAGTGACCAGACCCAGCCCGAGCGAATGGCACCCCAGGCAGATCCGAAGTGTTTCCCGAGCACCTCGGCAAACGACAGCTTGGTTTGTCCCGCAAGAAGATCCCACGATGCCGTCCAAACGGCATAGATATCGCTGAGGCGCCAGTCGATGCCACGCGCGTAGGCGAGCAAGCCGAGGAGGCCACCGGCCACCACGGCGACGAAGGGGCCGATCGTAATGTCGCTCCAGCGACGACCGCGCTCTGTCAAGGCGACGCCAATCAACCACATGATGCCTGCCCAAGGCACCAGCGCCCAGGCAATCTGATGCGAGCCGAAAGCTGTCGCGGCAAAAAAACCGGTGCCAAGCCAAGCCAGAAGACCGTTCTTGCGCAAGGCTGCCATCGCACATGCGATGGCCACTATAGCTGACAGGGCTGTGCCAATGTCGGGCCGAAACATCGGCCACTGGGTCGGCCACAGCACAATCGCGACTATGCCGGTGAAGAGCAGCGGCGCCAGAGCCGTGGAGGATCGAAAGGCGAGCCACGCAGCACCAATGGCCAGCACGAGCCCCCCCACATGCACGCCTCTCAGCACGGGATACGATGTGCCGAACATCCAATCCAACGCCGCTCCCAGCATGAACGGCGCATAGCCATAATTAAGCTGCACGTCGTTACGCCTTGGATCTGCAGTGCCGGCTGCACCCTGCATCGGACTGGCCGGAAAGCCATTGCGGCCAAGCGCAATCATGCTGGCGGAAACGTTCCCAAGCGCATCATCGACGGCCACATACGGCGCGCGATCGGCCTGATGGCTGTGCTGGTGCACTATGACGGCGCAGGCGAACAGAATGGCGATCGCTGCGGCCACCTGCGCCACACGCTCAGCAATTTCAGTGAGCCACTCGGACGTCGTCATTCGGCGGCCTCATGCTCATGGCGGTCGGACACGTCACCCGATCCGGCGATGGCCTGGACCGCGGCAATGGTGGTTGCCGTGGTGGCGAGGAGGCTTTCGAGAGGAATGGCCGGTGTGCCGGTGCGGCAGGCGGCCAGGAAAGCTTGCGCCTCGCCATTGAAGCCCTTGTCGAGGGAAAGGCTGCGCACGGTCTTGGTGGCATTCTTGGCCACGAGATCGAGACGGCGATAGTTATCGAGCACAGCCATGCGCTCTTGAGCAAAGACCTCGAGGCGTTCTTTCGGATAGCTGGCGTCGCCGTTGGAGAAGTAGTGCACGGTGCCGAGCGAGCCGTCGTCGAAGCCGATGGTCATGGTGACGATGTCGTCGCCGGCGAGATCGTTGCGGCGCGGGTTGACGGCGTGCGCAGTGACCCAGGCCGGATCCGAGCCGGTGACGGCCTGCAGCGTGTCGACGAAGTGGCAGGCCTCGCCGATGATGCGGCCACCACCGGCACCGGTTTCATGCACCCAGCCGAGCTCCGACTTGAGCGGGATGCGCCCGGCATTGACGCGATAGACCAGCGCCATCGGCTCGGCACGACCAGCGAAATGCGCGATCAGTTTCAGCATGAGTGGTGCGTGCCGGCGATTGAAACCGACGGTCAGCGTTGCTTTTGAGGCGCGGGCCGCGGCCTCGATCAGCGGCAAATCAGCCGAGTCGACGCACAAGGGTTTCTCCACAAAGACATGTTTGCCGCGTTGCAAGGCCTCGATGACGTAGCGCCCATGACTGTCGTGGCGCGTGGCGATGACCACTGCGGCGATGGCGGGATCATCGAGCACGCGGCGCGCGTCGCTGGTGGCGTAGGCGGCCTTGTAGCGTCCAGCTACCGCGTCGGCCGACAAGCCGCGCGCGGAGGCAACGCCCTGCACCTTGAAACCGCCGGTTTCCACGATGGCTGGAATGAGCACGCCCTTGGCGAATTGCCCGGTGCCGATGATGCCGAGCCCAATCGTGCCGCCGGATGCCCCGAGGCCAAGCTTGGCTATTGCTGGCTTGGCGACGTCGGTTGCAGGTTCACCGTCGCCGTAACCCAGCACCACGCCGACAGTGAATTCCTTCCGCTCGCCCGTGACGAGTTGGTAGGCTTCAGCTGCCTGTTCGATGCCATAGCGGTGCGTGGTCAGCTGCGCTGGATCGAAGCGGCCGGCGGCGACGAGATCGAGAAACGCCTGCAGATTGCGGCCTTCTGTCCAGCGTACATAGCCGACGGGGTAATCATTGCCGGCTTCCTCATAACCCTTGTCGTAGCGGCCCGGCCCATAGGAGCGCGACTGTAGGATCACCAGTTCCTTCTCGAAATAGGTGCGCCGGGAGATGTCCATCTTGACGTCGCCGACGACGACCACCTTGGCGCGATCGCGAGCGAGCGCGGCGACCTCTTCGAACACGGCGCCGCTGTCGCGCGAGCCGACGGTCAGCAGCACGGCGTCGACGCCTATGCCGCGCGTCATGGAGCGAACCTGGGCGCCGAGATTGGGATCATTGGGCGTCGTGGCGAGATCCGTGCCGAGGCTGCGCGCCAGCTCGAGCTTCTTCGCATCGATATCGAGGCCGATGATGCGATGGCCCGCCGCGCGCGCCATCTGCACCGTGAGCAACCCGACGAGGCCGAGCCCCACCACCAGCACGGTGGCGCCGAATTGCTGATCGGCCTGTCGCAGCCCGTGCATGGCGATGGCGCCAAGCGTGACGTAGCTCGCCTGTTCGTCAGTCACTGTCTCCGGCACAGCAACGCAGAGATTGCGTGGCACGGCGACGATTTCTGCGTGATTGGCGTGGCCCAAACCGGCGCATGCGACGCGATCGCCGACCGCGATGTCCTGCACGCCCGCGCCAACGGCAATGGCTTGGCCGACGAGCGAGTAGCCCAGCGGAATGGGCTCGCTGATCAAGTTCTTGACCACCTTGTAGGTGGGCCACAGCCCATCGGTGCGCGCCTTGTTGATGACCTTACGCGCGAGATCCGGACGGTCCATCGCCTTGCCGAGATAACCCTTCTTGGCGAGTGCGATCACTGCGCGGTCTGTGCCGGCGCTGATCAGCGACGTTGCCGTGCGCACCAGCACAGTACCCGGTCGCACGCGCGGCGCCGGCGCCTCGGCGACCGACAGCTTGCCCGACTTGAAATTCTGCACGACGATCTTCACGTATCGGTCCTCAAGGTTGCTTCAGGCCCAGCTCGCATCGGGCGCGAACCGCTCAAGCCACAGCTCCAGCATGATAATGGAAAACAACCGCTTCCACGGCAGAAAACCGGCGTTGGCCGTCGCGTCGCGCTGCGCTGCAATCCAGGCTGGTGCGAAGAGGCCACGGCGGCGCGTGCGCTCTGGATCAAGCGTGCGCGCCATCAGGTCCTTGAGCGCGGGCGTGTCGAGATAGGATTCGAGCGGCAGATAGAACGCCTGCTTCGGTGCCGTCGTGATTTCCTTGGGCAGTAGACGCTCGGCGAACGTGCGCAGCACCTTCTTGTTGGTGTCGGCCCCAAGCTTGTGGGCGTCGGGAATGCTGGCCGCCGCTTGCACGACGCCGGCATCCATATACGGCACGCGCCCCTCGAGCGAGTGGGCCATGGTCATCTTGTCGGCTTTCATGAGAATGTCATCTGGTAGCCAATCGTCGTATTGCGCCGAGACGAGTCGCTGCAAGGCCGTGCCATCCCGGAACATCGAGGGCACGGACGGGTGGCGCGCGCGATCCCGCAAAGTGGCGTTGGCGGCCGCCGCACGCATGTCGCCCGGATCGAACAACGACACGGCGCTCCGATAGAGCTCACCCAGGCTGTCGCGGCCGATGGAGGCCAGCATGTTGGCGACCTTGGTGCGGCCATCGGCACCGAGGCGGCCGGGATAGTCGAACAGTCGATCGAGCAAAGCTGTCGGCATGCGGCCCGCAACGGCGGCGGCGAGCGGCCAGGTCATGCCGGGAAGCACGCTACGGATGCGCTCGATCTGCGCCAGCTTGCGATGGAACATGTAGCCGCCGAGGATCTCGTCGGCGCCCTCACCCGATAGCACGACGGTGACATCTTTGCGTGCCTCGCGGGCCAGCACATACATCGGCACCACGATGGCGTCGCCAACCGGCTCATCCAGATGCCAGGCGATATCCGCCAGATTGGCCATGTCGGCGGGGCGGCATTCGATGGGTGTGTGTTTTGTCGACAGTGCCTTAGCGGTGATGGCGGCACGATCGCGATCATGGTCGGGGAAATCCGGGAAGCCGATCGAGAATGTGTGCACGGGATGAGGCGACAGCTTGGCCATCAAGGCGACGATGACATTGGAGTCGATGCCGCCTGACAAGAACGCACCGACCGGCACATCGGCGATCATGTGGCTCTTGACGGCGACACTGAGTGCGCTGCCGAAACGCTCGACGCCATCGGCAAAACTCATGGCCGGTTCCAGAGCGGCGACACCTGGCGGCGACCACCAGCGCTCGAGGTCCAGCTTGCCGTGGCTCCACGTCATACGATGGCCGGCCGGCAGCTTCATGACGCTCTTCAGCAACGAGCGCGGCCCCGGCACATAGCGCAGCGCCAGATAGTCGGCGATGGCGTCGGCATCGACATCCTGACTGTGCCCAGGCCACAGTGTGAGCGCCTTGATCTCGGAAGCGAAAGCCATGCGCCCGTTGGCCACGCTGTAGTAAAGCGGCTTGATGCCGAGGCGATCGCGAATGACATGCAGCGCCGGCGTCGCGCCACGGGTATCGATCAGCGCGATGGCGAACATGCCGTGCAGACGGGGCCAGGCCTCGTGCCCCCACTGCAGATAGGCCTGCAGCGCCACCTCGGTGTCGGAGCGCGTCTTGAAGCGGCGGCCGAGTTGCTCAAGATCCGCACGCACGGCCTCGAAATTGTAGATCTCGCCGTTGTGCACGAGATGCACGCCGCGATCGTCGGAGACGAACGGCTGATTGCCGCCGCCAACGTCGATGATGGCGAGGCGGCGCATGCCGATGGCCATGGCTGCGGCCGGCACTTCGGCCACGCCGTCAGAGTCGGGTCCACGATGGCGAATGAGATCGCACATGCGGCCGATCAATCCCGGCGCGGTGAAACCCGCGGTGCCGACTATGCCGCACATGCTGGTTTTTCTGGTGGCGCCGCGGACCCGGCGGCGGAGGCCGGAGCCACAGACCCGGCGGCCGGCGCCGACACGTCGTTGGCGCCGCTGGAGGCTGGATAAATCTGCTTCCCCGCCAGCACATGGGGCGGCAAGGGCTTCGGATACTCACGCCGCCACTCCGCTGTCATCTGTTCGCGGACCTGATGGAACAGCACGGAGAACCCGAGGAACAACAGGCAGAACATCAGCATGACGAGGCCGATGATGGCGAAGAATACTGACGGCCCACGCAGCAGCAGTTGCAGGACCGCCCAGCCCAGCATCAGCGCGCCGACGACGAACGACGCCACTGACAACTTGGCGAAATACTGCACGGGTTGCGCGATGGCGATAAAACGCAAATGCGAGTTGATGGTCTTCTGGATGTTGGTCGAGGACTTGCGCGCCTTCTTGTTGTGGTCGGCAAGCTTGGCATCCATCCAGGTGATGGTGGCGGGGATTTCGCGCACGCGGAAACCCAGGCTCAGCAGCTTGAGCAGCACCTCGAGGTGGAACTCCTTGCCGTTTTCCAGCGTGACGAGCGGCTGAATGACATGGCGGCGATAGGCGCGCGTCATGCCGGTGTTCATCGTCACCTCGGAGGCGAAGAAGAACCGGATGAGGATGTTGCCGACCTTGGTCAGGAAGCGCCGCCGCGCCGGCACATTGGCGAGGCCGCCGCCGGGCATATGCACGGACGCCACCACGAAATGGCAGCTCGGATTGGCATCGAGTTCATTGACCAGGCGGAGCACAATGTCGTCGCCCCAGGAGCAGTCGACCTCGGTGGTGACGATGATATCGCCGCGTGCTGCATCGATGCCGGTCTTGAGCGCGCGCCCGCGGCCTTGATTGTAGTCGTAGGACATGACGCGGACGTTCTGCGCCATCGCACCTGCCGCCGCCAAGGCTTCAATCAACGTCGCCCGCGACCGGTCGCGCGAGCCGTCGTCGACCAGGATCAGCTCCCAGTCGCCGGCGGCAAACTGCAGCGAGAGATTTGCCAACATGCGCGCCACGGCCTTGGCGATGATGGCTTCCTCATTGAAGAACGGGCAGACGATCGACAGGCGCATGGGGCTCGACACCTCTAAGACACAGGGCGGCACACAGCAGAACGTGGGCCGCCCACGGGTGGCAGCATCAGTTGCAGTGCCTACACCACGCACGGCCCACCGCGGCAAGCGCAAACGCGCTTTCCCACAGGTCATGCTGCCGCATAAGGGCCTGCGCCAATCCGTCCCCGTGGCCGGGGAGCGTACAGCGCATAGTCTGCCGCAGACGCTGTAACAGCTTGCGGTTGTGTGCATTGGCGGCTTCACATCATTTGGCAGCTTGGCTCGCTTTAAAGCCGGCAACTGGGGCGGACAGATCCATCGAACGCAAGCCAGACAGCACAGCCTCTCGCTCGTCGCTGCCGTCGCGCTCCGTGGTCAGCGCCTTCCTGGCGCTGACCGTCGTTTATGTCGGGGCACTGTTCCTGCTTGATGACAAACTATCCCTGGCACGCCTCGCCGACGCGGCTCGTGTGCTACCTTGGGTGGTGGGTTTTGGCGCGATTGGGATGGGGTTGCGCTTTATTCGCTGGCGGTGGCTGCTGGCGCGCTGCGGTTCACGCGTACCATGGCGGCAGGCGCTCTCAGCCTATCTAACCGGCTTCGCGTTCACGGCGACGCCGGGCAAAGTCGGCGAACTCGTCCGCGCCCGCTATTTCGGCCGCCTGGGTGTGCCCCATGCCACGGTGGTGGCAGGTTTCGTCTTCGAGCGCGGACTGGATCTGCTGGTGGTGTTCGCCTTCGCCAGCGTGATCGCGGCGCGCGTGCCGGGGTTCGCTATCGCGGCTGCGTTCGTCGTGCTTGTGGTCGCGGGCTTGCTGATCGTGGCGCGGATGTCACGTGTGCGACGTTGGCTGCAGTACCACTTGCGCAAAATGGGGTGGCGCTTGCCGGCACGATTGGTGCGCACCGTGCTTGGCGGCATCGAGCAGGCGCAGCGACTACTGACGTGGCGGGATGCGTTGGTCGCGGGCGGTCTCGGCGTGTTGGCGTGGAGTTGTCATCTCGCGGGGTTCGCCTGCGCCATGGCGATGCTCGGCGTGCGCCTTGAGCCGCTGCTGCTGATGGCGATCCCTGCCGCGGCCATGCTGGTCGGCGCCGCCTCCATGCTGCCCGGCGGCCTTGGCGCCACCGAAACCGCCATCGTGGTGCTGCTGGTGTCATTCGGGGAGCGGCTGGAGTTGGCGGCGCTCGCGGCCGTCACCATCCGCCTCGGCTCGATCTGGTTCTCGATTCTGGTCGGCTTGGCCGCCGTGGCGTGGTTGGAGCGGCGAGCCAACTGAGGCGAGGCGACACGGACTGCAAAACCAGTCGCCACTCGCTCCCAACAATTAAACTCGATGTCATCCCTGCCCCGAATGAAGGCGCAGCCATTGCGAGGGAACAGGCGGGCCTCAAGCGCTTCGCCGCTTCCGCAGCGGTGATGCAATGCTCGTGGGTTCCCGCCTCCGCGGGAATGACGGAGGGTGTGGTGGTGGCACCACCCAACATGGAGCTGCGAACCACATCGAACAATGAGCATTCAGATCAACGCTTAGGCGCGGTCGAAGCGGCAGCATGCGCATACGAGAGCCAGAGGAACAGCAGGCTCACGACGCTGATCGAGAGAAAGTACGGCGCGGACCCGCGGACATGGCCACCCAGCAGCAGGCTCCGGCTGGTCGCAATCAGCACGTAGGCTGGCAGCAAGTTCAAAAGGATCGAGCACAACTTCAGCCCGCGCTGGCCAGCCTTGCGAACAGCCAATAGCTGCAACACCCACGCGATGAAGTTTTAGGCGAGCAGCGCCACGCCTTCACCCCTTCGGATTGGCAGCCTTGAAGGCCTTGACCTCGGCTTCGATCTTGCGGGCGGCGTCGGCGAGGTTGTCGGCGGCGGCGATCTTGAGGCCGGAGGCGGCCATGATCTGTTTGCCGAGTTCGACGTTGGTGCCTTCCAGGCGCACGACCAGTGGCACCTTGACGCCGAGTTCGCGCGCTGCCGCCACCACGCCTTCGGCGATGATATCGCAGCGCATGATACCGCCGAAGATGTTGACCAGGATGCCGTTAACGTTGGGATCATTGAGAATGATCTTGAACGCCGCCGTCACCTTTTCCTTCGAGGCGGAGCCGCCGACGTCGAGGAAGTTGGCGGGCTCCAGGCCATGCAGCTTGACGATGTCCATCGTCGCCATGGCGAGACCGGCGCCGTTGACGAGACAGCCGATGGTGCCGTCCAGCTTGACGTAGGCCAGATCATATTTCGAGGCCTCAATCTCGGCCGGATCTTCCTCCGCCATGTCGCGCAGTGCCACGATCTCCTTGTGGCGGTAGAGCGCGTTGGAATCGAAGTTCATCTTGCCGTCGAGGCACAGCAGGTTGCCGTCCTTGGTGACGACCAGCGGGTTGATCTCGAGCAGGCTCATGTCCTTCTCGACGAACATCTTGTAGAGCGCGCCGGCGATCTTCGTGCACTGGTTGATTTGCTCGCCGGTGAGTTCGAGTGCGGCGGCGAGCTTGCGGCCATGAAACGGGAAGAAGCCCGAGGCCGGATCGATCGACATGGTGTGGATCTTCTCAGGCGTGTCGTGCGCCACCTTCTCGATGTCCATGCCGCCTTCGGTCGAGGCGATGAAGGCGATGCGGCTGGTGGCGCGATCGACCAGCATGGAGAGATAGAGTTCGCGCGCGATGGCCGAGCCATCCTCGACATAGAGGCGCTGCACCTTGCGACCCGACGCACCAGTCTGCGCGGTGACCAGCGTGTTACCCAGCATCTGCGTGGCGGCGGTCTTGACCTCGTCGATGGACTTGGCAAGACGCACGCCACCCTTGTCGCCGGCAGCGGCTTCCTTGAATTTGCCCTTGCCACGGCCACCGGCATGGATCTGCGATTTTACCACCCAGACCGGGCCGGGAAGCTTCTTGGCGGCATCGATGGCCTCATCCACGGTGAAGGCAGGAAAGCCCTTGCCGGTGGGAATGCCGTATTCGCGGTAGAGCTCCTTGGCCTGATATTCGTGGATATTCATGGGGCTCCCCTGATGCTGCCTTGCGCCGCGCGGCGTCCAGCGGCGCACTCAGCCACTTCGGACCGGACGGCTTTACCCGGTTCCCTGTCCAGGCTCAATGCTGCAAAGATGGAAAACCGCTGGTGTGTCAAACCGGATAAACTGGTCAGGTCCGCGCCCGACCGATGCCGGTGCACCGGACCCTTGGTGCAAGCACTTGGCCTGCCACCCAATTCAAGGAGCTGAGCTAATGTTCAAGGAGTTGAGCTAATGTCCGAGGTCGTCCTGTCTGATCTGCGTCGCGGCACCCTGGTCGTGACACTCAACCGGCCGGCGGTGCTGAACGCCGTAAACCGGGAGCTGCGTGAAGCTCTCACAGCCCGCCTGGCAGCTGCCGAGGCCGACCCGGCCGTGAAGGCCGTCGTGCTCACGGGCACGGGGAAGGCGTTCTCGGCGGGCCAGGATCTGGCCGAGGCGGCGTCCGCCGAGTTGGCCGATGTCCGCGCCTGGTGCGACGGCATGCGCGCCATGTACCAGTCCGTGCGCGCGCTCTCGAAGCCGAGCATCGCCGCCTTCAACGGCATTGCGGCGGGCGCCGGCATGCAGATCGGGCTGTGCGCCGACCTGCGCATCACCCATGCCGCCGCCCGCATTGGGCAGCCGGAGGTCAAGGCGGGACTGGCCAGTGTGGTTGGTAGCTACCTGTTGAGCCTTTACGTCGGGCATGGCGCTAACCGCGAATTGTCACTCTCGGGCGGTCTTGTGACTGGGGAGCAGGCCTTTGCTCTCGGCATCGTCAACCGGCTGGTGCCCGAAGGCGAGGTGCTGGATACCGCGCTGATGTTTGCCGAGGAGATGCGCCGCGTGCCGCAGGCAGCGTTCAAGCTGACCAAGCAGCGCTTCCGCGAGCAGACGCAGCCGGGCTTCGACGAGGCGACAGCCTATGGCGTGCGCGCCATGCTCGAAGGCTACGCCACCGGCGAGCCCCAACGCGTCATGCGCGCCTTCGTCGAGGCCCGGGCACAAAGGAAGGGGAAGGGGTGAGCTTTGGAATAGGCACAGGTTGAAGCGAGCGAGCACGTGAAGCTATCTTCGGACCCTCACTATCTATCTCACGCTGAAGCGCTGTTGGATGATCGCTTCGACGATGCTCTGTCGCTTCTGGATCGAGTTCTGTTGCGCGCACGCGCTTCTGGAGATTTCGATGCGGCGACGGTTGTACTTCGTCAATGCGCCAGAGTTGCAATAACTGCCAACAGGTTACCGCTTGCTGAGCGATACATCGACGAGGCAGACAATTCGCTGCCTTCGGATACATTCAACAGGCTGCAAAACATTACCGTCCTTCTACCGCACAGCGACCCCTCCTATATGGGGCTGAAATGCGAGGATGCAATCTATAGGGCCCCGTCGCCATCGCAGCTAGATGAGGTTGGACGATCAAGTCTAGATAAAATAATCAAGATCAGGGATGATCTGTCTTCGTCACGATAGTGGGCAGATGCGAGGAGAGGGTTCGCCCGACTTTTTTCCTTGGTCGCCAATTTGGCAGGGACGGAGGGGCCCGTGGCCGAGATCACGCCGTGGCTCTTCAGCGCCACAACTCGGACCCACCCCATGAGCAATCCAGCCTTCAAGTTCGACCACGTGCACCTGATCAGCCCGAACCCCAAGGTGACGGCGCAGTGGTATGTCGACATGTTCGGGGCGACGCTGGTCGCCGACACCATCGCCCGCGGCGCGCCGCAGATCTTCCTGGAGCTTGGCGGCGCTACCATCATTGTGCGCGGCAAGCGGCCGGGCGAGTCACCGAAAGACGGCAGCCCCATTCGGCCCCACAGCGATTTCTCCAGCCATAACGAATGGGGCACCGACCACTTCGGCTATATGTATCAGGGAGATCTGCGCGCGTTCTGCGCCGGGTTGGCGGCCAGGGGCGTGACGTTCCCGGTGCCGCTCAAGGAAGGCGTCAACGGCAGCCTGTTGTGCTACGTCGCCGCCCCCGATGGGGTGAGCATCGAATTGATGCAGGCCTGACGGGCCGATCCATCACGTCTGCGGCGCCACCACCACCGTGCCGCGCTTGGAGCCAGCCTCGACGGCGAGGTGTGCGGCCACCGTCTCTGCCAGTGCGAACGGCCCGACCGTGCGATGCAGTCGAGGCGCTTCCTGCAGCCAGCGCAGAATGTCGGCCTGCGCCTGGCGTCGGCCCGCCAGCGGCGAAGTTGGCAGCAGCACCGCCTGCAAGGTCACATTCTTGAGCATCAGCTCGCGAAATGGCACGACCGGCGAACTGTTGCCACGCGTCGCGTAGGAGGCGATGGCGCCGTTCAGAGCCACCACGTCCTTGGTCCAGGCGAGGTTGCCGCCGAAATCCACGTCGACGATGCGCTCGACACCGCGGCCTTGGCTCAAGGCCAGGCACTGCTGGGTGATCTCCGGGTCTGCCCGATCGATGACCTGTGAGGCTCCGGCGGCGAGCGCGTCGTCCCACTGCCAGCCGCGTGATGCCGTTGCAATCACCCGCGCGCCGCCCCACACAGCGAGTTGCACGGCATAGTTGCCGACCGCGCCACCGCCTCCCGTCACCAGAACGGTTTTTCCCGCCACCGACCCCGAGCCGAACACACAGCAGTGCGCCGTCATGCACGGGATGCCAAGCGCCGCGCCCGCCTCAAAACTCACGGTCGCCGGCAAGGCCGTCACCAGATCAGCGTCGAGCGCGATCCATTCCGCCGCCGTGCCGCGGTTGCGCCCGTTGCGTTGACCGTTGTAGAGCCACACCCGATCGCCCAGGTTGTGCTTGGTGACGCCTGCACCCACCTGATCGACAACGCCGGCCCCGTCGCTGTTCGGGATCACGAACGCTGCCTCCATCGTGTAGCCCTGGCCACGCCGCCGGTTGCCATCGGCGGGATTGACGCCTGACGCCATCAGCTTGATGCGCACCTCGCCGGGACCGGCCTGCGGCGTCGGCTTTTCACCGACCACCAGCACCTCGTCGGCGGGACCCGTCCGCTTATACCAGACTGCGCGCATCGCCACTCCTCTCCACCGTAAACGCCATCAAACCGTCGGCTCTTTCGCGCATTTCTGGAACTGCAGCGACGGCTGGCCGCTGGTGCTCAAACCGATCGAGCCGCGAATGTTCCAACCCAACTCCGCCGCCAATCGCTCATCCTCCGAACTATATGCTTCATTTTTCTAAAGCTGAAAAATGCGGGAAACAGCAAGCATGCCTGTCCCCTTAGCTCAGGTTGACGCCAGCACGTGCGGGGTTGCGAAGCGCCGGTGTGGCTGCATCTGATCGACGATGGCGCGCATGGTGAGCGGCGGTTTCATGACAGCGCTGGCGATGACGCGGGCGGCAATGCGCGCGACGCCGTCGGTCTTGCGGCGATTGTAGCGGAAGACGAACTCGT
>JBJXDZ010000034.1:0-3322 GCA_046154645.1 Hyphomicrobiaceae bacterium
CAAGTTCGTGCAGCAGGATGGACGCGAAAATGCCGGCGATGACCACGAGGCCCGCCGACATAACCTGGGTGTTGCCGCTGGTGAAGTACGACGACGATGAGATCACCAGCACCAGCACGAAGAACATGTCGAGGTAGATCGTAATCCCCGCGATCCGCCCCAGTTCAATGCGATTGCTCATGTGCTCCCTTGCGCATCCAGCAACATCGACCACTGTAGCCCGAGCTGATACAGAAGGCGACAATAATAGGGAGAACTTCAATCCTTGCAATGGACATGTAGCACTTTGGCTGCAAACCTGAAATTGCTCGCAATGATCCGTCGAGTCGTTCATCTGTGATCCTAGGACCCTTAACCAATCATGACAACCAGCTACCGTCAGTGGTTTCGTCAGTTAGCGTCTAAAATTGAGGCTAGATCGACTTTGGCATCGCAGGGCGGCAAGGTCGAGCCGAGATCGTCCAGCAATGACGCTGCCACAATGCAGTCTTCAAAGGTGGCGCTGATGCGAGGTGCTGCGATCTTGCTCAAGGACTCCGATCCGGCCCTGAGAAGTGCGCTGTTCGATGCCTTTCGTGAGGATTTCCCGTCAGAATGCTATTTCGTGGAGCGTGACGGTCTTCGGTTCCTTATCAACTTGCGGGATAATTTCATCAGCAAAGCACTCTTTGTTTCCGGTGAAACCGACTATAGCAAAATGCTGGTGGCTATCGACATTCTAAAGCGGCAACGGCACGCCGGAGCATCACCGGACTTGCTGGTCGATGTCGGCGCAAATATCGGTTCTATCTGCGTACCTGCTGTGGTGCGAGGATTGGTTTCCAAGTCGGTCGCGATCGAACCACAACCTCTCAACTGCAGGTTGCTTCGCTCAAACATTGCACTGAACGATTTGGTGGATCGGATCGAAGTACTGGAAAGGGCTGCTTCAAGTTGTGATGGCGATACGCTGACGATGGAGTTGTCCGACGACAATTGGGGTGACCATCGGATAGCGGTCTCTAGCAAGCTAGGCCGATACGGCGAAGTGGATCGCAAGCGGATCGAGGTGCGAACTGTGGGCCTTGATTCGATAGGGGCGATCAGCGCAGCTGAGCGACCGCTGATCTGGATGGACATCCAAGGCTACGAGGGTCACGCATTGCGCGGTGCCACTAGAATACTGAGCAGAAAGCCGCCGCTAGTGTTGGAATTCTGGCCGTATGGAATGCGTCGCGCCGAAAGTTTCGAGGCACTATTGGCGAGTACGGCTCACTACAGAGGGTTCTTTGATTTGAACGAGCCGATTATAGGTCTTCGAACGATGGACGAGCTTAAGGGGCTTGCCGATCATCTTGGTTGGGACGATCGCTTTACCGATATTTTGGTTATCTGAGCGCACATTTCCGCGATCCTAGCTGGGTTGCCAGGACCGCGAACGCCGAAGGCGATTGTTGGGCACTCCACCGGGGCTTCACACCTTCTTCCCCAGCTTCCGCGCCGCCAACGTCCGCAGCCGCAACGCATTCAGCTTGATGAAGCCCTGGGCGTCCTTCTGGTCGTAGGCGCCCTTGTCGTCTTCGAAGGTGACGAGCGTCGACGAATAGAGCGACTTCGGCGACGACCGGCCGGTGACGATGACGTTGCCCTTGTAGAGCTTGAGCGAGACTTCGCCCTCGACGAACTCCTGGCTCTTGTCGATCATCGCCTGCAGCATCTCGCGCTCCGGCGAGAACCAGAAGCCGTTGTAGATCAGCTCGGCGTAGCGCGGCATGAACTCGTCCTTGAGGTGGCCGGCGCCACGGTCGAGGGTGATGCTCTCGATGGCGCGGTGCGCCGCCAGTAGGATAGTGCCGCCCGGCGTCTCGTAGATGCCGCGCGATTTCATGCCGACGAAGCGGTTCTCGACGAGGTCGATGCGGCCGATGCCGTTGTCGTGACCGTACTTGTTGAGCGCGGTCAAAATCGTCGCCGGGCTCATCGCCTTACCGTTGATCGAAACGGCATCGCCCTTGTGGAAGCCAATCTTGATGTCCGTCGCCTTGTCGGGCGCTTCCATCGGCGAAATGGTGCGCTGATAGACCATCGACGGCGCTTCGTTGGCCGGGTCCTCAAGCACCTTACCCTCGGACGACGAGTGCAGCAGGTTGGCGTCGACCGAATACGGCGCGTCGTTCTCCTTGCCCTTGGCGATCGGGATGCCGTGCGTCTTGGCGAAGTCGAGCAGGTCGGCGCGGCCCTTGAAGTCCCACTCGCGCCAAGGCGCGATGATCTTGATGCCCGGTTCGAGCGCGTAATAGGTCAGCTCGAAGCGGACCTGATCGTTACCCTTGCCGGTGGCGCCGTGACAGACCGCGTCGGCGCCCATCTTGCGGGCAATCTCGATTTGTTTCTGGCCGATCAGCGGGCGGGCGATCGAAGTGCCGAGCAGGTAGACGCCTTCGTAGACGGCGTTGGCGCGGAACATCGGGAACACGAAATCGCGCACGAATTCCTCGCGCAGGTCCTCGATGAAGATATTCTCGGCCTTGATGCCGAGTTGCAGCGCCTTGTCGCGGGCCGGTCCCAATTCCTCGCCCTGGCCGAGGTCTGCGGTGAAGGTGATGACTTCGCAGCCGTATTCGGTCTGCAACCACTTCAGGATAATCGAGGTATCAAGGCCACCGGAATAGGCCAAAACGACCTTCTTGATGCCCTTGCCGCCTTTGGCCGCTGCCTTCGTTGCCATGTCACGCCTCTTCGAAAAAGGGGAATTTTCTGCCGGCACTATAGGGAGTGACCGACGCGCTGCAACATCGAACCTCGCCCGTTGACCGCTCAGCGGCGGATTTGATGTCGCGCCCGATCTTTGGCAGGTGTTAGCTCGGGCGTTGGCGACGCTTGAGGCGCGCCAATCGCTGTTCGCGGTCGTGCACCGTCTCGCCGCCAGGCACGCGCATGTCGCGGACCATTTCGAGTACGTTGCGGCCTGGTGCCGCCCCGAAGCGGGTGCCGACGAAGGCCGCGATGAAGCCGAACGGCACCGCGAACACACTTACTACTTCGCTTGGTACGCCGAACCAGTTTGCTTCACCCGCGACGATGCCGAGCGCGGCAATGCCGAAGCCGGTCGCAATCGCTGAAATGGCACCGAGCAGCGTCAGCCGCTTCCACCAGATCGACAGCACGACAACGGGAAATGCGGTGGCGCCGCTAAGCCCCAGCGCCCAAATCGTTAATTGCAATGGATCGGCCGGCAACGACAGCGCCAGAAAGGTGCCGAATATGGCGGCGGCGGCTGTCGTTACGCGTGCCACCATCACCCGCGGCAAACCGATCAGCGGTTCCCACTGACTGCCGTTGA
>JBJXDZ010000035.1:0-7071 GCA_046154645.1 Hyphomicrobiaceae bacterium
TGGCACGAAGACGCTTTACGCCAATCTCGGCCGCGCGGCAGGGCAGACCGACCCTGACGTCTTTGCCTTGATCTGGAATCCGCAAGACTGACGTCACACGCCCTCGCGCCAGTCCACCGGCGCGAGGTTTTTTTCCGTTCGTTGAGCCGGCCGCCGCCCGCCCCCACCCACCCGCCTTAGGCGGGGTTTCGCTCCGCTCAGCGCGGCGTCGCGCAAACGCTGCGGCCACCACCAGGGCCAGTATCCTGCTGATGCGTCCTGGTCACCGATCACTGTGGCAGACGTGTTGACCCAACTCGTGAACCAGACGTCTGCGTCCATTGTCTGGCTCGTCGTTGGGGCTCCCGCTGATTTGCCGGTTCCTTCGTTGCTGCAGGGACAGGCGCAGTCGCTGACATAACGGTTTGGAACCAGACCATTGCCCGGTCGAAGCGCATATCAATCTGCTATCGAAAGGAATTGGCGGGAAGTTTCAGGGCTATTGGGAGGACATCGAGATAAAAGAACGACGCCAATTCGGCGTCAAGGCGAAGGACTATCGACTGGATTCGACCATCATTGAAAAGACGATAGCGTCAACGGATCAAATTGGTTTGGAATATCAAGGATGAATTGACCACCGTCTTGACAATTCTACGGTCAATCTCATTTCGACTCGCATTAGTGAATTGCGAGGTCCGCGCCATGGCTGACAAAGACATCAAACCCAAGCTGGGGCGGGTCCGTGATACCGCGCGAACACGGTTGCCGGGTCTGAGGCAAGAGGTGCTACGGCAGGCCGGCAGAGCCGGGGCTCGCGCCCAGTGGTCGAAAGGCCACATTGCCCCTGGCGCACTGCGGCGGGGCATGGGCACCGGCGTGCGCGCAGCGGCAGGCTTGATCGCGCCAGGCAGCCGCCGGGTAATCGTCAAGGCCCGCTACACCCGAATCGCGGCGGCGGGACTTGGCGCCGCTGGCGCCCACCTTAAATACATCCAGCGCGATGGCGTCACCCGGGAAGGTGCGCCTGGCGAATTGTATGACGCCAACACCGATCATGCGGACGCGCCGGGCTTCCTCGACCGGTCGGCGTCCGATCCGCATCAGTTCCGCTTCATCGTTTCGGCCGAAGACAGCCCGCGGCTGGCCGGCCTCAAACCATTCGTCCGCGATCTCATGGGCCAGATGGAGCGCGATCTCGACACCAAGCTCGACTGGGTCGCGGTCGATCATTTCAACACCGGTCACCCCCACACCCACATCGTCATCCGCGGGCGCGACGATCAGGGGCGGGATCTCGTCATGGCCCGGGATTACATCGGCCACGGCGTCCGGGCCCGGGCCCGGGGGCTCATCACGCTGGAATTGGGACCGGAGAGCCAACTCGAGAAAACCCAGAAGCTTTTGAACGAAGTCGATCAGGAACGGTTGACCCGCTTGGACCGCGCGCTCATGGCGCACGCCAAGGACGCCATCCTGACCGTGACGGCGCAAGACGAACGTGATCCCCTGCAACGATCATTGCGCACCGGGCGTCTCAAGACCCTGGAACGGCTTGGCCTTGCCGAACAACGCCGGACCGGGGTCTGGCAGCTCGACCGTGCCCTGGAGACCAAGCTGCGGCAGCTGGGCGACCGGGCCGACAAATTCAAGATGATGCACCGGGCTCTAGAGGCCGCCGGGATCGACCGGGCCGCGTCGGCCTTGGCGCTGTTTGAAAAAGCGCCGCGGAAACAGCCGCTGATCGGCAAGATCATCGGCGCCGGCATGGTCGACGAGATCACCGATCGCACGTGGGTCATCCTCGATGCCGTCGATGGCCGCGTCCACTATGCCGAATTGGGCCGCTTGGCACCGGAAACCGTGCCACGCCACGGCATGCTGGCAGCCCTCGGAGGAGGTAGTCTTGCCAGCAAACCGTCCGCCGTCCCAAAGCTCGAAGTCCTCTCCCGGGAACCGGTCGAACGACTGACGTCCTACCCAGGACCAACTTGGATCGATGAAGCCTTGCTCGCCAACTGGCGGCCTGACGCCGCCATGCCGGGCATCGCCGCCGAGTTGAGGTCCGCGATGACGGCGCGCGGCCAGTGGCTCGCCAGCCGAGGTCTCGCCACAGCGACGGAAACGGGTGCCCTCGTCGCCGCGCCCCAGATGATGGGGACGCTGCGCAAACTTGAGGTCGAGCGGCTAGTCAAGGACCTGTCGCAACGGCTCAATGCGGCGTACCTGCCGGTCGCCCCCGGAAATCGGATCTCCGGTGTCTACGACCGCGCCATCGAAACCCCGACCGGCAAGATCGCCGTCATCCGCACCGCCGACACGTTCACCCTGGCACCCTGGAAGCCCGCGCTGGAACCCATGCGGGGCTTGGCGGTTTCGGGCCTCGTCGGACCCAATCGCGTCACATGGACCTTGGATCGTGGCCGCAGCCTGCCGCTGCCAGGGCGGGGATGAACGTAATGCTGCTCTTCGGCGAAGGACGCGCCTATCGCCCGCTGAGATAATATGATACGTTTCATTGCATCTTAAATCTAACATACTAGGATTTGTATCAATGCCAGTCGACAGTCGCCAACGCACGCGAGCCCAAACCCTCCTTGCCGAACGCGGCATCGTCCGGCTAGCGGAGTTTCGTGCTGCCGGCGCAACCGCGGCCACCATCAGCCGCATGGAACAGGCTGGCGAAATCGTCCGCCTCGCCCGCGGCCTCTACCAGAGTCCCGATGCCGATCTCAGCGTGCACCATTCCCTCGCCGAGGCCGCCAAACGCGTCCCCAAAGGTGTGATCTGCCTGGTTTCCGCACTCGCCTTCCACGATCTCACCGATCAACTGCCGGGCCAGGTTTGGCTCGCCATTGGCACCCGGGACTGGCAGCCCAAGTCCAGCCGGCCACCGCTGCGCGTCGTACGGTTCGCCGGCCGGTACCTAGCCGGTGGGATTGAGACCCACCTCATTGAGGGTGTCCCCGTCAAGATCTTCGGCGTCGCCAAAACCATTGCCGACTGCTTCCGCCACCGCCGCTCGATCGGACTCTCAGTCGCCCTGGAAGGGCTGCAACAAGGCCTGCGCCAGCGCCGGGTGACACCGGCAGAGATCATCCGCCAGGCCGAACTGGGTGGCGTTGCGTCCGTCATCCGCCCCTATCTGGAGGCGCTGACTGTCAATGGCTAAGGAGATCAAGAACCGGGGGGCGTCCGTCCGGGCCCGCCTTCTCAAACT
Source organism: Hyphomicrobiaceae bacterium (assembly GCA_046154645.1). Lineage (GTDB taxonomy): Bacteria > Pseudomonadota > Alphaproteobacteria > Rhizobiales > Hyphomicrobiaceae. Next base: position 3,200 of record JBJXDZ010000035.1, read on the forward strand.
GTCACAAACATCGGGCGAGACCTTTGAACTGGTTCTGGTCCGGTACGCGCTCGAGCGGTTGCTCTATCGTTTGAGCGTGTCGCCCTATGCTGGCACCTTCATCCTGAAAGGCGGCCTCCTCATGATGACCTGGTTCGACAATCCCCACCGGGCCACACGCGATCTTGATCTGCTCGGGTTCGGCGATCCGAACCCTAAGTCACTGCTGGCAACCTTTGGCATCATTCTCGGCATGTCCGTCGATGACGGCATCGTCTTTGATGGCAATGGACTTCGCATCGACCGCATCCGCGAGGACACCGGCTACGGCGGTTTGCGCCTGCGCACCACCGCGACGGTCGGCGGCGCTCGCGTGAGCGTGACCATGGATATCGGTTTTGGCGACGCCGTGGAGCCCGGCACCGAAATCATCGACTACCCGGTCCTCCTTGATCTACCGGTCCCCCGCCTTCGAGCCTATGCCAGGGAAACGGTCATCGCAGAAAAATTCCAGGCGATGGTCGTGCTCGGCCGCGCCAACAGCCGCATGAAGGATTTTTATGACATCTGGATTTTGAGCCGCTCATTCGCGTTCGACTCTGACCGACTTGCACGCGCTATTCACGCAACCTTTGCGCGCCGCAACACCGTCATCCCCCAAGATCCGCCCGATGCGCTCACACCGGCTTTTGCCGCCGATCCACAAAAACAAATTCAATGGCGGGCGTTCGTCGCGAACCTCAACGTAGATCCCGGCCCGCTCGCTGACGTCATTGAAGCGCTGGCCACATTCTTGATGCCGCACGCGCGGGCGGCCGCAACCCCACAGGTCGGCCCCCGTGACAAGCCTTGAGCATCTAAACCTAAATTCCTCACTACCTTCACGACGGACTCAACGCCGGCCTCGCACCCCCCCGTGGGGAACGGCGCCCCGCGGCAGAAGCGGCCGCGGCCGGGCCCTAGTCCGCGGCATCCATCGCTTTCGATCCCACAGTTGACCGGCCGCGGACCCGAGCCCCGCACGGGCGGGTCTCGGCCCATTCGGGTAACGGTCCCATGGCGCGGACTGCGATGACCACGATTTCGATCGGCCACGCGACCAGACCGGGTCCCACCAAGAGGCAGGCCGCGGCCTGCCTCTCGGAGCCGCCCCTGGCGGGCCTGGGGGCAAGGGCGGCTCCGAGAGGCAGACACACGACCAAGCCCCACCGCCATTCCAAGGAATGCCATCCAAAGACACGTGAGCGACAATCACTGTGCAGTTACGTTCATCGCAAGAGAACGATTAAACGATTGAAATAAATCAGAAAAATACGAAAATTTTCTAGAACAAAGACTGAACATATGCTAGAGTTTGGACACTGGAAACAGGATTGAAATCCCGGTTTGCATGACCTTTTATGTGAGGAGTTGCGCGTCATGGCCACCAACACCCCAAGATCTCGTCAATCGATTTATGAGACGATCACCAACACCATTCTCGCCGCCATCGAGAGCGGCCCCGGCGACCCCGTCATGCCCTGGCAGCGTGGCGGCTCGGCACCCGTGCTTCCCGTCAACGCTGTCACCGCCAACCCCTATCGCGGCATCAATATCCTGAGCCTGTGGGTCGCCGCCCTCGACCGGGGCTATGCCTCAGGCGAATGGGCGACCCTGAATCAATGGAACGCCAAGGGCGCCACCGTCACCAAAGGCGAGACGGCATCACCCATCGTCTTCTATCGCGAGATCGACAAAACCAACCCGACTACCGCGCGTGGACCCGGCACCGCCAGCGACGACGACGACGCCAACCGCGCCTTCATCGCACGCGGCTATTGGGTGTTTGCCGCCGAACAGGTCACGGGCTACCAACCCGCGCACGCCTTACCGCCCAACCCCATCGAACGCATCGCCGCCGCCGAGGCCTACTTTGCAGCAACCGGCGCACGCATCATACCCGGTGGCGCACAGGCCTATTATCGGCCTTCGACCGACACCATCCATATGCCGGACGAAGCCCGCTTTTTTGAAACCGGCGGACGCACGCGCACCCAGGCGTGGTACAGCGTCCTCGGTCACGAGACGGCCCACTGGGCCGGAGCCCCCCACCGCCTCAACCGCAACTTCGGCAAGCGTTTTGGCGACGACGCCTATTGCTTCGAAGAGGCCTGCGCCGAGTGCTGCGCCGCATTCCTATGTGCCCGCCTCAGGATAGCCGCCGAACCCCACCCCGACCATGCGCGCTACATTGGCCATTGGTTGACCGTCATGAAGGCCAACCCGCGTGCACTCTTCGCCGCCGCCGCCAAGGCGCAGGAGGCCGTCGCCTATCTCGACAACCTCCAGGCCCCTCAGGCCCAATGCGCCGCCTGAGGCCAAGCCCCGGACCGCTCATGACCAACCACAGGCGCAACCTCGTTAGCGCCAACGGTTCCCAGCAGCGCCGCCGCCAATCCCGGCGACGCGACGACGAACGACGCCCGCCCCACGAAACAACCAATCAGCTAACCAACCCAAGGAGTCCCGATATGATCCGTGAACTGAACCACATTCCGCTCTGCGACCTCAAGGTCTCCAAACTCAACGTCCGCCGCCATGGCCCCAAGGAGATCGACAGCCTCGCCGCGTCGATCGCGGCCCTCGGCCTGATCCATCCCTTGCTCGTTCGTGCCAACGGTACCGGCGAGGGCTATGAGATCGTCGCCGGACACCGCCGCTATCTCGCGATGAAGAAATTGCATGCAGAGGATGCGCCCGAGTCCGGCATCGCCCCGTGCGTGGTAATGCAGGCCAGCGACGATGCCGCCGCCATAGAGGCCTCGCTCGCCGAAAACATCGCCCGGCTCCCCATGGACGAAATCGACCAATACGAAGCCTTCGCCGCACTCAACAAACGCGGGCTCGATGAGGCCGAAATCGCCGCGCACTTTGCGATCTCGCAGCAAATCGTCAAACGGCGGCTCGCCATCGCCCCATCTTCATCCAGATATCCGCCGCCTCTACCGTGCGGGCGAGATCGACGCCAAGACGTTGCATCTGCTGACGCTGGCGGCGCGCGAGCGGCAAGCCGCATGGCTCGCGCTCGTCCGCGATCCCGATCAAGACGCGCCACCACCGTGGCAGTTGAAAGCGTGGCTGCTAGGCGGCGCGGAAATCGCCTGCGACGCCGCCCTGTTCGACGAGGCCGACTACCAGGGCGCAATCGCCGCCGATCTATTCGGTGACACGCGCTACTTCACCGATTCAGAGGCGTTTTGGCACTTGCAGAATCAGGCCATCGCCGCCGAGCGCGACCGGTTGCTCGAAGCTGGATGGGCGGACGTTCACGTCGTGCCCCCCGATCAGCGGTTCCAGCACTGGGACTATGACAAGACATCGAAATCCAAAGGCGGCGCAGTCTACCTCGACGTCGAGCCGGATGGCCGCGTGACCATCCACAAAGGGCTCGTGCCGCGCGCGGAGCTGCGGCGCTCGGCAAACAGCGCGATTCGGGACGACGGGCAACCTTGCAGCACACGCGGCGAACGGCCTGAATTGAGCGCGCCGCTCGCCAACTACGTCGATCTGGTGCGCCACAGTGCCGTACGCCTCGCCCTGACCGGCGCAGCGGGCATCGCCCTTCGCCTCATGCTGGCGCACGCCATCGGCGGGGGCCGCTGGTGGCAGGTCAAAGCCGAGCCGCAGCGCCCGGCGACAACGGCCATCGCCGAGGCCGTCGACGCGCTGCCATCCCAAGCGGCTTTTCTGGAGCGGCGTAAGGAGGTCATGGCGTTGCTCGATCTCGATCCGGACGACACCGCCCTCGTGAGCCACGATGGCAGCGGAGACCGCACCGCAAACGTGTTCGCGCGGCTGCTCGGCATGCCGGACGTCAGCGTGATGCAGGTTCTGGCCGTGGTCATGGCGGAGAC
>JBJXDZ010000036.1:0-5923 GCA_046154645.1 Hyphomicrobiaceae bacterium
CAGTACAGCACCTTGATCTGGGTGCGACGCTTGTTGACGAAACAGAACAGGTTGCGGCTGAACGGATCGTACTTGAGGCTGGCTTCGACAAACACGCTGAGGCCGTTGATCCCCATCCGGAAATCGACCGGATCACGGCACAGATAAATCGCAAGATCGCCAGCTGTCGGCGACACTGCAGCTTCGGACTTGCGCCTCTGCCCTGATCCAAACACCATGACCGCGCCCCACAACGTTGGCCAAACGCATTTACGCTGACCCGAGGCCGGCAAGACAGATGCAGTTCACTTCGCGCTTACGTTGAGAGAACAGATCTCAAAGCATTGCGCACCCGCACATTCTTCGGGAGCAAGGGGTCGGGAGTTCGAATCTCCCCGCTCCGACCAAACTTTTCAATAACTTAGCAGAGACACCAGAACATCGGCGGACGGTTTGGCGGACGGTTTGACCGCGATTCACAGTCGGTGACGACCATATGTGCTTTCTCTGGAACTACCCTCGAAGGGGTTGCAGCCAGAAGAGGGGTGCCGCCAACGTTGAAAATCAAGAAGTTGGTACGCAGTGGGAAACAAATGGTATGCTGTGGTTCCAGGTGCTTCCTGCCAAATGTTTCCCACCGGTTTGAGCCATTTTAGAAGAATGCCCGCCACACTTGATGATTGTGCAGCTACGCGTCCGGGCCAACGGCTGCGTATCTGCCTTTAAGAAGAGGCGCGCAGCGGTCAGAAGGGCCGTGCCTGCCTATGTTGGTTCACGCGCGGCCAACGCCCACTAGGGCTGATCGATCCGCGCTGCACGTTCGCCTATCCCTAAGGCGTCGTCGACGCCGAAACGGACAACACGTTCACGCTCGTACTGGCCGAGGTGAACACGCACTACATACCAGTGTGTCCGCTTTACTCGGCAACTATGGCAGATAGCTTCGGCCCTCGCTTTCTAGGAACGCCCACAGGGCAGCGGCTGCCGGCATGATGCGTTTGTCGGCGTGGCGGACGATGTGCCATTGCCGCACGATCGGCATTCCCAGCACGTCAAGACAGACGATCCGGCCCATCGCCAGTTCGATCGCGATCGTGTGCGCCGAGATCAGCGCGATGCCGAGTCCCGCCATGACGGCCTGCTTGATCGTCTCATTTGAAGAAATCTCCATCGATGCGCGCGGCCGCGATGTCGCCTTTGAAAAGAAAGTCTCGGTGAGCACGCGGGTGCCCGACCCCTCCTCCCGCGACAACAGCGTCTCGCCGGCAAGTTGGTCGATCGATATTGCCTTCCTGCGGGCGAGTGGATGATCGGGCGCTGCGACGATCACATGTGGATGATCGCCGAGAACCGCGCTTTCGACTGCCATTCCCTCAGGCGGGCGCCCCATCATCGCCAGATCAATATCGAGTGCTGACAAAGCCTTGATCAGATCGCCTCGATTGACCACCAACAAGCGCAGATCAATCTGCGGATGGCCCCGCGTGAACGCCTTCAGCGCGGCCGGCGCGAAATACTTGGCGGTGCTGATCACCCCGATCGATACACGGCCACTGCCTAGTCCTCGCAACCCATCGATCGCCGCCACGCAACTGCCGATGCGGTCCTCGACGATCCGTGCGCAATCCACGAGCAGCTGCCCCGCCGGCGTCGGCCGCATGAGGCGTTTACTGCGCTCGAACAGTGGCATGCCAACCAATAGCTCGATCTGCTGCAGTTGCAGCGTCACCGCTGGCGCGCTGACATGCAGCGCTTCAGCCGCGCCGCTGATCTTTCCGGCGCGCGCAATTGCATCGATGATGCGCAATTGTCTCGAAGTCGGTTGTCTCATACCTCTACCTTAACTAAAACTTACGCTACTGCACAGAACATTAAAATTCACACATTCGCATATATCGAGCATCATCCTATCAACAAGTGAAGCCACCCCGAAGTCATCGAAGTCGGCGGCAAGGCGATCCAAAGCCAAGGAAACGCCAATCGGGAGGCTCGCGCCGTGATACGGTCTATTACCCTTGAGACCTACCTTTCAGGCTGGGCCACGGCGATCGCCGGCAGGCTCCCCATCGCCCAAACAATTTCGGCCATTGCCGGCGCTGCCATCAAGATCAGCGAACTCGTGTCCCTGGGTCGGTTGGCCGGCGAAATCGGCGCCTCGACAGGCGTCGCCACGCACGGCGACGAGCAGAAGGAACTTGATCTGCAAGCCAACGACATTCTGCTCGAGGCACTTCTCGCCGCGCCCGTGGCGGCGGTCGCTTCGGAAGAATTGGAACAGCCGGTGGTATTCGACGAGACGGCGTCGCTAATCGTCGCGCTGGATCCCCTCGACGGATCGTCCAACATCGAGACCAATGTTTCGATCGGCACGATCTTCTCAATTCTGCCCGTGCCCGCGTCGCACCAGGGGAATGTCGCTCACGCCTTTCTTCAACCGGGCTCTGCCCAGTGCGCGGCCGGTTACGTCATCTATGGCCCCCAGACATCGCTCGTGATTACCGTCGGCAAGGGTACGGTGGTGTTCATTCTGGACCGCCGCCATGGCTGCTTCTGCCTCGCCAACAAGTCGATCCAGATCCCTGCGCAAGCGTCGGAATATGCCATCAACGCGTCTAACTATCGGCACTGGAGCGCGTCCATCAAAGCCTATATCGACGACTGCAATTCGGGGAGCGACGGCCCCCGCGGCGTCGACTTCAACACCCGCTGGATCGCCTCGCTGATCGCCGAGTGCCACCGCATTCTCATGCGCGGTGGCGTCTTCCTTTATCCGAGCGACGCCCGCAATGGCTATGAAAACGGTCGCCTGAGGTTGATCTACGAAGCCAACCCGATCGCCATGCTGATTCAACAATCCGGCGGCAAGGCCATCGACGGTCAGTCGCCAATCCTCAGCCTGGTGCCGCGCACGCTCCACCAGCGCACCCCGTTGATGTTCGGCTCGGCCGGGGAGGTCGATCGCATCCTGCAGTACAAGGCCGATCCGAACGCGCTGCATGAGCGTTCGCCGCTGTTCGGTCGACGCGGCCTACTCAAGGGTTGATGGAGCCTCCTCATGTCCGCCAAGCATCCAATCGTTTCCGTGGTCGGCTCATCCGGCGCCGGCACCAGCACCGTCAAGCATACCTTCGATCAGATTTTCCGCCGCGAAAACGTCAAAGCGGCCTCGATCGAAGGCGACGCATTCCACCGCTACGACCGCGCGGCGATGAAGATAGAGATGGCCCGCCGGCTGCAGGCTGGCGAACAGACCTTCAGCCATTTCTCGATCGAAGCCAACCTGCTTGATGAACTCGAAGCGCAATTCAAGGCCTATGGCGAAGCAGGCAAATGCAGCTCGCGCTACTACGTGCACAGTGAGGAAGAAGCCAAAGAACTTGGCAAGCCGCCGGGGCACTTCACGGACTGGAAGGATATCGGTCAAGGCTCGGACCTGCTATTCTACGAGGGATTGCATGGAGCGGTCCGCACCGACTGCATCAACATCGCCCAGCATGCCGATTTAAAAATTGGCGTCGTGCCCGTAATCAATCTCGAATGGATTCAGAAGATCCATCGCGACCGGGCCTCGCGCGGCTACACCACCGAAGCCGTGACCGATACGATTTTGCGCCGCATGCATTCCTACGTGAATGTCATCTGCCCGCAGTTCACGGAAACCGACATCAACTTCCAGCGCGTACCGGTGGTCGACACTTCGAACCCGTTCGTGGCGCGCTGGATTCCAACCGCCGGCGAATCGCTGGTCGTCATCCGCTTCAAGACCCCCCGCGGTATCGACTTTCCCTATCTGATCTCGATGATCCCCGGCAGCTGGATGAGCCGAGCAAATTCGATCGTCATCCCGGGCGACAAGCTCGACCTCGCGATGCAACTCGTGCTCACACCCATGATCTTGCGGCTCGTCGAGCGCAGCCGGCGCGCCAGATAGCAGGAACAGCGATGATGAAGCTCAGCACCAACACGACCAGTCACAACGAAATGGCCAACGCCATCCGGGCGCTCGCCATGGACGCTGTGGAGAAGGCAAAGTCGGGGCATCCGGGCATGCCGATGGGCATGGCCGATGTCGCCACCGTTCTGTTCGCTCGGTTCATGAAGCTCGACCCGGTGGCACCGAAGTGGCCCGACCGCGACCGCTTCGTGCTATCGGCCGGTCACGGTTCGATGCTGTTGTACGCTCTGCACCACCTGCTCGGTTATGCCGACATGCCGATGGAGCAATTGAAGGCATTCCGCCAGTTCGGCAGCAAGACCGCCGGTCACCCTGAATATGGCCACGCGCTCGGCATCGAGACGACGACGGGTCCATTAGGCCAGGGTATTGCCACGGCGGTCGGCATGGCGATCGCGGAGCGCGCGCTTTGTGCCAAGTACGGCGAAGCGCTGGTCGACCACCAAACCTATGTGATCGCCGGTGACGGTTGCCTGATGGAAGGCATCAGTCACGAAGCTATCGACCTTGCCGGACATCTGAAACTCGGCAAGTTGCTTTTGCTGTGGGACGACAACAAAATTTCGATCGACGGCCCAACCAGCCTGTCGACGTCGATGGATCAAGTGATGCGCTTCGTGGCGGCGGGCTGGCACGTTCAGCGTATCGACGGTCACGACGCGCCTGCCATCGAAGCCGCGATATCTGTGGCACGTGCGGTGACGGATCGGCCATCGATGATTGCGTGTCGCACCATCATTGGTTACGGCGCACCGACCCGCGCCGGCACCGCCAAGGCGCACGGCGAGGCGTTAGGAGCGGACGAAATCGTCGGCGCGCGGGCGAATCTCGGTTGGCCGCACGCGCCATTCGAAATTCCGGCCGGTGTGCTTGCCGCCTGGCGGCACGTGGCGGAGCGTGGTGCCCAGGCGCGGGCCGACTGGAACGCGCGACTTGCAGCATCGCCGAACGGTAGCGCACTCAGCGCCCAGGTCGAGACCAGCTTGCCGCCCGACTTCGCTGCCCGAATGACTGTCTATAAAGAGGAACTATTCACGGCAGCGCCGAACATTGCGACCCGCAAGGCCTCCGAGATGGTGCTTGGCGCGATCAATGCCGCGACCGATCTGACGCTCGGCGGCTCGGCCGATCTCACCCATTCGAACTTGACGATCACCAAGGGTATGGCGCCGATCACGCCGACCGACTTCCGCGGACGCTATCTGCACTACGGCATCCGCGAGCACGGCATGGCCGCGGCCATGAACGGCGTCGCCTTGCACGGTGGCTTCATCCCCTACGGGGGCACCTTCATGGTGTTCAGCGATTATGCGCGCGGGGCGATGCGCCTGTCGGCGCTAATGGGGCTGCGCGTCATCTACGTCATGACACACGATTCAATCGGCCTTGGTGAAGACGGTCCGACCCACCAGCCGGTCGAGCATCTGGCAATGCTGCGGGCAACGCCGAACACGTATGTCTTCCGTCCCGCTGACGCCATCGAGACAGTCGAGTGCTGGCTGGCAGCCCTACAGCCGAAGGCTACCCCATCGGTACTTGCGTTGTCACGGCAGGCGCTACCTATGCTGCGATCCGCGCATACCGATGAGAACCTCTCAGCAAAGGGTGCTTACGTCCTACGCGACACCGCGGCATCACGCGACGTCACGCTGCTAGCGACCGGCTCGGAGGTGGAGTTCGCAGTCCGTGCCGCCGAAGCACTGTCGCGCGACGGGATCGCGGCTGCGGTGGTGTCCATGCCTTGCTGGGAATTGTTCGAAGCGCAGTCTGAAGACTACCGCGCCAGCGTGCTCGGCAACGCCCCGCGCGTTGCGGTCGAAGCCGCCGTGCGCATGGGCTGGGACCGCTGGATCGGTGACACCGGCCGCTTCGTCGGCATGAGCGGCTTTGGTGCATCGGCGCCAGCGCCCGCGCTCTACGCGCACTTCGGCATCACCGCCGCACGCGTTGCGGACGCGGCCCGTGACGCAATCCGCCGCACGTAACTCG
>JBJXDZ010000037.1:0-13751 GCA_046154645.1 Hyphomicrobiaceae bacterium
TGGCGGATGGGGAGGGATTCGAACCCCCGGTACCCTTGCGAGCACGTCGGTTTTCAAGACCGATGCCTTAAACCACTCGGCCACCCATCCGAACTTCGTCTGCGGCTTGACCGCCATCCGGCCGTCACGCGATGAATGTGACCGAAGTCACCACCATCACCTGATCCATCAGCGTTGCCGATCCTGTACTGGCTCGGGGCCGGCCTCGCAAGAGTTCGTCTTCAAGGCGGCTGCAGACTCGGGCATCGCGATGTGGCGCGCCAACTGATCGTCAGCCAGCATCCTAGGCCCGCCGCGGCGGTTTGACCAGCAGGCAGAGGGGAATCGCCATCGCCGAGAGCAAGGTATAGAGCAGGAACGCGTTGGTGAAGCCGATCATGGTCGCTTGCCGCGTCATTTCCTTGGTCAAGCGAGCGAGGCCCGGCATCGTGTCCACTGTCCAGGCCCCCATGACCCAGGGCATCTGCAAGGCCTTGTTGTAGGCGGTGACCAGCTCCGTCATGCGGCTATAGTTGGCGCCGGTGGTGCGGATGATCTCGGCCACAGCGATGGAGATGAACAGACTCGAGCCGAGGTTGCGCAGCAGATGGAACACCGACGACCCCTCGGGTCGGTGCTCCGGCGCCAGGGTCGAGAACGTGGCAACTGTCAGTGGCACCCACAAGACGCCGACCGAAAAACCCTGCATCAAGCTGTTGATCGCCAGCGTCGTCTGGTCCACGTCGAGATTGATGCGTGTCAGCCAATAGCCGGACGCTGTCTGGATTGAGGCACCGATCACCAGGTTGACGCGCGGGTCGAAGCGCTGGCACAGCATGGCGGCGAAGAAGCCGAGGCCATTGCCCACACCGCGCCAGCCGACGAAGGTGCCGATGGCGGAGTCGGGAAACCCGGCATGCTGCTGCAGCAATGACGGCAACAGCACCACCGGTGCAAAGTTCAGCATGCCATACAGCGTGACAATGACGCAGCCGAGCGCATAATTGCGATCGCGGAACAGGCCGAGATTGAGGAATGAATTCTTGGCCGTCAGGCTGTGGCTGAGGAAGACGTAGAAGGCGATGATGGCGACGGCTGTCTCGATCCAGATTTCGGTCGAGTCGTACCAGTCGAGGCGCTGGCCGCGTGAAAGCACCAGCTGCACGCCGGCAATGGCGGCCGAAAGCGAGAGGAAGCCGATCCAATCCAGCGGTGCCGTCTGGCTTGGCACGTCGGGCGGCAGAAAGAAGCGGAACAGCGTGTAAGCAAGAATGCTGACCGGCAGCACCAGATAGAAGCCCCACTGCCAGCCGAGCGTCTCTCCGATGTAGCCGCCCATCATGGGGCCAAGCACGGGGCCGACGATGTTCGACATTCCGTAGAGCGACATGACGAAGCCATGTCGGCTGCGCGGGTAGCTATCGAGCAGGAGCGTTTGCGACAGCGGAATCAGCGGCGCGCCAAGGCCACCTTGCATGATGCGCCAGAACACCAACTGCTCGAGCGAGGTCGAGGCACCGCACATGAAGGTGGCGACCGTGAAGCCAGCGAGACAGCCCATCATGGTGCGCCGCCGGCCGAAGCGCGCCACCAGCCAGCCGGTCATGGGCGTGGCAACGGCGGTGGCGAGAATATTGAACGTCATTACCCAAGAGATTTCGTCCTGAGTGGCCGACAGCCCCCCCTGCATCTGCGGCAGCAGCGTTGTCGCGATCAGAATCGTCGCCGTGTAGCATGTCGAGGCCAGGATCACCGAGATCAGCACGATGAAGCGGCCGAAGCTGGTCAGATCGTAGACGGCCTTGTCGTTGTCCGCGGTCAAGGGGCTGGGCTCGTCCGATGCGAGGCGGGCTGGCAATCGCCACGACGCCTTTGGGTAAGCGGCGCCGCGTCGCCGCCGGAGATAGGCTGCTTTTGCTCCGGCGGTCAAATGGCAATGGTGACTGGCTGGCCTGCACCCTGTGCGCGAAGCCTCAGCGGGGATCGAGCAGGCACTTCTGCTCGCCCCAGCGCCGCCCAATTCGTGGCAGGGACGCGACGATAGACCAAGTCTGCGCTGCCACGTCGACGACGGCCGCACCAATGCCGGGCAAACGACCTTTCCGGCTCAACTGTCATCGTTGTTTCGTCACAGCGATCCATAGTTGACTCTGGTGGCGGATGCAGCGGGTCCAGTACCGCCAAGAGCTAGTTGGGTATTGCCCTTCCTCCAGGACCGAACTCCATGGATATGCCCCTTGTCGACCGTCGCCGCCCGCGCGTCGCACTGATTGAAGACGATGAAAGTCTCGCATTGCTGCTAAGCTACAATCTCGAAGCAGCCGGCTGGTCTGTGGAGTGCATGCTGAACGGCGCGACAGCGCTCGACCGCCTCATTGAGAATCCGCCTGACATCATCATACTGGATTGGAACTTGCCCGGACTGGCCGGCATCGAAATTCTACGCCATGTGCGTCGCGACTCCCGCACCAAAACGCTGCCTGTGCTGATGCTGACGGGCAAAACAGAGGTGCAATGCCGAGATCGAGCCATGGCGTTGGGCGCTAACGCCTTTTTGACCAAGCCATTCGTCGTTCAGGACGTCATGTCCTGCCTGCATCGCCTGCTCCAGCGCGCGCCTGTCGCAGCGGAGCCCGAGCTGGCCACCACCACATGAGCTCCAGGATCGAGGTCTCCGGCACACCTGAGCCCCGCGTTCCAGAGTTGCCTTCGCTCGGCGATGCTGCCCGCCCGGGACCGTTGACGGAGAAGCGGTCTGTCATCGTCGGCCGCCAGTTTTGGCTCGGCGTCGTGGTCGGCGGCACGCTAGCGTCTCTGGTCGGATTGGCGCTTGTTGCCTCTCGCGAGATGAAAACCGCGAGCAGCAGTGTCGTTGGCGCATGCGCCGCACTCGACATGGCTGCGGCACATGGGCGCCTGGACAGCATCGGCTATCGTCGCGTCGTGCGTGCACTGACCGGCGTCATGAACCCGCATGTCGATCGCTTCCAGATCACCTACCTGGACATGATATCAACATGCGCGGCGATGCGAAGGGATCACGACGGCGCGTTGGCCAAACAAGGGCCTCACGCCTCGGCACGCCACGAATAGCGTTGCGATGCCGACGCGCAGATCGGCTGTCATCAGCACTTCATGCTCGAAACGTAAACAACAGTTGTCCGCAAGGGCGACGTTAAAGGCTTGGCTCAATTCCGAGCCCCAGCACACTGCCGAGACCGCATAGCAGCACTTACCATTTCAGATCCATCGATTTTTTTTCCTCGCGCTGCATCTGCGCAAACTGTCCGGAGATATCGCTCGCCCTCTAGCGGTGTCGACGGAAAGGGGCTGGATTCGTGTCGCGTCCCAACGACCCCGCAATGGGCGAGCCATCGAAACCAGCCCCGCACTTTTCCTGCGCTATGGGGGCCTGCCTGCCGACCCACGGGCATCGGCATTTTTCCGCGCGCGCTGTCATCGACCTGAAATGCGAATCTCTTAAGAGTTCGCAAATGCAATATGCCAACCCACAGACGCACGCATCGCTTCGGTCGGAAGAGCGCTATCGCGCCGTCTTCATCTCCGACATTCATCTGGGCACCCGCACCGCCCAGGCACCGGCGTTGATCGAGTTCCTTCGCGATGTCGAAGCCGATACCTTCTATCTTGTTGGCGACATCATTGATTTCTGGAAGGTTCGCCGCGGCCCTCACTGGCCACAGTCGCACAACGACGTGCTCCAGAAACTCTTGCGCAAGGTGCGCAAGGGCTCGCGCATTGTCTTTATTCCTGGCAACCATGACGAATGCCTGCGCGACTTCTGCGGCATGCATTTCGGAGGCATCGAAGTGCTCCGCAACTGTGTGCATCGCACAGGCACCGGCAAGCACTATGTCGTCATGCACGGCGACGAGTTCGACGTCGTCGTCAGAACGGCCAAGTGGCTGGCGTTCCTCGGTGACCGAGGTTACGAAGCGGCACTTTGGTTCAACAATCCCCTGAACTGGGTGCGTCGTCATCTGGGGCTAGGGTATTGGTCGTTGTCCGCCTATCTGAAGGGCCGAGTCAAGACTGCGGTGAGCTTTATCGGCGCCTACGAGCAGGCCGTCGCCGACGAGGCGCGCCGCAACGGCGCCGAAGGCATCATCTGCGGCCACATCCATCACGCCGCCGACCGCATGATCGACGGTATCCACTATCTTAATTGTGGCGACTGGGTGGAAAGCTGCACGGCGATCGTCGAAACCTCGGCCGGTGAACTGCAACTGCTGCGGTGGTCGGTCGATATCCCATCCACCTCCAAAGTCGGTCAAGCCGAACCAGCCCCCGCCCTGAGCTGATCCTTGTTCATTGCGCCATCGCGTTCCTGCACGCTACGCTTGGGTCGAGCTGGGTGTCATAATCGTGTTGCAGGCCGAGCGCTAGCAATGCGCGTGCCGAAGTCACTGGAGTAGACCCCATGAGTAAAGATGCGTTCGCGACCCGCGAGGAAGCATTCGAGCACGCCGAAAACCGTCCCACCAACACGGCTATCGATCGCAGCATCGGCAACGTCTTGGCGCGTCGGTTCAGCCGCCGCGATATGCTCAAGAGCACGCTCGGTGTACCGGCCGCGGCAGTGTTGTTCGGCGCCGCACCTCTGATCGCCAGCAGTGGAATGGCCAAGGCATCCGGAGTAGCCGCCCGCTTTCGTGAACTTGCCAGCGGTGTCGATCACGACGATCATGTCGCCGAAGGCTATCGCAAGCAGGTTCTACTTCGTTGGGGTGACGCACTTGCAAATGGGATGGCGGAGTTCGATCCCGCCGCGCTGACGGCGGCCGAGCAGGAGCGCCGATTCGGCTACAACAACGATTATATCGCCTTCTTTCCACTCGATGCCACTGGAGCGAGAGGGCTGCTGTGCATCAATCACGAATACACGAGCGCCGAAATGATGTTCCCTGACGTGGGAGCCGTTGGGCGCGCAGATTTCACCAAGATGGATGCCGCTCGCGTCAACATCGAGATGGCAGCTCACGGCGTCACCATCGTCGAGATCGCACGCCAGGGCGAGGATTGGAGCGTTCTCTATTCCAGTCCCCTGAACCGGCGCATTACGGCTGCCACCCGCATGACAGCGGACGGGCCAGCTGCTGGCCATGCACGGCTGCTTACAGCCGCAGATCCAACGGGCCTCGACATCCGCGGCACGCTCAACAACTGCGGCGGCGGGCAGACGCCGTGGGGCACCTACCTGACGGCCGAGGAGAACTTTAACGGCTACTTCTGGACCGAGCAGCGCGGCGCCGACAACAAGCGCCTCACCAAGGGAGTCGGTGGCCCACAACAGAAGCGCTTCGAGCGCTATGGCATCCCCTCGAACTGGTACAATTGGGGCCAGTTCCACGACCGCTTCAATGTCGACAAGGAACCAAACGAATCCAATCGCTTCGGTTGGATAGTCGAGATTGACCCGAGCAATCCGGCATCGACCCCGGTCAAGAAGACCGCGCTTGGCCGCTTCCGTCACGAATGCGCCGAGGTTCACGTCAACAAGGATGGTCGGATCGTCGTCTACTCTGGCGACGATGCGACGTTCGAGTATGTCTACCGCTACGTTTCCAAGGATCGCTACGTGGCCGGTGACAAGGCCAGTACGTCAAGCCTGCTCAGCGAGGGCACTTTGTCCGTGGCGCGGTTCGACGCCGACGGCACCTTGACGTGGCTGCCGCTGGTGCATGGTGTCGGTCCGCTCACGGCCGCCAATGGCTTTGCCAGTCAGGCCGACATCCTGATTGACGTTCGGCTCGCCGCCGACGCCCTCCAGGCCACCCCGATGGATCGCCCGGAGGACGTGCAAGTCTCCCCAAAGAATGGGCGTGTCTACGTGCTGCTGACGAATAACTCAGGGCGTAAGGCGGAGCGTGTGGATAAAGCCAATCCTCGTCCGGAAAATCTCTTCGGCCACATCATCGAGATGGCAGCGCCGGACGATGACCACACCGCCGACAAGTTCACCTGGGACATATTGATCAAGTGTGGTGATCCGCGCGTGGCGGCTGTCGGCGCGCTGTGGAACCCCGCGACCAGTGAGCACGGCTGGTTCGCCAGTCCGGACAATCTGAGCTTCGACGCCGAGGGCCGCATGTGGATTGCCACGGACCAGGGACGCGGCTGGGCCAGGACAGGCAAGACGGACGGCCTTTACCAGGTTGAGACCGATGGCGCCGCGCGTGGCACCTCGCGTCTCTTCTATCGGGTGCCGGTTGGTGCCGAACTCTGCGGACCGTGCTTCACTCCGGACGGCGAGACGCTGTTCTTGGCCGTTCAGCATCCGGGCATCGATGGGGTCAAGGAATGGAAGCCATTCGGTCGCGAACCGACGTTCGAGGATCCGCCGACGCGGTGGCCTGACTTCAAGCCGGGAATGCCGCCGCGCCCAGCCGTCATCGCTATTCGCAAGATCGGCGGCGGCAAGATCGGAGCATAGGGCATCTGGCCTTAGCGGTTCGATGTCGACTTGGTGGTCAGTCGTTTGAACCACCCGACCATCCGCTACTGGGCTGCCTGCCCTGCCGTGCGGCCCGTCGGCCCGTCGGCCCGTCGGGCAGCCAACAGCTGTTTCGGCCACCTGCAATGGCCGACAAACATGCTGAGCATTGACTGCCATTGGCGCGTGGCACGCGCGCGGGAAAAATGCCACCTTTACGGTCGAGCCTGATTCACGGGCTCGGAGCCCGTCCCATGCCCCACATGACCGCTGATGCCGATGAAGCGGCCCGCTTCATCATCGACCGTGTGGGGCAGGATATCCGCATCGCTGTGCCCATCGGTATCGGCAAGCCGCTGCAATTGGTCAACGCCTTGTATCGGCGCGCCGCCGCGGACTCGAGGCTGCGCCTCTCGATCTTCACCGGCCTGACGCTGACCCGGCCACGATTCCGCTCAACACTCGAAGCACGCTTTGCCGGACCGCTACTCGACCGGCTGTTCCCGACATGCCCCGAGGCGCTCTATGTCGAAGCGCAGCGCCTCGGTCAGCTACCCTCCAACATCAGCGTCAGCGAATTCTTTCTGCAGGCGGGCGCCCAGCTTGGCCAGGCCGTAGCGCAGCAGGGCTATATTTCGCTCAACTACAGCCATGTGGCGCGGCATCTGGCAGATGTCGGCACCAACGTATTTGCACAGATTCTGGCACCTGAACCCTCCGGCGACCCGTCCCGGGCCAGCCTCGGCGCAAACACCGACGTGACGCTCGACATGGCAGATTACATTGAGCGCCGGCGCAAGAGCGGACTGCCTCTTGTGGTGGCCGGCGAATTCAACGCCCAGATGCCATACATGCCGGGCATGGCCGAAATCGCCACAGCGGATCTCGATCTGCTACTCGCCCCGCCAGGCGCGCCTTACGATCTCTTTGCGCCGCCGAAGGAACCGGTGTCGCTGGCCGACCACGCCATGGCACTGCACGCAGCCGCACTGATCCGTGATGGTGGCACATTGCAGATCGGCATCGGCTCTTTCGGCGACGCATTGACGCACGCTCTGATCCTTCGGCAAACGCGCAATGCAGAGTTCCGTGATCTTTTGCAGCGTCTTGGCACGCCATTGCCGGATTGGGCTGACCTCGCCCCCTTCAAGACAGGCCTCTACGGCTGCACCGAAATGCTTGTTGACGGTTTCCTGGCGCTGATTCAAGCCGGCATCATTCGGCGCGCCGTACCGACGCCGCAAGGCGGCGAGGCCTTGGTGCACGCTGGCTTCTTCGTCGGCAATGAGAGATTCTACCGGACCCTGCGCGAGATGCCATTGGCTGAGCGCGCCCGCATCGTCATGTCGCCGATTTCCTTTACCAATACATTGCTTGGCGATGAATCGCGCAAGCGACGCGAGCGGCAACATGCCCGCTTCATCAACACCGCACTTACCGTGACGCTATCGGGCACAGTCTCCTCAGACACGCTCGAAGACGGCCGCGTCATCAGTGGCGTCGGTGGGCAGCACGACCTTGTTGCCCAGGCTCACAATCTGGTCGACGCGCGCTCCATTATCGCTGTTCGCGCCACCCGATCGCAGGGCGGACGCAACACATCGAACATTGTCTGGAGCTATGCCAATGCCACGGTGCCGCGCTCATTGCGCGATGTTGTTCTCAGCGAGTATGGCATCGCCGACATTCGCGGCCGTTCGGACAGGCATTGCATCGCAGCCATGCTGGCCATTGCTGACGCTACCGCACAGCCGAAACTGCAGCAGCACGCAGAAGCCGCAGGTAAGATCGAACGCACGTTCGCCTTGCCCGCCACAGCTCGCGACAATACGGCAGCACGCATTGCACAGGCGCTCGGGTCGGCACGGCGAGACGGCTTGCTGCCGCTATTTCCGCTCGGCACGGAGATGACGACGGTCGAGCAGAGCTTGATCCCGGCGCTTGGGGCACTGAAGAACGCGTCCCGGATGTCTCTGCTGCGCTTCCTGATCTCCGGCATGCGCAGTGGCGCGCCCGATACTGGGCAACAGGCTGGTCTCGACCGCCTGCAGCTCGCGCATCCGGCGACCCTCAAGGACCGCTTGCTGCAGGCGCTCGTCTACGGGGCCATGCGGGCTGCATAGGGTCACCGAAGTAACCTCCCTTGACCGGGCCCACAGACGCGTCATTCTCCACCTCCGGACGGGTCAAGTACGGTCCAACACCAGTGGCCGCCACCGCCCAATCGCACGGCTTGAACTGGACCGCCAACGCGAGGAACCGACCATGGTCGCCGTCAACTATCTTCCCGACGTGCTCGAGACGACCGAGGCCGAGCGCCTCGCAACTGGCTTCACGTTCACCGAAGGGCCGCTCTGGCACCCGGACGGCTTCTGGTACTTCGTTGATATCCGACAGAACAATCTGTTCCGCATGACCCCAGGCAAACCGCCGGAGTTGGTGCGCAAGACCGTCGGCTGCAACGGCACCACATTCGACCTGGAGGGCCGCCTCGTTGTCTGCGAAGGTGACGATCGCCGCGTCATGCGCATGAACGCTGACGGCACGTGGATCTCGCTCGTCGACAGCTACAAGGGCGGCCGATTCAATCGACCAAACGACATCGTTTGCCATTCCAATGGCAGCCTCTACTTTACCGATCCCGACAAGCGTGTACCCTACGCCAAGCGTGAAATTCCCGGCCCCAAAGGCGAGGCCGACCTCTGGGACGGCGCCTCCGTCTATTGCCTGGCCCCTGACGGCACGCTCAGCCTCCTGGCACTGTGCGAATACCCGAACGGTCTCGCGCTCGCCCCTGACGAGCGCACCATGTACGTCGCGAACACGCGCTCCTCGAAGTACATCCATTCGATCAAGCTCGACGCCGCCGGCCACATGATCGGGCGCGGCATCTTCGCCGACATGAATGAGGGCAGCGAGCCCGGCATCCCCGATGGCCTCAAGGTTGACGCGCTTGGCCGCGTCTATTGCACCGGCCCCGGCGGCATCTGGGTGTTTGCCCCAGACGGCGCCAAGATCGGCATCATCAAATGGCCGGAGCAAGCCGTGAACTTCGCTTTCGGCGGGCCGGATCTGCGCACGATGCTCTGCTGCGCCCACACCTCCGTTTACACCCTGCGCACCAAGGTGCCCGGCAACCCTCACCCCTGGTACAAACGCCGTGGTTTCTGAGTTCCCCGACACCGACCCAACGAGCCGTTCACGATGAGCCCGACGCCATCGATTCCCATCCGGCTCCTGCTCTCGTCTCATGCTGAGCAGAACTGGGGCGCCCGCATCGCTGCGTCGCTTCCGGCCCACAGCCTGCACATTATCACCGCCGAATCCGCCGCCGCTGATGACGCTCCCTGCACTGCCAATATCGCGTTCATGACGCGCGAGGTGACCGGCAAATCCTCGAAAAACAACCCGACGCCGGAACTCATGCGTTTCGAGGCTGTGTTGCGCAAATCGCCGGCATTGCAATGGCTTCAGATCCACCCAGCCGGCGCCGAGCGTCCGCTCTACCGCGAGTTGCAAGATCGCGGCGTCAAGGTCACCACCGCGTCCGGCGCCACCTCGGTCACCGTTGCCCACAGCGCCCTTGGCGCCCTGATCGCCCTCAATCGCCGGTTTCCGCTGCTTGCCGACGCACAACATCGTCACGCCTGGGAACCGCGCCTTGGCGCCCACGCGCCGCGAGATCTTCGGGACCAATGCGCCGTCATTGTTGGTCTCGGACCCATTGGCCGTCACTTGGCCACGCTGCTCAGGATGCTGGGGCTGACAACCATCGGTGTCCGCCGCATGGCCGATCCTGTGCCGGAGTGCGACCAGACCATCACCTTTGCACAACTGACAGAAGCGCTAGCCCGCGCCGACTGGCTGATCCTGTGCTGCCCCGCTTCACCAGTGACCCTTGGCCTTGCCGACCGCAAAGCTTTTGCCGCCATGCCGCGCGGCTCCTGTCTCATCAACGTGGCGCGTGGCGAAGTCGCCGTCGAGAGCGACATCATCGACGCCCTGACGAGCGGTCACCTGGCCGGCGCCTACCTCGACGTCTTTGCACACGAACCGCTCGATCCCGCATCTCCGCTCTGGGACCTGCCGAACGTGATCGTTTCCCCTCATACCGCCAGCCACTCACTCGGCCAGAACGAAGCCATTTTCGAGATTTTCATGGACAATCTGCGGCGCTGGCGGAACCGACAGCCCCTGCGCAACGACATCGATGATCTGCGGTAACGACGCGCCCGGCATGTCGGTGTTCATCGCCCCTTCCCGCGCGCTGCAATTGCACCGATGATGCTCTCGACAGCAAGTCGCCAACACACCGGGAGCCGTCTCATGGCCATGCGCATCTGGCACCAGAGCTTTACCGTGCTCGAGGATCTACCCGCCTACGCCCAAGCGATGCAGACGCATGCCAAAAAGATCCTGCGGCCGGATACGGAGGTCGTCTGGCACGGGCAGTTGCCGGGCACCTATCCCAGCCACTATCCAGGCGACGACATTGGCTACGGCTACCTGTTCGGCATGCACGGTAACCAGTGGGTCGCCGCCGGTCGCGCCGCCGAGCAGCGGAAGTTCGATGCCTACGCTATGTGCACCTTGCCGAATCCCATGTTGCGCGAAGTTCGGGCGTTGATCGATATTCCCGCCATCGGTCTGGGCGAAGCAACGTTTCATCTGGCGACCATGATGGGCCAGAAATTCGGCGTGCTGCTGTTCATCGATCGCATGATCCCGCTCTATCTGGAGCAGATCGACGCCTATGGCCTCGGCCATCGTTGTGCCGGCGTGCGCGCGTCGGGCATCCATTTCCGCGAAGTGCTCTTAGGCTACACCGATCCGACGCCGGTTATCGAGAAATTCCATACGGCCGCCCGTGCCATGATCCGCGACGACGGCGCCGACGTGCTCATACCCGGCGAGGTACCACTGAGCATGCTGTTGGCGCGCGCTGGCATTACGCGCGTCGACGACGTGCCAGTCATGGATACCCTCGCCTGCGCCCTCAAGATGGCTGAGATGATGGTTGATCTGCAACGCACCACGGGCATCAAGCACAGCCGCCACGGCTTCTTCAATTCGGTGCCGAGCGAGGCTCGCGTCAACGAGGTCGCAGCGTTCTATGGTGTCGATCGCCTGAAGTTCTGATCAGTCTCGGCAAGGTACACATCGATATGTCGGATTCCAGAGCCACCACCAATCCGATGCTTGGTCCCAACCGGTTCAAGCTTGGCGTGTTCAGTGCCAATTGCGACGGCGGCCTGACTATGAGTCTGGCACCTGAGCGCTGGCGTGCCAATTGGGACGACATCGTCGCCATGTGCCGCATCGCTGATGATGCGGGCCTCGAGTTCATCCTCCCGGTGGCCAAATGGCGTGGCTATCAGGGCCAGGCGAACATCTACGGCAAGTCCTTCGAAACCATGACGCACAGCGCAGCGATCGGCGCGCTGACCAAGCGCATCTGCGTGTTCTCCACCATTCACGTGCCGCTGATCACGCCAGCATTTGGTGCCAAGGCCCTGGCCACGATCGACCACATCACGCATGGTCGCGCTGGCCTCAACATCGTGTGCGGCTGGAACCAGGAGGAGTTCGACCTGCACGGTGTGACGATCGACCAGGAGACGCGCTACGAGCATGGTCTCGAATGGTTCCAGGTCTGGTCGAAGCTGCTCGAAGGCGGCCCGGAATTCGAATGGAAGGGCCGGTTCTTCGATCTGAAGCGGCTATCCACCGACCCCGTCTCGGTTCAGCGTCCGCGCCCGCTGGTCATGTCGGCGGGCTTCTCGCCCAAGGGGCGGGATTTCGCGGCGCAGGCAGCCGACGCTCTGTTCACGACCATGACGGATCTCGCCCAGGCCCCGGCGTTCCTGGCGGATGTCGCCCAGCATATGGCGCGCTACGATCGCTCGGTGCCGGTCTATGTCATGGGCCATGTGGTCTGTCGGCCGACGCGCAAGGAGGCCGAGGACTTCTATTTCTATTTCGCCGAGGAGTTGGCCGACGTCGAGGGACAGGCCTACTACCGCCGCCAGCGCGGCACCAAGGTCGGCGTCGGCGACGCCGCGCAGGGGCGACCTCTCGAGAACCGCTACATGGTGGCTTCGGGCAAGCGCTACGACGGGGCCTATCCCGGCACCTACCCGATGGTCGGAACGCCCGACGACGTTGCCGCCGAGATGGCGCGCATGAGCCAAGTCGGCATCGCGGGCTGCTCGGTCGCCTTCCTCGACTACCTCAAGGAGATCCCCTACTTCGCCGCCGAGGTCTTGCCCAGGCTGGAGCGGCTGGGATTGCGCATGCCTCCGCCGAAGGTGGAATGAAGGGGCGGTGCGTTCAACCGCTACCCAGCCTGACGCGGTGACCGAACCGGCGCTGATCGCCGTGCGGCACGACCAGATCGGGCACCGGCGCCCGCGCCCATATCGCCCTGAGGCCGGCGACGGCTGGGCGGTTCATGACGTCGGGCGAACCATTGGCGGTGTAGCCGGCTGCCATGGCCATCAGCCGCTCGAGTTGGCGCTCGCGGATTCCAAGGTCGAGCAGATGGCGGACCGTATTGATGAGGTAATCGAGGTTGGCGCCGGATCGGCCGCGGGCGCCGCGGATGACGGTCGCCTGTAGCGGCAGTGGGAGCTTGCCCTGATAGCTCGGATGACAGCGTTCGACGGTGTAGGCGAGGACCGAGGCCTCGTGCACCGAGGCGCCTGGGCCAAGTGTCGCCGGCACGAGCGTCTCGCGGTAGACGCCGTAGATCAGCTCGCGCTTGCGCAGATAGTCATGCACGCGCACGACGTTGTCCGCCGCCACCCGATAGGCGATGCCGGCGCAGGCCCCACCGCGATCGAGCCCGAGGACGAGGCCTGGCCGCAAGGGCGTGCCCCGATGCATGGTCGAGGCAATGCAGAAGGCCCGATGATAGCCGGCAACGGTCGCGGGTGCGCGCTCGACAAACGGAAAGTCCGGTCGCCACATCAGCGAGCCGTAGCCGAAGATCCAGAGGTCGCCAACGTGCCCAGCCGCCACCACGCGCGGCTCAGCCCTTGGGCTTGGCGGGCGTGGCTGGCGTCGACCCGTGCGGGCGCCCGAAGTCGGGAGCGGCGGTGTCCTGGCCGGCCTGGATGATGCCGCGCCGGGTCTGGCGCGCCTCCGAAAACAGCCGGAACAAGGTCTCGCCGTCGCCGTAGCGGATCGAGCGCTGCAGATGGATCAGATCCTCCGTGAAGCGGCCGAGCATCTCCAGCACCGCCTCGCGGTTGTTCAGGAACACATCGCGCCACATGGTGGGATCAGACGCGGCAATGCGCGTGAAATCCCGGAAACC
>JBJXDZ010000038.1:0-11674 GCA_046154645.1 Hyphomicrobiaceae bacterium
AGCAGCTTGGTGCAGGCGTAGACGGCTTCGATCGATGGGGCGGGGGTGCGCGTTAAATGGGCGAGTTCCAGGATGGAGCCGATCAGCGCTTCGGTTTCGAGCCTGCGGCCGGCTTCGACGTCTTGAAGCATCGAGGTCTTATGTGCACCGACCGCCTGTGCGCCAGCGATGCGTTTTTCAATGGTGTGGCGGAACGTGATCCCGAGCTTGGCTGCCACGTCCTGCGCTTCGCTCATCATCGTCGTAGCTAAAAGGCGGGTCTCGGGAAAGGTCGCGATGTCGGATAGCGTCGCGTGGGTCAAGGCACTGATGGGGTTGAACGACAGATTGCCCCAGACCTTGAGCCAGATTTCCGAGCGGATGTCGTCGAGAACTCTGGATTTGAGCCCGGCTGCGGTGAGAGTGTGGGCGAGGCGATCGATGCGTGAAGACTGGGTGCCGTCAAGCTCGCCAATCGGGAAGCGGTCACCTTCGACGTGGCGGATGACGCCGGGTGCGACGAGGGCTGCTGCTGGATAAACGACGCAACCGGTGATGCGGTCCGGGTCGATGTGCTGGGCAAGGATGCCGTCGGGATCCAGGTTCGCGATCCTCAAGCCATCATAGGGTCCTCCGTGCTTGTGAAAGTACCACCACGGCAGACCGTTCTGCGTGGTGAGATAGATCGTTTCCGGCCCTGTCAACGCTGCGACGTCCGGCGCAATAGTTTCAAGGGTATGAGCCTTGACTGCGAGAATGACGAGGTCCTGCTGTCCCGCATTCGCTGCGGTCTCAAGGGCGCGAACATCGGCCAAGACCTCGGAGCCATCGTCGCCGATCAGTCTCAGGCCATGAGACCGTATGGTGGCAAGATGCGCGCCGCGATCAATGACGGTGACGTCGTTGCCCGCGCGTGACAATCGGGCCGCCATCAAGCCGCCGATGGCCCCGGCGCCAATGATACAAATTTTCATGTGGTTCTCCTGTGATGTTGCAAGTGGGTGATTGCGACCGTGGCGTTTTCGACGGTCTGTGGCCGATAGGCTGCGGCTTCGAGGGTTATTGCGTGAGTGTATTGGACAGCGTGCCGATGCCGGCGATAACGACGTCGACGATGTTGGTTGGCGCCTTCATCGCTCCGGCGCCGATGGACGTGCCACAGGCGATGATGTCGCCCGGCAGGAGCGTCATGTCGTGGGATAGCAGGCTCACCAGCCGGGCTGGCGGGACGATCATGTCGCTGATCGGATAATTCTGGCGTTCGGTGCCGTTCAAAAGGGTGCGGACGGTAAGCGTTGCCGGATCGAGGCCGGTGGCGATGACGGGGCCGATGGCACCGAACGTGTCGAAGCTTTTGGCGCGGGTCCACTGGGGGAACGTTGGGTCCTTGGTGATGAGATCGGCTGCGGTGATATCGTTGATGCAGGTGAAGCCGAAGATGTAATCCGCCGCGTGTTCCTCGCTACACTGGCTGCACCGCTTGCCGATTACTATGCCGAGTTCGCCCTCGAAGACGATTCGGCCATCATAGCGCGCAGGGCGCCGGATGGGTTCGCCAGTGGCAAGGCACGCGCTTGGCGCTTTTAGCAGATAGAGCGGCTCGGTTGGCTCAGGGACCTGGAGCTTGGCCGCGAGCGCGTGAAAATTGTTCCACAGACAGATGATTTTGGCCGGGGTGCAGGGGGAAAGCAGCTGGACGCTGCTCAGCGCCAAGCGTTCTCCCGTGGGCGCGGCAGTCGCGAACATGTCGCCGTCGTGGACGTGGATGGTGCCGCCCTCAAGCGTGCCAAATCCAATGCGATCGTCCGCTGTAAATCTCAGCCAATGAGTCATCGTGTTGTCCTCCGTGGATGCTGGGCCTGTTGTTGGGGCCATGATGATGTGGCGGTTTTTGGTTTCCGGCGCCGCTACATGGCGGCGGCGGCGAGCCATTGCAGGTTCAGTTTCAGATCGTCGGGGATCGGGATGGGCCGCCGGGTTGATTGGCTGGTGAGGACGACGACCGATTGGGCGGCCGCAATGCAGCGCTGTTGATGAAAGAGGGCTTGCACCAATGTCAGCGAGGACCGGCCGATCTGGCCAATGCGTGTTGCGATTTCGACGGTTCCGGGCCAGTGCAGCTCGTGGCGAAAATCCATCTCCAGGCGGGCCAGAATGAATTGGGTATCCGGAGGTGCCAGCGGATGGGCGGGATCTTCAAGGAATGCGACCCGTCCGGTCTGACACAATGCCGCGAGTACGGCGTTTGTAATATGGCCGTGACGATCCGTGTCGGTAAAACGGAGCGTTTGGGTGACGGCAAAAGGGAACTCTTCGAGGCGAGGCAGGGTGGTGGTTTCCATGGCAGTGTGTCTCCTGTTGGGGTGGAACGTTGGGGCCGGGTGAGGGACAGCGCGCGGCCGGTGTCATTCGATCTCTGCGGCGACGGGATAGGGAGCGACGGCGATCGTCGTTGAGGCGGATAGGACGGCTGCCGTCAGGATGACGGCGACGGTGACCGATCCGATGGCCGCGAGCCGCCACCATCTGGCTTGGAGACGGGCCGCATTGAGGTGGGCGTCCCAGGTCTTGATCGCGCGCTGGTAACCGATCACGGCCTGCGGGCTGCTGTGCGGCCAACGGTGCGCGGCCTGATGCAGAGGGTGCGCTGTCAAAGTGGGCGCGGCTGGCCGGCGCGCCGGGCGCGCGAACCAGATCAGCGCCGTCATTTGGATGGCGAGATTGACGGCCAAAGCGGTTTGGTAGGCAATGGCTGGATAGTGGCCATCGCGCGGCGTCCAGTGCTGCACGATGACGCCGACGGTGGACTGCACGACAAATGCGTAGGTGACGTGGAGCAGGTTGAGCGCGCCGTTGGCCCGGCCGGTCGACTCTGGTGGAAACGCCTCCGCCAGAATGGCGTAGCTTAAGACCGTCACGGCGCCGAGGCCGCCGATGGTCGCCCACAGGAGATAGCTGAGCCCCGGAGCTTGTATGACAAGGCCGAGTTGCGCGGCGAGGCCGGCGCCGCAGGCTATCATCAGCAGGGCATTCAAGGATACGCCGCGCCGCCGCAATCGATCGGCGCAGACCCCTAACCCCAGGGCTGCAGCACTGAGCGCGACAGCCATGACGAAGAGGTGCCGCACGATGATCGTCTGCGGCAAGCGGTCCACGTCGGCCAGCCAGGGCGCAGCCCACAAACCTTGCAAGGCCCACGCCGTCCCGATGCAGGTTGCCGATAGCGGCGCGAGCCGCCAGAACATGGCGTCGGCGAAGATCGATCGCAGGTTCATCGGCTGGGGCGCGGTCAACGCCGCTGCCTGTGCGCGCCGCTCGGGGACTATGACAAAGATCACGGCTGACGAGACCACCGAGAGCACTGCCAGCAGCGCGAACAGGTGGCGCCAGCCGATTTGCGCGAGGAGCATTTCGGCCGGTACCGTAGCGCTCACCGCGCCGAGCGCGCCGAGCATGATGAACCAGCCATTGGCGAGCGCGATGCGCTCCTTGGGGAACCAGATGGTGATGGCTTTGAGACCGGCCATCAGGGCGCCCGCCACGCCGAGCCCGATCAAGGTTCGCCCGGCCATCAAGGCCGTCAATCCGCTCGCCGCGGCAAATACGGCGGCACCTGCCGCGGCAAGGAGCAGAAATGCACTTTGAACCCGGCGTGGCCCATAGCGATCGAGCAGACTGCCGAAAGGCAGCTGGCTCAGCCCGAAGCCGAGGAAGTAGGCCGACGTCAACAGCCCGAGGTCTGCGGGGCGGAGATGGAACTCGGCGGCGAGGGGATGTGCGATGAGCGCATTGATCGTGCGGAATAGATACGACAGATAGTAGCCGGACGCGAACGGCAGGAACACGAGGACGATGGGGTGCCACGGATTGCGCGCGGGCGCTGGGGCAGGCCATCGTGGGAGGTTGTCAACCGGTGGCGAGGGATTCGGGTCCCGTTTCGGCAAGGGACGCATGGATCAGGCCTCCCCGCGTTTGCCACGCCGCCACATCAGGCGCAGCTCTTTTCCGCGAGAGTCTTCCAGCAGCACGGCCCACACCGGCTGCGGCCATGCCGGGTCGTCGAGGGTGATGCGAAGGTAGGTGGTTGTGGCGTCGGATTTGGTCCGCCGCCAGGCGGCGCCGATTTCGGTCGCGCCGGACCAAATCCGGAAATCGGGTGCGCCGTCGCTGGTTTTGGCCGTGTTCGTGACGATCTGGACGATGGCATCGATGGTCAGCGTCCGGATGACGCCTTCATAGCCGTCGTGCGTTAAAGTGAACGTGCCAATGACCGGCATGGGCCTCTCCTATGGCTGACTATCCGTTGGATCCGGGGGCGTGGTAGGGGGTGAGCACGATGTCCTTGTGCACGATGACCCGCACTGGCCAGCCGGGGCGCACGGTGAGTGTCGGCTGCACAGTCAGTTCGCGCTCGACGAGCCGTTGACCGGCCCGGTTGGCGGTCTGGCCGGTCGAGTCTTTGAGGGCGCGGATCAGGTCGCTGTCGCCGTTGCCAGGGCCGAAGGCGAGGCTCGAGCCGACGCCTAGGAGCGTTGCGAGCGCAACACCCTTGAGCAGCTTCCAGGTGTGGAGATTGACCTCATCGGTGAGGCCGGCGTAGCCGCCCGAATCGGTTGCCGGCAGATTGTCGATCAGGATCGACGAGCCATCGGGCCGAATGATCCGTTGCCAAATGACGAGCGCGCGCTCCTGCCCGAAGGCCACGACGTTGTCGTATTTGCCTATCAGCCGGGATCCTTGGGGGATCAGCACGTAACGTCCTGAGGCGCTGTCGAAGACGGTTTCGGTCACCTGGGCAATGACGAAGCCGGGGAGATCGGAGTTGAGACCGGTGAGGAGGCTGGCCGCGATGATGGTTCCAGCCGTCAGTTGATAGGGCGAGACCGGCGCCTGCAACGTGTGCGGATTGTATACCTCTTTTTCGGGGCCAGATTTGAGGAATGCGAGCTTACGGGTCTGATCGGATGAGATGCCCACGGGCAGGTCGCCAATGCCGGTTTCAGCGGGCCGTCCCGGTGTTGTGGACGGGGGTGCTGTCCCCGCCGCGCTGCCGATGCTGCCGGCTGCGATCTGCGTCCGTGCTGCCGGTTCGGTCTGGATTGCTTGCGCCTGGTTGCCGTTGGGTGCGGGCTTGAGCTGCAAGCGGAAAAACACCGGCGCTTCGCGGGCCTGGCCGGCCATGCGTGACAGGCGCGCCTTTTCGATCTGCTCGGCTTCCACGACAGCATCGGTGGTCGGCGCCTCCAGCTTTGCAACGCCGGGCGCTAATGGACGCTCGCGAACCGTGGTGTTGACGGACGGCGATGCAACTCTGACCCCGTCATAGCTGGATGGCAACGATGCGAGGCCATCGCTGACCGGCTTGCGATCAACAGTGTACTGTTCCGGAGTCTCCGGGCTTTGAGACGACGGCGGACGGAGCGCGATGAGGACGAGGCCCGCGATGGCTGATAGGCCGATGGTGGCACCGCCGATCAGGATTGTGCGATTGATCTTGGTGACCGGTTGGGGACGCGCCTTCAGCTCGAAGGCCTCCGGTGTTTCCTTCGCGGCCGCTTTGGGTGGCTCGGGTGTGGGGGTGCCGGTCATGGGGTCGTCTCCCGCCACGTTGCATCGGTGCGCACAATCCTGACGACCTGTTGCGGGGCCGTGCCAAGTCTCAGCTCGGCGGCGGCGAATAATCTATCGACGACGTAGGTCGTGCCACGCACGCGGTAATTGACGAGGGCCGGCTTGCCGTCGGTGCCGATGACGAACAGCGGCGGAGCCTCGCCTTGGGCGAGCCCCGCGGGGAACTGAATATAGACCCGGCTTCCGTCGTCGAAGACCTGACGCGGCTTCCATGACGCGTCGCCGTCGAGCCGGTAACGAAACCGCAGCTGCTCGAGGTTGACACCGGTTTCAGCGATGGCGGCGGATGCGATATCGGCCTGGGCCTGTTGGGCTTTGAGCGCGAGCAGGCCGGAGCCGGGATAGGTCCATGAGACCGAGGCCATGTAGGTTTTCTCGGACGCGCGGAGTTCCAGATAGTAAGCGCGGCGGCCGGTGGTGATGACGAGATTGGTTTCCAGGCCGGTGCCGATCGGTTTCACCAGGATATGGACCTGGGCCGTCGCCCCTTCACCGCTGGTGGTATCGCCGACCACCCAACGAACCGTGTCGCCGGCGGACACGGCCACCAGTTTTTCGCCAGCCTCGAGTGCAATATCGGTCACCTGACTGACGGCGGCATAGACCTGATACAGGGCACCCTGGGTATAGGGATAGACCTGGATCGCGTTGATGTAGCCGTCCTTGACGGGCTCGACGCGGGCGGCTGTGTTGGCGGCGGCCACCCGGTCTTTCGGCTGGGTGGTTTCTGTGGGTGTGCCGCCGTTGCTCGAGACGGGTTTTAGCTGTCCGGGCAAGGGCAGCGGTTTCGGCACCTCGACATATTGAACTGGCTTTGCGGGCTCGGGCGCGCGCACCGCGGGTGTGAATGCGGTGCTGTCGACGAGGGGGATTTCGGGCACCTTGATGGCGGTGGCGCACGCCGAGGCGAACAGTGCCAAACCCGAAATGGCAAGGGGGGCGGGGAAACGGATCATTTGCCGTCTCCCGGGTTCAGGTCCTGCGACCAGTTGAACGCATGGACGTAGATGCCAAGCGGGTTCTTGCGCACCTGATCGACGGTGCGTGGCGGCGTGATCACAATCGAGAACATGCCGGTCATGCGGTTGGCCGCCTTCGGCGCGCCGCCCTCGAACGTTTTTTCCAGCCAGCGGATTTGGAACGACGTGTCAGACGCGCGCACGACGCTCGTCATCTCGACGGCGACGGTTTCGCGGCCGACCTTGGCGAAGGGATCGTTTTCGCGGGCGTAGGCGTTGAGGGTGAGCGCGGCGCGGTCGGTGACGAAGTCGTAGCCCTTGAGCCAATTTTGCCGGACCACGACGGGATCGGCCGAAAGGGACCTCACGTTTTCGACGAAGCGGGCGAGGTGGAACGCGATCTGAGCATCAGTTGGTTTGTAGCTTTCCGTTGCCGGTCCGACAGCCTTCGCGCCGCCCTGGCGATCGATTTCGACGATGTAGGGCAGCAACGAACCCGATGGTCCGAGCACCAGGAGGACGGCGGCCATGATCAGCGACAGCGCGAGACTACCGAGCGCCATGAGCCGCCAGTTGTGGGCCTGGACCCGGGCCGAGCCGATGCGGTCATCCCATTTTTGGGCGGCCTTTTGATAGGGAGTGACTGGCGGAGGCGTCTCGCCATAGCGCAGGCTTGATCGTTTGAAGCTCATGTTGGTTCCTTAACTCTTGTCTTTGAGGTTGGGGCCGCTGGTGCCTGCGGGGCGATCGCCCTCGCGCACGGCCTGGGATGCGACCATCCCGGCTTGGGTCAAGCGCTGGCGGCGCGCGAGGCTTTGCGCCCATGCTGGGGCGGCCGGCGAGGCGGGAGGACCTGCGCTGTTTGGGCCAGGTCCTGCATTGGAACCGCCGCTTGGCGGCGTACCGGAGGCAGGTGCTGTGGCGCGATACCCTTCGGCTGCACCTTCGCGGAAAGCGTTTTGTAACGGGGCGGTCACAGCACTCGCCATCCGGGAGGCTGGCGCTGCCACCGTGGCGCGCATCACGCCTTTCAACCCATCGCTTTCGTAGGCAGCGGCGGTCGTACCAGACAAAGCAGCAGCGGCCGTGACGGCACCGCCGCCGGTGCGTGCGGCGAGGCGTGCGCCGCCGGACGCCATCAGTCCGCCTGCAATGGCCGCGCCGCCAACGCCTGCGGTGGTTGCGACCGCCGCGCCTGCGCCCAATTGCGGGGCACCTGAGATGAGCCCGGCCGCGAGAGCGGGAACGAAGATTGCGAGACCGAAGACGGCCACGGCTGCGAGGATCGTGGCGGCGGCTTGCGTCAGCGTGATGTCACCGGCTGGCCGCACCAGCGTGCCGAAAAGCGATGATCCGATGCCGATGACGATCGTCAGCACCATCAATTTGATGCCGGCAGAGATGACGTTGCCCAACACGCGTTCGGCCAGAAATGCGGTCTGGCCGAACAAGGCGAACGGTACCAGGACGAAGCCCGCGAGCGTTGTCAGTTTGAACTCGATGATGGTGATGAACAGTTGGACGGCGAGTACGAAGAACGCCAGCAGCACAATGAGCCAGGCCAGCATCAACACTGCGATGGTGACGAAGTTGGTAAAAAAAGAGGTCAATCCGATCAGCTCTCCGGCCTTTTCCAGCAGCGGCTTCGACGCCGTGAAACCGGTTGCCGCCACGAAGCCCGGCCGCATCAAATCGGCCGCCGTCATCGCGACGCCGGTGGCTTTGAGGCCCAATCCGGCAAACGACTGGAAGACAACATCGGACAAGCTTTTGAAGTTGTTCAGCAGCAGTGCGAAGAAGCCGACATACAGCACTTTTTTGATTAGCTGAGCCGGGACGTTGTCCTCGCCATTCATGGCCCAGAACAGTCCGGCCAGCGTGATGTCTATCGCGACCAGAACACTGGTCAGAAATGCGACGTCGCCTGCCAGGAGGCCGAATCCGCTGTCGATGTAGCGGCTGAAGGTGTCGGTGAAACGGTCGATGACCGATAGATCGTCCATGGGCAATGCTCCGCCTTCGGCGCTGATAGGCAGCGCCGGGATTACTTCAGTGGAGAAAGGTCTGCGTGCGGTTAGCGTCGTCGCCGGGCCACATGGCGGAGACGGCGGCACAGTTGCTTAGTGACCCGAGCTATCGTTCTATGCCGCAACCAGGAGGACACCTCCCGGACCCGCTGTTTTTCCTGATGACACGCCAGCGTCCGTGAACGCGGCGCGAAGCCGGGGTGCTCTTGCTTGCTGGCGCGGCCGCTGGCGATGACGCCCCTTGGACAGCCCAACCAGGGACGTGGTCCCTGGACCCTCACTTCGGAAAGTCCCGGTGTTCCAAGGGCCTCGGGCCGGAGCCTGCCCTTGCTGAAGCCGGGGGCGGAGGTTTGGAGGCGCCGATGTGGCGCATCGCGGGGCGCTGGCGCCTCCAACAGCGACCCGGACGCGGCTGGGTCTTTGGGCTCTTTTTCGAGATCACAGATAGGACCCGGCTCGGGCGCGCGCCGGGTCGCAGACCCACCTCCGGCATGGACGGGCTTAGGCGTCTGCCCGGTCGCGAAGCGATCGACGGACTCAATGTCCGGCACAGGTCTCATGTCACTCACTCCTCGTGTAGCCGTTGCCGTTGCCAATAAAGCCTCTGAACCGTTGGCGGGCCTCGTTCTCAATGGTGAGATCGCGCGCGCGTTGCAGCGTTTCGGTGCGGGATTGAGCGGCGATCAAGCCCTGCAGCCCGAGGGTCTGTTTGACGCCGAGCGCGGTGAGTTCGTTGCCGGCCTGGGCCACGTCCAAGGCCCCGGCTGCGCCGCGCGAGCGGCCCATGGCGTCGTCGAGAAGCCGGCTGTCGGTTCCGATAGCGTCGGCAATCTGGCCTTGGAGCAGGGCCGACCGTTGCAGGCTTGCATACTCTTCATCCCAGCGTGACTTGGCATTGCGTAAGATGTCCCCGGCAGGCGGCGTGGACGGCGTGTCCTTCGGGTAGAGCTGCGCGTAGCCGGCTTCGGTTCGCGCGAGGGTGACGGCGAGGCCTTCGCCGTCGCGCAACCTGGATTGGATCGCTGCCAGCGTGCGCTGGAGGTCGGGGGCCAGTGTCGTGCCGATGCGTTGCAGGTTTTGATCCATCTTGAGGATCATCTGGGCCTGCTGTTCGAGTTGACGGATCTGATTGTTGATCTGCTCAAGCGCCCGGACCGCTGCGAGCACATTTTCCTGGTAGTTCAGCGGGTCGAACACCGTCAGCGCGGCGCTGGATCGTGGGGCCGTCGTGGTGGCGAGAAGTCCAACGATGAGGACAGTCAGGGCGCCCTTGACGGTGTGGGCGGCTCTGCGGCGCGCGGCGCGATTGGGCTTGCCAGCGACGCGGTAGGGTGAGAAGCGCTCCGTGAGCAGGTCTTCAAAAGCGGGGTGCGGGTGAGACGGCTTGGGCCGGTCAGGCGTGCGGGATGCCGGGGGCGGAGGCGCTGATATTGCAGGTGGCGATGCTGGGAGCGGTGGCGGGACGTTCTCCGGAATGGGGTGCCCCGGGAACGCTGCCAGCAATTCAGCGGCCCAGGGCAGCCCTTGTGCCTTAAGGAACGCGTGCGCAAAATCCCCGGGCGGTTTGTCTTTGACGATCTGGTCGATCAAGCGCAAATCGCCGGCTGAAGACGCCGCGCAGAGCGCGAGTGCAATGGGGCCAAGTCCGAGTTCGAACAGCCGGTTGCCGCGGGTCGTTTGCGCATAGTAGTCGCGTTTGGGCGACGATGTCGCGAGGATCTCGATTTGGCGATCGTTGAGACCAAACCGCGCGTAGATCTCGCGCGCCTGAGGTTCGAGCGCCCGGTCGTTGGGAAGAAAGATGCGTGTCATGCAGCTTTCGATGAGGGCCGGCGCGATCGAGGAGCGTTCGATATCGGCGAGCGATTGGGTGGCGAACACGACGGCGACGTTTTTCTTGCGCAGCGTTTTCAGCCATTCGCGGATGCGGGCGGCAAACAGCGGATTGTCGAGGAACGTCCAGGCCTCGTCGAGGATCAGCAGGGTGGGGCGGCCATCGAAGCGGGCTTCCAGCCGATGGAACAGATAGGTCAGCACCGGCGGTACCAGCGTTTTGTGCTGCATCAGCGGCTCCATCTCGAACTGAACCACGTCCGATGTCTTGAGCGTTTCGGACGCGCCGTCGAGCAACCGGCCGTAGGCGCCTTCGAGAGTGTAGGGCGCGAGTGCCGCGGCGATCGCACGCGACTGCACGAGGACCGCCAAGCCCGTGAGCGTTCGTTCAGCCGCTGGCGCCGATGCGAGGCTTTGCAGCGCGGTCCAGACCGCAGCCTTGATTTCGGGCGTGATTGTCAGGCCCTCGTTGGTCAGGAGCCCGGTCACCCAGTCGAGCGCGAAGGCGATCTCGCCGGGCTCATGAATGCGCGCGAGCGGTTGCAGGGACAGGGTGCCCTCGAGTCCGAGTTCGATCGACGCGCCGTTCATGGCGAGCACTGCGGCACGCGCCGAGTTGCCACGATCAAAGATCGCAGCCTGGGCGCCGATGAAGCGGCGGAACTGGAGGGCCAGAAGTGACAGCAACACCGACTTGCCCGCGCCGGTCGGACCGATGATCAAGGTATGACCGACATCACCGATATGGAGATCGAGCCGGAACGGGGTCGCGCCCCGCGTCTGCGTCAGCATCAGCGGCGGGGCGTTGAGATGCCGGTTGGCGTCCGGTCCCGCCCATACGGCCGACACCGGCATCAGGTGCGCGAGGTTGAGCGTGTGGACGACCGGTTGGCGGACATTGGCGTAGGGGTTGCCGGGCAAGCTGCCGAGCCAGGCATCGACAGCATTCAAGGTTTCCCGGATGGTCACGAAGCCACGGCCGTTGATGATGCGCTCGACAGCCAGAAGCTTGTCGTTGGCCTGCCGTGGATCGGTGCCGGCGACCACGATGGTGGTCGTGATATGCCCAAAGGCCACGTCGTCGCTGCCGAGCTCCTGGAGTGCGTCATCGGCGTCGCGCGCTTTGCTGTCCGCGTCGGGATCGATCAGCGCCGTTTCCCTATTGAACATGACTTCGCGCAACACGGCGCTGACCGACTTGCGTTTCGAAAACCACTGCCGGCGCAGGGTGGTGAGGTGCTTGTT
>JBJXDZ010000039.1:0-94475 GCA_046154645.1 Hyphomicrobiaceae bacterium
TCCCTACGAGATGATCGAGCTGCTGTTTTTCGCCTATCGCGACTTCGTCGGTGCGCCGGACCGGATACTGGCTGATTTCAACTTCGGCCGCGCTCACCATCGGGTATTGCATTTTGTCGAACGCCGCCCCGGCCTGACCATTGCCGAGCTTCTCGACATTCTCAAGATCACCAAGCAAAGCCTGAACCGGGTTCTCAAGGAACTGGTCGAAACCGGGTTCATCGAGGCACGGCCGGGCCGCGATGACCGCCGCCAGCGCTTGCTGCACACCACGGCGAAGGGGGGAGAACTCGCCAACCGGCTCTCCCGGCTGCAGGGCCAGCGGATCATGAGCGCGCTTGCCAAGGCCGGTCTTGAACATCGCCAGGCCATCGCCTCCTATCTGGAGGGCATGATTGACCCGGTCGATCCTGCCTCCCCCGCTCTGCTTCCCGCCCGGCCGGGGCTGCAGCGATGACCGCCGCCCGGTCGTCTGCCAAGCCGGATGACGAGGCCCCCCATGTTCTGGTGGTTGATGATGACCGCCGCTTGCGTGATCTGCTTGCCCGCTTTCTCGGGGAACACGGCTACCGGGTCACGACCGCCCACCATGCAGCCGATGCCACAGCCAAGCTGGAGCATTTCGTTTTCGACGTGCTGGTGCTTGATGTGATGATGCCGGGCGAGAACGGCTTTGATTTTGCCCGCCGCCTGCGGCAAACCTCGCAGATTCCGATCCTGATGCTGACGGCACAAACCAGTTCCACCGACCGCATCACCGGTCTGGAGATCGGTGCCGATGACTATCTCGCCAAGCCATTCGAGCCACGCGAGCTGATCCTGCGGCTGGCCAATATCCTGAAGCGCGGCGCGCTTGCAGCCGCGACTGCAACAGCTTTGGCCAGACCTGAATCGGTCAGCTTCGGCCCCTTCACCTACTGGCTGGATCGCGGTGAGCTGCGCGATGGCGACCAGACAATCCGGCTGACCGAGCGGGAACGGGAAATCATGACGACACTCGCCACCCGTCCTGGCGATCCGGTATCGCGGGAGGATCTGGCGGGTCAGGGCGAGGCAGCCAATGACCGGACCATTGATGTGCAGATCAACCGCCTGCGCCGCAAGATCGAGCGCGACCCGGCCAATCCTGTTTATCTGCAAACGGTTCGCAGCAAAGGCTACATACTATATGTGGATCCACGTTGAGACTTGGTGCCGGGACCATGTGTCCGGCGTTTTGGGCAGTGTCTAGGCCCGTGCGAACGCACGTCAGGCAGTCAGATTGTTTCTGGTCCCTGCCGACATCGGAAGGCTGAATGGTCGCCGTCAACGACAAGCTCGAGAGAGCGCGCGCCTTTCTGCGTGGCGGCCGGCTGGCTCCGGTTGCGGCGTGGCTGCGGCGTTTGTGGTCGAAGATCCAGGTGCCGTCCCGCGAATTCGGCATGAACCTGGCCAAGTGGTTCGTCCCGACCGGCCTCTATGCCCGTGCCCTTCTCATCATCATCGCGCCCATTGTCATCCTGGAAAGTGTCGTCGCCTTTGCCTTCATGGAGCGGCATTGGCAGTCGGTGACCAAACGTCTGTCGGAATCGACGGCACGCGACATCGCCGCCCTGATCGAGGTCTACGAGAGCTACTCCAGCGACGACGACTACACGCGCCTCATCGACATGGCCCGCGACCGCCTCAACCTGTCGATGCAGATCCTACCGCCCGGCGACCTGCCACCGGCGCAGGCGAAACCCTTTCTGGCGCTGCTCGATAATACGCTGACCAATGAGCTGCGCAATCACGTCAAACGACCGGTCTGGATCGACACGGTCGGACAGTCGCGCCATGTCGAGATCCGGGTCAAGCACGACTACGCGGTGCTCCGCTTCGTCGCCACCCGCAGCCAGACCTATGCCTCCAACTCGCACATCTTCCTGATCTGGATGGTGGGCACTTCGGTGGTGCTGCTGACGGTGGCGATCCTGTTCCTGCGCAACCAGATCAAGCCCATTCTGAGGCTTGCCGAAGCCGCCGATGCCTTCGGCAAGGGACGTCCGGGTCCCGATGATTTCCGCCCGCGAGGGGCCCGCGAAGTGCGTCAAGCCGCGATCGCGTTCCTTGAAATGCGGGACCGCATCACGCAGCACGTCGACCAACGTACGCACATGCTGGCCGGCGTCAGTCATGACCTGCGAACGATGCTGACACGACTGCGCCTGCAGCTCGCCTTCATGGAAGAGGGACCCGAAACGCAGGGCATGCGCAATGATCTCGAAAGCATGCAGCACATGCTCGAGGATTACCTGGACTTTGCCAAGGGCGATGGTGGCGAGGTCGCTGCGCCAACTCATGTTCGGGAGCTGCTGCAGGAAGTCCTGGGCGAAGCCTCGCATTTCGGCATTCCCATCGACCTCAAAATCCGTCGCGGCAACGCCAACCTCATCGTGCCTCTGAAACGCATCGCCATGAAGCGGGCCATCATGAACCTGCTCTCGAATGCGGCGCGCTTCGGCGATCAGATCGAGGTCCGCGCGGCACCAGAACGCGGGTTTCTGCGCAT
This sequence comes from Hyphomicrobiaceae bacterium, assembly GCA_046154645.1. Lineage (GTDB taxonomy): Bacteria > Pseudomonadota > Alphaproteobacteria > Rhizobiales > Hyphomicrobiaceae. The sequence goes on from JBJXDZ010000039.1 coordinate 2,531, forward strand.
CGAGGTCGACGACAACGGTCCAGGCATCCCGGCCAAGGAGCGGGAGAATGTGTTCAAACCGTTCTATCGGCTCGATCACGCCCGCAACCAGGACAAGGGTAACACCGGCCTTGGCCTGGCCATCGCTCGCGACATCGCCAAGTCACATGGCGGTGGGGTGGTGCTCGGCGACAGTTCCATGGGGGGCTTGCGCGCTATCATCCGCGTGCCGCTTTAATGGCATACGGCGAACGGGTTGCCTCCCATCTTCGGCGTTGACTTGACCGCGAGCATCCCCATTCATACCGTCCTTGCTATTCCAGCTCCCATCCCGTCCCCTCGAGGAGATTGCCATGGCCGATAAGACCCCTGGATTTGCCACGCTCGCCGTGCATGCCGGCGCCGCCCCCGATCCCGCCACCGGCGCCCGCGTAACGCCAATCTATCAGACGACAGCCTTCGTCTTCAACGATGCCGACCACGCGGCATCGCTGTTCAATCTCGAGGTGTTCGGCAACATCTACACGCGCATCGGCAACCCGACGCAGGGCGTGCTGGAAAGCCGCGTCGCGGCGCTGGAAGGCGGCACCGCGGCGCTGGCCGTCGCTTCGGGACACGCGGCGCAATTGCTGGTCTTCCACGCACTGCTGGAAAGCGGCGATGAATTTCTCGCTGGACGGCAACTCTATGGCGGCTCGGTCAACCAGTTCAATCATGCCTTCAAGAAGTTCGGCTGGAAAGTGAACTGGGCCGACTCCACCGATCCGCAAAGCTTCGAGGCGGCGATCACGCCCAAGACCAAGGCCATCATGGTCGAGAGTATTGCCAATCCCGGCGGCGTCGTGGTGGACATCGCCGCCATCTCGGCCGTCGCCAAGAAGCACGGCATCCCGCTGATCGTCGACAACACGCTGGCGACGCCGTACCTGTGCAAGCCGAAGGACCATGGCGCCGACATCATCGTGCATTCGCTGACCAAGTTCATGGGTGGCCACGGCAACTCCATGGGCGGCGTCATCGTTGATTGCGGCAGCTTCGACTGGATGAAGTCCAAGCACCGCTACCCGACGCTGGTCGATCCCAACCCCAGCTACAACGGCATGAAGCTCGCCGAGACGTTCGGCAACTTCGCCTTCGCCATCGCCTGCCGCGTCATGGGACTGCGCGACTTCGGGCCCTCGATCGCGCCGATGAATGCGTTTCTCATTCTCACCGGCATGGAGACGCTGCCGCTGCGCATGGAGAAGCACTGCGCCAATGCCATGGCCGTGGCGAAGTTCCTCGAAAAACATCCGAAGGTGGCGTGGGTCAACTATGCCGGCCTCGAGTCGAACAGGTATCACGCCGTCGCCAAGCGCATGTGCCCGAAGGGCGCCGGCTCGGTGTTCACGTTCGGCGTCAAGGGCGGCTACGAGGCGGGTGTAAAGCTTGTGTCGAGCCTGAAGCTGTTTTCGCATCTGGCCAACATCGGCGACGTGCGCAGCCTCGTCATTCATCCAGCCTCGACGACGCACCGTCAGCTGACCGATGAGCAGCGCAAGGCCGCGGGCGCGGGACCCGACGTGGTGCGTCTCTCGGTCGGTATCGAGGACGCAGCTGACCTGATTGCCGATCTGGAGCAGGCCCTCGGCGGCGCGGCGTGACGGCGTTTTCGATGCCCCGCTGGCTCTCGCGGGCTCGGCGCGCACCAATGGTGTGCGTCGTGCTCGCGGCAGCGGCCTGGCCGGCGATGGGACAACAGGATTATCTCGATCACGAAGGATACTTCTGCTCGAGTCTTGCCGGTATGCGTGCGTTGGCGACAGAGATGCGTGACGAGGCCGCCGAGCACGATCCCGTCTGGGATGTCGTGGCGGCAATGCGGCGACAGGGATATGACTGTTCGCACACGCGGGGATCAATGCGCGTCAAAGTCGTGCAGCATGTGGAAAGTATCGACGACAGCGATCCGCCGCTGCATATCCTGGAAGTGCGCATCTCCCGGAACCGGCCCGATGTGTTCATTTTGACAACGCTCGAATAGGACATGCCAGCGCCCCAAGGTTTGACGGTTGGTCCGCCTGCATGCGAGCTTGCAGCCAACATCGCGCACTTCAAAAACGAAACAACCTAAGGAGAGAGACGCATGGCCGGTTGCATGGATGGCAAGGTTCTGATCGTGACGGGAGCCGGCCGGGGCATCGGCCGCGAGATGGCGATCCTCGGCGCCAAGGAAGGCGCGAAAGTCGTCGTCAACGATCTCGGCGGCAGCGTCGACGGCGAGGGCGGCGCGAGCCAGCAGCCGGCCGAGGAGGTGGTCGACACCATCAAGAAGGCCGGCGGGCAGGCCATTGCCAATTTCAATTCCGTGGCTGACCCGAAGACGGCCGAGGGCATCGTCAAGGCGGCGGTGGAGAATTTCGGCCGCGTCGACGCGGTGATCAACAACGCGGGCATCCTGCGCGACCGCATCTTCCATCGCATGTCGATCGAGGATTGGAAGCAGGTCATCGATGTGCATCTCAATGGCGCCTTCTACGTCAGCCGAGCCGCTGCAAATTACTTCAAGGATCAGGAGTCGGGCGCGTTCGTGCATTTCACCTCGACGTCGGGCCTGATTGGCAACTTCGGGCAGGCGAATTACGCCGCCGCCAAGCTTGGTATCGTAGGCCTGTCGAAAGGCATCGCGCTCGACATGGCGCGCTTCAACGTGCGCTCCAACTGCATCTCGCCGTTCGCCTGGAGCCGCATGATCGGCACCATTCCAACGGATACACCGGAGCAGAAGGCGCGCGTCGCCAAGATCCAGAAAATGACGCCGGACAAGATCGCGCCACTGGCGATCTTCCTGGCCTCGGACTTGGCCAAGGGCGTCACGGGCCAGATCATGGCGGCGCGCATGCACGAGCTGTTCCTGTTCAGCCAGAACCGGCCGATCCGCTCCGTCCACTCGGAGAACGGCTGGACGCCGGCGAAGATCGCCGAGATCGCACTGCCGGCGATGAAGTCGTCATTCACGCCGAATGATCGCTCAGCGGACGTGTTCTCGTGGGATCCGACGTAAAGCTCTGAAAATGCGCGATGGGCCTCGCCCCTTGCGCACACTGCCCCGGCAATGAAGTCGTGCAGCCGCCCTGGTGTGGAACTCGCAATGAAACTTCCGAAGACGCCGTCCATGCGCCTCGATGGTCGTCGCGCGCTGGTGACCGGGGCCGGGCGCGGCATCGGTTTGGCATCGGCAGTGGCGCTGGCCGATGTCGGCGCCCATGTCGTGCTGGCGGCGCGGACGAAATCGGAGATCGATGCGGCGGCAGCGGCGATCAAGGCCAGCGGCGGCTCGGCGGAAGCGCTGGTGCTCGATGTCACCGACACGGCGGCGATGCGGGCCGCCGTTACCGCGCAGGCGCCGTTCCACGTGCTGATCAACAACGTCGGCGGCAATCGTCCGCAGCCGTTCACCGAGTTCAAGATCGAAGACCTGGATTTCCTGCTGGAATTGAATGTACGCTCGGCGTTTCTGGTGGCGCAGGCCGTGACGCAGCGCATGTTGGCGACCGGCACCAAGGGCTCGCTGATTCACATCTCCTCGCAGATGGCGTTCACGACGGGGCCAGGACGCAGCGTCTACTGCATGAGCAAGGCGGCCATGGAGGCAATGTCGAAGAACATCGCCGTCGAGCTGGCCCCGAAAGGCATCCGGTCGAACACGCTGTGCCCGACGTTCACGGAGACGCCGCTGGGCGCGCAGATGCTGGCCAACCCGACGATCAAGGACATGGTGCTGGCAAAGATCAAGCTCGGCCGCGTGGCGCAGGTCGAGGATCTGATGGGTGGCATTGTCTTCCTGGCCTCCGATGCGTCCGCCATGATGACGGGCACGCACCTGCTGATCGACGGTGGCTGGACGCTCGCCTGAGCGCGTGGTGTGACGCTGCCTCAGCGCCATCAGGCGATGAGGCCCGTCTATCCGGAGCATGGCTACTAAGCCCGAGATTGGCCTCGCGCATGGCCGGTGGGGGGCTGGAGTTCGGTTCCGCCCGGCCAATCAACGAATTTCCAAGTGCGCGATGGACTTTCCCAGGTGGAGCGGCCCATGGTGGAGCGGACGACCCATGAGAGCACCTGGGGCTAGAATACTGTGTGGCTTCTGATCACCTGCACACTGGTCACGACCCTCTACGCCACCAGTCTTACCATCGCCAACGTGTCGCTGCCGCAGATTCAAGGCGCGCTGTCGGCAAGCCCTGATCAAGTCTCCTGGGTGGTGACAGCTAACCTGATCGCAACGGCTGTGACCATTCCGCTTGCTGGTTGGATCGCGGGCCGCTTCGGGCGCCGACGTGCCATGATCTGGGGAATTGCCGGCTTCTGTGTCGCCACCATCATGTGTGGCTTGGCCAATTCGCTTGCTGAACTGGTGTTTTGGCGGGTCATGCAATCGGCCTTCGGCTCACCGCTGACGCCGATCTCGCAGTCGGTGGTCATCGACGAGTTCACGGGGGCAAAGCGGGGGCCGGCGCTGGCGATCTATTCGATGGGCGTCAGCATTCCACCGACGCTGGCGCCGTTGATTGGCGGCTATGTCAGCGAGCAGATCTCGTGGCGGTGGGTATTCTTCATCCTGATACCGATTGCACTTCTCGCCTGCATCGGCGCGCTGACCGCCATCAAGCCGGATCCGCCACGCGACGAGCGGCCGAAGCTCGACTGGATCGGCTTCCTGAGCCTGTCGATTGCCGTCGCCTGCATTCAGCTCATGCTGGACCGTGGCGAGCGCCAGGAATGGTTTGGATCGACGGAGATCATCGTCGAGGCACTGCTGGCAGTTCTGTTCGGCTGGATTTTCCTGACACACAGCCTCACGAAAGACCGCCCCTTCATCGATCCGCGCCTGCTTCTCGAGCGCAATTTTGCCTTGGGAATCGGCATTTCGGCGGTGTTCGGAATGCTGTTCGTGACGCCCATGGTGCTCGTTCCGGCCATGCTGCAACAGCTGAGGAACCTGCCCGAGTTCACCGTCGGCATGCTGATTGCTGCGCGCGGCGCGGGCACCATTCTTTCGATGCTGATCATGATCGTCGTCGCCAATTCGTGGAACCCGCGGCTGCTGTTCCTGATTGGTTTCGGCATGCACACCTATGCAGGCCTTGAGATGGCGCGTTTCGAGATGAACGTATCCCTCGCCGAGGTGGCGTGGGTCATGGGGCTGCAAGGCTTTGGCGTCGGATGGCTCTGGGTGCCGATGACGCTGGTCACCTTCTCGAATCTCGATCCGCGCCGGTCGGCGGAGGGCGCCTCGCTGTTTCACTTCGTGCGCAGCGTGGGCTCAAGCTTTTACATCTCGGCCAGCGTCGTGGTCGTCTTCCACACGCAGAAGATCAACTACAGCGAAATGGTCCAGTGGATCAATCCATTCAGCGCTCGCCTCAACCTGCAGACCACGACAGGCGGCTGGAGTTCCGAGAGTGCGACGGGTCTTGCGCAGATCGCGGGCGAAGTATCGCGGCAGGCAACGAATATCGGCTACATCAATGCATTCCATCTGTATCTGTGGACCTCGCTGCTCGTCTACCCACTCATCGCGCTGATCGTGTGGCCACCAACCGGTTATCGGCCGCGAAGCTGATGGGAGTCGGGCCTCGTCGCCGCGCGTGCCTTGCTTGGCGAGCGATCGGTGGGCGAACCGCGATCGATGCCGCAATGATCCAAGGCCGTGCCCTCAAGAGAGGCATCGTGCATGGGGCTTCAAAGGACGAATTCACGCCACTGCCAACTCCACCCTGCCCTTGTCTTGTTCGGTGTTCTACACTGACTGCCACTGTTGGCTGCCAGTTTGGGGGACGCGCGCATGGCATTGCTCATCATCGAACTCGACAAGCGCATCGGCGATACGACGTCCTGGCGGGTAACGCTCAATGAGCTTCTTCCCGATCTCGAGATCCGCTTTTGGCCGGAGCCGGGCGATCCTGCCCGGATCGACTATCTGGCCTTCATGCATCCCGACTTCAACGTGCTGCCGCCTTTCCCCAATCTGAAGGCGATGTTCAGCCGCGCCGCTGGCGTCGATGACATCGTCGGTCATCCGAAGCTGCCGAATGTGCCACTGGGCAAGATCGAGCCGCCGGGCGGCGATCCAATGATGACGGAGTATGTGGTGATGCACGTCCTGCGTCTCCACCGCGAGATGCCTAAGTACCAGGCGGCGCAAGCGCGGAAGGAATGGCTGCGCGTGCCGATCAAGCGTCCCGAGGACCGTCGCGTGGGCTTCCTGGGCTTCGGCATGATGGCCAAGGCGCCCGCACTCGTCCTGCAGTCATTGGGATTCAAAGTGTCAGCCTGGGTGCGCTCGCTCCGCGCCGGCGCCGAAGTGCCGACGTTCCATGGTGCGGGCCAGCTGGAAGCGTTTTTGAACCAGACCGATATCCTCGTGTGCTTGCTGCCCCTCACCAAGGCGACCGAGGGCCTCCTGTGTGCCCACACGTTTGCGATGCTGCCGAAGGGCGCGATGCTGGTGAATGTGGGACGCGGCAAGCATGTCGTCGACGCCGACCTGATTGCGGCGCTCGATTCTGGCCAGCTCGAGCACGCTGCGCTCGATGCGCTCTGGCCCGAACCGCTCCCGCCTGTAAGCCCTCTGTGGCTGCATCCCAAGGTGACAGTCCTGCCGCACGTGGCGCGACGCCCGACGGTGCGCCAGCTGGCGACGGAGATCGCCGCCAATATTCGCAGCCTGCGGTCGGGCGGCGGGCTGCTGCAAGCCGTCAATGTTGAGCAAGGGTATTGATCACCGCTCGGCGGCGGGTGGCTGCGCGTTTGAAAATCAATCGGGCTCGGCTAAAGTCGCCAGCGCAGGTTGACCAGATCGAGGATCGGACACCGACATGGCCTTTGCCGAAACACTCAAGACTCTGCCGGGCGTCACGCATCTGGCAGCGCTGCAACTGATGGATGCGGCGACCGGTGTGGTGGTCGCGACCATCGAGCACAAGCCGGGGCAGATCGGATCACTCGCTGTCTACAATCATTTGGGCGTTGAATTCGGCGCGATTACGCCGGAGGCGGCCGCGCGCGGCCTCGAACTTTATGGCGAGCACACCAACGATGCGCGTGCCAACCCCGGCAAGCATCCCAACGTCGATCGCCTGATCGGGCTTGTCGCCAGCGGCAAGACGTTGCGCGTGAACGCCCTACCCGCCAGCGCGAGATAAGCGCCGTTGTCGATTTCGAACCCGCGCGACCCCGGCTCTGCACGCGCCTCACAGCGGGCTTCGGCCGGGGACACAGGATGTTGGTTGGTTTGTGGGTGGCAAACGAACGATCGCCCCGCCCCGATGACGCTCACACGTCCAAATTGACCACGCTCAGCGCGTTGTCCTGGATGAACTCGCGGCGGGGCTCGACGACGTCGCCCATCAGCTTGGAGAAGATCTCGTCGGCCTCGTTGAGATCGCCGACCTTGACCTGCAGCAGCGTGCGCGCCTCGCGGTCGAGCGTGGTCTCCCACAGCTGCTCCGGGTTCATCTCGCCGAGACCTTTGTAGCGTTGCAGCGAGAGGCCCTTGCGGCCGGTCTCATAGATGGCCTCGAGCAGTGTGCGCGGCCCATAGATGGGGATCTCCTCATCCTTGCGCCGCAGCATGGCAGGCTTGCCGTAAACCTCGAACAAGGCTTGCTGGCGCTCATGCAGACGGCGCGCTTCGAGGGATCCGACCAGGGCGCGGTCGAGCATCTGCACCTCGGCGACGCCGCGCACCTCACGCTTGAACATGTAGCCGTCGTTGCCGAAGCGACCGCTCCAACCACCCTCGGTCTCCTCGGCCAACGTATCGAGCCGCCTGGCAATCGACTCAGCAACTTTGGTCGCCGCCTCAGCCGAGAGCAGCAGCTTCTGGTCAAAGGCGCCGCCAATGGCTGCCTGCTCGACCACGAAGCGGCCATAACGCGAATGCAGGTCGTCGATCACCTTGGCGATGCCACGCGCTTGCTCGACCACATCGCGCAAATCCTTGCCCGCGCGCGTTTCGCCGGTACCGAGCTGCAGCGTGGTGCCCTCGAGACCTGAGTCGATCAGATAGTCCTCGAGCGCGCGCTGATCCTTTAGGTAGGTCGACGATTTGCCCTTGGCGACTTTGTAGAGCGGCGGCTGGGCAATGTAGAGATGCCCATTCTCGACCAGGATCGGCATCTGCCGGTAGAAGAACGTCAGTAGCAGCGTGCGGATGTGGGCGCCGTCGACGTCGGCGTCCGTCATGATGATGATCTTATGGTAGCGCAGCTTGCCGATGTTGAACTCGTCGCGGCCGATACCGGTGCCGAGTGCCGCGATGATGTTGGTCACCTGCTCGGACGAGAGCATCTTGTCGGTGCGCGCACGCTCGACGTTCAGGATCTTACCGCGAATGGGCAGCACGGCTTGATATTCGCGCTTGCGGCCCTGCTTGGCGGAGCCGCCGGCCGAATCGCCCTCGACGATGAACATCTCGGTGTTGATGGGATCGCGGTCCTGACACTCGGCGAGGCCGCCGGGCAGCCGCAATCCATCCAGCGCGCCCTTGCGCCGGGTCAGCTCGCGGGCCTTGCGCGCCGCCTCACGGGCGAGCGCTGCCTCGACGATCTTGGTGATGATCGTCTTGGCTTCCCGCGGATGCTCCTCGAACCAGGCGTTGAGATGATCGCCGACCACGTTCTCGACCACCGGCTTGACCTCGGAGGAGACCAGCTTGTCCTTGGTCTGGCTGGAGAACTTCGGATCGGGGACTTTGACCGAGAGCACGCAGGTAAGGCCTTCGCGGCTGTCATCGCCGGTCAGATCCACCTTCTCCTTCTTGGCAATGCCGCTGTCGGTCGCATACTTGTTGACGATGCGGGTGAGCGCGCCGCGGAAGCCCGCGAGATGCGTGCCGCCGTCGCGCTGCGGGATGTTGTTGGTGAAGCACAGCACATGCTCGTGGTAGCTGTCGTTCCACCACAGGCCCACCTCGACAGTGATGCCGTCCTTCTCGGCGCGCAGCATGATCGGCTCGGGCAACAACGACGTTTTCGAGCGATCGATGTAGCGCACGAAGGCCGCGACGCCGCCGTCGAACTTCATCTCCACGCGCTTCTCGTCGGCGTGCCGCTTGTCGCTGATGACGATCTTGGCGCCGGAATTGAGGAACGCCAGCTCGCGCAGGCGGTGCTCCAGAGTCGCGTAATCGAAATCCACCTTGGTGAAGGTCTTCGTCGAGGGCAGGAACGACACCTCGGTGCCGCGGCGCCCCTCGCTGGGGCCCACCACCTTCAGTGGCGCGACGGCATTGCCGTCCGCGAACTCGATGAAGTGCTCCTTGTTGTCGCGCCAGATGCGCGCGCGCAGCCAGGTCGAGAGCGCATTGACCACCGACACGCCGACGCCGTGGAGGCCGCCGGAGACCTTGTAGGCGTTCTGATTGAATTTGCCGCCCGCGTGCAACTCTGTAAACACAATCTCGGCGGCTGAACGCTTGGGATCCTGGTCGTCGTCTTTCTTGATTCCGGTAGGAATGCCGCGGCCATTGTCCGACACGGTGACAGAACCGTCGGCATTCAGCGAGACGATGCATTCCGTGGCATGCCCGGCCAGAATCTCGTCGATGCCGTTGTCGACCACCTCGTAGACCATATGATGAAGACCAGAGCCGTCATCGGTGTCGCCGATGTACATGCCAGGGCGCTTGCGGACGGCGTCTAGTCCCTTCAGCATCTTGATCGAATCTTCGTCATAGCTTTCGACGCCTGGCAACGGGCGGGCGGGGCTGGCGTTCATATTTTGAGTGTCCTGAATTGACCCTTTTTCTCGTCGCCCAAACACTAGCACATCCGCTGTCACAATGGATGCGAATTGCATCCGCCACACGCGCAATTCCCATGTGGAAAAACTGCGCCGAATCAATCGCCTAGAGATTGACGCCAGGAGGCCGGGGCTCACGCTGCAGCGGCAATCCGTCCCTCTTCGACAACGAGAAATTGAGCGTCGTTCGAAATGCTGGCAAAGGCGGCTCGATCCGTACCCGTCATCCAGGCTTGACTGCCGAGCGCCAGGATCTCGGTGAAGAGCGCCGAGCGGCGTCGCTCGTCGAGATGAGCGGCGATTTCGTCGAGCAGCAGAATGGGGGCAGCCCCGTCGCGCGCCTCGGCAATCAGGCGGGCGTGGGCCAGGACCAAACCGATCAGCAGGGCCTTCTGCTCGCCGGTCGAACTCGCGTGCGCCGGCATCGACTTGGGACCGTGGCCGACGATGAGATCGCTGCGATGGGGACCATCGAGGGTGCGGCCCGCTGCCCGGTCGCGTTCGCGGGTCCGCGCCAGGGTATCGATGTAACCATCCTCGACATCGACCGCGGCCAGGCCTGCACCAAGTGCGCCTTCCAGCGCGCCATCGAGCGCGAGGGTCGCCCAGGGGAACGGCGAATTGGGATCGCGGGCGCGCCGAAGTTCGATCTGCGCGGCGAGCCCCGCCAGCGCCTCGACACGGGCTGCCGCAATCGCCACGGCCATTGCCGCCATCACGTCTTCGAGGCCGGCAAATTGCGCGTCATCACTTACCCCGTCGGAAAGCAGCTTGTTGCGCTGCCGCATGGCACGCTCGAATTGGCCGGAGCGGGGGCCGTGGGCAGGGTCGAAGCACATGACGAGGCGATCGAGAAAGCGCCGGCGCTCGGAGGCAGCGCCCGTGAACAGACCATCCATCGACGGGGTCAGCCAGACCATCTCGATGTGCTCGGCCAGCACGCCGGACCCCGACTGCGGCTCGCCATTGATGCGCACGATGCGGCCCGTACGATCGCTGCTTGCGCCCGGTGCCAATCCCGTGCCGATGTCGAGACCGCCAGTCGCAGTACGCAAGGTGCAAGCCACTGCCCAGCCTCCAGCGCCGTGCTTGCGGGCCAATTCCGGGTAGGCCGCACGCCGGAGCCCCTGCCCTGCCGAGAGCAGCGACACGGCTTCCAGCACATTGGTTTTGCCGGCTCCATTCGGTCCCGCCAGCACGACGGGACGCGCACCGAGCCGCAGCGTCAGGCTCGCATGATTGCGAAAGTCGGTCAGGGCAAGGCGCTCAATCCACATGGGCTCAAGTCGCACTATCGCAAAGCGACTGCATCACACCCGCATGGGCATGAGCACGTAGAGAGCGCGGTCGTCGTCGCCGTCGCGGACCATAGTTGGCGAGCCCGGATCATTGAGCATGAACTTGAGGGTGTCGCTCTCGAGCTGACCGGAGATATCGAGCAGATAGCGGGCGTTGAAACCGATCTCGAGCTTGCCGTGGCCGAAATCGACCGGGATCTCCTCGGTCGCGCTGCCGCCGTCGGCGTTGTTGACGGAGAGGATCAGCTTGTCGGGCTCGATGTTGAGCTTGACGGCCTTGCCCTTCTCGCTGGCGATGGTGGAGACGCGATCGACGGCTGCCCTGAATTGAATGTTGGAGACTTTTAGAGCCTTGTCGTTGCCGGTGGGAATGACACGCTGATAGTCGGGGAAACTGCCATCGATGAGCTTCGAGGTGAGCGTGATCGGGCCGATTTCGAAGCGCACCTTGGCCGGCGATACGCCCATGGTGACGTTGGCGCCGCCATCCTCAAGCAGGCGATGCAACTCGTGCACGGTTTTTCTCGGGATGATGATCCCAGGCATGCCGGCAGCTCCGTCGGGGATATCGAGGTCGAGTTGCGCCAGACGATGACCATCGGTGGCGACACCACGCAGCACCGCGGTCTGCCCGCGCTGCGCGGTGTGCACGTAGATGCCATTCAGATAGTAGCGCGTCTCTTCCGTCGAGATGGCGAAGCGAGTTTTTTCGATCAGGTTTTTCAGGTCCGCGGCCGGCAGCTCGAACGTGTGGGTGAGCTCACCGGCGGCCAGATCGGGAAAATCGTCCGGCGCCAGCGTCTGCACGGCAAAGCGCGATGAGCCGGCTGTGATCGTTAACCGCTCGCGCTCCACGTCGCGCACGATCTCGACCTCGGAACCGTCGGGCAGCTTGCGCACGATATCGTGCAGCATATGCGCCGGAACGGTGATGGCGCCGGGCTGTGATACCGTTGCCGGCACCGCCTCCACCACCTCGCGCTCCAGATCGGTGGCCTTCAGGCGCAGCTCCGAGCCGGCCGCCTTGATCAGCACATTCGAGAGAATGGGAATGGTGGTCCGGCGCTCGACGACGCTCGTGACGTGCCCCAACGCACGCAGCAGCTCGCTTCGCTCGATCACCAGCCGCATATTGTCGTCCTCTCCACGTCTGTGTCGCTCGTCCGCTCCGGCAGCCCGCCATGTATGTGCAGTTGTCGAGGCGTCGGCCGCGGCCGTTGCGATTGGTGGCCACGCCGAACGATCAGGACATACCGGAGAATCGTTGTGCTGCGAACTTGACGCGATGCGCCCCGATTTGCAAGGCCTTCGCGCCATCCAGGAGGCGATTTGCACCACCCTGTGCTCACTGGATTCACTGATATAAAACTGACACTTGCGGTGCAATCTTCGCCCCGCGCAGGCCCGCTCAGCCGACGGCGCTGGGGCCTAGATCCCGCTTCTCGAAGCCTGCCTGCACGATCTGCATAGCCGTTGGAGGATGCTCGCGGGCAAGGGCAAAAGCAGCGTCCGGCGCGCCTGTAAGCCAGGTTTGGCGGGCCTCGTCGTCGGCCAGCAGCACGGGCATGCGCTCATGATTGATGGTTGCCACCAACGCATTCGGCGTCGTGGTCATGAATGAGAACACGTCGAGTTCGACCGTCGGCCCGTCTTTCTTGATCGGCCCGGTCCAGCGCCGCCAGATCCCGGCGAAAGCAAACAACGGCCGCGGCTCCTCGCCCTTGAGGGCGAACCAGTGCCACGTCGCCGGCGTCACCTCGCGCGGCTCGGCGAACGAGGTTGCGGGAATGAGGCAGCGGCGCATCTCGAAACTCTCACGCCAGAACGGGCTCGAACGAGTCTTGTCGTCACGGAAATTGGTCACCCGGCGCGGCGCCTTGCCGGCCATCGGCAGCACGAAACCCCAGGACATGGTGACGAGTTCGCTCTCGCCGTCGCTGGCCCGGCGCACGACCGGGGCATTGCGGGCAGGGAAGATTGCGTCCGCAGTCGCGAAATCGACGGCGCGATTGTGGCCGACACGGAAGAGCCGCAGCACCGCCTCCGGGGCCTTCGTCATGGAGTAGAGGTTGCACATGTGCGCCAGGATATGCAGCGGTAAGGGCCCTGGAACAAGCCCCTGCCTCGCACCCGGTCCTGGCTAAATTGGGTTGGGCCAGCTGCGACGCCCGGTACGCTAGCCATTTGCCTGCCCGTGGGAAGAGTTGTAGATGGCGGGTTGACGGAATGTGTGCGGCGCACCTATGGTTCTCGCGAATCCGGAATTCGAGTGCCCGCGTCGAGACTTGAGGCGGAATCGGCATATGGCGGAGCGGCAGGCCGGAAAAGCGCGGAAACGGGCCGCCAAGGCTGTGCGAGCCGCGCAGGCCCCGGTATCCGGGTCTGCAACCGCCATCCAGTCGGCGGCGGGAGCGCAAGTTGACGCTGCATCACGCATGCGCGCCATCGAAGCGGAACGGGACGCGCTCAAAACGGAGTTGGAGGCAGCCAAGGCCCGCATCGCCGAACTGGAACGCGCGCGGGAGCAGGTTCTCAACCGCATTGATTGGGTGATCGATTCACTTCATAACCTCGTTGAAGAGTGACGCGTCGGACGCTCGCCGAGGCCCGCAAAGCCTCAAGACCGCAGGGACGCATGGGTCAGGTCACCGTCATCGTGAACGGCCGCTCCTACCGCCTCAAATGTGGAGACGGGGAAGAACAGCGGCTCATGGACCTGGCTGAACATGTCCGCCAGCGCATCGATGATCTCTCCTACGAATTCGGCCATGCCGGCGACGAGCGTCTCCTCCTGATGGCGACACTCATGATCACGGACGAATTGTGGGAGACCAAGGCCCGCTTGGCTGCGGTCGAGGCACGTCGACCGGCGCCGAGTGAAGCGGCCGAGGATGTGACGGACGCTACTGATGAGGTGGCTAAGGTGGCGAGTGACGCCGAACCCGCCGCCGGCCCGGTTGGCGAAGCGATGGCCGGCAAAGCTCCCGAAGCTGGACCCTCGCCGGTGCAACCCCCGATCGCGGCCAAACCGCCGCCGGTCGCGGCGACCAAGCCCTCGCTCACCGGATCACAACCTGCAGCACCGTTTGTGCAGGAACCCTCACTGCAGCGGGCGTTGCGTCGTTCGCCACCCAAGGCGGGCAAGGGCGCAACATTGGAAGACCGGCTGGCGGAGGCACGCGAGTCTCCCGGCCAAGCGCCGCGCAAGACTACGGGCATCTGATTGCGGCGCCCGGGCAAAAGCCGCCTCACCGCCCTTTAACATTTAACGACTACTCGAGAGCCCACGTCACCTGCACGCGCACCTCAAGGGTCTTTGAGCCGGCCTCGACCGGCACGGAATCGGCCGACATGGCTGCGCGCGTCTGCACCATCGGCCGTGGCCCGCCACCCTGCACCTCCTCGGAGATCGAGATTACCGGGCCGACTTTGGCGCCGGCCGCGTCTGCGAACAGTTTGGCGCGTCGGAGCGCGTTGGCCATGGCGACTCGCCGCGCCTCGTCCTTCAGCGTTTCGGCCTTGGACACCTCGAATGCAATGCCACCGGCCTGATTGGCGCCAAGCGTCACCACGCCGTCCATGACCTCGCCGAGGCGCGCCACCTCGCGAACAGTGATGCGCAGATTGTTGATCACCTGATAACCGGTGATCCGCGGCGGCTGGCCGTCCTTGCTGTGCACGTAACGCGGCTGGATGCCGAAATGCACGGTCTGAATGTCCTTGGGCTCGATGCCCGCGCCCTTGAGGCCATCGATGATCTTCTTCATCGCCGCGGTGTTTTGAGTCAACGCATCGCGGGCCGTCGCCGCTTCACTGAGAACGCCGGTGGAGATCAGGGCCAGATCCGGCTCAGCAGCCACCGTGCCCGAAGCCGAGACGGTGATGACGCGTTCCATGGGTCGCTTCTCCTGCGCCAGAGCAGCGGGGAGCAAGGCGCCGGCAGCCAGCCACATCGCAGTGACGGCTGCCAAGGCGCGGGCCGAGCCTCGGCTCCGGCGTGGGAACTGCGCGCGTCCCTTGGCCTGTCCCTCAACGATTGCCAGTGGCCACATGTCGGCGCTCCTGTATGCGCTTCTTGACTGCACCCATTCTGACACCTGTTTAGGGCCAAATCACGTCTGTTGCTGTGGGATGGCGGCGCGCCATCGCCATGGGACCGCGCGCGGCCGCTCATCGGCTGATCTGCGGCCGCACGTCTCTCGATTGACGCCGCTGCTCAACGAGACCGCTCAAACGATTTCGAACAGCGCCGCCGCGCCCTGACCGCCGCCAATGCACATGGTGACGACGACGTGCTGGACGCCGCGCCGCTTGCCTTCGATCAGCGCGTGACCCGTGAGGCGGGCGCCGCTCATGCCGAACGGATGCCCGACAGCGATGGCACCACCGTCAACGTTCAAGCGGTCGTTGGGAATACCAAGCTTGTCGCGGCAATAGATGACCTGCACGGCGAACGCTTCATTGAGCTCCCACAAGCCAATGTCATCTACCTTGAGGCCGTGCTTCTTCAGGAGCTTCGGCACCGCGTAGATGGGGCCGATGCCCATCTCGTCGGGCTCACAGCCCGCCACTTCAAATCCCTTATAGATGCCGAGCGGCGTCAGGCCACGTTGCTGCGCTTGCTTGTCGGACATCACGACCGCCGCAGACGCGCCATCAGAGAGCTGGCTCGCATTGCCGGCGGTGATGAAATTGCCCTCGCCCGCGACGGGCTTGAGCTTGGCCAGGCCCTCGATGGTGCTGTCGGGACGGTTGCCTTCGTCCTTGAGCAGCGTGAACATCTCTTTGCCGGTGACCTTGCCTTCTTTGTCGTAGAGCAGCTTCTCGGCCGCCATCGGGACGATCTCGGCGTCGAAACGGCGCGCCTGCTGCGCGGCGGCGACGCGGCGCTGGCTTTCGAGGCCATATTCGTCCTGGGCATCGCGGCTGATCTTGTAGCGCTTGGCGACGGTGTCGGCGGTCTGGATCATCGGCCAGTAGATCTCGGGCTTGTGCTCCTTGATCCAGGAGTCGTAGTTGCCGAGCACGTTCTGGTTGGTCTGGTTGCCCTGCACCAGGCTGACGCTCTCGAGGCCGCCGGCGACGAAGATGCCCTCGCCGTCCGAGCGGATGCGTTGCGCTGCCATGGCAATCGTTTGCAGGCCCGACGAGCAGAAGCGATTGACGGTGACGCCCGGCACCGAAACAGGAAATCCGGCTCGCACCGCAATCTGGCGGGCGATGTTGCCGCCGGTGGCGCCTTCCGGCATGGCGCAACCCATCAGCACGTCATCGATCTCGGCCGGATCGAGCTTGGCGCGCTTGGCAGCCTCCGCCACCACATGGCCGCCGAGCGTAGCGCCGTGAGTATTGTTGAAGGCGCCGCGGAAGGCGCGTCCGATCGGCGTGCGGGCGGTTGAGACGATGACGGCGTCAGTCATGGGAAGCTCCTCGGCGGTGCAGGGGCGTTGCGGGTCGAAGGACGGCAAGATTGGCCTACATGTTGCCAGCCTTTGGCAGACGAGTCGCGGGAATTTTCACAGAAAATCTCTCGACCGGGACACGCCATTGACGGGCGTATACGCGGGACAGAACCGCTTCCGGTCAACCTGCAAGAGGCGTTCGGCGCCAGTCCGGCCGTCACGGCTCGATGCCTTCGAAGATCGGCGCGTCGGCCCATTCGGCGGCGGTTGCGAGGTCGGCCTCGGTGCGCACGGTCCAGGTAAACAGTGGCAGCTGCAAGCCTTCGCGCAGGAAACGCGTCACGGGCGTGGGCAGCGCCTTGACGTGGTAGGCGAAGAAATGCGGCTCAGCCGGACCGCTGTCGATCAAATTGGTGAGGCGGAAGGCGCGTTCGGGATCAAGCGTGTCGAGCCACCAGCCGTCACCTTTGTAGATGCCGGAGACAATGCCGCGTGGCACCTTCGGCACCAGCAGTTTCAAGGCTGTCATCACAGCTGGATCGAATGACATCAGCGCGATCGGCCCCTTGTAGCGCTTGGCCTGTTTGGCGATCGCCTTCATGAAGGCCGCATCGGGCGGCGCCCATTCGCTCTTCACCTCGACCAGCAGCGGTACCTGTCCCGCGACCACATCGAGGAAATCGGAGAAGGTCAGGATGCGGGTGTCGGTCCCCGTGTAGGTGAGACGAGCCAGATCCGCCGGCTTGAAATCGCTGATCTTGCCGCGGGTATCGATCAGGCGACCCAAAGGCAGATCGTGGAACACCATCGGCGTGCCATCGGCGGCCGGGCGCAGATCGCACTCGATGCCGAAGTCGCCGGCGATTGCCGCGTCGAAGGCTGGTCCTGTGTTCTCGATCAGACCCTTGGCCGGATTGTGCAGCCCCCGATGGGCAATGGGACGGACAAAGGCGGAACGATCGAACATCTGGCTCAGGCCTTGCCGATGGCGATGATGGCCTCGACCTCGACGGCGGCATCGAGGGGCAGGCCGGCCACGCCGACCGCCGAGCGGGTATGACGGCCGCGCTCGCCCAGGACCTCGACCAGAAGATCAGAGGCGCCGTTAACCACTTGCGGGTGATCGACAAAAGCCGGCGTCGCATTGACGAAGCCGGTGAGCTTGACGATCCGGTCTATGCGATCGAGGCTGCCGAGCGCGGCCTTGGCCTGGGCCAGGATGCTCAAGGCGCACAGCCGCGCCGCCTCCCGCCCGCGCGCGATCTCGACGCCCGCGCCAAGCTTGCCTGTGATGGTTGTACCATCTCCGCCGCGCGAGATCTGGCCCGAGACGAACAGCAAGTCGCCCACGATCACCGTCGGCACATAGTTGGCGATCGGCGCCGCGGCTGGAGGGAGGGTGAGGCCGAGCTCGCTCAGCTTTTTCTCTGGTGCACTGGTCATTGCTGCCCCTTTTCCGCCCCGAGAACCGGGGACACTCCTGTTACCACCCGGGCCGACCTCGGGCTGTGGCCTGATGTCGAGCTTGGCGACGTATAGCCTTTGTCATGCGATCAACATTGCACTGATGCGGGTCAAGTTTGCAATCCGGCTGCGCGGCGCTAAAGTCCGTTGCAGGTTCTGAGCTTGGCCTCTCGACGATGGCCGCGATAGGAGAATGGCAATGCGCGGTCTGACGGAACGAGGGCTCGGAGCCGCTGTCGGCCGCAAAGGCGCCGGTCCAGTCGTGCTCGGCATGAGCCTTGCGGCCGGGTTCGCCGTTGCCCTGGCAGCGGGCGGCGAACGGGCCGCAGCCCAACAGACCACCGCTGCGCAAACGGTACCGGCCAACATCGTTCTGGCGCCGCATCGCGCCGTCTATGAGTTCACCCTGGATCAGACCCGCGGCGGCACCGGCGTCACCGACCTCACCGGGCGCATGGTCTATGAGCTGACCGGCTCGACCTGTGATGGCTATACCCAGAACATGCGCTTCGTCACGCGTATGTCGACCCAGGACGGCAATGCCACCGTCTCTGACATGCGCTCGTCCAGCTGGGAGGATGGCATTGCCAAGCTGTTCCGCTTCACTTCCAGCCAATACAAGGACGCCAAGCTGTCGGAGTCAGCGCAGGGTGATGCGGCCCGCAGCGGCGTCGGCGGCGAGGTCATTGTGGATATGACCAAGCCTGCGAAGAAGGAAATCAAGGTCAAGCGCGACGTCTATTTCCCGATCCAGCATTCGATTGCCCTGCTCGCTGCGGCAAAGAAGGGTGACACCGTCTTCCAGGCTGATCTCTATGACGGCTCGGAAAAGGGCGAGAAATACTACGCCACCACCGCCTACATCGGTCGCCCGCAGCCGAAGGGCTACAACAAGTCGCTGCCGGCCGTCGCCGCCGCCTCGCAAGCCGCCGCCGCCAAGCTCGACGACATGATGAGCTGGCCGGTCTCGATCAGCTATTTCGACCCGGCCAAGGAAAAACTGGACGGCATCCCGTCCTATGAGCTGGCCTTCCTCTATTTCGAGAACGGCGTTTCACGGCGACTGTTCATCGATTACGGCGATTTTGCCATGCGCGGCACCTTGAAAGAGGTGTCGTTCCTCGAGCCGTCCAAGTGCGACCCGAAGAAACCGTGAGTGCAGAAAATGCATGACCGATTCAAGAGCCGCGTGGCGATCGTGACCGGTGGCGGGCACGGCATTGGCGCTGCCATCGCGAGCCGCCTCGCAGCCGAGGGCGCCAAGGTGCTCGTGTGCGACATCCAGGCCGACCGGGCGCAAGCGAAAGCCGCCGAGATCACGACCAAGAACGGCACGGCTGCGGCTTTCGCGGTCGATGTGCGCGAACGGGCCAGCGTCGAGGCGGCGGTGGTGCGGGCGGTCACTGAGTTCGGCGGCCTCGACGTGCTGATCAATGCCGCCGGCGTCATGGATCGGGCGCCGTTTCTCGAGACCAGCGACGAACTGTGGCGCAAGGTTCTCGAGACCAATCTCACCGGCATCTTTCTGTGCTGTCAGACGGCCGCCCGCAAGATGATTGAGCTCAAGAATAACGGCAGCATCGTCAACATCGCGTCAGGCTCAGGCATTCTTGGCGGACAGGGGCGTGCAGCCTATGGCGCCAGCAAGGCCGGCGTCATGAACCTCACGCAGACCATGGCCATCGAGCTGGCAGCGCACGGCATCCGAGTCAATGCGGTGGCACCAGGACCGGTCAAGACCCGCCCCGAGCAAGGCGCCGCACTGGGCCCGAGTGTGGCAGCGCGCATGCCCTTGAAGCGCTTCGGTACGGCTGAGGAAATTGCTGCTCTCACACTGTTCCTGGCCTCGGGGGAAGCGAGCTTCATTACCGGCCACACCTATGCTGCCGACGGCGGCTTCACCATCGCCGGCATTCTTGACGGTTGACTTGCAGCTCTGCTGCACGCATCGGGCGGCCGCGGCGATCACCGGGCCGCCCGACAGAACGCGTGTGGATGTTATGCGGCGCCGTTACTTGGGCAACAGCACGGCATCGATGACGTGGATCACGCCATTGGTGGCGGCGATATCTGCCTTGACAACAGAGGCGCCGTTGATCTTGACGCCCGTCATGGCGTCGACGGCGAGTTCCGTGCCCTGCACCGTCTTGGCCTGCATCTTCTTGCCAGCGATATCAGCGGCCATCACCTTCGACGGCAGCACGTGATAGGTGAGGATGGCAACGAGCTTCGCCTTATTCTCCGGCTTCAGCAGATCTTCGACTGTGCCCTTGGGCAACTTGGCGAAGGCCTCGTCTGTCGGTGCGAACACCGTGAATGGACCGGTGCCCTTCAGCGTCTCAACCAGGCCCGCGGCCTTGACGGCTGCGACCAGCGTCGTGAAGTTTCCGGCTCCGGCTGCGGTGTCGACGATATCTTTCATTTGCGCTTGCGCTCCTGTTGATGCGAGTAATGCCACTGCGGCAACGGCCAGTCCTGCAAATCGTTTCATGACGTTCGATCTCACCTGTTTTTCATGTTGTCTGCCGTGACCTGTTGACATGCGTGCGCAATCGGCTGCGAAGCCGTTTTGCCGTGTCGCTTGTCCTGATCACACTTGGTAAACGGGCGGGTTGCGGTCCTGGACTTGCCGAGTTGGCAATCAGCGAGCGCAAAATAAAGATTATAAATTTGCGAAATTCCTTGAATAATGCGCTCGGCGTCACAAGGCCGGTGTAGAAATGAAGAACCAATTCAAATGGGGTCTATTCGCGGCTTTATGGGGAGATTTCCTGCCCGGCCCAATCGAGTACGCAACCCGCCTGGGCGATCGTCAAGCTGTCGATGACCTGCAGCATGTGGCGCGAAGACTGGTCCGCCGAGAAGGTGGCGCCCTGGGCGACGTTCACCTGAAACGGCTTTGACAGACCAGTGTCGACGGTCCCGGGATGCAGTCCGACACAGATCGCGAGTGGGCGCTTCGCAGCAAGCTCAATGCTGAGGCAGCGGATGATCTGATTGAGAGCGGCCTTCGAGGCCCGGTAACTGTACCAGCCACCGAGACGATTATCACTGATGCTGCCGACCCGCGCGGACAACGCCGCAAAGACCGCCCTGCGATCACGAGGCAGGCATGGAAGCACGTGCTTGGCGATCAGGGCGGGTCCGATTGTGTTGATTTCGAAATTGCGCCGCATCACTGCCGGATCGAGCGCGCGCCAGGATTTTTCTGGCTGGATACCGGCGTCCACATCATGCAGCAGGCCAGTCGCAACGATGGCCACATCGATCTCCCCGAGATCGCGCGCGGCCGCGGCGATGCTGGCCTCGTCCAAAAGGTTGACGCGCGCCGAGGAGTGGGTCTCGCTGGCTCCCTCGCGCCCTGTTCTCGACCACGCGACAACGTGGGTCACGCGTGGTTCGGCAGCAAGTAGTGCGACCAATGCGGCTCCGATACCGCCTGTGGCACCGACGACAAGGACGCGCATGTGCTTGCTTTCATCAATGGTTTCGCCACCGTAGCCCGACGGTAACCGCCACGGCCCGGAACCGTCGTCTTGCCACATTGAAACGTACTTGGGACAACAACGGACCATCGGCCCGTCCCGAATTGGTGGCCCGCACGCCCTGGCGCTTGACCGCAGCCGGCTCCGCTGCGCTCAATGCGCCAAGCCAGATCTGCGCCACTAGAGGGACCGCCCATGAAACCGCATCTCGCACTCGGCGACATTACGATCAATCGCGTCATCGAGATGGAGGAGCCGCTGTTCGATCCGCTGGCGTTCTTCCCCAAGCTCACCAAGGAGGTGCTGGAGGAGAACCAGCCCTGGCTGCAGCCGCGGTTCGTCGAGCCGACCTCGGGCAAGATGGTGCTGTGCATCCAGAGCTACGTCGTGCAGACGAAGCATCACAACATCCTGATCGACAGCTGCGTCGGCAACGACAAGCCGCGCCCGCATCGCCCGTTCTGGCACATGACCAAGCATGATCGCTACGAGAAGAGCCTGAAAGCTGTCGGCCTCACCTTCGCCGATATCGATTTCGTCATGTGCACGCATCTGCACGTCGATCACGTCGGCTGGAACACGAAGCTGGAGAACGGCCGCTGGGTGCCGACGTTCCCGAAGGCGCGCTACCTGTTCTCCGATCGGGAACTCGCGCATTGGACGGAGCGCCACAAGCAGGATCCGGCCGCCTGCCCCTGGATCACGGACTCCGTGCTGCCCATCGTCGAGGCCAAGCGCTGCGATATCGTCACCTCGAGCCACGTTGTCGACGATCACATGCATTTCATTCCCACCCCCGGCCACACCTTCGATCACTACTCGGTGCGCGTCGGCAAGAAGGGGCATGACTGCATCGTCACCGGCGACATGATCCATTCACCGTTGCAGGCCCGCTATCCCGACCTCGGCATGATGGCCGACTGGAACTCGGAGATCGCCGGGCAATCGCGCCGCAAGCTGTTCGGCGACATTTGCGACACCTCGACGTTACTGTGCACCGCGCACTTCCCCTCGCCCTCCACCGGCCGTCTGACGCGCTGGGGCGACGGCTTCAAATTCATCGAGGCGTAAGCGAGCAGGAAAGGACAAGGGTCCATGGACATCGAGGATCAAAGAAAGCAGGGGCGCGAGCTACTGGCCAAGGTGATCGGCAAGGAGTACCTGGCCCGCCGCGATGCTTCGACCAACGACTTCAATCGCCCGCTGCGGCAATTCTCCGAGACGTATGCCTTCGGCGATATCTGGTCACGGCCCGGTCTGCCGCTGAAAGTGCGCAGCATGCTGTGCATGGCCATGTTGACAGCCCTCGGTAAACCGGAGGAACTCAAGCTGCACGTCAACTCCGCGATCAACAACGGCTGCACGCTGGAGGAGATCCAGGAGGTGCTGTACCAGACGGTCGCCTATTGCGGCATCCCCGCCACCATCGAGGCCTTCAAGGTGGCCGAGGCGGTGCTCAAAGAGCGCGGCCTGCTGAAATGACGGCGGCCGACGCGATGCCAAACCGCCGACGGATGCTGCGAGCTCTGCTGGGCGTCGCGGGAGTCTCTGCCGCCGCGCGCGTTGCCGCACAGGAGAAGGGGACGCCGGTGCCTGAGTTCGCCGTTGGCCAGCGCTGGCGCTTCAAGACCCGCCCCAGCGAGACCAAAGCGACGTTCATCGTCGGTCGCATTGAGCCGGACGGGCAGGGTGGCACCGTCGTACACATCGCGGTGCAGGATGTGGCGATCAAGAGCCCACAAGCCCCTGGTGGCGTCTCGCGTGAAATTGGCCACTCGCCAATCGCCCACGCTGCCCTGCGCGCCAGCGCGACCGAGCTGGTGGCCAGCGGCGTTGCCGTTCCCGACGGCTTCGAGGATGGTTACCGGCAATGGAAAGCGGCTGGCGGCGGCGTCTTCACCTTCCCGCTCGCGCGCGTCATCGAATTCATCGAGCAGGTGATCAACCAATAGCGGCGGCTTCTCGCAATTCTGCCGAACTTCGCCTATTGTATGGCGGTTGACGGTTTCTGGAGACGACACAATCGCGATGGCTTCGCGCGACGACATCGCAATCGAGATCACCCCGCAGGTCCTGCTCAAGGCCTATTCCTGCGGCATTTTTCCTATGGCTGAAAGCGCCGAGGACACCGCTCTCTATTGGATCGAGCCGCAAAGCCGTGGCGTGCTGCCGCTCGATGCCGTGCATGTGCCGCGTCGTCTGGCCAGGACCATCCGCTCCGGCCACTATCAGATCCGCATCAACTCGGATTTCAATGGCGTCATCGATGGTTGCGCGGCCTCGCGGCCCGGCCGCCGGTCGACCTGGATCAACACGCGCATCCGCCAGCTCTATGGTGCCCTCTACCGGCAAGGGCACTGCCACACGGTCGAGACCTGGCGCGACGGCCGGCTCGTCGGCGGGCTCTATGGCGTGGCGCTCGGCAAGGCGTTCTTCGGCGAGAGCATGTTCTCGACCGAGCGGGATGCCAGTAAGGTGGCCCTGGTCTATCTGGTCGCCCGCCTGATCCACGGCGGCTTCACGCTGCTCGACACCCAGTTCGTGACCGAGCATCTGCGTCAGTTCGGCACCATCGATCTGGACAAGGAAGCCTTCCACGCCGAGCTGTCGCTCGCCATCGCCGGCCGCGCCAGTTATCTGAGCTTGCCTGAAGACACTGACGCCGAGGCAATCCTGGCCATCATCCATCGCGCTGCCGGTGACGGCGAGCCGCGACCGCCGGCAGCAGGCGGCGGCTGAGGCGTGCACATCGGCGCCCCTGCAGAGGCCCGAATGGCGTCACTGCGACCTTCCGGTCATTTCACGGCCGGCGGCTCGATCGGCCCTGCAGAGGTTGGCGGCCCGCCCTTTTTGCCGAAGCCGCCGAAAGGCTCCCGATAGGGCTGTGGCAGGGCTGCCGGCGTCGGCGTCGGTGTGGTCGGCAGTGCTGGAACTGGCGCGGGTTGGGCCGCCGGTCCCTCTTTGGGCACGGTTGGCGTTGCCGGCGTTGGCGCGGGCAAGCCCTTGGTTTTCTGAGTTGGCGGACCCTTGCCCTGTTGCGCCGGCATCATGGCGTCGGCTTCAAGATTTCGCTTCGTCCGGTTCTCGATCGGCCGCGTGATGATGCCCGTTTGCTCGTTGATGAGGTTGTCACCGGTCTGCCAATAGTCATAACCCTCCGACTGTTGCAGCATGCGATCGATCCAGGGCCGCGACACGCCGGCGGGCACCCAGTATTTGTCGATCAGCCGCTTGTAGCCGCCTTCGACCTTCTTCTGCCGGCCATAGAACGCGCCGGGCAGCGTGATCTCGTGGAACAACCAGGCGCTGGAGCGGGCGCCGAAGCGCGATTCTCCCTGCAGATAGATCGGCACGCACATCGAACCGCAGCGCGCGCCCCGCTCCACCGCGGTGTCGACCTGATGCGATTTCCGCATGCGTTGCAGCAGCGCAATGACCTTCTCGCCTTCACCCACGCTGCCGCCGCCTGAGTTCAGCACCAGCACGAAGCGCCGCCGGCTGGCCTTGAATGCCTCGAAGGCACCCTCGATTTGCGCCGCCATGGGCGCGGCGACGGTGCCTTCCCAGCGCAGAAAGACGGCGCCGGCATTATTGACTGGCGAGGAAACCGTAAGCGTTCCAGCCGTCAAGCGTGGCGGCCCGGGCCCGGTCAAGGTCGGCGGCTCGGCGGCGACGGGACCCCCGACGCCGGCCATCAAGGCCGCCGTTACCAGCCACCGTCGGGTTCGACGCACCACTGTCCACATACGCATCATCTGCTCCGGAGCCAGCAACTTGCGACCATTCAATATGGGACTTCAGGCGAATTTTGGCATTCCCGCCATGGCCCGCATGATGAACGGAAAATAAAGGCATGGTTCAGAACGCGTTCAGCCGCCGGATGGCATTGTCTCGCTCATAGGGTCTGACTTGAACCGCGGGCAAGGCACCGCAACGGACCTGACGAGACGAGACACTCTAACGAGGAACACCCCGATGAAAAAGATCGTCCTTGCCTCCGCCCTTGCCCTCGCTGCCATGACCTCCGTTGCCGGCGCTTATGAGCGCTACGGCAGCGGCAGCCAGCGCGAGATCGACGCCCGCCAGTCCAACCAGGAGACCCGCATCCAGCAGGGTCTGCGCTCGGGCGACCTCACCCGCCGTGAAGCCGCCGCCCTCGAGGCCGAGCAGGCCCGCATCCGCGCCCTGGAGCGCAATGCCCAACGCGACGGCCGCATCGATGGCCGCGAGGCTGCCCAGATCCGCCGCGCCCAGGACGAGGCGAGCCGCCACATCTACCAGGAGCGCCATGACAGCGAGCGCCGTGGCGACGGCTGGCGCAACCGCCGCTGGTGGTAACCGCACCGGTTGCTGCATCGGCAACGACCGGTACAACGAGAGAGAGCACCGCCGTCCCCCACGGCGGTGCTCTTTTTTGTTTGGCGCGTCAGCTGCCCACCTGCAGGCGAGCCGTGGCGTAAGGCTCAGCCCTTGCCGACGACGGTGACGGCGCCGCCGGTGGCGGTGCGGCCGCCGTCGACGACATACTGGGCGCCGGTGACGCTGGAGGCCAGGTCCGATGACAGGAACAACACGATGTTGGCGATTTCGTCGGCGGTGGCGTAGCGGCCGAGCGGAATGGCGGTCTGGTAGCGCTTGCCGACGCCGGCGGGATCGTTCGGATTGATCTGCGCTTCAACGGAATGGATCATGCGCGTGTCGACAGGACCGGGGCAAACGGCGTTGACGCGAATGCCATGACCAGCAACCTCGCCAGCGACCGACTTGGTGAAGCCGATGACGGCATGCTTCGAGGCGACATAGGGAGCCATGTTGGGCGAGCCCTGGATACCGGCGATGGAGGCCGTGTTCACGATCGCGCCGGATTTCTGCTTGATCATCACCGGCAGAACGTGACGCAGGCCGAGGAACACGCCCTTGACGTTGACGCCCATGAGTTGGTCGAACAGCGCCTCGTCGTACTCGGCGATGGGCGTGACGCTGCCTTCGATGCCGGCGTTGTTGTGGAAGCAATCGATGCGGCCATACTTGTCGAGCGCGGCTTTGACATAAGCCTGCACATCGGCGGAACGCGTGACATCGGCCGCGACGGAGAAGGCCTGACCGCCCTTCTGCTCGATGGCCTGGGCGGCGGCCTTCGCACCAGCCGCATCGCGATCGACGAGCACGACCTTGGCGCCATGGCTGGCGAAGCCCATCGAGACGGCGCGACCGATGCCGTTGGCGGCTCCGGTGACGACAGCAACCTTGCCCTTGAAGTCCATGCTTTCCTCCCAACGATCTACGATTAAGGCTTGGGCCAGCATGCGACGGGCAGGGACTGGCGGCAAGGCGCTCGGATCAACGCTGCTATGCCGGAAAACGAGCCGTGAAGTAGGAAAGAAATGCGGCGATGGCGGCGAGTGTGACGATGCCCAGGCGGCCATCGACGAAGCTGTCGGGGAGCTTTTTCAGGGCCAAGGGGGCTGCGAGCAGTGCGGCGCCGGCACCAATGACGGCAACGGGTGGGGGCAGGCGCCCCATGGCAAGGCCGAGCGCCTTGGCCGTGGAAAAGGCGACCACGACGATGCTGAAGATCAACAGGGCGCGGCCCGGCAAGTCCTTCAGCTCGCGCTTCTGCGGCGCCGGAAAGTGCCCACTGAGGCTCAGGCCGAACATGGCGATGGTCATGACGAGTGCTGCAAAGAGCAGCAGCGCCAGCCAATTCACTGCCGCTAGATAGGCCAAACCCCAAGACTCCTATTGCACGCCTGATCGCACCGCCGCGACCTGCCTACTACCATGGGTGCCGAACAGCGGCCAGTCGGATCGAGGCGGCCGTCCGTGTCGTGCCTAAGCCTTGGTCTCCTTGGCGGCCACGCTCAGGAAGGACTCGATCAGGCCATCTGGTGCCTTGATGATGTGCTCGCTCTTGGGGAACTGACCGCTTCTCACCTCGTCGGCGAACTCCTTGAACCCCGCGATGCGCTCGCGCTGCATCTCCTGCTTCATCTTGTAGAGGTTGCGGTACTGCTTCGAGTGCCGCGGGTAGGGGGGTGGATTGTTGCCGAGAATGTCATCGGCGAAGAGGAACTGGATGTCGCCCCCACCCCCGCCGCCAATGGATGATGTCAACAGCCGCGTGCGTTTGCTGATCTCGCGGAGCAATGCATCCGGGATCACCTCGACCTCTACGGCATAGGCGCCGGCGTTTTCGAGCGCCTTGATGTCTCGGTACACCATCAGTGCTTCGTCCAGCGTTTTGCCGACCGCCCGTAAGCCGCCAGTCCATGTGCTTTTGCGCGGCACGAGTCCGGCATGGCCTTGCACGGGAATGCCGGCTTCGGCCGCGGCTTCGACGAAGCGTGGCGCCCACTGGCACATGATGGCGTCGGCGCCGAGGGCCATGGCATCGTAGCCGATCCGGACCGCCTCGGCCGGCGTTGCCGCGGCAACGAGGGGCACGGAGAAGGCCATGAACACGTTGGGTGCTGCGCGCCGGATGTCCAGTGCGCTCTGCGGCGACTTGGGATCGAAGCGCACCTTCATGGTGTCGATGCCGGCTGCCTCGGCCGCGGCGGCTTCTTCGACCGAGAAGGCCAGCGTTTCGACCAGCACGCGCTTGCCCTTCTGGTCGCGCAGATCCTTCACCGTGTAGTTCCGGGTGCCGTAGTGGCCCCCGAGCGTCATCACGCGCTTGAGGCCCCGTTTGCCGGCGTCCCGTGGCGGGATTCCGCCGTCACCTGTGGCATGGCTTGCCATGTCGCATCTCCCTGCTGGCCTGCTCTTTCGGGGCGAGCTTAGCGCATCACCGCGGCCGCGAAAGGGGCTTCGCGTGAGCGGACGTCGCCCGCAGGCTTGCCGAGCCGCGCTGGCCGGTGGGACAGGCGATTGCGTCGGGCTCCGCGCGCGAGGCCGCATGCCGTGACGTCACCACGTCCGGCGCCGTCATTCTTTTGGCCTCCCGCGATCTACCCCGATAGGCGATGTTGTCAATTGCCGATCCTTGAGTGAACAATCGACGGCAGGATGCGGCCAGGATCGAGCAAGCTCGTGAACAAGCACTTGATCACAACGTTGGCTCACAACGCCGATCATGGGGCGAACGAACAAGCAGCGGGAAATGCGAACGATCAGGACGAATTGCGGCCGTCAGGAAACTGGTAGAATTCGGGCCTATAGGTCGGTGGCGCAAGCGACGGTAACGAGGTAGGGACATTGGCATGCTGTTCATGGTCATCGAGCGCTTCAAGGGTCGCGACGCCAAGGCGGTCTACGCGCGGTTCCGGGACAAGGGCCGCATGGCACCCGATGGACTGACCTATGTCGCCAGTTGGATCGAGGCGAACTTCGAGCGTTGCTTTCAAGTCATGGAGTGTGATGATCCGAAGCTGTTGCAGGCGTGGATCCTGAATTGGGCTGATCTCGTGGATTTCGAGATCGTGCCTGTGGTGCCGTCGAAAGAGACGGCGGAGATCGTGGGTCGGCATTTGTGAGCGAACGAAGCAATCCAGAGCCGGTCGACTTCGCGGCGCGCGTGGCCAGCCTCACCGAGCAGGCCTATGTCGAGATCGAGGAGCGTATCGTCACGTTGCAACTGGCGCCGGGTGAACTGGTGACGGAAACGGCGCTGGTCGATGCGGTGCGGCTCGGGCGGACGCCGGTGCGGGAGGCGGTGCAGCGGCTGGCGCGGGAAGGCTTGGTGGTGATCTCGCCACGCAAAGGCATGCGGGTGTCGGAGTCAGATCCAGCGCAGCAATTGCTGGTGCTGGAGGTGCGGCGGGAACTCGAGCAATTGCTGGCGCGACTGGCGGCCGTGCGCTCGACGTCGGCCGAGCGGCAGGCGTTCCGTGACATTGCCGACGGTATGGATGAGGCCGCCAAGGCTGCCGACGAAATCGTGTTCATGCGGCACGATCGGGCGCTGAACATTCTGCTCAGTGTAGCGGCCCATAACGAGTATGCAGCTGGTGCCATGCGGCTGATCAACGGGCATTCGCGGCGCTTCTGGTTTCAACATCACAAGGCGCGGGGCGATCTGCCGCTGTGCGCGCGTTTGCATGCCGATCAGGCGCGGGCGGTGGCGGAGGGCGATCCGGCGCTGGCGGCAGCGGCGACGAACCGGCTGATCGACTATACGGTGGCCTATACGACGGCGGTTCGCGAGGCATCGAGATGATGCCAGGCGGGAAAGTGATCGCAATGTGGGCTCGCGGGGCGATGCCTGTGGCCGTGGCTTGGCTGGCGGCGCTGTTTCTGCTGCTCTCGCAGGGCCAGGCACAGGACAAGCCGCGCGGGGGCTGGATGTCGGCGGAAGCCATCCGACAGGAGTTCACGGACCGGCTGCTCAATGGCATCTATCCCAGCACAATGCCCTGGTCCGAGCATCTGTTCCGCGACGGGAGCACGGATTACCGCGAAGGCGACAAGCGCTGGAAAGGTCGCTGGTGGACGGAGGATCGCGCGTTCTGTTTCGCCTATCCGCCGCCGGGCGTGGGCGGGTGCTTCCGCGTCGTGCGGCTCGGCGTCAATTGCTATGAGCTGTACGAGACGGGTGCCGCAGCAGGGCGCGGCGATGGGCGGCCGGACGACGTGCAGGCTTGGAATGGGCGCATGTGGGTGGCCGATAAGAAGGCCACGTGCGATGAGCAGCCGACCTCGTGAGATCGGCTGCATCGTTCGGGGGCGCATAGTCCTGCCAGCGGCAAGCTGGAGCCCGCCGCTGGAGGGATGTCATGCCGGACCGAGACGCTCGAGGATGCGGCCGGCCATGGAGACGACGGCGAGCAGCGTGTGCCCCGTCGAGGTGTCCCCACTGACTTTTTCTGGATTGACCACGATGTCGAAGTCACCGCGGTCGGTCTCGAGCAGGATCCAAACGTAAGGCGCGCCGGTTTCCGGATTGGTCATGCGGATCGAGCGGCGGATGATGCCGGTGACCAGCCACAACGCGCCGGGTTTCGTTTGATAGATGAGGTCGACGTCGGGAACCTCGTTGGGCTCGACTTGCATCAAGGCGCCGCGGCCAATCAGGCGCTTGCTGGAAGCGGACGCGAGATACTCGGCTTCGGATGCAAAGGCGCGCGCCTTGTGGGCGAGGCCAGTGATCTGGACGCGGGCCAACGTCGGCGCCATGACCGGGTCGAGCGCAAAGCCGATGTGTTCAAACTTGAACGGAACCGTGCGGCCCTTCCCCGATTTGGCGGGCAAGTGAGCATGGCACATGCCGTCGAGCCGATTGGTGCGCGATACATGCACCGATTGCACGAGGTGCATTCTGATCGAGCCGGCTCCACGGTGGAAAACGGAGATGCCCTTGAGGTCGTTGATGTGATGGAACAGGCGAGGATCGCGGGCCGTTTTCAAGTCATCCAGCGGCGCCGGATACTGGAACCAGATCTCGGCACCTTGGATGGATTGCCAGACTCGATATTGGCCGAGCAGACAGTTGATCCTTCTACTTTCGTGCTCGGTGACGCGCGCGACGATCTCAGCCGTCACGGGCGTCATTTCACATGCGAATCCTATCGCGTGAAGACGCGTACACATTGTCATTAGCCCCCGCTATGACGTTACTCACTGGCGCCATTTCAAAGTCATGGAATGGCGCGTGATATTTGACACCTCACGCAACGACCGACGCGCGTCGAACGATGCTCGGCCCTGCGCGTTCTCACACATCGACGTCGGTCGCGCCCCCGCAACAAACGTCAATACGCGCATCCTTGCAGCTGCACATTGAGGTGCCAAGTGGCAATGCCGCCACAGGCTCGTGTAATCGAAGTTCAGCGAGGAAACGCCCGCTACTT
The DNA here is from genome assembly GCA_046154645.1 of Hyphomicrobiaceae bacterium. Lineage (GTDB taxonomy): Bacteria > Pseudomonadota > Alphaproteobacteria > Rhizobiales > Hyphomicrobiaceae. The sequence continues at coordinate 33,733 of JBJXDZ010000039.1, forward strand.
ACGGTTTGTCGACGCCGATGGCGATCTTGAAACGGCGCGCAATGTTGCCGCCGTCCTTCTCCGGCAGGCGCCAGGGATCGTCCGTGATGGCGATCTTGGCGACGGCAAACGAGGGGCCGGGACGCTCGAACAGGAAGCGCGCGAGGTCGGCAGCCTGACCGGCTTCGGTGACGTGCATGGTCTCGGCGATGCCGAAGCCCTTGGCGATGGCGCACAGATCGGCACGCGACGAAGAAAGACCGCGCTGGCGGCCGGTTTCAGAGAAGGCCTCGTTGTCGAGCACCAGGATGCCGAGATTTTTCGGCGCCTGATCGGCAACGACGCCGAGCGAGCCGATGCCCATCATCATCTCGCCGTCGCCGGTGATGGCGAGCACGCGCCGTGACGGTTGCGCCATGGCGAGGCCGAGTGCGGTTGGAATGGCAAGGCCCATGCCACCCCAGGAGTAGAGATACTCGGGGCTGTCGCCGGCCGCGAAGATGTCCCAGCAGGGGCTGCCGAGACCGGGCACGACGAGCGCGCCGTTACGGCGATTGAGCAGCTCGGCGACGAACGGGCGGCGTTCGATCTTGTTTGACGCGGGCGACCTGGATGCGGTCTTGGCTGGTGTCTTGCTCATATCACGCTCGCTCACTTCTGGCCGAAGCCCTTGGCGCCCATGACGCGCTGGCTGACGAGGACGGCGGTGGACAGGCTGCCATGGAACGCCATGTCGGCGGCGGCGGCGAAGGTCTCGCCGACCTCGTCGGGCTTGTCGATGGGGAAGCATTTGACGCCGACGGCCTCGAGGCAGGGCTGCACGGCCTGACCCATGGAGACTTGCCACGGATTGAACTCGCCCCACTGGCCGCGCATGGTGACCAGCATCAGGCACGGCGCGCGATAGTTGGCGGGATGGCCAAGGGCGTTGATGCAGTTGCCGACGCCGGACGATTGCATGGCGATCATGGAGCGAATGCCGCCGATCCACTGGCCGGTGACGATCCCCATCCCCTCTTCTTCGGTCGAGAGCGTAACCAGGCGCATGGTGGATTCCGCTTCGACCTTTTTCAGGAGTTGAATCAACCCGCCGTCCGGAATGGTGCACACGGTGCGGATGTCGCGCGATTTCATCGCCTGGAATACGTCGTCGGACCAGTGTCCCGACTTGGGGCTCGTCATCGTGAGTCTCCGCCAATGGCTGTCGGGGTGGACTTGTGGCGCGGGTTCTCGCGAGGGTCAAGGCGATCAGCATGGAACTGGAGGCATGCCGCCATGCGATGACGGTGTAAGGTTTTGATTGACGGGGCGGTCCCGGCTTCGCTCAATACGGCAAATCATTGGAGGAAACTGCGGCCATGAAAATCGCGATCATCGGCGTCGGCGCCATGGGATCCATCTATGCGGGCCTGCTGGCGGACAAGGGCAAGCACGAGGTGTGGGCCATCGACACCTGGAAAGAGCACGTCGAGGCCATCAAGGCCAAGGGGCTGCGCGTCGAGGGCGCGTCCGGTGATCGCACGGCAAGACTGAATGCGACGTCGAATGCGGCCGACGTGAAGGATGCTGATCTCGTCATCATCGCGACCAAGGATGATGGCGTCACGGCGGCCGCGAAGGCGGCGCTGGCCATCGCCAAGAAGGACGCGCCGATCCTGACCATCCAGAACGGGCTCGGCTCGGCGGACAAGGTGGCCGAGGTGGTGGGCTCAAAGCGGATCATGATGGGCGTCGTCGGCGGCTTCGGCGCCTCCATGAAGGGGCCGGGGCATGCGCATCACAACGGGATGGAATTCCTGCGGCTCGGCGAAATGGACGGCGGGCTGACTCCGCGCCTGGAAACGGTGAAGGCGGCCTGGGAGCAGGGCGGTTTCAATGTGCTGACCTTCGACGACATCCACAAGATGGTTTGGGAGAAGCTGATCTGCAATTGCACCTACTCGGGTCCGTGCGCGCTCACCGGCCTGCGCGTCGGCGAGATCCAGGCCAATCCGAATGCATGGAGCATCGCTGCGGCGTGCGCAACGGAAGCGTTCATGGTGGCGAACGCGAAAGGCATCAAGCTCGATTTCGACGATCCCGTGCGCTATGTGCGCGACTTCGGCAAGAAGATCCCAAATGCGCGGCCGTCGATGCTGCTCGACCATATGGCGGGAAGACCCGCCGAGGTGGACAACATCAACGGCGCCATCCCGCGCGAGGGTGCGAAGGTCGGCATCGCGGCACCTGTGAATGGTGTCGTGGTGGCGCTGTTGAAGGCGAAAGAGTCGGGGTTCGGCAAAGCCAAGGCCTGAGGATATTGGCCGGGTTGGTGGCAATCCGACTGTCGTGAGGATTGCGGCGCTGATCACAGCAGGATCGTGCTGCCGTCCGGCTTCTTGACATAGATGGCGGTCTTGCCGAGCTGGCGCTTGCCTACGCCAGCGATGGCCTCAATGCTGGAGAAGGAACCGGAGACCATCAGGATCGCCACTTCCTCCTTGAAGGTTTTGCCTGCCGGGTCGATCCAGCCGCCCTTGCCACGATGCATGGTGAAGCCGCCACACTCCGTCAGTGCGGCGTCTTCCAGTGCCGCCAGCGCGATGGCAATGTCGACATCTGAATTGGGCGTGCCGTCGTTCTTCGGACCGAGCCCGAAGATGAGTGTGTACTCGCTGCTCATGTGAGGAACCTAGAACTGATAGCGCCGCAGACCGCCATCGACGGGGATGACGGTGCCAGTGATGTAGCCGCCGAGCGGTGACACCAGATAGCTCACGAGACCGGCGACATCCTCGGGCTGGCCATAGCGGCCGACAGGGATCTCATTCTCCTCCTGCCACTTGCGGTACTCGGGCGTGTAGTTGCGCAGGATCTGCTCGCTGATGATGCGGCCAGGCGGAATCGAATTGATGGTGATGCCGTATTTGCCGATCTCGCGCGAGAGGCCCTTGGCCCAGGCGTGGATGCCGGCCTTGGCGGAGAAGGCGCCGTTGACGCCGTCGGGCTCGGACTTGCCGGTGATGCAGATGATGCGGCCCCATTTCTTCGCGATCATCTGGTCGAGCAGCTTGTGCGTGAGCTGGCGTGGCCGTGTGAAGTTCAAGGTCATGGCCTCATGCCATTGCGCCTCGGTGGCGTCCTTGCCGAAGTGGCGGCTGCCGCCGGCATTGTTGATGAGGATGTCGACGGAGCCGAGGCCGGCGAGGGCCTGCTTGGCGGTGGTCTCGGCAGCGTCCTCGGCGAGCACGTCCTGCACGATGATGACGGGTTTGACACCGCCGGCAGCGACGATCTTGCCTGAGAGCTCCTCGAGCAGGTTGCCACGGCGGGCGGCGATGGCAAGGCGCACGCCTTCAGCGGCGAGGGCTTCGGCAATGCCGCGGCCGATCCCCATGCTGGCGCCGGTGACCAGTGCTGTCTTGCCCTTGAGTTTCAGATCCATGGTGGCGGTTCCTGTTGCGATGATTAGCTGAGGGGAACCTAGCGCTCGGGACGATGGATGCAAGCAGCGCGGTTGGATCGGCGACACGTGACGACGGGTGGAGAACACCGACTTTCACTTTCAAGAGTGCCACATGCTCGCGCCGGAGGTTCGCCCGGGGGCCGGGTGGGCATGGATGGATGATGCCCAACAAGCAAGCGCCCGATCCGGAGGATCGAGCGCTTGATTTTCGCACACGCGAGCAAGCGATTGCCGGTGCAGCGAATGCTAGTCCTTCTTCGCCTCGGCCTTCTTGGCCGGCACCTTTTTTACGGCTTTTGGCGCTTCGGCCGGGGCGACAGCCGGCGGCGTTGCCACGGCACCCGCGGGCGCCTCGGTCTTCGGCTTTGGCGGCGCGTTGAAGGCGGCCGCACGGCGCGCAGCAACGTCGGCTTCCTTGGCCTTGACGGCAGCATCGCGCTTGGCGGCTTCGGCGGCGGCCTTCTTGGCCGCAGCGTCTGCCTTGGCCTGAGCAGCCGCCTCGCGGCGGGCCTGGGCGGCGGCGGCGCGCTTGGCGGCCTCGGCCTTGGCTGCCTCAGCCTTGGCATTGGCGGCGGCGGCCTGCTTGTTGGCGGCGTCGGCTTTGGCTTGAGCCGCAGCGGCCGTCTTTTTGGCGGCTTCGGCCTGAGTGTTGGCTTGGCCGGCGGTCTGCGCGCCGGCATCCAGTGTCGGGATCGTTGCCAGCACAGCGGCCAGCGACAGGCCGACAGCAGCTAGCCTCACGATCCCCAAGTTTGTGATCCCCGTCTTCATGGTGACGTCTCTCCACGCTGAACACATCAGTCCCCACGCACGGAGCGCAGCGCCCCAAGGCCGGTGCGCCCCACACAGGCGCGACATTAGGGCAAGCAATGTCTGCAGACCAGATTGATCGGCTGGCAGAACACTTTCGCCGGCGCGAAGGAGATGTTGCGGCAACTGTAGAGCGGAGCGGCAGAGGGATGTTCACGCGCCTTGGAAGTCCGCGCATGCGGTCTGACGGGGCCATGGCGGAGCGATCGGGCGTTGCCCTTGGCGACCTACCTCTCCGTCCCCGCGTCCACGATGATGCCGGCGCCGCGGTAGCCGCCGTCGACGGCGATGATCTCGCCGGTGACGTAGCTCGATTGTCCCTCGTCGAGCAGGAAGTGGATCACGCTCGCGATCTCGTCCGGCTCCGAGTAGCGCTTCATCGGGATGTAGCGATGGTAAAGGTCGCGATCGGCCTGCGTGTGGATGGCCTTCACCATCGGTGTCTCGACAGGGCCTGGCGCTACGGCGTTGACGCGGATCTTGAAGGGGGCGAGATCATTGGCCATCACCTGCGTCAGCGTCACCACCGCGCCCTTGGAGGCGCCATAGGCCGAGCGCCCCTTGGAGCCGCGAAGCCCTGAGATCGAGGCGATGTTGACGATCGCTCCGCCGCCGGTGTCGATCATGATGCGGGCCGCCGCCCGTCCGACCAGGAAGGTGCCGACCACGTTGACGTCCATGATCTTGCGGAACAGATCGACGGGTGTGTCGAGCACGTGCTTGTCGGCCGCGATGCCGGCTGAGTTGACCACGCCCGTGATGCCGCCGAAGGCTTCGACGGTCTCCTTCACGGCGCGATCGACGGCCTTCTCGTTGGTGACGTCGAGGGCCATGAAGCGGACGGCTTTGGATTTGCCATGCGCGGCTTTGACATCGGTCAAGGCCGCCTCGGTCAGGTCGAGAAAGGCCACCGACCAGCCCTTGCCGAGCAGCAACTCGGCGGTGGCGCGCCCGATGCCAGAGCCTGCGCCGGTGACGATAGCTACGTGTTTCTGGCTCTTTGCCGGTGCTTTGGCCATGGCCTACTCGCAGTCCGCTTGCTGGGTGTCGACGACGTCGTGCGACACAAGTTAGCCGGATTGCGGAAGGCGTCAAAGGCTGGGCGTCAAAGGCTGGGCGTCCAGGGCTGGGCGTCCAGGGCTGGCGGGGCATCGGCACCGCCCCTCGATTGGCCAAATGCCTCGCGCAGCCTCAGGGATGCTGCTGCAGAGCCATGGGCTGACCTCAAGCCAGGGTCGGTGCCGACGGGGTGGCGCAGGCTGCCGGCGGGCAGATTTTCGAGTTAACCCACTTTCGGCGCGGAAGTGGTTAATCGCGCGGCGCTGCTCGCCTGTCGTCAGAACGTGTTCGGGCGGCTGAATACCGCTTCCATCTCGCGGCGGAACTTGTAGGCGTGGTCCGTGGTGTCGATCTCGACGTCGGACCACTTCAGGCGCTGGCCTGCCTTGATATCGGCCTTGAGCTTGACGTGGCTGGCGAGGCCGAGCGGCAGGAAACCTTCCTTCAGTGACAGTTCCGCCGGGGTCTGCTTGCCCCAGACGCAGAAGCCGCCCTCGCCATCGAGCATCTCGCCCTTTTTCAAGGCCCGCTTGGCAGTCGCCACCACGTCGGAATTGAAGCAGAAGGCCGAGCCGGTCGGTTCCTTGCGCAGCACGGCGGAGGCAACCGACAAGCCCAGCTCCAGCCCGATCATGTGTGTCGGACGATAGAGCGAGGCAAACTTGCCGCTTTTGTCCTGCAGCATGTTGTACTCGCCAAAGCACTGATGCGCGTAGGTGCTGGGCGAGGTGATTACCACGTAGGTGCCCATGGCCAGATGATGTGGGATATCCGTCTCGTCGCGCGTGACGGAGGACACGACTTCCGTGACGCCGGCCTTCTCGAGCGTACCGCCTTCCGAGCGCGGCTTGCAGATCTCCGACAATTCGAATCGGGAGGCGGGCGGGAATGCCAGGCCATTCGTTTGCGGCATCAGGCCGGTGGCGTTGCACACGGCGGACATCTCGATGCCGGACTTGGTGCCGTCGATGAACGAGTTGAACATCTTCGGATTTATGTGGCTGCGATCCTTGATGGTCAGATACTTGTCCAGGATGTCCCACACCGTGTCCGGGTTCGACTGGTGGTAGTGCGTGTTGTAGCGGGTGCCCTTGCCGGCAGCGACGACCTCGAATCCACACGAGCGCGCCCAGTCGACGTGCTCGCAGATTAGCGCGGGCTGGTCGCCCCAGGCCATCGAATAGACCACGCCCTTTTCGCGCGCCCGCTTGGCGATCAGCGGTCCGGCCAAGGCATCGGCCTCGACGTTGACCATGACGACGTGCTTGCCGGCTTCGATGGCGGCCATGGCATGGCGAATGCCGATGGCGGGATCGCCCGTCACCTCGATGATGACCTCGATCTCCGGGCAATTGATGACCGCCATGGCGTCGTCGGTGACGTGCGTCTTGCCGGTTTTCAGGGCTTCGCTCAGCGACTTGGCGTCGATCTGTTCCTTCGGCCAGGCCACGCCTTGGAGCCGCTCGCGGGCCCGCGCCGGCATCAGGTCTGCGAGCCCGACCAGATGCATGCCCGTCGTCACGCGGCACTGGGACAGGAACATGGTGCCGAACTTGCCGGCGCCGATCTGGCCGATGCGGACGGGACGGTTCTGCGCCGCGCGTTCGCGCAGCATGAAGGATAGATTCATAGGGCTTGCCTCAGTCGAGTTTGGCTCCGAGCGCCATGTCAAAGCACATGGCGCCGGGGCGGGCAAGGAACCGCGGAGCTTGCCCCGTGCACGTGGTACGGCGCGTCGGTGCGAGCGTCGGTGCTGCCGTGGCGGCGAAACTCTATCGGTACCAATTTGAAGCGAAGATTGAAGCGGTATTAACCAATCTGGCCGAAGATCACGTCGTCGGCATGATGGTCGATTGCGATCCGGAGATCCTGCGTATGCTGCGCTGGCTGATTGGAATCTGTGGCCGCCTGTTTCGGCAGACCGACCACGAGAGTGGCAGCTACGATGCCGTGTCGGGCGACGGAGGCGAGCCATCAGAGTTGTCCGCCGCAACGATGCCGCTCCAGGTTCGCCGGAAATTCATGCTGGCGGCCAGGATTGCCTCGACCCATTCCCTGAACGTGCCGGTTGCGCGCGCCCGCGAACCGAAGCCGCGCGTGTCATCGACCAAACCGACTCCTAAGCCGCTCGACGCCATCGCGAAGAAGGCATCGGTGCGGCGGGCGATCGTGTTGGCGGCTCGGCAACCAGCCAAGCCGGCAAAGCGCACAGCCGAGGTTGTCCGCTTGCGACCGCGGATGGGCGGCATGCGCCCGGTTCGCGTCGCGAAGGCAGCTTGAGGTCAGCCCATAGCAGGCTGGCTATCGGCTGTCGGGTCCTCAGAACTTGAACGAGACGCCGGCGCGGACCTGCGAGAAATCCGGGTCGTAATTGTTCGTCTGGCCGTTGTGGATGACGCGCTCGTTGCCGAGATCGGTGTAGAGATACTCGAGCCGCAGCGTGACGTTGCTCGAGATCATCATCTCGCCGCCGAGCCCTACCTGGTAGCCGAGGAAGGTCTCGGAGCGGGACTGGCCGCCGGAAACGTTGAAATCCATGTTGGCCCAGGCGAGGCCTGCCGTGCCGTAGAGCAGCAGCGAGGGCGTCGCCAGGAAACCGAGGCGGCCACGTACGGACCCCATGGCATTGAGTTCGGTTTCGAGATTGCCCCCGGCCGTCGAGCGGCTGGACGACAGTCCACCCGTGCCGATGTCGGCCTCAAGGCCATAAACCGTGGATCCTGCCTGCCAGTTATAGCCGGCGAAGATGGTGCCGAGCATGCCCGACTGTTCGTAGGTGAAGTTGCCGAGCTGCCCGCGCGACTGGCCTTCGCCCCAGCCGTAGCCGAGCGTGCCGCCGAGATAGAAGCCGGCCCAACGGTCATAGTTGTAGGGTCGTTCGAGCGGCGGGGCGAAATCCGGCGGTGGCCGCACCGGCCGGGCGCCACCCAGATCTGCCGCCTGCACGGGCGTCCAGAGCGACACCCCCACCAGGGCAACACTGGACAAGAGCGCACTCTTCACGAAGCTTCGCATTTCGCCGGTCTCCTAAGCTGAACCCAATCCGAGGTTCCTGCTTGGCGGGGTAGCAACCGAGTTCGGCGAAAAGGGGAGGCGAAAGCGGCCGGTTTAGGGTCACTTCAAGGCAGGCTGCGGGGGCGCCGCTTGGCATCGCAGTAACCCTGATTGTGAGCACAAGTCGTGTGTCGGGTTCAGCGCCGCGCCGTAAAGAACGACGACAGCAAGGCCGCTGCCGCCTGCTCACCAATGCCGCCGTAGACCTCCGGCGCGTGATGGCAGGTCGCATGCTGGAAAACCCGGGGCCCATGCTCGACGCCGCCACTCTTGGGATCGGCGGCACCGAAATAGAGCCGGCGCAGGCGGGCAGCTGAAATCGCGCCGGCACACATCGGGCAGGGTTCCAGCGTGACATAGAGATCGCAACCGGTGAGCCGTTCCGCCCCCAACACCGCCGCAGCTTGCCGTATGGCCAGCATCTCGGCGTGCGCGGTCGGGTCATTCAGGGCGCGCGTTTGGTTGCCTGCCGCAGCCAGCACAGTGCCATCCGGGCCTACGACCACGGCCCCCACAGGCACCTCGCCGCGCTCGGCTGCCGCCCGCGCTTCACCAAGTGCCTGCTCCATGTGGCTCGAACGCGCAATGGGTGCCATAAGGGGTCTCGAGAATCTTGAGCGAGTCGCAGCATATCATGTCGCCCCCGGATAGCCGTCAACGCCGCCCCGCAACAAAAAAGTGGGCACCCACCGAGGCTGAGGCGGGCGCTGGCCAGCCGCGCACGGAGCCGATGCGGATCGCCAAGGCGCTGGCCCGGGCGGGGCTGTGCTCGCGCCGCGATGCCGAGCGCTGGATTGCCGAAGGCCGCGTCACGGTCAACGGCCGCGTGCTCTCGAGTCCGGCCCTGGATGTCAGTCCCGAGGACAAGATCGTCGTCGACGGCAAGCCGCTGCCCACCGCCGAGCCGCCGAAGCTGTGGCGCTATCACAAGCCGCGTGGCCTGGTGACGACCCACAAAGATCCGCAGGGCCGACCGACCGTATTCGATCACCTGCCGCCGGAGTTGCCGCGCGTCATCTCGGTCGGGCGGCTGGATTTCAACACCGAGGGACTGCTGCTGCTCACCAACGACGGCGCGCTGGCCCGCCACCTGGAACTGCCTTCGACCGGCTGGTTGCGCCGCTATCGCGTACGTGCGCATGGCTACGTCACCGAGGCCTCGATCGCCAAGCTCAAGGAAGGCATCGAGATCGAAGGTGTCCGTTATGGCCCGATCGACGCCCAGATCGACAAGGTGCAGGGCCACAACACCTGGCTGTCGATCGGGTTGCGCGAGGGCAAGAACCGCGAGGTGCGCAAGATCCTGGCCTCCTTGAATCTCGACGTGAACCGCCTGATCCGCGTTTCCTTCGGGCCCTTTCAGCTGCTCGAGCTGGAACCGGGCCGGATCGATCCGGTCAAGCGCCACGTGCTGATCGATCAGCTCGGCACCAAGCTCGCCGCCGACTTGGGCCTGTCCGCCGAAACCGATCCGCAGCGCACGCACAAGCCGCGTAAAGCAGCCAAGGCCGGTAGCGGGGCTACGAGCAAAACCAGCACTCTCGACGAGTCTGAATGAGGCCCGCATGAGGATCGTCGGCGGCAGGCTTCGTGGTCGGGCACTTGTGACGCCGGCGGACCAGCGCATCCGGCCGACGTCGGACCGTGTGCGCGAAGCCGTGTTCAATATCCTGGCGCATGGCATCGATGATTTCGCGCTGCAGGGCGCCCTGGTGCTGGACCTGTTCGCCGGTACCGGGGCGCTGGGCCTCGAAGCCCTTTCGCGCGGCGCCGCCAGTTGCCTGTTCGTGGAGGAGGATGCCGAAGCCCGCGGCCTGATCCGCGACAACATCGAGGCGTTCGGCCTCACTGGCGTCACCCGCATCTACCGGCGCGACGCGACGGATCTGGGCGACGCCGGCAACCGCGAGCCGTTCACGCTTGCCTTCCTCGATCCGCCCTATGGCAAGGGCCTCGGCGCATTGGCGATCGCCTCGGCGATGGCCGGCAAATGGCTGGCTCCAGGTGCCGTCGTTGTCCTCGAGGAACGCGCCGATACGACAATTACCTGGCCGCCCGGCTGCGCGCCCTTCGATCGGCGCGCCTGGGGCGATACCGAGGTGCACTTCGCCCGCGCCATGCCGCAGATTCCATGAGCCGCGCCCAATGACCGTGACCGCCGATACTGCCGCGCAGACAGCCGCCGAGCGCCGCCGCGGCTGGTTCGATGCTGCCGGTTTCGTCGTGGCGCTGACGGCCCTGAACATCGCCTATGGCTTGGCCCATGCGGCTGGCGCGCATCCTGTCGCCTTTCTCGTCTACGCCATGCTCATTGCGGCCATGTCCCTGTTGCTCATCACCGGTCCCGGCCCCCATTGGCTGGCGGTGATCCGCCACCCGCTGAGCTGGGTGGTCGGCTTCGGCATCATCGGCATGGAGGCTGGCTACTATCTGCTGCTGCTCTACGTGACTCCAGCCGAGGGCAGCGTGCTCAATCGCATCAACCTGCCGGTCTCGATCCTGGCGGGCTGGTTGCTGTTCGGGCGGCGGACATCGTTGATTTCGTTCAGCGGCATCGTCCTGATGAGCATGGCCGTCGGCCTCTATGTGACCACCATCCCGCATGATGTCGTATGGATGGCGCTGTTTCTCGGCACGCTGTGCGCGCTGATCTCGGTGACCCGCAATTTCTCGGCTGAGTTCCATCCCTGGAACCGCAGCGCCAAGACCGTCTTCGAGAAAATGCGCATCACCGGCCTCATGCTGCTGGTGACCAGCGTTACCGGCACCGCAGTCGTCGGTGGTCTCATGGCGCTGGTGCACGGGGGCCTCGTGCCGCCAAGTGCGGCCATTCCGGCACCCGGGGCGTTCGCACATCTGCCAACGCTGGGGCTCGCAGCCTTCATGGGGGTGTTCGTGCTGACTGCCATGCAGTATTTCGGCTTCTCGGCCGTGGTTCGCATCGGCACCGAGCGCTTCATCGCTGCCGGCTCGATGGTTCCCGTCACCACCTTGCTGGTGCAGAACGTTGCCGCCATGCTGGGGGTGCTGCCGGTGGCCCTGGTCGACGGCCGCTTCATCGCCATCATGCTTGGTGTGGTCGTAGGCGTGTTCGTGTTCATTGCCGGTGGCCGGAAACAGCTCTGAAGGAACGCGCAACGTGTCGGACAGCAAGGCGCTCGTACTCTTTTCCGGTGGCCAGGACTCGACCGTCTGCCTCGCCTGGGCGCTCCAGCGCTATGCCCATGTCGAAACCGTCGGCTTCGACTACGGCCAGCGCCACCGCGTCGAGCTCGATCAGCGCCGCAGCATCCTGGCGCGCCTGCCGACGCTGTTCCCGGCCTGGGGGCCGCGCCTCGGTCCCGATCATGTCCTGGCCCTGCCGACGCTTGGCGCCATCAGCGAAACCAGCCTCACCCGCGATGTCGCATTCGAGATCACGGCGTCCGGACTGCCGAACACCTTCGTGCCCGGGCGCAACCTGTTGTTCTTCACCTATGCTGCCGCCGTCGCCTGGCGTCGTGGCATCGTCAAGTTGGTCGGCGGCATGTGCGAGACCGATTTCTCCGGCTATCCCGATTGTCGCAATGACACGCTGCAATCCCTCTCGCGCGCCCTCGGGCTCGGCATGGACCGCGCCTTCGAGATCGAGACGCCGCTGATGTGGCTCACCAAGGCTGAGACGTGGTCGCTGGCGGACAGGCTTGGTGGCACACCTCTCGTCGACCTCATAATCGCCGACACCGTCACGTGCTATCTCGGCGACCAGACCACACGTCATGACTGGGGGGGCGGTTGCGGCCGCTGTCCCTCATGCGAGCTGCGAGCCAAGGGATGGAACGAATGGAACGCCGCCAGGACCTGATCCGCGCCACGGAGCTCGCCATTGCCGGCGACTGGGACGGCGCCCACAACATCGTGCAGGTGTTCGAGGACGACGCCACCGCTTGCTGGATCCACGCCTGCCTGCACAAGCTCGAACCCGACGAATCCAACAGCCGCTACTGGTACCGCCGCTCCGGCCACTCCTACGAGGAGTACGCCGACGGCCGCGCCGAGCTCACCGCCATCAAGGCCGCGTTGACGTATTGACGGGCTCTCCCAACATGCACCGGCAACCGTTCTGGACACGAATCAGTTAAACGCAACGTTGATGCTGCACCAGATGCGGGGTGCGGCATTTCCGTTAGCAACTGGAGATGCCCATGACACCGCTTGCCAAGAAGCTCACCGACGTCGCCATCGCGATGGCGCTCACGTTTGCCGTCGTCCTCGTCATCGTCGTGAGCAACGGCCTGCTCACCTCGCGCGGCACGTACTGGCAAGGCTTCTATGTCTGGCTGGCGTTCGTACAGCGCCCCGATATCCTCGGCACCGTCGCCCTGACGGCGCTCGTCACCAGCGCCTATTTCGTCTGGAACCAAGGCTCCAAGCGCTGACCTGCATTGAGGCGTTGGCTGGGTCGAGCTTGTGCTCGACCCACCGTTCTCTCCCAACCCCTCACGCCCCCACCTTCCCACTTGTCGCCCCGGCCGGAGCGGCGTTACGATCTCGTGGCGCGGCGCAGATCTGGGGTCTCGCCGGTCGGGACCAGCGGAGAGATGAGGCGTGAACTTCCCACTGTAGCAGGAGGCCAACTGAACGGCGCTCAGACCTTGGTCGAGAACGGGGTGAAATTCGTATCCCGGTCGTAGTAGTCCTCGTTCTCGACGCGCTTCAGGAAATTGACGATCTTGTAGGTGACCGGGGTCATCAGGATTTCCCAGCTGGTCTTCAAGATGTACTGCAGCGTGATGATCGCAATCAGATCGCTGGTGGCCCAGAGCCCGTAGAACGCAATCGAATAGAACAGCACGGAATCGACAAGCTCGCCGACCATGGTCGAGCCGATGGTGCGCGACCACAGGTGTTTGCCATTGCTCCAGATCTTCATCTTCGCCAGCACGTAGCTGTTGACGAAGCTGCCGCACCAGAACGCGATGATCGATCCCGCCACAATGCGGAAACTGTTGCCAAACACCGTCTCCAGTGCTGGCTGATATGTTTTCATCCAACCCGACGGATTGGGCGGCAGATTGACCACCACGAACGCCATCACCGAAGCAAAGATCAGGGCAGCGAATCCAGCCCACACCACGCGCCGGTCGCGGCCGTAGCCGTAGACCTCGGTCAGGATGTCGCCGAAGATGTAGGCGATGGGGAAGAACAGCACGCCGGCGCCGAAGGTCACGGAGCCAATGAACGGCAGCGTGATCTGCGCCTGCTTGGCCGCGCCGATGAAGTTCGAGCACAGCAGGACGACAACGAAGGCGACCATGACGTAATCGTAGTATTTGTACTGGCGGCCCATCGTCGGCGTCATATCGATCTCCCTCGCTTGTCCTGGCGGCTAGAATGCCGGATCAGGCGCGCCCGGTCATGCTCATATTGAAGGCAGGTGGTCGCGGCAACCCACTGGACAAGCCTCTCGTGAGCCGCCAGAAACGCCACATGACCAGTCATTCGCCCGATGTGACCTTGCTCGGCCGCCCGTCGGCCGTGCCCGCGAGCCCCGAAGCCGCCGTGCTTGAGCGCGTGCCCAACCCGCACCCCGATACGCATTACGTCGCCCGCTTCACGGCGCCGGAGTTTACGTCGCTGTGCCCGGTCACCGGCCAGCCGGATTTCGCTCATCTGGTCATCGACTATGTTCCCAAAGCTTGGCTGCTCGAGTCCAAATCACTGAAGCTCTATCTGGCGGCCTTCCGCAATCATGGTGCTTTCCACGAGGATTGCACCATCGCCATCGGCAAGCGTATCGCTGCGCTGACCGAGCCGCATTATCTGCGCATCGGCGGCTACTGGTATCCCCGCGGCGGCATTCCGATTGACGTGTTCTGGCAGACCGGCAGCCCTCCGAAGGACGTGTGGCTGCCCGATCAGGGTGTCACGGCCTATCGCGGACGGGGATAGGTCTGTCGCCGCCGAGCTATCTTATTCTCGACCGAATCAGTCAGAATAAGCTTGGTGCTGCGTGCTCGCACTCTTGATGAGAGGGAATTCATGAAGCAGCTTTCAGTACTTGCCAGCGCCATGCTGGCGGTTGGAATGATGGCGTCGGCGGCCAGTGCTGCCCCGCTTGCCGGTCCGGGAACGGCGCCTGAGACCACCTCGCTGGTGGAAAGCGTCCAGTATCGCCGCGACTGTGTGTGGGTGAATGGCGGCTGGTACTACGGCCGCCCCGGCAAGTATCTGGTCTGCAAGCCGTACCGTCCAGTCGGCCGCGGCTGGGTCTGGCACTCGGAGGGCGGGCGCCACGGCTGGTACCATTCGCAGCGCCGCTCGTGGCACTACAACAAGTGGTAAACCACGCAGCTTGAGCGCAGAACACGAAGGGCCGGATCTCGCGATCCGGCCCTTCTTTGTGGGTGGCAAGTCCGTTGCGCAGCCGGTTCAGCGCACGTCCACGGTGAACGTGATCTCCGCCTTCTTCGGCTCGGTGCCGGCGCGAACGATGCGGGTGCCGCAGCGATGGAGTTCTGACAGGCCCGTCACTTGGCACAGCCGCGTATTGATGCCGACGTCCAAGGACCGCTTGTTGGCGGCCCGATTGATGTCGATGACATCGTTGCGCGTCACGTCCTTGTCGAGGATCTCGATCGTGATCGGATGGGCACCGGGACGTACCTTGTGCCTGAACACCCAATCGGTCGGCTGGATGTCATCCTGATTGCGGATAGGCGGCGTTGTGAAGACTTGCCCTGCGATGGTCACGCGCGCTACGAAATCCGCTTTCGAGGCCGCGTCGATCACATCGAGCGCGCGCACCCGATTGATGGTGACGACGACTTCTTGAGTGGTGGCGGAGTTTGATGTTGCAGCCGCGAACGGCAGCGCTGCAGCCGCGATGCCCATGATACAGAGTGCACGGATACTGAGTAGACGAATATTCATGTTACACCTCCAAATAAGACGGTCAGCACGACCGGATATAATAGTGCACGTCACAATCGTTCCTGCCGCAAAACAAAGACGACATTACTTGGCGAAGACAAAATCTGATGTGCACCCGCTTGGTCCGTGCCGCAGTCCATCAACATAATGGAATAGGACTTGGTTCTCAATATGACGATTGATGGCGTATTCGAGACCATTTTTGTCACGCCGACGGCTTGGGCATCATCTCGCTCAGCGGAAAAATCAGACACGTCGTTGTGCCGAGCGCCAGCACTGTGCCTTTGGCATCAACGAGCCGACCTTCTGACGTGGCGATGCGCCGGCCGCGTGAGGTGACGCGCCCTTCCGCCTTCACCTCGCCGGTGCGCTCGGTCACAGCTTTGACGAAATTGACCTTGTACTCGACCGTCGTATAGGCCTCGCCGGCGGCCAGCGTCGCATGCACGGCGCAGCCAAGGCAGGAATCAAGCAGCGTGCCGATCCAGCCACCGTGTACGGTGCCAAGCGGATTGTAGAACGCCACTCGCGGCCGACCCGTGAAGACGACACGGCCGTGTTCGACCTCGGTCAGGGCAAAATCCAGCACGGCCGAGATTGGCGGTGCCGGAAACTTGCCGTCGCGCACCGCCTGCAAGACCTCGAGACCGGTCAGATGTGCGATATCGGCCAGCGCCACAACGCCGGTGCCGGGGGGAAACACGGTCGCAGCGCTCATGCGAGACTCCGCACCAGGTCCGGCGGCACGCATTCAGCCTTCAGCGTAGCCACGGCTTCATCGAGGCTCATCACCGTGCTCTTGTCAGAGCCGAGCCGCCGGATCGAGACCTTGCGCTCCTCTGCCTCGCGCTTGCCGACCACGACCATGACCGGCGATTTCTTCAGGGAATGCTCGCGCACCTTGTAGTTGATCTTCTCGTTGCGCAAATCGATCTCGACGCGCAGCCCGTGCTTGCGCAGCAACGCCGCCACTTCGCCGGCATACTGATCGGCTTCCGACACGATCGTGGTCACGACCGCCTGCACGGGCGCCACCCACAGCGGCATATGGCCGGACGTGTTCTCGATGAAAATGCC
The DNA here is from genome assembly GCA_046154645.1 of Hyphomicrobiaceae bacterium. Lineage (GTDB taxonomy): Bacteria > Pseudomonadota > Alphaproteobacteria > Rhizobiales > Hyphomicrobiaceae. Next base: position 50,069 of record JBJXDZ010000039.1, read on the forward strand.
GGTGAAGCGCTCGAGCGAGCCGAACATGGCACGATGGATCATCACCGGCGTCTGCTTGGCACCGGCCGCATCGATATAGAAGGCGCCGAAACGTGAGGGCAGATTGAAATCCACCTGTGTCGTGCCGCACTGCCAGGTGCGGCCGATGGCGTCGCGCAGGTGATACTCGAACTTCGGCCCGTAGAAGGCGCCGTCACCTTCCGCAATCGACGTCTTGACGTTGTTCGACGTGCGCCCGACGTGCTCGAGAACGTCTTTCATCGCCGCCTCAGCCTTATCCCAAAGCGCATCGGCACCGATGCGCTTTTCGGGCCGCGTCGCCAGTTTGATGTGGACGTCCTTGAAATCGAAGTCTTCGTAGATCGACAGCATGAAGCGATTGATATCGAGGCACTGCTCGGCGATCTGATCCTCGGTGCAGAAGATGTGCGCGTCGTCTTGCGTAAAGGCGCGCACGCGCATCAGGCCGTGCAGCGCGCCCGAGGGCTCATAGCGATGCACGCAACCGAATTCGGCGATCTTCATCGGCAGATCGCGATAGCTCTTGAGCCCATGCTTGTAGATCTGCACGTGTCCCGGACAGTTCATCGGTTTCAGCGCGAAGACGCGATCGTCTTCGGTCTCGGTGACGAACATGTTGGCGTGATAGGCCTCCCAGTGGCCCGAGGTCTCCCACAGCGTGCGCTCCATCAGCTGCGGTGAGTTGACCTCGACATAGCCTTCCTCGACCTGACGGCGGCGCATATAGTTGATCAGGCCCTGGAACAATTGCCAGCCGTTGGGGTGCCAGAACACGGTGCCCGGCGCATCATCCTGGAAATGGAACAGATCCATCTCGCGGCCAAGCTTCCGGTGGTCGCGCTTCTCGGCCTCTTCGAGCATCTTCAAATGCTCGGCGAGCTGCTTCTCCTCGGCGAACGCCACGCCATAGATGCGCTGCAGCTGCGGGCCCTTGGCATCGCCGCGCCAGTAGCTGCCGGAAAACCGCGTCAGCTTGAAGCCTTTGCCAATCGGCCCCGTTGACGTCATGTGGGGTCCGCGGCACAGATCCAGCCACTCGCCCTGGGCGTAGATTTTCACGTCCTCGCCGTCCGGAATCGCATCCACCAGCTCGACCTTGAAATGCTCGCCCTTGGCCTTAAAATGCGCCTTCGCCTTGTCGCGGCTCCACACCTGCTTGGTGAAGGGGGCGTTCCTGGCGATGATCTCGTGCATCCGCTTCTCGATGCGCGGTAGGTCTTCAGGCGTGAACGGCTCAGCCTTCGAGAAATCGTAGAAGAAGCCGTGCTCGATCACCGGGCCGATCGTCACCTGCGTGCCGGGCCACAGATCCTGCACCGCCTCGGCCAGCACGTGTGCGCAATCGTGCCGGATCAGCTCCAGTGCTTCCGTGTCCGCACGCGACACGAACTTGATCGCGGCATCCTTGGTGATGGGGTCGGCGGCGTCCGCCAAGACGCCGTCGAGCACCATGGCGACGGTGCGCTTGGCGAGTGAGGGCGCAATGGATTTGGCGACGTCCATGCCGGTCGTGCCGCTGGCCACGGACCGCTTGGCGCCATCAGGAAATGTCAGGGTGATTTCGGCCATGTCTCGGCTCCTCTCAATCGCTGCCTACCACGCAGGTAAGGGGGAATGCGCCATGTTGCCGGGCGCGCCTTCGCATACCGGGGGCGGCGCTGCGCTGCAAGCTGGAAGTACGCGCCGGTTGGCACGGCCCGGTTGCTATGTGGGTAACTGGAGGGCCAAACAAAGTGCGCAACCGAAACGCCAAGCCAAGAGGCGCCGGTTGGCACGGGCCGGTTGCCAGGTGGGCAACTGAAGGGCCAAGCGAAGTGCGCAATCGAAACGCCAAGCCAAGACGCCTCGGGTGCAAAGTCTAGGCGTGGACGCGCAACCGGTGGTACGATCCTTCACGCCCGTTGCGGCGAGCCATCAAGGCGCGGTCTGGAGGCCCAGGCTGCGTTCTAGCGACTGGAAAACGGCTGCAGACCTCATGTTCGACCCGCATTGCCCCATCTCTCGGCGCCGATGGCTGCGCGGCGCTGTGGCGTTGGCCGCGGGCACGAGCGTGGTGGCGAGGCCAGGCTTGGCGGCTCAACCGGTGCGGGTGGCAGCCGCCGCCAGTTTCCGGCAAGCACTGGACCAGATCGTTGCCGCCTATGAAAAACAGTCAGGGCAAAGGATTGTGGTCACGTACGGGGCCACGGGTAATCTCACCGGCCAGATGCTGCACGGGGCGCCTTTCGACATGCTGCTGGCCGCCGACGAGGAGGGCACGGCTCGCCTTGCGACGGCAGGGCTCACGACCGGGCCGCCGCAAATTCTGGTGCGCGGGCGCATCAGCCTGGTCCTGGCCAGCAAGTCACCGATCGGGATCAGATTGGCATTCACAGGCGATGCTATCGAGAGTGTGCTGCCAGATGTCGGCGGGCTGCGCGATGCACTCGCGACGGGCAAAATCCGGCGCTTCGCCATCGCCAATCCGGAGCTGGCCCCCTATGGGCGGGCAGCGAAAGAAGCGCTCACCAAACTCAACCTGCTGGAGCTGACCAGGCCGAGGTTCGTGTTTGGCGAGAATGTTGGCCAAGTGGCGCAGTATGTGGCCTCGGGCGCGGCTGAGGCTGGGATCACGGCCCACGCCTTGACGATCGCCGAACCGCTTGCCTCCGCGTTGCAGACGTTCGCACTGCCGCAAGGCCTGCACGGGCCCATCAACCAGACCTTCGTTGTCGTGAAGCAAGCGTCCGCTGCAGCGGCTGATTTTGCCAGGTTTCTGGTCGGCCCCGAGGCACGCGCGATTTTCGACCGCAACGGATTTGACCGGCCATGAGCGGAGACCTCTGAGTGGATTGGACCGCGTTTGGACTCTCGCTCCGGTTGGCCTTGTGGACCGCCGTGCTGCTGATCCCGGCCTCGCTGCTGCTCGCCCGCTGGCTTGCCTGGTCGACGGCGCGCGGGCGGCCCTTCGTCGAAGCGGCATTGATGCTGCCGTTGGTATTGCCGCCAACGGTGCTTGGCTATTACCTGCTGGTGGGGCTGGCGCCCTCGAGTGGACTCGGCCGGCTGCTGGCGTCGCTCAGCGGTGGACCGCTGGTGTTCACGTTTCCCGGTATTCTGCTTGCTTCGCTGATCGTCAATCTGCCGTTTGCCGTGCAACCCATGCAACGCGCCTTCGAAGCCATTGCGCCGGATCTGCGCGCGGCTGCCTGGGTATCGGGCCTGTCGTCGTGGCAGACGTTCCGGCAGGTCGAGCTGCCGTTGGCCTGGCCCGGGATCGTGTCGGCACTGGCGTTGGTCTTTGCCCACACGCTCGGCGAGTTCGGTGTGATCCTCATTGTCGGCGGCAGCATTCCGGGCGAAACGCAGACGCTGTCGATCGCCATCTATGATCGCATGCAGGCGTTCCGCAATGCCGAGGCGGCAGCCATGGCCGCAGCGCTGCTGGCGTTCTCGTTCGCCGCGATTGCCGTGGTTTATCTGACCACCCGACGGCCCCAACGACGCGCGAGCGAGGGTGGTCAGCGGTGAGCCTCGAAGTCGTCCTCAAGCAAACATCGCCGATTCCGCTCAATGTGCGACTCAGCTGTGGGACCGGAGAGTTGCTGGCGCTGGTTGGTCCATCAGGCAGCGGCAAGACCAGCGCGCTGCGGGCCATCGCGGGGCTGCTGGTGGTGCGCGCGGGGCGTGTCGCGGTCAACGGCGCCGTGTGGCTCGATACCGCGGCCGGGATCAAGCTGACGCCGCAGCAGCGCAAGGTCGGCCTGGTGTTCCAGGATTACGCGCTGATGCCGCATCTGACGGCGGTCGAGAACATCATGCTGCCGCTCGGCGCCGCGCCGCTGGCCGCACGGCGGCAACGCGCCAGTGACCTGCTCCGCCTCGTCAATCTCGAGGGGTTGGCGGACCGCCGTCCGGACGCCCTGTCGGGTGGCCAAAGGCAGCGGGTGGCACTCGCCCGTGCGCTCGCTCGCGATCCTGACGTGTTGCTGCTGGATGAGCCGTTCTCGGCGGTCGATCAGGTGACACGCGAACGCTTGAAGCGCGAGTTGGTGGCGTTGCGGGCACGGGTACCGATCCCGATCGTCCTGGTCACGCATGATCTCGACGAGGCGATGGCGCTGGCCGACCGCATCGCGGTCCTGCATCGCGGCCTGGTGCTGGCGACCGGCACGCCCGACGACGTGCGCCTGCGTCCGCCGACGGCCACGGTCGCCCGGCTGATGGGGCAGACGAATGTGTTTCGCGGCCGCTTGCTGGCACCGGCGGCAGGCGGCGCACCGGGCCGGATCGCGATTGCCGGCACCGAGCTGGAGATCGCGCGCAGCGGTGCCTTTGCGGCCGGCGCCGAGATTGCCTGTCTGGCGCCGTCGGAGTTCATTGTGCTGCATCGGCGCGGCCGACCATCGCAGGGCGAGCGCGAGAACCCGGTGACGGGCATCGTTGTCGCCATCGATCGTCTTGGCGAGCAGACGGCCGTCTCTGTGCGCATCGACGAGGACGCGCCAGCGCTGATCAATTTCCGCCTGCCGACACATGCTGCGCGCCGCAACGAGATCGCTGTCGGGGAAAGTGTCACGGTCTCGCTGCTGGCCGAAGGTCTGCACCTGATGGCGCCGGAGACCTGAATTCGCTTCGATCAGGATAGTCCACCTTGGTCAGATAGAGCCCGGCCGATGGCGCCATGGCTCCACAGCGCGTGCGGTCTCGGGCCGCCAGTGCTGCCACCAGATCAGACGGCTGCCACCGGCCCTCGCCGACCAGCTTCAGGCTGCCAACCATCGAGCGCACCTGATGATGCAGAAACGAGCGCGCGGAAACTTCGATTCGGATTTCCTCGCCGGAGCGTGTCACCTGGAGACGGTCGAGTGTTTTGACGGGTGACTTGGCTTGGCACGAGGTTGAGCGGAAGGTCGTGAAATCGTGGTGGCCGACCAGGTGCCGCGCCGCCTCGGCCATGGCCTCGAGATCCAGCGGACGGGTCACCCACCAGACGCGATTGCGCTCCAGGCCGGGCGGCGCCTGCCGGTTGAGAATCCGATAGAGATAGTGCCGGCCGATGGCCGAGAAGCGGGCATGGAAGTCATCGGCGACCTGGATCACGTGCGTCACCACGATCGGGTCCGGCCGCAGGTGGAAGTTCAGCGCATCCCGGATCCGGTGCCATTCCCAAGTCTTGGCCAGGTCGACATGCGCGACCTGGCCGGTGGCATGGACGCCAGCATCTGTGCGCCCCGCGCCGTGCACGACGACTGTCGCGGCGGTAAATTTGTGGATTGCCTCGGCCAGCCGCCCTTGCACGGAACGGCCCTCGGTCTGGACCTGCCAGCCGACGAAAGGTGTACCATCATATTCGATTGTGAGGCTGTAGCGCGGCATGGCGTCCAGGCAGTTAACGTGTCCCCAGGCGAACGGCAACTTCCACCTTGACCCGCAGGTGTCACAGACGGTCTATACTTTGGTCGTCGGAGCGGTGTCGTGCTGCATCCCCATGAGGCTGGCCAGAGCTATGGTCGAGAACCGCCCTTTCCGCAATTTTCTTGCCCATCTGGCGCTGTGCCTCGGCGTTGCCATCGTGGTGTTCCCGGTCTACCTGACCTTTGTCGGCTCAACGCATCCCCAATCCGTCATCGCCAACGGCCAGATGCCGCTGACGCCAGGACCGCTGTTTCTGGAGACCTACTGGAAAACCGTCTTCGTTGGTACCAGCGGGACCACGCGCGAGCCGGTGTGGCGGATGCTGGTCAACAGTTTCATCATGGCCTCCATCATCGCCACCGGCAAGATCGCCATCTCCATCATCTCGGCCTATGCGGTGGTCTATTTCAAGTTCCCGTTTCGCATGGCCGCCTTCTGGCTGATCTTCATGACCTTGATGCTGCCGGTCGAGGTGCGCATCTATCCGACCTACAAGATCGCCTCGGATTTGGGTCTCCTCGACAGCTATGCCGGGCTCACCATCCCGCTGATCGCGTCGGCGACGGCGACGCTGTTCTTTCGACAGTTCTTCCTGACCATTCCCGATGAGCTGGTGGAAGCCTCCAAGCTTGATGGCGCCGGCCCGATCAAGTTCTTCTGGGATACAGTACTGCCGCTATCGCGCACCAACATCGCGGCCCTGTTCGTCATTCTCTTCATCTACGGCTGGAACCAGTATCTCTGGCCACTGCTCATCACCACGCGCGACGACATGCAGACGATCGTCATCGGCATCAAGAAGATGATCGTGACCTCGGACGCGCTGACGGAATGGAACGTGGTGCTCGCCACCGCCATGCTCGCCATGCTCCCTCCCGTGCTGGTCGTGATCCTGATGCAACGCTGGTTCGTCAAGGGTCTGGTGGAGACGGAGAAGTGAGCCATGGCCTCAGTCACACTCGAGCACGTCAAGAAGGTCTATGCCGGTGGCGTCGAGGCTGTGAAGGGCGTGTCGCTGGCGATCCCCGACGGCTCCTTTACCGTGCTGCTCGGCCCCTCCGGCTGCGGCAAGTCCACGCTGCTGCGCATGATCGCCGGTCTTGAGACCATCTCGTCTGGCACGATCGCCATCGCGGGCAACATCGTCAACGACGTCGAGCCGGCCGACCGCGACATCGCCATGGTATTCCAGAACTATGCGCTTTATCCGCACATGTCGGTCTACGACAACATGGCCTATGGCCTGCGCAACCGCGGCACTCCCGCCGAGGAGATCGAACGGCGCGTGCAGGAGGCGGCTCGACTGCTCGCGATTGGCGAATTCCTGAAGCGGAAACCCTCGGCGCTCTCCGGCGGCCAGCGCCAGCGGGTCGCCATGGGGCGCGCCATCGTGCGCGAGCCGCAGGCGTTCCTGTTCGACGAGCCGCTGTCCAATCTCGACGCCAAGCTGCGTGTGCAGATGCGCCTCGAGATTCGCCGCCTGCATAACCGCCTGCAGGCGACGTCTATTTTCGTCACCCACGATCAGGTCGAGGCCATGACGCTGGCGGATCAGGTGGTCGTCATGAACAAGGGCACCATCGAGCAAGTCGGCAAGCCGATCGACGTCTATCAGCGCCCGGCCAGCACGTTCGTCGCCTCCTTCATCGGCGCGCCGGCCATGAACCTGATCGAAGGCACGATCGCCGGGCCAGGCCTTGTCGATGTCGGCGGCGCGGGCCGTCTTGCCTTCGAGGCATCGGCGTTCACGACCAAGCCCGGGCAGGCAGTCGAGGTTGGTATCCGGCCGGAAGATGTGGAAATCGTTCGCGCCAAAGACTCCGCGGGACTTACCTTTGCGCCGGAGTTCGTCGAGGAACTGGGGCCTAATCGCCTGGTGCACGGCCTGGCGGGGGAGGCACAGCTTGTCATCTCCGTGGCGACGGCCAGCGAGGGGCTTGGCTCGGCGCCGTTGCGCATTGCCGCCCGTCCCGGCAATGTCCACCTCTTCGATACGAGCAGCGGACGGAGTCTCAGATGCGTCTCCTGATCGCCGGGTGGCAAGGACAGCTGGCGCGTGCCCTCGTGGAGCTGGCACCGCGCGCGGTCGATATCGATGCGCTGGCGGTCGGCCGGCCGGCGTTGGACCTGTGCGAGCCGGCCTCGATTGCGCGCGCCATGACGGGATTTCGTCCCGACGTGATCATCAATTCGGCCGCCTACACCGCCGTCGACAAGGCCGAGAGCGAGCCGGACGCCGCCTTTGCCCTCAATCGCGATGGCGCACGCATGCTGGCGGAGGAAGCGGCCCGGCGCGGTGCGGCCATCATCCACGTGTCGACCGACTATGTGTTCGATGGCACCAAGCCGGCGCCTTACCTTGAGGATGACGCGACCGGCCCGCTCAACGTCTATGGCCGCTCCAAGCTTGAAGGCGAGCAGGCAGTGGCGGCCGCCAATCAGAGACATGTCATCGTGCGCACGTCGTGGGTACACAGCGCGACGGGGCAGAACTTCGTCAAGACCATGCTGCGGCTAGCTGGCGAACGGCCGCGGCTCAAGGTGGTCGATGATCAGATCGGCTCGCCGACCTATGCGCCGCATCTGGCGGAGGCGGTGCTCGAGTTGGCGCGGCAGATCGCCAAGGCAGGCAAGGCCGAGAACCGCTGGGGTGTCTACCATGCGGCGGGCACCGGAACGGTCAGCTGGTGCGGGCTGGCGCGCGAGGTGCTGCAGGTGGCGTCGGCCCATGGCGGTCCATCGGTGCCCGTCGAGGCGATCTCGACCAGCGCCTACCCGACCCCGGCGCGCCGACCGATGAACTCGCGCCTTGATTGCGGGAAGCTGGAGCGGGCCTTCGGTATCCGGATGCCGGCATGGCAAGTGGGTGTCGCCGATGGCGTGGCGCGGCTGCTCGCCAAGTCGTGATCAGCTGCGGGTGAACCGTCGGCAGGGTGGAGCCGTTGCAACGTCATGCTGCCATTGCGCACCTTTACGGCCCATCCGTCCCGCTTCTCGCTCCTCAGCATGCTGGTCGGCGAGGGCGGCCTTGATGTGCGCACCGACGTTGCCTACGGGCCGCATGCGCGCCACCGCCTGGATGTGTATCAGCCGAAACAGGATACGGGATCCGGCCCGGTGGCGCTGTTTCTCTACGGCGGCAGTTGGCGGGGCGGGTGCCGGAGCTGCTACGGCTTCGTCGGCGCGGCGCTGGCTGCGCATGGCATCCCGACTGCGGTCTCTGACTACCGTCTCTTTCCCGAGGTGCGCTGGCCGCTCTTCCAGGAGGATGCCGCGGCTGCCTTCCGGTGGGTGCGCCGGGAACTGGGTGGCCATGGCCAGCGACCCGTCGTCGTCATAGGGCATTCCGCCGGCGCCCATATGGCGGCGCTGCTCGCCCATGATCCACGCTGGCTTGGCGCCGAACGTCCGGTCGCCCTGGTGGGGCTCTCCGGCCCCTACAGCTTCCAGCCGACCGAATGGCCAACGACGCGCGAGATCTTTGCCATGGCGCAGAGCCGCGACGAGCCGCGGCCGCTGTCCCACGCCGGCACCCATTCGCCACCGTCGCTGTTGATCCACGGTGCTGCGGACATCACGGTCAAGCAATTCAACCTCGACGAATTCGCGGCCGTGCTGCGGGGCCACGGCACGCCGGTTGAAACGCTGCTGCTGCCTGAAGCCGATCACAAGGCAACGGTGCTGGGTTTCGCCCGACCGCTCAGGCGCCGTCATGGCGTGCTGGAGCCGACGCTGGCGTTTCTGCGGCGATTGCCCGTGGGGCCTCAGATCAGATCCGCAGGATCCGCAGCCAGCGCATCACGTCTAGCAGGCTGACGGCGGCGGCGGCGACATAGGTGAAGGCAGCAGCCCGCAGAATCTGGCGCGCCGCATTCATGTCCTTGTCGGAGACATAGTTGCCGGCCTTCAAGACCGGCAGTGCGCGACGGAAACTCGCATCGAGTTCCACCGGCAAGGTGAAGGCATGCATCAGGATGGTGGTCGACAGAATGAGCAAGCCGGCCGCCAGCTCGATGATGAGCACATAGGGCGATTTCACCAGCAGCAGCACAACCGGTGCGGCCAGCATGACAATGGCGCCGAAACGCTCGACCTTCATGGCCTGGGTGGCAAGGCGCGTGCGGGCGGCGAGCGGGGGATAGTGCGTGGCATCCTGCATCGCATGGCCCACCTCGTGGGCCGCCACCACAACAGCCGAAAGCGATTTCTTGCTGTGGTGGTCGGCTGAGAGGCGCACGGCCTTGGCCTCCGGGTCGTAGTGGTCGCCAAGCTCGGTCGGCTCCACCTTAACGTCGGTGAGCTTCATCTCGTCCAGGAGGTGGCGTGCGAACTCCGCGCCAGTGCCAGGGAAATCCGTGCGCTCGACGGCATGACGCTGCAAGACGCGCTTGACCCAGAAGCTCGGCACGAGGGCCAAGCCGATAGCGATGACCAGGATGATGATGATGGCAACCAAGCTCGGCTCTCCCGGAGAACTGCAAACGACGATATAGTGATCAACCGTGGCCGGTGGAAGGCTTCAGACATGCCGCGTGGGTCGATGGCGCCAACCACGCGCATGGCAAAAGGGGGAAATCGTGTAATGACACAGCCGGCGCCACAATCCGGATCAGACGAGACCCGGCCGGGTCCCGTGCCGAGCGAGGCTTCGCCGCAGGCCCTGCGCGCGGTCGGGCGCCTCTATCACACCTTCATGACCGGCTTGATGCTGACCCTGTCGTCGCGCCGGAGTGCGGCGGACGCGGCCGAATGGGTGTTTCGCGTGTTCCGGCATCAGCATCACGAGAAGTTCCTGTCGAGCTTCAAGAAGCTTGGCCTGGAGGGGCTGCCCGATGCGGTGGCGTGCGCGGCGTATCACACGTTGTCCAACCAGGTCGGCGGCGTGTCGGTCGAGTTCATCCGCGAGAGCGACAAGAAGGCCTGGGTGCATTTCGTGCCGCCGCGCTGGATCTATCCGGACGCAGCCATCTGCGGCATTCCAAGCGAGGTGTCGCGGGCCATGCTGCGCGGCTGGTACGCGCAGAACGGCGTCTCGCTTGGCAATCCGCGGCTGGGGTTCGTGTGCACGGCGCAGACCACCGATGGCCAGCACGGACTTGCCGGTTACTTTCTCGAGCACGACCGCGATCTCGGCCCCGAGGAGCGCCTGCAATTCCGCCCCGGCGAGTTGCCGCCGCCCGCCGATCCTGCTGCCCAACCAAAACTGCCGGTTGCCGACTGGCCGCCGGAGCGCCTCGCCAAGGCTGAGCGCAACTACGCCATGGAATACATTCGCACCGGCTTGCCGCGTCTGGCCGAGATGTTCGGGCCGGCGGAGGCGTCGCATCTTGGCCGTACGACGGCGCGGCTGGTCGGGGCGCAACTCTATCGCGAGACGGCGGCGGCGCTGCAGGTCAGCGGCGACAGCCCGCAGGATTTTGCGGTGTGGCTCGGCCGGCTTTCGGTCGGTGAGGGCGATCCGGCGGAGGTCGGCATCGATGGCGACGTTGCGCTGGTGCGGCGCCAATCCTGGCGGCTCACGCGCGGCCTCGGAGCCTTGTCGCCATCGGTGTTCGAGGGCTGGAATGGGTTGTTCGAGGGCGCGCTCGCCGTGCACAATCGCTTTCTGGTGCTTGAGGTGCTGCAGCGCCTCGACTACGGCGATGATGCCATCATCTGGCGCATTCGTCGGCGCGGTGGTTGATCTGGCCGTCCCGGTGCGCGATACGATTCTGTCAGCCTGATGCCATGCTTGCTGCGGAGTGCATTCGCCATGACCACCTCGCCCCCACTCGCGCGCGCGCGTGCCTTTTGTGCGGCCTTCGATCTGCGCGTGCCGATCCTCATGGCACCGATGGCGGGGGCCTGTCCGGCATCGCTGGCGATCGCGGTTGCCAAGGCCGGCGGCCTCGGTGGCTGTGGCGCCTTGCTCATGCAGCCCGAAGCGATCCGCGCCTGGGCCGCCGAGGTCCGTGCACAAACCAACGGCGGCTTCCAGATCAACCTGTGGATTCCGGACCCGGCGCCGAAGCGCGATGCCGCCAACGAAGCGCGGGTGCGGGAGTTTCTCGGCCAATGGGGGCCGGCGGTGCCGCCCGAGGCCGGCGATGTGGTGCCGATCGATTTTGCCGCCCAGTGCGAGGCCATGCTCGATGTCGGCCCGGCGATCGTGTCGTCGATCATGGGGGTGTATCCGCCAGCAATCGTGGCGCGCATGAAGGACCAGGGCATACGCTGGATCGCCAATGTCACCACGGTGGCCGAGGCGCGCGAAGCTGTCGCCGCCGGCGCCGATATGGTGGTGGCGCAGGGCATGGAGGCCGGTGGGCATCGCGGCTCGTTCGACGCAGAGCGAGCGGATACGGCGCTGATCGGATTGTTTGCGCTGCTGCCGGCGGTGGTCGATGCGGTAGGGGACAAGGTGCCGGTGGTGGCCACCGGTGGGATCGCCGATGCGCGCGGCATTGCGGCGTCGTTTATGCTTGGCGCCTCGGCAGTGCAGATCGGCACGGGATTGCTCAGGACGCCGGAAGCGAAGCTGGCGCCGGCCTGGGCCGACGCCATCGGCCGGGCGCAGCCTGAGGACACGGCGCCGACGCGCGCCTTCTCGGGTCGCCTGGGGCGGAGTGTGGCGACAGCCTACGTCAAGGCTGCCAATTCGCCAGATGCGCCGAAGCCCGCGCCCTATCCGGTGCAGCGGGCCTTATCGCAGGCCATGCGCGACGCGGGCGGCAAAGCTGGCGATGCTGACCGCATGCAGGTGTGGGCAGGACAAGCCGCGCGGCTGGCGTCAACCGAGCCCGCGGCCGATCTCGTGCAGCGGCTGTGGAGTGAAACGCAAGCACTCTTGGTCGGGGCGTCAGCGAGTTGACCTCAACTCGCTGACGAAGTCGCGATCTTGCGGCAATTCACACCGCCGGTTTGGCGAGCTTGGCCAGATCGTCCGTCGCGGCATTCAGCGCCTTGACGTACCGCTCCACGGCCTCGTCGGCCTCGGCGCGCGTCATGCTGAGCGGTGGCGAGAACGAGGTCACCTCGATGTAGGGCAGCGCGCGAGAGAGCACGCCGTGCTCGAAAGCCTTGGCGGCAACGACGCGATGGGCGCCGGCCTTGGGATCGAAGAAGCGCTTCTTGGCCTTGTCAGCGACGAACTCGACGGCATGCATCTGGCCGACGCCTCGGACATTGCCGACGAAGGGATGGTTGCCGACCCGCTCCTGCAGCAGCTTGAGGAGATAGGGGCCAACCTCGGCCGCCTGTTGCACGAGCCCGTCACGCTCCATGATGGCGATGTTGGTGAGGCCAAGCGCAGCGCCAACAGGATGGCCCGAGTAGGTGAAGCCGTGCATGACCGGGCCGAATTCAGCCGAGGCGTTGGCGAGCACGTCCCAGATCTTGGTGGAAATGACGGACGCGGAGACGGGGAAGTAGGCCGATGTGATGCCCTTGGCGAGCGTCACGATATCGGGCTTCAAATTCATGCCGCCGGTGGCGAACCAATGTCCGGTGCGCCCGAAGCCGGTGATCACCTCGTCAGCAATGAACAGGATGTCGTGCTTGTCCAACACCGCTTGGATTTTCTGGTAGTAGCCAGAGGGCGGAATGATGACGCCACCGGTGCCGAGGATCGGCTCGGCGATGAAGCCGCCGATCTTGTCGGCGCCTTCGCGCGTGATCACGGTTTCGATCTCGGCGACGAGGCGATTGCAGAACGATTCCTCGCTCTCGCCCGCCTGACCAAAGCGATAGTAATGCGGGCACGAGACGTGGATGACGTCGTGCATCGGCAGGTCCCAGGCCTTGTGATAGGCCGGGATGCCGGTGAGGCTGGCGGCGGCGAAGGTCAGCCCATGATAGCCGCCCATGCGCGCGATGATTTTCTTCTTCTCAGGCTTGCCGCGCAGATAATTGTAGTAACGCACCAGCTTGTAGTTGGTGTCGTTGGCATCCGAGCCGCCCATGCCGAAGAACACCTTGGAGAGGTGCGGCGCGTTCGACTGCTCGTGGAACAGCTTCAGCACCTTCTCGGCCAGGCGAATGGCGGGCTCGTTCGAGGTGCCGCCAAAGATGTGGTGATAGGCGAGGCTTTCGACGGCCTTCTTGGCGGTCTCCGCCATTTCGGGGCGGCCATAGCCGATGTTGACGCACCACAGGCCGGCGCCGCAATCGATGATGTCGCGGCCCTTCTGGTCCTTGACGCGCACGCCGCGGCCGTCGGAGACGATCAGCGGACCCTTTTTCATATGGTCGGCGATCGAGGTGTTGGGGTGGAACAGGCTCTCGCGGTCGATGTCCTCGAGCGAAAAATTGCGCTGCGCGTCGTCCATCTGGCTCTCCCTCGATACCTGGATCGGAAACGAAACTTGTTGGCCGACATAGTTTCTGAAAGCGAGCGCCTCGACAAGCCAAGATCGCAGTGACGGGGCGGATATCAACTCGGGGCGGTGGCCGATTCATGTTGCACCGCGATGGCAACCCGTGGTCACGCCCATCACGATGTGTTGCAGATCACCATGCTGGCGGCGCTGCCTTGACGTTGCCAGAGACGATACCTACGTTCCGCCAACGATTCAGGGATTCCCCATGGGTGCCTCGCCGAGGTACCCGTTCCCCCAAGGAGATGTCCATGACCACCATGGTAACCGACCAGAATTTCGAGGCCGAGGTGTTGAACTCGAAGGAGCCGGTCGTGGTCGACTTCTTCGCCGAGTGGTGCGGGCCGTGCAAGGCTATGGCACCGGCGTTGGATCAGGTCTCCAAGGAGATGGCTGGCAAGGTCAAGATCGTTAAAATTGACGTCGACCAGAACCCTGAGATCACACAGAAATATCGCATCCAGGCGATGCCGACGCTGATGCTGTTCAAGGACGGCAAGGTGGCCGACACGCAAGTCGGCGCCCTCGTACAGAAGACCAAGCTCGAGGCCTGGATCAAGAAGACCGTGACGGTCTGAACCGGAGCCATGCCGGCTGTGCGGCGATGATCACGAGACCGTGATCGCCGCGTGGCCAAGCGTGGAGAGGAATTGCGAGGGCATCCGCCAGCAAGCGGGTGCCCTCAATTCGTTTGCGGAGTGACTCCCTGCTGCAGCGCCAGCACGTGACCGGCAAGATAGAGCGAACCGCAAATGAGGACCCGGGCTGGGCCTTTCGCCGCGGCGCGGATGCGTTTCAGCGCGGCTTCCACATCAGGGGCGGGCTCGGCATCCAGGCCGAGACTGCGCGCCAGCTCAGCCAGGCGTTCGGGCGGGAATGGAGTCTCGTGCGCCCCGGGGATGGGCACAGTCAGCAGGCGTTGCGCCAAGCCGCGGAACGGCGTCAGGAAGCCGGCGACGTCCTTCTGGCCCATCATGCCACAGATCATCCAGAGCGGGCGCGGCGAACGCTCCTCCAGGTCGGCGAGGGTTTGTGCTAGGGCGATGCCGCCGGCGGGGTTGTGACCGCCATCGAGCCAGAGCTCGTCCTCGCGCTTGAGAAGCGACGGCAAGGGGCCGCTGGAGAGCCGCTGCATGCGGGCTGGCCACTGCACAGTGGTGAGCCCCGTGGCGATGGTGCGCTCGTTCAGGCCTAGCCCGTGGGTCTCGAGCGCCGCTGCAACGGCAACACCGGCATTGACGATCTGGTGCGGTCCGATCAGCGCCGGCAACGGCAGATCGAGCAGGCGATTCTCGCTCTGGTACACCAGACGGCCACGCTGCTCGAACGCTTCGAAATCGCGTCCGAAGACCTTCAGCGTGGCGTCGATGCGGGCGGCCTTAGCCTCCAGCACCTCGAGCACGGCATCCGGTTGGCGCGCGGTGACACAAACGACACCGCGCTTCATGATGCCGGCTTTCTCGGCGGCAATCTTTTCGACCGTGGCGCCCAGCCGCTCGGCGTGGTCCATCGAGATCGACGTGATGATGGTGACGGCAGGCCTTGCGATGACGTTGGTCGTGTCGAGACGGCCGCCGAGGCCCACCTCGAGCAGCAAAGCGTCTGCCGGCCGCTCGGCAAAGGCAAGGAACGCTGCCGCCGTGGTGATCTCGAAGAATGTGATCGGCGCCCCGGTGTTGATCACTTCGACGCGTTCCAGCAGGGGGACCAGATCCGCTTCAGGGATTGGCTGGCATCGTCCGGTCGCATCGGGGACGGCGATGCGTTCATTGAAGCGAATGAGATGCGGCGACGTATAGGCGTGGGTGCGCCGGCCGGCTGCTTCCAGCATGGCCTTCAGGTAGGCCGTGACCGAGCCTTTGCCGTTCGTGCCAGCGATATGGATGGTCGGCGGCAATCGCTGCTCGGGATGGCCGAGGCGTCCCAGCAGCTGCTCGATGCGGCCAAGCGAGAGGTCGATCGACAGGGGATGCAACTGCTTCAGTCGGCTGAGCAGATCGTCAAGCGCCGCCATGCAGGTTCCTCGAGTGGCAATGCGCTGCAGACGTGTACATGCTCAAAGACTGCCGGGCTCGCGGTCCCTGTCAGCGCGCATCCTTCGGCGTGGTCCGCGGCTTGGGCGTGTCGGCATCCTTGCGAGCGGCCGGGCGCGGCTCGGGGCGTCGCGCCTCGAAGCGCTCCTCATCGGCCACCGGTTCTGGCTCGACGATGCCAGAGCCGCGCGCCAGCGATTCGACGACTTTGCCGTCCACTGCGTGTCCGTTCATGCTCTTGATGTAGCCAATCGGTTTCGGCTTCGCCGTGTCCGCCTTGGCGCGACCGGCGCGGCTGCCGTTCATGAGATGGCCGACCACCTGCGACAGCGTCTCGCGCAGCTTGTGACGGTGGACCACCATATCGATCATGCCGTGGGCCAGCAGGTACTCGGCGCGCTGGAAGCCATCAGGGAGATTTTCGCGGATGGTCTGCTGGATGACGCGAGGACCAGCAAAGCAGATCAGGGCGCCGGGTTCGGCGATCTGGATATCACCGAGCATGGCATAGGAAGCAGTAACGCCGCCCGTGGTCGGATCGGTGAGGACGACGATGTAGGGCAGCCGAGCTTCACGCAGGCGCTGCACGGCGATGGTTGTACGCGGCATCTGCATCAGAGACAGGATGCCTTCCTGCATGCGGGCGCCACCGGAGGCCGCAAACAGAATAAATGGCGCCTTGCGATCAACTGCGTGCAGCATGCCGGCCACAATCGCCTCACCGGCGGCCATGCCGAGGGAGCCCGCCATGAAGCGGAAATCCTGCACGGCTGCTACAACTGTTCGGCCTTCGAGCTTGCCTTCACCTAGCAGCACGGCGTCAGGCCGGCCGGTCTTGGACTTGGCCTCCTTGAGGCGGTCGACGTAGCGCTTGCCATCCCTGAACTTCAGCGGGTCGGTGACGACGTCTGGCACGGGAATACTGGTGCATTCTCCCTTGTCGAACAGGAAGCGCATGCGCGCTTCGGCCTCGACCTTCTCGTGGTGGCCGCAGCATGCGAAGACAAACGTGTTGTCCTCCAGCGCCTTGCGGTCCGACATCTGGCCGCAACCGCCGCACTTCATCCAAAAATTGTCCGGGGGTTCGCGCCTTGTGGTGAGCAGGCTGCGGATTTTCGGCCGGACGACGGTGTTGATCCAGTTCACGCTTTGCAGCTCCTCGATCGCGTCGGTGGTGGCAGTCCCATCACAACGTCGGCATCGACAGCAGGTCCTTGCCGACGGATATGGGTTTGCAGCCGTGAAACTCCAAACCGAACATCAATCCGCTTGGTACTGTGGCAAACACATGGCGGTATCCAGGGATACTTTGGACGTGTGTTAACGCCGGCGCAACGGCTGGCTCAAGCTTTTCACCAGTTCCAGCACGGCAGCCACGGTCTTGGGCCCGCCATGTCCCTTGCTGTTCAGGTTGTCCTTGATGGCGCCGACCAGGGCCGAGCCGACAACGACGGCGTCAGCGCCTGTGGCGATCCCGGCAACCTGCTCGGGGGTGCGGACACCGAAACCGACCGCAACCGGGAGGCGAGTGGCTTTCTTGATTCGCGCAACCTGGGCGTGAACATCGGTCACCACCGGGGCCGCCGCACCCGTGATGCCCGTGATCGAGACATAGTAGACGAACCCGGAGGTGTTGTTCAGCACCGCCGGCAATCGCCTGGCGTCCGTGGTCGGTGTCGCCAGGCGAATGAAGTTGATGCCGCGCGACATGGCAGGAATGCACAGCTCGTCGTCGGCCTCGGGCGGCACGTCGACGATGATCAGGCCATCAACGCCCACGGCCTTGGCGCGGTCGAGAAAGCGCTCGGAGCCGTAGACATAGATCGGATTGTAGTAGCCCATGAGGACGATCGGCGTGTCCCGGTCCTTGGCGCGGAAGTCTTCGACCAGCTGCAGGGTCTTGGCCAGCGTCATGCCGGCCTTGAGCGCGCGCTGGGACGATTCCTGAATGGCGGGCCCGTCCGCCATGGGATCGGAGAACGGCATGCCGAGTTCGATGAGGTCGGCGCCGGCAGCCGGCAGGCCCAGCACGATCTTGCGGGCGGTCTCGAAGTCTGGATCGCCTGCGGTCACGAACGTCACCAATCCGGCCCGCCCCTCCTTCTTGAGGGCGGCGAAACGGCGGTCGATGCGGGTTTCGGTGATCATTTCTGCGGGCATGAGCTGTGTTGAAGCTAAGGCAAGCGATTGTCTCCCGTGCAGCTAGCACCCGCCGACTGCTGCCGCCACCCCTTTGCGGCACATGCGGCGAATAGGCTGCATGGGCCGGTTGACGGTGAGGGGCGATCGCATGCTATTCCGATTTCGCCGCAGCCTTAGCCGCTTCGAGCCATATGGCCGGACCGGTCAACGCGACGATCTTGTCGGCGCCCCAGTTGGCCAGCAAGGCCAGCTTGGCCGTGTCGCTGAAAGGACCGATTTCGCCGTCCCAAAGCTCCATCTTCTCGGGCAAGTCCGTGTCGTCCGACAAGTACTCGTCGACTGTGAACTCCTGCGGCTGGCGCTTGAGGGTTTTCGGCATTGGACAATCTCCGTGCAGTCCCCACTCGGCCGATCGCAGTCAATCCTGGCCGAGCGGCGTGTAGCGATAGATATCCGCGAGTGGCATGGCGATATCGATCGCGGGAAGGCCGACGGCAGCATCGAGCCCTTGAATGGTGCGTGCCTGCCACTGGTCTGACCGATCGAAGGCGACGATCTCGGCGCGTTTCAACGAGACGGTGACGTAGTGCTGACAGTTCGGCACGCTGGCATAGACCTTCTTGCGCCAAGCCTGGTCGGATTTGCGGTTGCTGCGCGACAGCACCTCAAAAACGACCAACGCATCATCCGTGACGGATTTATCGGTCGCAGGGCCTTGCTGCACATAAACGTCCGGCTGCGGCAGGCTACGAGGCGAAATCGGCACCCGCGTGCCAACTCCCAGCATCGGCAGCCAAGTGGCAGCGGTCCGCGCCTTGTGGTTCATGAGCACCGTCGTGATGTTGACGGCGACAACCTGATGCCATTGGATCGGCGACGGGTTCATGATGGGCACCCCCTCGATCAATTCCCACCGCTCGCCCTGCGGCCGCGTCGCCGTAAAGGCCAGGAACTCCTCGATCGTGAGTTGCTGCTCGGGCGGGAATTTGGGGATGGCGTTCATGGATGGGCTCCGATGTGCCCAAATATAGCATCCCAGTTCAAATTGCGCACTTCAACTCGCGTGGATGGCGCCTACCGGCCCGTTAAGGCTCCAGTAGCTCGTCATGGGCACCTAGATCGATCAGGGCGAAGTGCCGTGCCACTGTTGTCGCCTGCCAGCCCGCAGACAGAGATCACGGCAATTCTTGTTACCTATCAATCTCCCCGAACACGATGTCGAGAGAGCCGAGGATGGCGGAGACGTCGGCCAGCATGTGGCCGCGGTTCATGAAGTCCATGGCCTGGAGATGCGGGAAGCCGGGCGCGCGGATCTTGCAGCGGTAAGGCTTGTTCGAGCCGTCAGCCACCAGATAGACGCCGAACTCGCCCTTGGGCGCCTCGACGCAGGCGTAGACCTCGCCGGCCGGCACATGGAAGCCTTCGGTGTAGAGCTTGAAGTGGTGGATCAGCGCCTCCATGGAGCGCTTCATCTCGGCGCGCTTCGGCGGCACCACCTTGGAGTTCGGCGCTGAGACCGGGCCTTGGCCGGCTGGACTCATGAGCTTCTCGCAGCACTGCTTCATGATGCGGGCGGCCTCGCGCATCTCGAACATGCGGATGCAATAGCGATCGTAGCAGTCGCCATTCTTGCCGATGGCAAGGTCGAAATCGAGCTCCGAATAGCACTCGTAGGGCTGTGATTTGCGCAGATCCCAGGCGGCGCCCGAGCCGCGCACCATGACGCCGGAGAAGCCCCACTTGAAGCAATCCTCGAGCGAGACGACGCCGATATCGACATTGCGCTGCTTGAAGATGCGATTCTCGGTCAGCAGACCTTCGATGTCATCGCAGGTCTTCTGGAACGGATCGCACCATGCGTGGATGTCCTCGATCAGCTTTTCGGGGAGATCCTGATGCACGCCGCCGGGGCGGAAATACTTGGCATGCATGCGGCTGCCCGAGGCGCGCTCGTAGAACACCATAAGGCGCTCACGTTCCTCAAAGCCCCACAGCGGCGGAGTGAGCGCGCCCACGTCCATAGCCTGCGTGGTGACATTGAGCATGTGCGAGAGCACGCGGCCGATCTCGGAGTAAAGCACGCGAATGAGCTGGCCGCGCTTAGGCACCTCGAGGCCGAGGAGCTTTTCGACGGCTAGGCAGAAGGCGTGCTCCTGGTTCATCGGCGCGACGTAGTCGAGGCGGTCGAAGTAGCCGATGGCCTGCAGGTAGGTTTTTTGCTCGATCAGCTTCTCGGTGCCGCGATGCAGCAGGCCGATATGCGGGTCAACACGGTCCACCACCTCGCCGTCGAGTTCCAACACCAGGCGCAACACGCCGTGGGCTGCCGGATGTTGCGGTCCGAAGTTGATGGTGAAAGGGCGGATCTCGGTCTCGGCCATGGGGGTGTTCAGTCCTCAGGTTCCGGCTGCTGTCGCGTCGATGATATCGCGATACACGTCTGCCAATGGGATCGACAGCGAAAGGGCCGGGATGTCAACGATTTTGTCGGGGCCGGCGAGTGCTATGGGGTCGCGTGGGAATTGGCGATCGGCGCCGCGCACCCAGGTCCAGCATGCCGCGCCCTCCTGGCTGGCGACGATGTAGGCTTCAAGGGACGGGATGGAAAGGTATTCGGCGGGTTTGGCGCCGAGATCGCGCTCTTCGGAGGAGGGTGAGAGGACTTCGATCACGATGATCGGCGATTTGGTCGAAAGGCTGTCGGTTGGAGCACCTTTTCGCTCAACGCTGGCATCGGCGTAGCGCACGGTCGCGCCGGTATCGATGCCGCGATCAGAGCCGTTGACTGCCCATAGGGCAGGATCCAGGCGGTGAGATAGCAGCACAACGAAGCGCGCGCCGATGCTGGAATGCTTCAATGTACCGCCAGTCTGCCGCTGCATGATCCAACCGCGCACGTACTCATAGCGATGCCGCTCGTCTGCATTGACGATGAAGCGGTAGAACGTGGCCTTGTCGACGTACATCTGAGCGTGTGCGGTCATGGGGATACCGTCAGTCGGCTAGCGAGCCCTTCGCCAAGCATAGCACAACACGTCGAGTGGCACGTGCTCCCGGGTGCGCCTCAGCCGATTTTTGCGGCCTTCGCTGCAATTGCCGCCTTGAAGCGGTCCCAGGGCACGATGGCGCGGGTGTGGGTGCCCTCGCCGATTCTGTCGAGGCCGTCATGGGCCGTGACCTTGAAGGTGATCTTGCGGCCTTCGACGGCCGTGATTTCAGCCGTCACGGTCACGGTCTGGCCAGGGAGCGTGGCAGCCAGATGCGTAACGTTCACCGACACGCCGACCGAGCCCTCGTTGGTATCGAGATGGGGCCGCAGTGCCTTGGTGGCCGCGCCCTCCATCATCACGACCATGTATGCGGTGGCCAGCACCTCGGGGATGTCATCGAAGGCGGACCGGTCCATGGCCAGATGTGGCACGGTGTTGGCCGTGTCGACGCGGTAGGCGTGGGTGGCGGTGACGCCGGGGACGAGGGTGGGTTTCATGGGGTTTCGCCTTCAGGGGCATAGCCATTGCAGACCACCCTCCAAAGATTTTGTTGGACCGGCAAGGCCCGAATTGAGCAAGCGTCAGCCTTTACGTACCGGGACCAGCGGCGCTGGCACGCCGCACCGTTCCATTGGCGGCGCGGTCGTCAGCCAGCCGTCTTTGGCGATTTCGACCACGTAGCGACGGCAGCGCTCGCCGGCGCCTGGCACGAAGTGCACGCGAAATTGCGCGAGCCGGGACGATTTGGTGCGCGGCCACTCGAGTGCGCCATCCTCCGGCGTCTCGGCGAGTGCCTTCCCGATAGCGGCTTCGGCATTGCGGAAGTCGTCGGCGGTGAGGCGCGCCAGCAGCGTCCGCGAAATGCCGGGATGCAAACCGGCGGCCTCCGCGCGCCGGAGTAGTGGATCAGGGGCGGATGCCGGCGGTGGCGCGTAGGCCGGCAGCGGCTCCGGCGATGGTGCGGGCTCAGGCTCCGCGCGAGGCGCCGGAACTGCCTCCCGACGCTCGATCGCGGGAACGTTTGGCAACTGCCATGCGGCCGGCTCGAGAAGGGCCAGCACCGGCAACGGCGGCATGAGCGCAGATTGCGTCGGTGTCCCGGTGGAAGGCAACGGCGGCGCTTCAATGACGGACGTCAGCTGTCCGATCAGCGGGCCGACCCAGGCGAGATGACCCTCGAACCAGGCCCAGGTCCCGCCGCCAACGACAAGACTGAATGCGAGGGCACGCACGACTCGTCGTCGGCCGCGCTTGACCAGCGGTGGCCCGACCCGGTCGCGGGGGCCGAGAACGAAACCGGTGCCGTCGTCATGGTCCGGGGAGATCGGGCGGGGGAAGGTCATATCGATGTGCGGCCTGAGCCGCGCCTCTGTCAGAAGACCCGCTTGATCCGGATCTGACAGGTCCAATTGGGCGAAATCGTGGCTGTGTCAGTGGGTTGTCGATTTGCGCGAATGTTCGGCAAGCCGCGCGAGCGCGACCTCCCACAGCGCCAGACAGAGGTCGAGGATTGTGTCGAGGAACGTTATCCAGCCTTCGGCGGTTCCTTGGCCTTTTCGTCGCCAGGGAGGATGTATTGCACGCCTTCCCAGGGGCTTTCGAAATCGAACGAGCGAAAATCCTGGGTGAGCTTCACCGGCTCATAGACGACGCGCTTCTGCTCATCGTCATAACGGACTTCCTTGTAGCCGGTGAGGGGGAAGTCCTTGCGCAGGGGATAGCCCTCAAAGCCGTAGTCGGTGAGCAAGCGGCGCAGGTCCGGGTGGTCCGAAAACAGAATGCCGAACATGTCGTAGGCTTCGCGCTCATACCAGTTCGCGGTCGGGAAAGCGGGAATGGCGCTGGGAACAGGCGTGTCTTCGTCGGTCTCGAGCTTGAGGCGCAGGCGCTGGTTCAGGCGCGGCGAGAGCAGGTGATAGACGACATCGAAGCGGTTGGCGCGGGCGGGGTGATCGACGCCGCAGATGTCGATCAGGATCTCGAACTGGCAGGCGGGATCATCCCGGAGCGCGATGAGCACCTCGACGATGCGCTCGCGGGGGACGGCCATGGTGACCTCGCCAAACGCGAACCTGGCCGAGGTCGGGGCCACCTTGGCAGCTTTTGTTGCGGCGCCGGCAAGGGCGGTCAGTGTGTCTGTGGTCGTCACAGGTGCTCCTCGAACGTTTCGATCGTCGGCAGTGTCGTGCCGTTGGAAAAGGGTCAGTCGCAGCAGCGATTCATGAAAGCAAGCGGGGGCTCCAACGTCGCTTGGGGGCTTGCCTCACGCAATTCCTTTGTAGATGTCGGCCAAGCGCAAGGTCACTGCAAGGCTGCGGCCTGCAATCGTCACTTCGGCATCCATCCCGCTGACCTCCCGCGGCTCGGCGGGGAACTGCCCATTGCCGCCGCGCTGGTAGATGAGCATAGCGGCTTCATCCTGGCTGGCGATGACGTAGGCATCCAGCGATGCGAGGCTTAGGTATTCGTGCGGCTTGACATCGAGATCGGTGGCCGTGGTGGAGGGTGACAGAACCTCGACGATCAACATTGGTCGCGACGTCGACAGGCTAGTCCCCGGCTCGTCAGACGGCTCGACGACGACATCGGGATACCTGATTGTCTCGCGGGTCTCCACACCCCGATCCGGGATGACCGTCTGGCCGGCCAAATCGAGTTGGTCCTCAAGCAGTCGCGTGATGCGCCGGGCCACCTGGCCATGATCGCGCGTGCCGCCCGTCATCTGTTGCACGATGCGCCCCCGCACATACTCGTAACGCTGCTCGGCGTGGGTAGCGGCGAAGCGCAGGAACGTTTCCTTGTCGACTTTTGCGAAGGCGTTCACGGCCGCCTCACCTTTCGATGGTGCCGACGCGGCGGATCTTCTTCTGCAGGAGAAGGATGCCGTAGACCAGCGCCTCGGCGGTCGGCGGGCAGCCGGGAATATAGATGTCGACGGGGACGATGCGGTCGCAGCCGCGGACCACGGCGTAGCTGTAGTGATAGTAGCCGCCGCCGTTGGCGCAGGAGCCCATCGAAATCACGTAGCGTGGTTCCGGCATCTGGTCGTAGACCTTGCGCAGGGCCGGCGCCATCTTGTTGGTCAAGGTGCCGGCGACGATCATGACGTCGGACTGACGAGGCGAGGCGCGCGGCGCAAAGCCGAAGCGCTCGACGTCATAGCGCGGCATCGAGGCCTGCATCATCTCGACGGCGCAGCAGGCCAGGCCGAACGTCATCCACATGAGCGAGCCGGTGCGCGCCCAGTTGATCAGGTCATCGGTCGTCGTGACCAGGAAGCCCTTGTCGGCGAGCTGGTTATTGATGGCCGTCATGCCGCGATCGCCCGTCCCGGCAACGGTGCCGGAGCCGTCGGCTGGAGGTGCGAAGGCCGGCTGGCCGGGAAGGATCAATCCCATTCGAGGGCACCTTTCTTCCACTCGTAGATGAAGCCGATGGTGAGCACGCCCAGGAAAGCCATCATGGCCCAGAAGCCATAGACGCCCACATCCTTGAAGGCGACGGCCCAGGGGAAGAGGAACGCCACTTCCAGGTCGAAGATGATGAACAGGATCGAGACCAGGTAGAAGCGGACGTCGAACTTCATGCGGGCGTCGTCGAAGGCGTTGAAACCACATTCGTAGGCCGAGAGCTTTTCGGAGTCAGGGCTCTTATAGGCGAGCAGGAACGGCGCCACCATCAAGGCGAGACCGATGAACCCGGCGACACCGATAAAGATGGCGATGGCCAGATAGTCGGTGAGCAGGCTTGGCAACGCCTCTTTCATGCTGGTCTCCTGGCCGGCCGTGGGGCCACTCCGCCGCACCGCGCGAAGCGGTGCCGTCATGGCTTGGTGGTAACGCAGGCCCGGGACGGGCGCAACCGCTGGTGCGGACTTTGCTCTGTGGGAGCGACAATTGGGAGCGGGCCGCCGACGCGAGCCAGGCTTTGACGTCAACCGTGGCCTGTGGTCCATTGCCGCCGCAATCTCGCGCTCTAAGTGTTGGCTCGGTCCGGGCTGGCTTCAGGGTGGGGCCCACATCTGTCATCGTGGCTCGATTGTTCTGCGTTGTGCGATCCGGCCAAAGCTTCGAGGGAACCATGTCTGCAGCCATAGAGACGTCGCGCGGCTTCGGACGCCGCGGCTTGGTGCTGAGCGTGCTGGCGCTGCTCGGAATGGCCGGGACCCTGCTGGTGGCGTCGCCAGCGAGGGCTGCGGACCCAGCTGTGAAATTCATGGAGAATGTGGCGCGCGAGATGCTGGCGGCGTCACGGGCGAAGTCACCGGAGCTGGTGGCTGGCGTGGTGCACCGCTACGCCGACGTCGGCTACATCGGCAACTACGCGCTCGGCTCCTACCGGGGGCAGTTGAGCCCGGCCGACCGGCAATCGTATCTGAACGGCATGGTGCGCTTCATCGGCCGCTATACCGCCAACGAAGCGCCCAAGTACCCGATCGCCAAGTATGAAATTTTGTCCAGCATGCAGGGTGGCGCCGGGCTGATGGTCGATTCGCGGATCACGCTAAAGGACGGGACCACCTACGACGTGCGCTGGCTGCTGGCGAAATACGGGTCGAGCTATCGGGTGCGCGATGCCATGGTCTACGGCTTCTGGATGACTCCGTTCATGAAGAAGCTGTTCGAGAACCACATTGCCGAAAATGGCGGCAACGTGAAATCGCTGGTGACGGCACTCAATCGCTGAGCCAAGCGCTGGCGGTGAGCACAAAGCCGGTCAAAATGTGCGGGCTGGCGGTGTCTAGCGTCAATTCATGCGTTTGCAGCGTCAAAAAGGCCGCGACAATAGCGACTCGTCTATTCATAAGCATCTGCCAGTATCAAGATGCCATGTCGGACAGATGAATCTTAATTGCATTTGCCACATCTTGGAACATCTTGGGTGTCAAGACGCCAGTATTGGTGTTGTAGCGCGAGCAGTGATAGCTGGAAAAGAGAGTGATTTTCGAATTCAGCATATAAACTTTGCCGTGACCGAAGGGCAGCTTCGTCTTTTTCGCGGCGAATGTCGTCAAGACGCTATCGTGAGCGACGCGGCCGAGGGCAAGAATCGCCGACAGGCGCGGCATGCCATCGATGGTGGCGCGCAGATAAGGCCGGCAGGTGGTTATTTCGGCCGGGGTCGGCTTGTTCTCGGGGGGCACGCAGCGGACAGCGTTGGTGATGCGACAGTCGACGAGCTGCAGTCCGTCCGATGGTGTGGCGCCGTAGGTGCCGCGGGCGAAACCAGTCTCGAGTAGCGTTGCATAGAGCAGGTCGCCGGCATAATCGCCGGTGAACGGGCGACCCGTGCGATTGGCGCCCTTGAGGCCGGGGGCGAGGCCGACCACCAATAGGCGAGCGTCGCTGGCGCCAAACGAAGGCACCGGCGCGTTGTGCCAGTCCGGTTGGGCCAAGCGATTGGCCGTGCGGAAGGATTGCAGGCGGGCGCACAGTGCGCAATCCGGGGACGGTTCCAAGGGTGGGGCGGTGGTGCCGGCTTTGCTCATGGCGACCAGAAGTCGGCGAACCCTCGGGGCCTGTCAAGCCGAATGCGGGGTCTCATTTGCCTTGCCCGATCTCGGGTTTGGCCGCACAATTAATTTCTGACCGCAATGGTATTAAATATACTAATGAGTATTATTAAATGGCTTTGAATGGCTATGCTGAGCCGTTATTATTTCAATTCTCTTGGCGAATCGATTCTTACTACGCAGAAGTTCTAATTTCCTACCGGCGTCGTCTCAAGGCGACCGTATGAGCAGCGCCTGGACCGATTATTTATCCATCACAGATCCAATGGATCGTCGCCGCCCGGGTAGGCTTCGCGCTCGCTGCGCTGGGTGCGGAACTGTTGAATTCGTGTTTCCCTGGCTTCGCGCGGAACGCGTTGGGCCGGATCGCGGCAGATATCCTTCTCGAGATCCGAGATATCGATAAACTGGTCAGCTTGGCGGCGCAGCTCGTCAGCCACCATCGGCGGCGTGGTGTGCAGGGTCGAGGCCACGCTGACACGCAGTCCTTTTTGCTGCAAGGCAGCTACCAGGCGGCGGAAATCGCCGTCGCCCGAGAACAGCACGACATGATCGAGGTGCTCGGCCAATTGCATGGCATCGACAGCGAGCTCGATGTCCATATTGCCCTTGATCTTCCGGCGACCGGAAGCATCCGTGTATTCTTTGGTCGGCTTGGTGACCATGGTATAGCCGTTGTAATCGAGCCAGTCGATCAACGGACGAATCGATGAATACTCCTGGTCCTCGGCGAGTGCGGTATAATACAGCGCTCGAACCAAATGACCTTTGGTCCTAAACAAGGTTAACAAACGTTTGTAATCGATATCGAAGCCCAACGCTTTCGCGGTAGCGTAAAGGTTCGCGCCATCGATGAAGAGGGCGATACGTTCCGTGCCATGAAAAAACATCATCGTC
The DNA here is from genome assembly GCA_046154645.1 of Hyphomicrobiaceae bacterium. Taxonomy (GTDB): domain Bacteria; phylum Pseudomonadota; class Alphaproteobacteria; order Rhizobiales; family Hyphomicrobiaceae. The sequence goes on from JBJXDZ010000039.1 coordinate 77,415, forward strand.
ACCAACCAGCCATACAATCACGTCTGCGAGCTACGTTCGAATCAAGAGCGCTAGACCACAGACAGCCTCCCCAGAAACCGCGAAATGCGGAAAATTGTCGTCCAGTCAAGTTGCGGTCGCCGCCGCTGACCGCCGTCATAAAGCTGATATAGTCTGCCACCTAAAGAGACGAAAGCCATACCTTATGCTACTCACATAGTCGTGCAAGCGAAAGAATTCTCGCACTAAAAGGAACAACACCTATTACGGCACGGCTACAGATCAACACGTTCGTCGTTGCACTCGGCGCCAATCTGCCGGGTCACTGGGGGTCACCTGCGGCTGCAATTGACCGCGCGTGTAACGAAATCCAGCTTCTTGGCATTTCGATTGTGCAGCGCTCGCCGGCCATCAGAACGCAAGCCTTGAGCCGATCGAGGCAACCAGAATACCACAATTCCGCGCTCTGGCTAGCGAACAGTTCGCCGACGCTCAAGTTGCTGCAAGCGATGCAGAGGATGGAGCGCGCGGCGGGGCGGCGGGTCCGCCCGCGCTGGGCAGCCCGCCCCCTCGATATTGACATCATCTGCCGCGGCGGCCGCATTGTCGGGCATCGTGTGGCGCGTCGCAGCGCACGTGCTGCAAAAACACCTGAAAAGCAATGCTTGCAAAGACAATCCGGCGTGCCTGCGAACCGGCCAACGACTGCCGGTACCGTGCGCGGCAAGGTGCAGCTGCCGCATCCCGAGATGCACAAACGGGCGTTCGTGCTCGGACCGATGGCCGAGGTGGCGCCGCATTGGCGGCATCCGATGACTGGGCGCACTGTCCGGGACATGCTGCGCCAGCTTGACGTGCGCCGGCCCCGGCGCTGAGCGACCGCGACCTCTACTGTTCGGTGGACGAGGAGCGGCCAACTTGCCAACGGGGGTATTCCATGGCATATCTTCATGCTTGAGTGGAGTGCTGGCTGAGGCGCCTCATCGGCTTGCCCGGCGGTGGCCCTCCGGCCCTTAATCTCATGCGCACCTAAAGGAGACTGGCTCCGATGGCTCGAGTCACCGTCGAGGATTGTGTCGACAAGGTTACCAATCGTTTCGAGCTGATCCTGCTCGCCGCGCATCGGGCGCGGGCCATTGCCAATGGCTCGGCCATCACGATCGATCCGGACAACGACAAGAACCCGGTGATCGCCCTGCGCGAGATCGCGGACGAGACGGTGAAGCCCGACGACATGCGCGAAGGGCTCATCCACTCGATCCAGAAGAATGTCGAGGTCGACGAGCCGGAGGCTGGTGCCGCGCCATTGCTGACAGCCGACCGGCGCTCGCAGTCACTCGGCCGTGACGATCAGAACTCCGACATGATCGTCGACCAGATCACGATGTCCGAGGAGCAGTTGCTGCGCGGCATGGAAAGCCTGACGCCGTCGGAGCCTTCGTCGAACGGCGGTCCCAGCGGCAATGGCGGCAGCGGTGGCAACGGCGGTAGCGGGCGCAGCCGCTGATGCGGCGCGTCTGATCGAGGCGGGGAGCCGGCGCCCGGGTTCCCGCGCAGCATCGCGGGGCGCGATTCCAGCGCGGCGAGGGCGCACCGCATGATGCGCCAGTATGAGCTAGTCGAACGGGTCCTGAAGTACGACCCGAAGGCGGACGAGGGGCTGCTCAATCGCGCCTACGTCTACGCCATGCGCGCGCACGGCAATCAGAAGCGGGCTTCCGGCGCGCCCTATTTCTCGCATCCCCTCGAAGTGGCCGCGATCCTGACCGAGCTGAAGCTCGACGACGCCACCATCGCCACAGCGCTGCTGCACGACGTGATCGAGGATACGGAAGCGACCAAAGCCGAGATCGATCAGCTGTTCGGGGCGGAGATCGGCAGCCTCGTCGACGGCCTGACCAAGATCAAGCGACTGGATCTCGTGTCCAAGCAGGCCGAGCAGGCGGAGAACTTCCGCAAGCTGCTAGTTGCCATCTCGACCGACATCCGCGTGCTGCTGGTCAAGCTCGCCGACCGCCTGCACAACATGCGCACGCTCGAGCACATGAAGCCCGAGAGCCGGCGCCGCAACAGCGAAGAAACGCTCGACATCTATGCGCCGCTGGCCGGCCGCATGGGCATGCAGGCGCTGCGGGAAGAGCTCGAGGAACTGGCGTTCAAGTGGCTGCATCCGGATGCGCACAAGGCGGTCGTCGACCGGCTGGCGCAATTGCGGGCGCGCAACACGGGCTTGGTCAAGGAGATCAGCGAAGGGCTGACCGGCAAACTGAAAGAGGCAGGCTTCGTGGCCGAGGTGTCGGGCCGCGAGAAGAAGCCCTACTCGATCTGGCGCAAGATGCAGAACCGGCAGATCTCGCTCGAGCAGCTCTCCGACATCTATGCCTTCCGCGTCATCGTCGGCGAGGTCGGTGACTGCTACCACGCCCTCGGCTTCATCCACACCACGTGGCGGGCGGTGCCGGGCCGCTTCAAGGACTACATCTCGACGCCGAAGCAGAACGGCTACAAGTCGCTGCACACGACCGTCGTCGGTCCGCGCCATCAGCGGGTGGAGCTGCAGATCCGCACCCAGGCCATGCATCGCATCGCCGAGCATGGCGTGGCGGCGCACGCGCTCTACAAGGATGGCGCCAAGTTCGGCGACCCTGCCGACGCACCGAAATTGTCTTCGGGCGTCAACGGGTCAACAGAGCCCGCCGAAATCGGCGGCGATGCGACGCCTTACACCTGGCTTCGGCATCTGGTGGCGACGCTGCTGCAAGGCGAAACCAACTCGGAAGAGTTCCTCGAGCACACCAAGCTCGAGCTGTTCCAGGACCAGGTGTTCTGCTTCACGCCGAAGGGCCGCCTGATCGCGCTCCCCAGGGGGGCAACGCCGATCGATTTCGGTTATGCCGTGCACACCGATGTCGGCAACCGCTGCGTCGGCGCCCATATCAATGGCCGGCAGATGCCGCTCAACACGCAGCTGCGCAATGGCGACGAGGTCATGATCCTGACCTCGGCCAGCCAGACGCCGCCGTCAGCCTGGGAGCGGGTGGCGGTGACGGGCAAGGCCCGATCCGCGATCCGGCGGGCGGCGCGGGATGCGCTGCGGCGGCAATACGCCGAGCTTGGCCGACGACTCCTGACGTCGGCCTTCGGGCGGGTCGGCCACGACTACAGCGACGAACGACTGCGGCGGGTTCTGACGCGGCTGGCGCACAAATCCGTCGATGACGCGCTGGCGGCGGTCGGGCGCAGCGAGCTGCCGGTGGCCGACGTGATCCGTGCCGTGCTGCCGGATGTGACATTGGAGCCGGCCAAGGCCGCCAGCCGCCCCCGCAACCGGCACGAGCGGCCAACCACCGATGAAGGCTGGTTCAACCTGTCGAAGAAGATCGGCCTCAAGTTCCGCTGGCTGGGGGGAAGCGCCAGCGAGGACCTGCAGGCCGACCCGGGCGTGCCGATTCGCGGCCTGCGCAACGACGTGCCGGTCTCGTTCGAGCCGGGCGGCGCCGTACCGGGCGATCGCATCGTCGGTGTGCTGACGCAGGGCGAAGGCATTCGCGTGTTCCAGATCCATTCGCCGCGCCTCAAGGATTTCGAGCACGAGCGCTGGGTCGACGTGACCTGGGACATCGACGGCGACAATCCCGAACGCTTTCCGGCCAGGATCAATGTCACGATGCTGAATGTGCCGGGAACGTTGGCGCAGATCGCGCAGGTGATCGGCGAGGAGGACGGCAACATCGACAATCTGCGCATGGGGCGGCGGGGCAGTGATTTCACCGAGATGCTGATCGAGTTGGAGGTGTGGGATCTGGACCACCTCAATCGCATCATCAACGGTCTCAAGTCCAAGCCCGTGGTGAGTAAGGTCGACCGCATGTTCGATTGATGCGGCTACCGGCAGTCGGCGCCGGTGGGCCTCACTCGATGGTGTGCACGATCGTGGTTTGCTCCTGCAGCAGCTGCTGTGCCGTGCGCCAGACATCGCGTCCGCGGATCGCCTTGCGCATGTCGGCGAGCCACCGGTCGTTGCCAACCTTGGGCTCGAGATACTCCTCGAAGTACTTGTCGGTCGCACGGGCGACGAGCGCCCGCATCACCTCTGCATGGTCTTTGCCTCGTCCAGCCGGGCCCATCGAACGGATCAGCTTGTCGATCTCGGCTTTGCCGGCCTTGTCGAAGCGAACCTCGTGGAACATGAAGTTGGCTCTGGCGGCGGCGGTGCGCCGACTGCCGGCGAGATAGATCGGCACGCACATCGACGCGCAGTAGCGCCCCGCCTCGACCAGCGTGTCCACGTCATGCGTGCGCTTCATGCGTCGGACCAGATCGATGACCCTCGAGCCCTGGTCGACCGAGCCGCCATCGGAGTGGAGCGAGATGACGATGCGTCGCGGGTCATGGCGCCAGCGGTGGTAGGTGTCATCGAACTGGGTCACCATGGCGGCGTCGACAGGGCCGCGCCAGCGATAGACGAGCCGGTCAGGCTCCTCGCGCACCGACAAGCCCGGGGCATCGGCCTCGAGGGAGGGCCACGCGAAGAACAAGGCGAGCATACCGCAGGCGGCAAACCACCAGATGGGTGCATGGTTGTTCATTGCGAGCTGCCAGATGTCCAATTCCCAGCTGGACATGGTGGCAAACGGCTGTTTCGGCTGGCCTAACGGCAATGGCGTGGCTGGCTCGCACCTGGAATCAGGCTGGACAGACGGTTAACAGCTGCTCAGCAATGGAGCTGCGGGCGGTGTTGGCTGCTGGCGCCAAGCCGACTAGTCTGCCGGCAATGCCCCCGATCACAGCGAGACCCCACATGCCGCCTGCTCACAGCCGCCACGCCCTGCGCCTCGGCGTCAACATCGACCACGTGGCGACGGTGCGCAATGCACGCGGCGGGCGGCATCCGGATCCAATCCGGGCGGCACATGCGGCGATCGAGGCCGGGGCCGATGGCATCACGGCGCATCTCAGAGAAGACCGCCGGCACATCACGGACAGCGATATCGCGCGATTGAAGCAGGAGCTGACGCGGCCGCTCAACTTCGAGATGGCGGCAACCGACGAGATGCTGGCCATCGCGCTCAAGCATCTACCCAATGCCTGCTGCCTGGTGCCGGAAAAGCGCGAGGAACGTACCACGGAAGGCGGCCTGGACGTCGTTGGCGGCGAGACCAATCTACGGCGCTATGTGGATCGCCTCAAGGCTGCCGGCATCCGCGTGTCGCTGTTCATCGAGCCGGAGGCGAAGGCGATCGAGGCCTCGGCGCGGCTTGGTGCCGACATCGTCGAGCTGCATACCGGCACTTATTGCGAGACGGCGCTGGAAAACGATGGTGCCGGTATCGCACGCGAGGTGGCGCGCATCGCCAAGGCCGCGGCACTGGCCGATGCGGCGGGGCTCGAGGTGCATGCCGGGCATGGGCTTACCTACAACACAGTTGGCGCTGTTGCCCGCATGCCGGAGATCGTCGAGCTCAACATCGGGCACTTCCTGATCGGCGAGGCCATTTTCGGCGGCCTTCATGCGGCCGTGACCCGGATGCGGGCGCTGATGGCTGAGGCGCGGGCGGAGATTACGGGTCGTTCATCGGACTGACGGCGGGAAAGGCTAGACTCTCATGATCCTCGGCATCGGCAACGATCTGATCGACATTCGCCGCATCGAAAAGACTTTGGCGCGCTATGGTGATCGCTTCATCGAGCGCGTGTTCACCGACGTCGAGCGGCACAAGAGCGACCGGCGCCAGCAGCGGGCGGCATCCTATGCCAAGCGGTTCGCCGCCAAAGAGGCGTGCTCGAAAGCGCTCGGCACAGGGCTCAGGCATGGCGTGTTCTGGCGCGACATGGGCGTGGTCAATCTGCCTTCCGGGCGGCCGACCCTGGTGTTGACCGGTGGGGCGGCTGCGCACCTCGCCAAGCTGACGCCGCCCGGCCATCAGGCGCGCATCGATCTCACCATAACGGATGATTTCCCCCTGGCGCAGGCGATCGTCATCATCTCGGCCATTCCCACCAAGGACAGCCTGCGCTGAAATGCGCGCGGCGCCAGCGAAAGCACTGGCTGCCACGATTGCAGCGCCGTCCAATTCCGGCCATAAGGCGGCTGCAGATCATGATCCAGGCGCAGCCCCGCTGCCAGCCCGATCCCCCGCCCGCCACCCGCCAAGGAGATACCCTTGAAGACGACCCTCGTCGCCATCCTGCTTGCTGCCTTGGCTTTCACGCATCCAGCTCAGGCGCAGGCCCCGAAGCTCGATCCAGAGAACACGCTCGTGATCGAGCTCAAGACCGGCAAGGTCTTGATCCAGATGCGGCCGGACATCGCCCCCAAGCACGTCGAGCGGGTCAAGGAACTGACGCGCGGCGGCTTTTACAATGGTCACATCTTTCACCGCGTGATCGACGGCTTCATGGCGCAGACCGGCGACCCCACGGGCACCGGCCGGGGCGGTTCCGGCCGTCCGAAGCTGCCAGCGGAATTCACGCCGACGCAATTCGAGCGCGGCGCCATCGGCGCGGCGCGTGGCCCTGATCGCAACTCGGCCGACAGTCAGTTCTTCATTGTCTTCAAGCACAGCCCGCATCTCAATGGCGAGTACACGACGTGGGGCCGCGTGGTGCAAGGCATGCATCATGTCGACCAGATCGCGCGCGGCGAGCCTCCGGCCAATCCCGACAAGATGCTGAAGGTCTACGTGCTGGCCGATGAGAACAAGGGGGCCGCGAAGAAGTGAGGCAATAGGCAATAAAGCTTGCTGTTGTTGCTCGACGCTGGTCCGTTGCCACTCACCACTCACCACTCACCACTCACCACTCACCACTCACCACTCACGACAACCCTCCCAACAGGAGCCCGAACATGCCGGCAAAAATCAAAGATCCAGAAAACACGCTCGTCATGGACATGACACACGGCAAGGTCGTCATCGAGATGCGCCCGGATCTGGCGCCGGGCCACGTCACGCACATCAAGAAACTGGTGCGCGAAGGCTTCTATGACGGCATCGTGTTCCATCGCGTCATCGATGGCTTCATGGCCCAGACCGGCTGCCCGCATGGCACCGGCACTGGCGGCTCGGATTATCCGAATCTGAAGGCTGAATTCAGCGCCGAGCCGCACGTGCGCGGCATCTGCTCAATGGCCCGCTCGTCGATGCCGAACTCCGCCAACAGCCAGTTCTTCATCTGCCTCGACGACACGCGCTTCCTCGACAAGCAGTACACGGTCTGGGGCCGGGTCATCGACGGCATGGATGGCGTCGACAAGATCAAGAAGGGCGAGCCGGTGCAGAACCCGGACAAGATCAAGTCGATCAAGGTGGCCGCCGACATCAAGGCTGCTTGAAGCACAACGTAAGGGTCAGACCCGAGGGTCTGACCCTGGTCCCCATGCCCATCACTCCGAGCAAACAGCAGGTCACGCACGATGGGGCGGGCGGACGATGAAACCTACACGCGTCGCCGGTTCGTCGCGTCGGCGGCAGCAACGCTGGCCGCGATCGGGGCGACTGAGACGTTGGCGCAGGTTGGTGCCGGTCCAGCCCTGATGCGACCTCGCGAAGGTCAGCAGAGCGTGGTCAAAACCGGCGCCGACAAGCTGCACGCGCAAGGCTTCGGCCTGCTGACCGGCCGCCGCGTCGGGCTGATCACCAATCATACCGGCCGCGTCGGCGAGCAGCATCTGGTCGATCTGCTGGCGGCGGCCGAAGGCGTCAAGCTCACCGCGATCCTGGCGCCGGAGCACGGCTTTCGCGGCGCGGTGGAGGCCGGCAAGAAGGTTGGCGACGAGCGCGATGCCAAGACCGGCGTGCCGATTTTCAGTCTCTATGGTGCGACGCGCAAACCGACGCCGGTCATGCTCGCCAATGTCGATGTGCTAGTGTTCGATATCCAGGATATCGGGGCGCGCTTCTACACCTACATTTCCACCATGGGCCTCGCCATGCAGGCAGCGGCCGCCGCGCGCATCCCATTCATCGTGCTCGACCGGCCGAACCCGCTCGGTGGCACGTATGTCGATGGTTTCGTGCTCGAGAAGTCGCTGCGCTCGTTCGTCGGGCAATACCCGATCCCAATCGTGCACGGCATGACGGTCGGCGAGCTAGCCCGCATGATCAAGGGGCAGCGCTATCTCGACGGCTTGGAAAAGCTGGAACTCGACGTGATCACGGTCGATGGCTGGCAGCGCGCGATGCGATGGCCGGCCACAGGTTTGTCGTGGGTACCGACCAGCCCGAATATTCCAACGTTTGAGTCCGCCCTCGTTTACCCCGGCATCGGTATGGTGGGTGAACTCACCGTCAACGAGGGGCGCGGCACGCCGACGCCGTTCCAGCTGTTCGGAGCGCCGTGGCTGGATGGGGCCCGTTTGGCGAGCCGCCTCGACACCTTAAAGTTGGCAGGCGTCCGCTTCGAGCCGCACAAATATACACCGCGCGCCATTGCCGGCGTTGCGGCCGAGCCGCGGTTCGTCGGCCAGGAGCTGGTGGGCGTGCGCGTGGTGACCACCGACGTTGATCAGGTGCGGCCGCTCGACATCGGCATGCATGCGCTGGCACTCATCGTAGCCGAAGCAAGGGCCAAGGGCATCGCGCCGATCTACGGCAACGAGAAGATGTTCCACGCCATTGCCGGCACGCGGCGACTACATGCGTTGCTGGAGTCTGGCGCCGACGGCGCGCGCATTCTTGCCTCGTGGCAGCTTACCTTGAACGCCTTCCGTCGGCGGCGAGACCCGTACCTGCTCTATTCGTGATCGCCGGTGCGCGGCTCTGTTCGCGTTAACCCTGGCCATCAAATGCGCCTTTCCAGCGCCGGCAAAACAATCCCCGCCTTATCAGATGGCCTTACACTGCGCCGCATCCAAACTTTGGGCATGAGGCCATCGACTCATGTTTGACGGGCGGCGCTGTTTGAAACTGTGAAAACAAATACCTGGTCTGTCGAGGCTTCACGCCTTCGGCGGCTCGGCCCCCGTGCGCGAGGTGATCAGGCCGTAGGCCTCGGGCCGCCGATGCCTGGCGAAGTTGAAGGTCGTGGACTTGTAGGACGTAGTCAGGTCGAGGTCGCAGCGCGCCACCAGCAATTCGTCGCCCAGGGTGGTGGCCATGGCGACGGGCTCGCCGGAGGGCGCAATGATCTGCGACTGGCCGATCTGGAGCACACCTTCCTCGACGCCGGCCTTGGCGACACCGACCACCCAGGTGCCATTCTGGTAGGCGCCGGACTGCATGCACAGGCCATTGTGGAAGTTCGAAAGCGCATCGTGCTCGGGGGCCGGCGGGTTGTGGAGAGGCGTGTTGTAGCCGAGCAGAATCATCTCCACGCCCTGCAGGCCCATGACGCGATAGGTCTCCGGCCAGCGGCGGTCATTGCAGATGCACATGCCCACGATGCCGCCAAACGCGCGCACCACGGGAAAGCCCAGGTTGCCGACCTCGAAGTAGCGCTTCTCGAGGTGCTGGAACTGGCGCCAGGGCTCGTGCTCGGCATGGCCGGGGAGGTGGACCTTGCGGTATTTGAGCACCGTATGGCCGGCTTTGTCGACCAGGATGGCGGTGTTGTAGCGGTGCGTTGTGCCGGCCTCCTGGACCAGCTCCGCAAAGCCCAGATGGAAGCCCATCTGCAGGCGCTTGGCTTCGGCGAACAGCGGGGCTGTCTCCGGCGACGGCATCTCGCGTTCGAACCAGGCGTCGATATCGGCTTGGGCCGCGAAGAACCAGCGCGGGAAGAAGGTCGTTAGGGCAAGCTCCGGGTAGACGACGAGATCACAACCATGCCCCTTGGCTTGCCGCATCAACGCGAGCATGCGAGCGACGACCTGGACGCGGGTCTCACTGCGCGCGATGGGTCCCAGCTGGGCTGCTCCAACGGTGACGATGCGGGACATGTTCGTGCTCCTGTTGCGCCGACACTTCTCTTTTCAGGTCCAATATGTCTCCCGATCCAATTGCTCAAGAATATTGTTGCGCTGCATGCGATAGGTCAGCTATCCTGACCTTTGGGTGGATCGACCGCCAACGCCGCCGCACGTGCCTCCGGACCCGTCACAACCGGAAAATCCGTGCGACAGCCGAGGGTTCCACCATACCAGGGTTAAGACGACCATCGCTTGACTGCGCGCGACTCTTGGCTTGGCCATCGCCTGTCCGATCCGGTAGACAGGGAAGGCTTGACGCCCTTCGCGGGCAGGGATTGCGGGCGGTGGCACGTGCTCCCGACGGCGCTGCGTGGTGGACCTGACGGGCCGAATTTCGGTCGCGCCGGGCCGGACGGCTGCGCTCGGCATGATGAGACAGGGTCAAACCGATCCCGACCGGAACTCGAGAACGACTATGGACAAGCAGAGACCGAGTGAGACTTCGCTCCAGGCCGTCACCGGCGGACCCTACGCGACAACGCCCGACACGGGTCTCTTCGACCAGAAACGCGAGCATGATGCGTGCGGCGTGGGCTTCATCGCCGATCTCAAGGGCCGGGCTTCGCACCGCATCATCGCGGACGCGATTGCCATTCTGGAGAATCTCGAGCATCGCGGTGCCACCGGTGCCGATCCGACCTCGGGCGACGGCGCGGGCATCCTGATCCAGATTCCGCACGAGTTCCTGAAAGAAGAGTGCGCGGGCCTCAAGATCAAGCTGCCGAAGCCTGGCCATTATGCCGTCGGGCATCTGTTCATGCCGCAGGACGAGCGTCTGCGGGAGCATTGCGAACGCGTGTGGGCGCGGCTCATTCGCGAGGAGGGGCTGGAGTTCCTCGGCTATCGCACGGTGCCGGTCGACAACACGTCGCTGTCGGAGATGGTGCGCGAGGCAGAGCCGGAGCATCGGCAGATCTTCATCGGGCGGCCGAAGTCGATGACCGATCAGGATGAGTTCGAGCGCAAGCTCTATATCATCCGCAAGGTGGTCTCGAACGCCATTTACGACTCCTACAAGGGGCGCGACATCGGCCATTACACGGTGTCGCTGTCGAGCCGTACGCTGGTCTACAAGGGCATGTTCCTGTCGTATCAGGTGAAGGCCTACTACAAGGATCTCTCGGATCCGCGGCTCGCCTCGGCCATGGCGCTGGTGCATCAGCGCTTCTCGACCAACACCTTCCCATCGTGGAAGCTGGCGCATCCCTACCGGATGGTTGCCCACAACGGCGAAATCAACACGCTGCGCGGCAACGTCAACTGGATGGCGGCGCGGCAGGCGTCGGTCAACTCGCCGCTGTATGGGCCGGCGATCTCCAAGCTGTGGCCGATCAGCTATGAGGGGCAATCGGACACGGCGTGCTTCGACAACGCGCTCGAGTTCCTGGTCATGGGCGGTTATTCGCTGGCGCACGCCGCGATGATGCTCATTCCGGAGGCGTGGGCCGGCCATGAGACCATGGATGGCAAGCGCAAAGCCTTCTACGAGTATCACGCCGGCCTGATGGAGCCGTGGGACGGTCCGGCCGCCATGGCCTTCACCGATGGCCGCCAGATTGGCGCCACGCTCGATCGCAACGGATTGCGGCCGGCGCGCTATCTGGTGACCAAGGATGACATGGTGATCATGTCGTCGGAATCGGGCGTGCTGCCGGTCGAAGAGTCGAGGATCGCCAAGAAGTGGCGCCTGCAACCCGGCAAGATGCTGCTGATCGATCTGGCGCTCGGCCGCATCATTTCCGATGACGAGTTGAAGAAGGATCTGGCCTCGCGCCACCCATACGAGCAGTGGCTCAAGCAAACCCAGATCCAGGTCGGCGATCTGCCACTGCCGAAGAAGCCCACGAAGAAGAAGTCGAACGTGGCGCTGATCGATCTGCAGCAGGCGTTCGGCTACACGCAAGAGAGCCTCAAGTTTTTGATGGCACCGATGGTGCACACGGGGCAGGAGGCGGTCGGCTCGATGGGCACCGATACGCCGATTTCCGTGCTCTCGAACAAGCCGAAACTGCTGCACACCTATTTCAAGCAGAACTTCGCGCAGGTGACGAACCCGCCGATCGATTCGACGCGCGAAGAACTCGTCATGAGCCTCGTGTCGTTCATCGGGCCGCGGCCCAACCTCCTCGATCTTGAGGGCACCTCGAAGGTGAAGCGGCTCGAGGTCTATCAGCCGGTGCTGACCAACGAGGATCTGGAGCGCGTGCGCCAGATCGGGCTGGTCAAGGACAATCACTACGCCTCGATCACCATCGACATCACGTACCCATCGGAAAAGGGTGCGGCCGGCATGAGCTGGGCGCTCGATGTGGTGTGCGCCGAGGCCGAAGAAGCGGTGCGCTCGAAGGACTACAATATCGTCATCCTTTCAGACCGCGGCACGGGACCGGATCGGATTCCGATCCCGTCGCTGCTGGCCACCAGTGCCGTGCATCATCATCTGATCAAGCAGGGCTTGCGCACCTCGGTCGGTCTCGTCGTCGAGACGGGTGAGGCGCATGAGGTGCACCAGTTCGCGACGCTGGCGGGCTATGGCGCGGAAGCGATCAATCCCTATCTGGCGTTCGAGACGATCGAGCAGCTGCTGCCCGAGATGCCGGAGAAGATCGACCTGAAGGAAGCGCAGAAGCGCTTCATCAAGGCGGTCGACAAGGGTCTGCTCAAGGTGATGTCGAAGATGGGCATCTCGACCTACCAGAGTTATTGCGGCGCGCAGATCTTCGACGCCGTCGGGCTCAGATCAACATTCGTGCGCCGGTATTTCACCGGTACGCACACGCAGATCGAAGGCGTCGGCCTGCGCCAGATCGCGCGCGAGACGGCGGAGCGGCATCGGCAGGCGTTCGGCGATGTGCCGGCACTTGATGGCATGCTGGACGTCGGCGGCGAGTACGCCTATCGGCTGCGCGGCGAAGCGCACATGTGGCGGCCGACTGTGGTGGCCGATCTGCAGCATGCCGTGCGCGGCACCAAAGTCGAAGATGCGAAATCGGGCAAGCTGCCGCAGAAATGGCGTGACTATGCGCGCCAGGTCAATGACCAGTCCGAGCAGCTGATGACCATGCGCGGGCTGTTCCGGATCAAGACGGCCGAAGAGCTGGGACGCAAGCCGCTGCCGCTCGCCGAGGTGGAGCCGGCCGCCAACATCGTCAAGCGCTTCTCCAGCGGCGCCATGTCGTTCGGCTCGATCAGCCGCGAGGCCCACACCACCATGGCCATTGCCATGAACCGGATCGGCGGCAAGTCGAACACCGGCGAAGGCGGCGAGGAGGCGGATCGCTACACGCCGATGGCCAATGGCGATTCCATGCGCTCGGCGATCAAGCAGGTGGCGTCAGGCCGCTTCGGCGTCACGACGGAGTATCTGATCAACTCCGACGTCATGCAGATCAAAATGGCGCAGGGCGCGAAGCCTGGCGAAGGTGGTCAGCTGCCCGGCCACAAGGTCGACCAGACCATCGCACGCGTGCGCCATTCGACGCCTGGCGTCGGTCTCATTTCGCCGCCGCCGCATCACGACATCTACTCGATTGAGGATCTGGCGCAGCTGATCTTCGACCTGAAGAATGTGAACCCCAAAGCCGATGTCTCGGTGAAGCTCGTCTCCGAGGTCGGTGTCGGTACCGTTGCGGCGGGCGTCGCCAAGGCGCGGGCCGACCACGTGACGATCGCGGGTTTCGAAGGCGGCACGGGTGCTTCGCCGCTGACCTCGATCAAGCACGCGGGCTCCCCGTGGGAGATCGGTCTCGCGGAAACGCATCAGACGCTGGTCTACAATCGCCTGCGCGGCCGCATCGCGGTGCAGGTCGACGGTGGCGTGCGGACAGGACGCGATGTCGTCATCGGTGCCTTGCTCGGTGCTGACGAGTTCGGCTTTGCCACGGCGCCATTGATCGCGATGGGCTGCATCATGATGCGCAAGTGCCATCTCAATACGTGTCCCGTTGGCGTGGCGACGCAGGATCCCATTCTGCGCGCCAAATTCCAGGGCCAGCCCGAGCACGTGATCAACTTCTTCTTCTTCATTGCCGAAGAGGTGCGCGAGATCATGGCCTCGCTCGGCTATCGCTCCTTCAATGAGCTGGTGGGCCAGTCGGACCTGCTGGACAAGGATCGCGCCATCGGCCACTGGAAAGCGCGCGGCCTCGACTTCGATCGGCTGTTCCACAAGCCTGAGGTGCCGGACACCGTGGCCATCTGGAACTCGGAGCGGCAGGACCACGGCCTCGAAAAGGTGCTCGACAACAAGCTGATCGCGTTGGCCAAGCCGGCGCTGGAGTCGAAGAAGCCGGTCAAGGCTGAAATCGCGATTGCCAATCGCGATCGTGCGGCGGGCGCCATGCTGTCGGGCGAAATCGCCAAGCGCTACGGCCATGCCGGATTGGCCGAGGACACGATCTGGCTGACCTTCAACGGCATCGCGGGGCAAAGCTTCGGTGCCTGGGCGGCGCATGGCTTGACGCTGGATCTGGTCGGCGAAGCCAACGACTACGTCGGCAAGGGGCTCTCGGGCGGCAAGCTGATCGTGCGGCCCGATCCGACGTCGGGCATCGTGCCCGAAGAGAGCATGATCGTCGGCAACACGGTGCTCTATGGAGCCATCACCGGCGAGTGCTACTTCCGCGGCATTGCGGGCGAGCGCTTCGCGGTACGCAACTCAGGCGCCGTGGCCGTCGTCGAAGGTACCGGCGATCACGGCTGCGAATACATGACGGGCGGCGTGGTGGTGGTGCTTGGGTCGACCGGGCGCAACTTCGCGGCCGGCATGTCGGGCGGCATTGCCTACGTGCTGGACGAAGATGGCACGTTCGAGAGCAAGTGCAACCTCGCCATGATCGATCTCGAGCCGGTGGAAGCTGAGGAGGCCGTCATGCAGAGCCTCGCCAATCAGGGCGGCGATCTCGCCAGCCACGGTCTCGTCGATGTCATGGGCGACATGACCTCGCAGGATGCGGAACGTTTGCATGCGCTGATCGTCAGGCATGCGCACTACACCAACTCGGCCAAGGCGAAGCGGATCCTGGCCGACTGGCCGGTGTGGCAGAAGAAGTTCCGCAAGGTGATGCCCGTCGACTACAAGAACGCGCTGGCGCAGATGGCCAAGCATCAGTCAGCCAACCCGACCGGCCTCGACGTGCTCGAGATCGGCGTGCCGAAGGCGAAGGCTAAGGCAAAGGCTGCGGAGTGATGCTTTGTGATCCCGGGGACGCGTCCCCGGGAACCCTGGCGCCGCGCCTGCGGCGCTGTGATTGGGACCGGACGCTCAATATCTACTGAGCGATGGGGTTCTCGGGACAAACCCGAGGGTGGCACCGAGAGAGAAGCGAGGTCACGGCCAATGCCCGAAGGTTTCGCGAACACGCCTGCACCGCCCTACTACGCGGTGATTTTCTCGTCGAAGCGCAACAGCGCGGACCCAGAGGGCTATGCCGCCATGGGCGCTCACATGATGCGGGCGGCGCTGGCGCATCCGGGCTGCCTCGGCGCCGAAAGCCTGCGCGGCGCGGACGGTTTCGGCATCACCGTTGCCTACTACAAGGACGAAGCCTCGATCGCGGCATGGAAGGCCGACATGCGCCATACCAATGCACAAAAACTCGGCATCGAACGCTGGTACGAGCACTACGAGCTGCGCGTCGCCAAGGTCGAGCGGGCGTACTCGGGGCCGGAGGGGCGGTCGTGAGGGCGCGGGCGGTTGCCATAGCTTGTGCGCATGCCGTCCTGGCAAGCAAGGGGTTCAACGCTTCGCGGATCTGGGCCGATTTTATCCGCGCCGAGGCCAAACATCAGGTCACCGAATGCTATCGGCAACGACGCACGACATGCTGAATTGGGCAGGCAGGCATCACCGCTGAACGGCCACAGAACGACCACAGGACACGACGACGATGGGCAAGATCACGGGCTTCATGGAATTCGAGCGCCAGGACCGCGGCTACAAGCCGGCCGAGGAGCGCGTGAAGCATTACAAAGAGTTCGTCGTGCCGCTGTCGGAGAAGGACACCAAAGTCCAGGCGGCGCGCTGCATGGATTGCGGCATTCCGTACTGCCACAACGGCTGCCCCGTGAACAACCAGATCCCCGACTGGAACGATCTGGTCTATCGCGGCCAGTGGCAGCAGGCCCTGGTCAACCTGCACTCGACCAACAACTTCCCGGAGTTCACCGGCCGGGTTTGTCCGGCGCCGTGCGAGGCAGCCTGCACGCTCAACATCGATGACAAGCCGGTCGCCATCAAGACAGTGGAATGCGCCATCGTCGACAAGGGCTTCGAGGAAGGCTGGATCAAGCCGGAGAAGCCGGAGACCAAGTCAGGCAAGAAGATCGCCATCGTCGGCTCGGGGCCAGCAGGCCTTGCAGCAGCGCAGCAGTTGGCGCGCGTTGGCCACGAGGTGCACGTCTACGAGAAGAACGCTTTTGCTGGTGGTTTGCTGCGCTATGGCATCCCTGACTTCAAGCTGGAAAAGACCGTGGTTGAGCGACGCGTCGATCAGCTGAAGGCCGAGGGCGTCAAGTTCCACGTCAATACGCATGTCGGCCGGGACGTGACCGTCTACGAGATCGAGGACGAGCATGACGCCGTGCTGTTGTCGGGTGGATCGGAGCGGCCCTTCGATTTCTTCGAGAAGGCGCCCGGCCGCGATCTCGACGGCTTGCATTTCGCGATGGACTTCCTGCCTCAGCAGAACCGCCGCGTGTCGGGCGAGAAGATTGCCAAGGGCACCAAGGAAATCTCGGCCAAGGGCAAGCACGTCATCGTCATCGGCGGCGGCGACACGGGCTCCGACTGCATCGGCACCTCGTTCCGGCAGGGGGCGAAGTCCGTCACCCAGCTGGAAATCATGCCGATGCCGCCCAGGATGGAGAACAAGGATCTGTCCTGGCCGCACTGGCCCTTGAAGCTGCGCGTCTCCTCCTCCCAGGCCGAGGGCGCCAAGGTCGAGTACTCGATCTCGACCACCGGATTCTCGGGCGAGGGCGGCAAGGTGACCAAGCTCAACTACACCCGCGTGGATGCCAAGCTGCAGCCGGTGCCGGGATCGGAAGGCGCGCTCGACGCCGACCTGGTGCTGCTGGCGATGGGCTTTGCCGGACCGGTCGAGGCGACGTTCGCCAAGGACCTGGGGTTGGCGATCGTGCCGCGCGGCCGCTTCAAGGGGCTGGATGCCACCGAG
>JBJXDZ010000040.1:0-33067 GCA_046154645.1 Hyphomicrobiaceae bacterium
TTTCAACGCGCAACCACCGCACGCGTTCGTCCAGCAAAGGCCGGAATTTCAACGGTCGTCCCACGGCCAGAATTTCACGGAGCGTCTAGTGAAACGGCGCTCTTGCTGCAAGCGCGACGCGAATGAGGTGACTCCGGCGATCAGCCAGGATCGTCTCGTGCATTCGCGAACTCTCTCACTCACAAACCTATGGCCGCAATGTACTCCCTGAACGCATCATCACCGAGATCTAGTGCCCGGGGCGCGTTTCAGTTGCTTACACTTCCCGGGCTTGTTGATCCAGTGAGCAGAGTATATTCTAAGCTTGTCGGGACACCTGATCCTAGGGTATCCGCCGCGCTCGGGGGTGCCCTCTCGCGTGCCCACTCGGGCAGGGCCTTTTGCGGGAGCGCGCCGGACGAGGTATTGTTATTGCAGCTTGAAGGCGTTCTCGACGACCTTGCCATTTTCCTTCAACGGCATATCAACATTGTTTTTTCCGGCCATGCCAAATTCGTATTGGCCAGCGGTGCCGGTGTCCTCATGTAGCATGGCCCACAGCTTGTCTCCGGCCTTGATTGCCCCGGTGAGTTTCACCTTGACCGCTTTGTGATCGCCAGCGGTAAGAGCCAGATGGCCGATGTCCTTCTCGATCAGGTTGCCTTTCGCATCGCTTGGATGGATCACCAGAAATCCATTCTTGGGAAGATTGACGTCGGCGATCGTGATAGTATCGTCGACCGCCTTTTGATCGGAGACCGTCAAGGTTGCGGGTGCCGCCAAAGCGGGGCCCGCAATGAGTCCGGTAAGCCCGGATGCTAAGACGCCTGCTGAGAGCGCTTTCGACCAGTTGCGCATTTGGATCACTCCTTAAGCTTCGCCTCGAAAGAATCATTCTTATCGAGGCCGGCTGTCTGCCTCGGCCGATCATCGATCGAGGTGCAGATGTGCAAGTGTAGAGGTGGAGCAATTGGTGCAACGTGGATGAATCTATACGGATCGCCAAACTATGCCGGTTCCGGCTGCTCGATGGCGCACCAAGCTTGGACCAAAGTCCTTGGCTACACGGGCGCCATGTCGTTCCAGTTCCAAGCAAGTGTTGAGTTCCCTCGACCGCGTTACGCCATTCAATGAAGCCGGAGGGCCCGCTCTGTGCAGTGCTTGTTGGTCCGGGGTCGCGCTCAATTGATCCCACAGAGCGACTTGCTTTCGGCCAGACCGTTGAGAAACGGTATAGTTTGGGACATGTGTGGATCACGTTGTCAGGCGAATAGTCGGGACGTTCGGTCACTGCAGAAGCAGTGCTCTTCGATATCCGGAGAACGTCCATGGCCCACCATAAGTCATCGTCTCATACTCGTGGACCACGTGCATCCAGCGCAACCAGAATCGATCTGGCGCATCGCGCGCAGTCGATGAAAGCGGCCATGCCCCAGCAGCCAGCAAACGAGACATCAGACGAAATTTCACGCATTGCCAACCTTACAGAAACCCTTGCCGAGTTCGCCTTGTTGAACTGCGATACTAAGGCGCGAAGCCTCGCAATCGATCTGGATGATGTCCTCAAAGAGTTCATCGCAGCCGAACGCCCGATGCGGGTAGGAATACAACACCGAATTGAGTCGAGAGTACATGAGATCCGCAACTCCGCGCGCCGTGGCAACCTTTTGCGGGTCGCGTTCGCGGCGACTGAACTATACAGGCTGGCATACAGGGAAATCCCTCGGGATTTCCAAGAGGAGCCGGCGAAGGCCATGCATCTCGGCTATTGCAGGCTGAAGCTTGAAGTGCTCGCGAGGCGCAGTCCGGCCGACTGGGTGGCGATCGAGGCGATCGCGATTGAAGCAATCGTGACATGCGACGTTCTATCGGCCGTCCTTGTAGATCTTCGTCTACGCTGTCTGCTAAATCGCGTCTAGACAACGCTTGCAGATGCGTTGTCTAGACGCGATCTGTCCAAACTGGAGCATGCAGCACGACGAATGCGCGTCGTGAGACGCCGCGTCAAAGACTATCACGTTCTCGTATGGGGTGCGCATTGAGGGCAGCGCACAGGGGGCGAACGCCCATACTGCGGTCGACCGTGCCGGATTGGCATTTGGCAGGACTAAATGGTTTGAGCCGCCTCACGGTCCTCATAGCACTACACAAAGAGGCGGTAGGCGAACCCGATCAGCGTTGCAGCAAGTGCAAGTGAACCTGGAACGATGAGGATTTGAATCCAGGCGTCACCGGCCGACAACGGACCGGTTGCAGTATCAATCGTGGAGCTGAGGAACTCGACCCACGAAGGTCGACGCTCGTGAGAATGAGCCCACGAAATGCGAAATCCGATGAACGGCAGCGCCAGAAACATCAAGAGAATCACAGTCGCTATCGCAAGATCGAAATCTGGTCGGCCAACCTTGCCGAATGCGATCCAGGCCGCCAATAGCATCCAACCATACGCGGCAGCGACTGATACATAGACGGCAGCATGCAGCTCACGCCCCAAAGGCGGGCCATGCCGGACGTCTGAATCGTCGTCGACAATTCTCCCAGTCAGGTCCCTTAACCCCGGCACGTCCAAATGCGGAACATGTTCACCGGCCTCATCCGCGAGCTGTTGTGGCAACGCCTGTCGAGTGAATCCATCCATTTAATTTCTCCCGGGCGACCTGTTTGCCGCCGCCGTAGGTCTGGGCCGAACGCAGACTGCGATGGTAACCGCATTCGAAAGCAGCTGTTCAAGCGATCGCGCCTTGCCAGTGCTTGCGAAGACGGGCAGTACGATCCGGGTTGTCCCTATCGAAGCTGTCCACCACGACACGGCCGGCCAGTCTCTGGCAATCTTGCGTGCGCCGCGTGATCCCGATCAAGCCGTTGTCACCATGCGTGCCTGAAACGGCGGCAAGTGGCGAGCTTTTTTGTTGTATTCGAGGCGCTGCTTTGGAGACATCGGTGCCTGCGTTCAGGTGGTGACACATAGGCCGCTCCTTTCGGTCAATGCTCGCGCCGAATGGCGGTTCGAGCAATCAAGAGCCGGAGGTGCCCGGTCATAGGGCGGCGCGGTGGGGGAGCCCGCGGAGCGAGACCGTGATCGGACACCTCGCGCACCGCGTTTGCCACGGGTGCGGTGTCGTTCGCTCTTTGGTGGCGTATCCTCCCACAGTCGACTTAGGCCTCCTGCTTCAAGTCCGGCGGATGCCGAACGAAAACGAGACTATGTCGTTGGTCATTGCCCCGATGTTGCGGAAACTATACAAAATCCCAATGTGACCTTCGACATGCCGTGATGACTGCCGGACCACAATGCGCGCGCCGCTCACTTGAACAGTGGCGCATTGAAATGCCGCTCGCAGTCGAAGCACTTGCTCCTCAACGAATCGTCCACAACAAGGCCGTAACCACTGCCAGCATCGCAGCCGTTGCGGCCCATCCGCCGATGGCCAGCAGCGGTGATGCGGTGAAGCGGCCCATCACGCGTTTGTTCGTCACCAGCAGCATCATGACGGCCATGATCGGAATGGCGATGACGCCATTGATAACGGCGCTCCAAAACAGCATCTTGATTGGGTCCAGCGATGTGAAATCAATCATCACACCGATCAGCGTAGCTGCGAGGATCACGCCATAGAAACCCTTGGCTTCGCCGGGCTTGGCCTCGAGAGTCGACCGTAGCCCGAAAGTCTCGCCGACCGCATAGGCGGCGGATGCAGCGAGCACCGGAACCGCAAGCAGCCCTGTGCCGATGATGCCAAGCGCGAATAGCAGAAAGGTAAGTTCTCCGGCGAGCGGCCGCAGTGCCTCGGCCGCTTGGGCCGACGTTGCGATGTTGGTCAGGCCAGCTGCGTGAAGCGTCGCGGCCGTGGTCAAAATGATGAAGAACGCGACGATGTTTGAGGCCGCCATGCCGATCAACGTATCCCACTCCATGCGCACAAGCTCGGAATTGCCGCCTCGCTTCAGGTCCTTCAGCGGGCGATGTGGCCGGCTCTGGTGCATCTCTTCCACTTCCTGCGACGCCTGCCAGAAAAAAACATACGGGCTGATCGTCGTACCAAAGACCGCGACAACGACGAGAAGATAGTCCGCGGACCATTGGAGCGACGGCCACAACGTCTGCCGCAGGGCTTCTGCCCAGGGCACTTTCACGGTGAACGCCGTCGCGACATAGGCCAACAGCGACAGCGTCAACCATCTGAGGATTGGCGCGTACTGGCGATACGGTATGAAGATCTGGAGCACGATGCAGACGACGCCAAAGACGAGGGCATGCCCATGCTGCCCGCCGCCGACCACC
Source organism: Hyphomicrobiaceae bacterium (assembly GCA_046154645.1). Taxonomy (GTDB): domain Bacteria; phylum Pseudomonadota; class Alphaproteobacteria; order Rhizobiales; family Hyphomicrobiaceae. The sequence continues at coordinate 4,262 of JBJXDZ010000040.1, forward strand.
AACTTGAGTGCTTCGCCCATGGCGGCGAGGTCGGCCGCGATGTTGATTGTATTGGCGATCACGAGTAGCGACGTCAGAGCCATCACGATCCACCGCGGATAGATCGTCTTGATGTTGCCCATAATGCCGGCACCGGTCACGCGTCCGATGTGCGCTGCGATGAGCTGGATCGCGACCATGAATGGCCAAGTGAACACGACAGTCCAGAGCATGGCGAAGCCGAATTGCGCGCCGGCCTGCGAGTAGGTGGCGATGCCTGATGGATCGTCGTCGGAAGCTCCAGCAATCAATCCTGGGCCCAGAAATCGCCCCCAACGGACCTTGCGTTTTCGGTTCATAAATTCGCATCCCCGCCTAGTCGCCATTAAAAAACGCCGATTTTCTCGGCCTTGACGACACTGTCCGATCAAAGCCTGATGGTCTGGCCGATCTCCAGAGTATTCTGGCCCGGCAACCCGAAACGGTCTACGGAACGCACGGCATTTCGGGCCATGAAGGCAAATAGCTGCATCAGCATCCATCGCCAGCCGATGCTCGCGGTCTCAGTCACGACCCTCTCCGAACCAACAATATAGATGATCGGAGCCGTAAAGGCGGAGTTACGCTCAAGCTGGGGCTGGAGAACTGCTGGCACGTTGGTCGCCTCCATGTAGCCGAAGCGGATTTCAGCCCGCCATACGTCGCGGTCGACTCTGTTGAGCGCGACGCGTTCCTCCGGTTGGGCGCGCGGGCGGGAGATGATACGGACCTGGGCGATGATGATTGGATGTCGGACGACATCGACGGTGCGTGCAAGGCGCGTCATAGCTATCGGCGCCGCCGCAGGCACGCGCGTCAGGAATACCATCGTTTTAGGCGGCGCATCCGCCGGCCGCTCGACAAAGTGCGCCAATCCCTTGCCAAGTGTCTCAGCCGCCGCCATCTGGACCCCAACGACCCGGGCATGCCCAACGCGCCAGCTCCAGATCACCACAATCACCGCGCCCGCAACAGACAAGGGAATCCAGCCGCCATCGACGATTTTGAGAAGATTTGTGGTTAGAAAGAACCCATCGACCAGGACGAATACCGCCGCGGCAGCAGCAAACACGGACCAATTCCAGGTCTTGCTGCGTCGTTGATCGGCGATGAGAAGAACCGTGGTCGTGGCCATAGCGCCGGAAACTGCGATCCCATAGGCTGATCCCATGGCCGCAGAAGAGCCGAAGCCGAGTGTGATCAGCATCGTTCCGGTCATCAGCAGCACATTCACGGCGGGTACATAGACATGTCTTTCGTTTTCTTCAGAGGTGTACCTGACGCGAAGCGGTGGCAATAGACCGATTTCCATGGCCTGCTTGGCGAGTGTGAACGCGCCGGTGAGGATGGCTTGGCTGGCGATAATCGTTGCAGCCGTCGCCAACGCGAGCAACGGCAAGCCAAACCAAGGCGCCGCAAGCTCAAACATTGGATTCTGCGGCGCCCTGCCGAGCGCGAGCGCGTGCGCTCCTTGGCCAAAATAGCACAGGAGCAGCGCCGGCATCGCGACCACGATCCAAGCGCGACGGATCGCAGTTTTACCGAAATGACCGAGATCGGCGTACAGCGCCTCGGCACCGGTCACAGCAAGGAACGCCGCGCCTGAAACGGCGAGCGCAATCACCGGGTGGGCGACGAGCAGCGTGATGGCGTGAGTTGGCAAAATAGCCGAAAGCACGGCAGGATACTTCCAGATGGCGGCAAGTCCGAGCGTGCCGATGACCCCGAACCATACCAACATGATGGGACCGAAGAGAGTTGCGATTCTATCCGTTCCGTATCCCTGCAGCAGGAAGAATAACAAGAGTATGACAATTGCCGCTGGTACGGCGAAGTGTTGCAAGCTGGGCGCAACGATCTCGAGCCCCTCGACAGCCGACAGGATGGAAATGGCCGGCGTCAACATGCCGTCGCCGAATATCAAGGCCGCGCCGCACATCCCCGCCGCCAAGAGGATCTTATCAGCGCGTTTCTCGCTGCGATGCAGGCGCATGCGCGTGACGAGCGCCAGAATTCCGCCCTCTCCGTGATTATCAGCCTGCAGCACGAAAACCACGTACTTGATCGTAACGACGATCATGATGGTCCACACGATGAGCGACAGGATGCCGAATACGGCAATCGTCAATGGCACTCCGGTCGCGGCCTTGAGCGCCAAGTCAAACGCATAGAGTGGACTCGTTCCGATATCTCCGAACACGACCCCGAGGGCCGCCACCTCCAGCGGCCAGCGACGGTTCTGATGCAATCGCTGACCGATTGCGTCGACGACTGTTCCTGTCATGGCGTGGCTACTTTCTCGGTTCCACCGCAGCCGATCATCTTACACTCCGGGCGACACATTCCCACATTACCAATTTGTGATCTGGCGGCGAGATGCGCTCAACCTCTGCCGGCGCAATCTGCTCATTGAGAACGCCCGGGTCGTTGCAACAGCTGCGCCCGCGCGAATAATGATCATCTCACGAAGCAAGGTACGCCGCCATGCCGACCATTCGCACATCGCTCGGTGACGCTTGGCGGCTTGGCTTGCCGTATTTCAGTTCCGATGTTGCGAGCGGTTTGCGCGGAGGCCGCGTCGATCTCTCGAAAATCAAGGAGAAGTGGGTGGGGCGGAGTCTTCTTGGCTTAATCCTCACCATCAACGTTGCCCAAGTCGGATTGAGCGTGCTGCTCAATCAATGGAACGGCCGCTTCTACAACGCTCTCCAGACGAAGAATTTGGCGGCGTTCACCTCTGAACTCGGCGTGTTTGCGCTGCTGGCAGCACTCTTCATCATCCTGGCGGTCTATGAGCTTTATTTGACGCAAGGTCTCGTGCTCCGCTGGCGCACCTGGATGACGCGTCGATATCTCGAACGCTGGACCGACGGCTCCGTTCACTACCGCATGCGGCTCACCGGCGATCAAGCCGACAATCCGGATCAACGCATCGCCGACGACATCCAGCAGTTTGCGGGTGGCACGCTGAGCATCGGCATTCAGCTCTTCTCATCAGTGCTATCGCTTGCGGCGTTTGCCGGAGTTCTCTGGGGACTATCCGCCGCGTTCCCCTACCGGATCGACGGCTTTGAGCTGTCGGCAGTCCCGGGCTACCTCGTCTGGATATCGGTCATCTACGCGGCGCTTGGCACCACATTGGCACATCTGATCGGTCGCCCTCTGGTCGGGCTGGACGCAGAGCGACAGCGGCGCGAAGCCGACTTTCGCTTCGGTCTAGCTCGCTTGCGCGAAAATGCCGAGCCGGTAGCGATGCTCCACGGGGAAGCGGCCGAGCGGCGCGACCTCCAGTTCAAATTCGGCGGCATTTTTGACAATACGATCGCGATCATGCGCCGCCGAAAATTGCTCACATTCTTCTCGGCCGGCTATCAGCAGGTCTCAATTGTGGCGCCCTTCCTGTTGTTGTCGCCCGCCTACTTCGCCAGCAGCATCGGTCTCGGTGCCTTGACGCAAACGGCAGGTGCATTCGGCAATGTTCAGGGAAGTCTCTCGGTTTTCGTCAACCTCTATGCTGCGCTTGCCGACTACCGCGCCGTCGTCGCGCGGCTTGCCGACTTCGACCGCGCAGTGCTTCGGTCGGCGCGCAACAACTCGAACATTGTCGTGTCAACACCGGAACATTTCAGAGGAATCCGGATCGAGGGGCTTTCTGTCCGCCGGGAAAATGGTGACGTTCTTGTGAAGGTTCCGCTGTTGGAAGCCGGCCCAGGGGAGCATATTTTGCTCATGGGGCCAACGGGTAGCGGGAAAACCACTTTGCTCAGAGCTCTCGCCGGGTTGTGGCCCTATGCGGACGGAAAGCTTGAATATTCAGCCGATGCGCGCATCTTTCTAATGCCCCAGTTGCCTTACATTCCGTGGGGGACATTGCGCAGGGCACTCCAATATCCCACCACTGAGCCAATTGGGGACGACGAAGCGCACACCGTCCTCACATCCGTTGGACTGTCGCATGTCATCGCGCGTCTAGATGCAGAAGCACCATGGCATCGCATCCTCTCGGTCGGCGAGGCCCAGCGGCTCGGATTCGCGCGTCTTATCCTTCACGCGCCAGATGTCATCTTCCTCGATGAAGCCACTTCGGCAATCGATGAGGAGAGCGAGCGCTCGCTCTATCGGTTACTTTATCGGTCGCTTCCAAGAGCGACGGTCATATCCATCGGGCACCGTGCATCACTGATGCCGCTTCACGAACGGCAACTGAGATTGTCCGGTGAAGCCGATGGACCGCGCGGCGTGATAGAAGAGCGCAAGGTCGCCCACGTCGCCGAGGCGGTCGCCTGACGAGGGGCAATTACGTGCTTCATCGAGAGGAAAAGAAGGCGGAGAGTTCACATGCCACACTTTATCATTGTCGTTCCAGTCGATGGCTCAGAGCCGTCGATGCATGCCGTAGACCATGCCGTTGGATTGGCCCAGTCGCGATCGGACGCCGAGATCGTTCTTGTCAACGTCCAGAACCTGGCGCTGCTCGATCTCGGCGATGCAGCCGCGATCATGCCGCCGGATTGGGAGACCAAGGCGATGGAGCAGGCCGCCAAAACAGCGCTGGTCCCGGCACAGCGCCGCGCGGCTGGCAAGGGGATCGCAGTCGCCGTCCGACAGGAGAACGGTCCGGTTGCCGAGACGATCGCCAGGCTCGCGGAGGAGCTTGGGGCAACCCAGATTGTGATGGGTACCCGCGGTCTCGGCGGCGTCCGCGGCCTGTTCATGGGATCGGTTGCCACCCAACTGGTGCATCTTTCGAAGGTGCCGGTTACGCTGGTGAAATAGATTGGAGCCAATCGCGCTTCCCACTCGTGACGGCGTGCGGAACCTCTGGCAATGGCCACGGACGCAGTTCGTGAACATCGCCCCGTGTTTCTGCAGCGATTGCGGACGCACTCCTCTCAACCGATGACAACGCGTGTGTCCGTCAAGAACTTGTACGGCGGCACCTCGAGATTGCGTGGCGCCGGTCCGCGGCGGACGCGACCGGAAACGTCATATTGCGAACCATGACAGGGGCAGAACCATCCACCATAGTCACCGTGTTGCGCCGATGCGAGCTGGCCCTGCGGCACGCAACCGAGATGCGTGCAGACGCCGACAACAATCAGCCATTCCGGTCGTTTGACACGACTCTGATCGGTCGCTGGATCGAGCAGGTTCGACGCGTGGTTGTCCCGTTCAGCGGCTGCTATCTGGTCCGGCGGGCGGTGTACGATGAATACGGGCTTGCCGCGCCATAGCACAGTGATGCGTTGTCCGAGCGCAATGGGCGCGAGGTCAATTTCGGTCGTTGAGAGCGCAAGCGTGTCCGCCGACGGATTCATGCTGTCGACAAACGGCCATAGGGCAAACGCCGCACCCACGGCTGTGAATGCTGCGGCGCTCACCATCAGGAAATCGCGCCGCGTGACCGCATCGTCAGACCGCAGTGTTTCGGAAGTATTGATTTCGGTGCTCATGATGATTCCCTATTCTTTGTTCGGTCATCAATTCTGATGTTGGTGGGGCCATCTAACGAAATCGCTGCCGTCGGTCCCACAACCCGTAGATGACAACCAGTCCGCCGAGCATGCCACCGAGGTGAGCGAAATGGGCGACGCCGGCCTGCGTCCCAGACACGCCCAGCACTAGCTCGAGGCCGCCGTAGATGAGGGCAAACAGCCATGCCGGCATCGGGATCGGCGGGAAAAGTGGGACGACGACGCGCTTGGGGAAGTACACGGCGAATGCCAACAACAAGCCGAACACGCCGCCGGATGCGCCGATCGTCGGGTAGCCTTGTCCGGTGAGTGCAGTCAGAGCAAGTTGTGCGATGCCCGCGCTCAGCACACAAATGAGGAAGTACGCCGCGAACCGCCGCGCACCCCACACTCGTTCGAGGTCAGCCCCGAACATGTAGAGCCCCAACATATTGAAAAGAACGTGGGCAACATTGGCATGGAGAAACGCATAGCTGAAGAGCTGCCACGGCCCGAACATCGGCCCGAGCGGCCACAGTGCAAAGTTCATCAGAAATGAATCCGCACCAGCGGTCTGCAGTAGGAAGACGCCGATGTTTGCAATGATCAAGGCTCGCGTCACGGGTGGCCACACAGCAATGCTCCATCATGCCTTGCAAGGTCTCGTCCAAAAAAGTTCCGGCAAATGATCCGTGCTGCTCTTCAGAAGAGCAGCGACCAGCGCGATGCGGGCACCTTCGCAGACAGTGATCGGCGCTCAGTAGCCAGGAATGGCAATATTCGATGAAGACTCACGACTGGATGATGCCACCAGTTGGTTGAGGGGCACGTTGCTCGGGCTATACACTTTGGTAAGGAAGCACGGACTGAGGCGGCATGAGCGATTTGCAGGCGACTCTTCTGTGTCGATCGACCTGCCGCACGATCACCTGCCGACGCCATTGCAACATTACCGATCGGTATGAATTTGGACGAGTAGACGCAACGCGTCTGGCGACATGGTCTCCGCAAGCGAACTCGCACTCCCGCGATGTTGCTCAGTTACGGAGACGATCATGAACCGGAAGACACTCTTGACAGCTTTGGTCGCTGGGACGCTGGCAACCGGAGCGATCGGCGGCTTGGCCTATGCACGGGAGCGCGGCGAGAGTCGCACCGATGAAGCCGCAATCATGACCAATGCCAAGATCACGATGGCCCAAGCTATCGCCACCGCCGAGCTGGCGACCGGCGGCAAGGCGGTCGGCACCGGCATCGAGGATCAGGACGGCACGGTCAACTTCGAGGTGAGTGTCCTGAAGGACGGCGCGCGCCAGAAGGTGCTGATCGACACGCAGACGGGCAAAGTCGTCAAAACTGTTACCGCGCAGAACGACGACGATAACGACAGCGATTGATCGACCGAAGACATTGCAGCGACGCAGGCGGCGCACTGTCGCCGCCTGCACACGCCGCCGCCTGACACTCGACCTGGAGACGCATCATGATCCTCGCACTCGACGACATCAAGCTTTCCCTCGGCGGGCGTCCTATCCTCAAGGGCGTTTCCCTGAAACTCGACAAGGGCGAGATCTATGGACTGGTCGGTCCCAATGGCGCCGGCAAGAGCACGACGATCGCAGTCGCGCTCGGCTTGCTTCCTGTTTCGTCAGGCTCGGTCCGGCTTTTCAATCGGGATCCCCGGGTTCACGGTGATGCTCTGCGAGCGCGCATCGGAGCACTGCCCGAACAGAATGGCTTCCATAAATGGATGACCGCTGAGGAATATCTCGCTTACTTCGCATCGCTGTATCGGCTGGAATATGCCTCCGCCGATCTTGCCGCCCGCATCGGACAGGTCGGACTTCAAGCAGCAACCGGCCTGCCGATCTCAACCTACTCTCGTGGCATGAAACAACGCCTCGGACTGGCCCGCGCTCTGATCGCCGATCCGCGCCTCCTGGTGCTCGACGAGCCGACCAACGGCCTCGACCCCCGCGGTCGCCGCGAAATTCATGACATCTTTCTGGCACTGGTCGAAAAAGGTACGGCGATCCTATTGTGCACCCATCTGCTCGATGACGTTGAACGCCTCTGCTCGCGGGTCGGTTTCATTGTCGATGGCCGCACGGTCGCCGAGGGAAGTATCGGCGAGTTGCTGCAAAGCCGCGCGAAGACACATCGATTCCGTGTGCGCCTGGCGGGCGAACTACCGACCGACAAATCGAAGCTGCCGCTGCCGGTGCGCATTCTGTTCCATGAGGGCGAATGGGCGATCGTGGATATCCCAGCCGATACGGCGCCTGCTGTGGCGTGGCGCGATCTGGTGTTCCGCGGCTGGCCGATCACGGAAATCGTCAGCGCCGGCGGCGGCCTCGAAGAGCTCTACATGGACTTGACCCAGGCAAACAGCGAACCCCATAGGAGGGCGGCATGACCGTTGCTCATCACGTCGATACAGACGGGCATGAACTATCAGGCACTACGCACCACACAACGCGGTCGCCAGCCACGGTGCTCTTCGTCAAGGAGGCACGGGAGGTCCTGGTCAGTCCGCGCGGGCGGCTTTGGCTGCTGATGTTGACCAGTGTGCTGTCGGTTTTCGCGCTGCTCTTCGTCGCAAATACCGAACTCAGTTTGCTCGACAATGCGCAAGTCGTCTACGACATGCTCGGCGTCATCACGGCGCTTGGCGCGTTGCTGGCGATTCTGAGTGGCGTCGACGCCATCGCCGGCGAGCGCGAGCGCGGCTCTCTTGTGCCCCTGTTGCTCACGCCGATCTCTCGCAACGGAATTGTGGCCGGCAAACTGGGGGCCCCCATCGCGGCGTGGGGCGCGATGCTGCTTTTGTCTTTGCCGTATCTGTGGGCCGTTGGCAGCTCGGGCCAGAACCTCGTCCCCTCGATTATGGCCTTGGTCCTGCTGGGAACGCCAATCGTTCTGGCGTTCGGCTTCCTCGCCTTGGCGCTTGGCGCCTGGCTCGGGTCGACACGGTCCGCTCTGTCCGTGTCGCTCATCCTGCTCGTTCTGTCGGCTAGTCCGCTGCTGCTCGGCCCAAGTCTGCGGCAATCAGCTATCGGCCGGATCTTCGATGCCATCAATCCGTTCTCGGGCGCGATCAACGCCTACGATGCGATTGTCATCGATAGCCAGTCGATCTTCGCTCAAGGACTGCACGTCCTTCCCGTCGTGGTCTTCCTTGTGCTGTCGTTATTCATGGCGGTCCAAAGCGTACGGGCAGTAGCACGGTAACTAGCGGAAGAAACAAGCGCACCAAAAGGATGATTGTCATGAAGATCGCACCGCTTATTGTCGCTGCCGGACTAGCGTTACTTGCCGCACCGGCATCGGCTGCAGGACTGACCGTGGAGCTCGCAGCCAGTGCGGCCAATCCAAAGATCCCTCAGATGGGAGACCACCTGACATTCCAATCGGTGATTACCAATACCGATCCGGCCCCTCAGGACGGTGTCATCGCCTGGATCAGCTTGCTGCGCGTCGACAAGGGCCAGGAACAGCCGATGGATCTCGAGGACTGGAGCGCCCACAAGGCGGTCGTCGAGAAGCAACTCGCACCAGGCGGCGTTGTGAAGACAGATTGGCCTATGCGGCTGATCCAGGCGGGCGACTATCGTGTCGTCGTCAGCACGGTCAGCCGGGCTGGAACGGCATTGACGCCGAGTCACTTTGTCGATTTCACGGTGAAGCAGAAGCCGGTCGTCGAATCGCGGCGCGTTCTACCCGTGGCGCTTGGCATTCCTGCATTGCTGGCCGGTGTGATGGGGTTTGGTTGGCTGAACAGAAGAGCGAAACGCATCTGACCTCTCGATCTCAGCAACGAATAGATCAGGCCTTCAAGCGTGTTTGCCGAAACACTTCGTCCCAGTAACAACGGTCACAAGAAGGAAATCGCAATGTCCCCCATGCACGAGTCGAGCGCCAGGCGCATACTCAACAAGGTACCGGAAGTCACGCTGTTCTTTTGGATTATAAAAATCATGGCGACCACCGTCGGCGAGACGGCAGCCGACTTCCTCGCCACCACGATGAAGTTCGGCCTTATCCGAACGACGTATATCATGAGCGGATTCCTTATTGTCGCTCTACTGGTGCAACTCAGCTACAAGAAATATGTGCCCTCCATTTATTGGATCGCGGTCGTGCTGATCAGCGTTGTCGGCACCATGATCACGGATACGCTCGTCGACAAGCTCGGCGTCAGCCTGACCGTTACAACAGTGCTCTTCGCGCTCGCACTCGCGGCGGTGTTCGGTGCTTGGTATGCGAGCGAGAAAACTCTCTCGATCCACACGATCTTCACGACCAGACGTGAACTGTTCTACTGGGCAGCAATCCTGTTCACCTTCGCATTGGGGACCGCGGCTGGTGATCTTCTTGCGGAAGGCCTGGCGTTGGGATATGCGCGCTCAGCACTGTTATTCGCCGGGTTGATTGGTGTAGTCACCTTTGGTCATTACGTCTTCAGGATGAATGCCGTCCTCGCTTTCTGGAGTGCGTACATTCTGACGCGTCCACTCGGGGCATCTTTTGGTGATCTCCTCTCGCAGCCACTCGACAAAGGCGGATTGGGATTGGGGACCACAGTGACCAGCGCCATCTTCTTAATGACGATCCTGGCTTTGGTGGTCTACTTCACGGTGACGAAGGCCGACACGGCGAAGCCGATGGCTATCAGCGCCTAGCTGGTGGGTTTCGAAATGGCGGGCTTCGACCGCACTGGTCGTTCCCGCCCCGTGGTCCATGCCGGAAGGACGCAGATCGTCCGCTAGCCGGCACGTGGTGCACCCGCCAATAGTTCTCTGGAGACCATCGCATGCCCGCAACCTCCTCGCCGCAGCCGCGCTCGATCGCAACCCGACTGATGCATGTTTCGATTCTCTTGATCGTGCTGCACCAGCTCTTGGGTAGCTCCCTGATGGAGGGGCCGCGGCGAGGGCGGCCAGGCGATTGGCTTTACGGCTTGCATGAGTGGGGCGGCTTGATCGGGCTCGGCGTCCTCGGAGTGTTTTGGGTTTGGATCGCGTTTCGACGAGACGAAACTGCGATTGCGGCACTCGTGCCGTGGTTTTCGGGCGCGCGCCTTCGTGCATTGCGCGATGATGTCTTGGTCCACGCTACCGCGGTTCGCAGGCGTCGTTGGCCACACTCTGACAGTCAGTCATTGGCTGCGGCGACGCATGGCTTGGGCCTGCTGACGGCGCTCTTCATGGCGGCGACTGGTGCCTCAACACTGGTCTGGGACGCTGGTTCAGGACTGCATGGAGTCCTGATCGGAACCCACAAATTTCTTGCCAATCTGATGTGGGCCTATCTGGTGGCACACGCGTCGATCGCTGTGCTGCATCACCTCGTCGGAGATGCTACGCTGAGGGAAATGTTCACGTTCAAAAAGAGCACCGTCGAGCTAGCAAAAAGAAGGCACGCGTCATGAAGGTTCTGGTAATCGAGGATGACCGCGAAACGGGGGGCTACATCAAGAAGGGCCTCGAAGAGGCAGGTCATGTTGTCGATCTGGCTGCAACCGGCCGAGACGGTCTGTTCCTGGCGGCCGGCGAAACGTACGATATCATCATTGCGGATCGGCGGTTGCCGGGACTTGATGGGCTTTCGATCGTCAAGACAATTCGAGGTGCCGGAGTAAAAACGCCTGTGTTGTTCTTGACGACCATGACAGGGGTTGGTGACAGGGTCGAAGGGCTCGAGGCCGGCGCTGACGACTATCTGGTCAAGCCGTTCGCCTTTGCCGAATTGATCGCTCGCATCAATGCCTTGACCCGCCGTCCGCCGATGGCGGCGGTGGAGACGGTGCTTCATGTCGCCGACCTCGAGATGGACCTTATCGCGCGCAAAGTCATGCGGGCGGGTCAACAGATCGATCTGCAACCGCGGGAGTTCTGCCTCCTTGAGTACCTCATGCGTCATGCTGGCAAGACGGTAACGCGGACGATGCTGCTGGAAAGTGTCTGGGATTTCCACTTCGACCCGAAGACCAACATCGTCGAAACACATATCAGCAGATTGCGTTCGAAGGTTGATAAGGGTTTCGACCCTGAGTTGATCGAGACTGTACGCGGCGCGGGGTATTGCATCCGTGCGCCTCATTAAGTTCACCCGCGGCATAAGTTTCCGCATCGCGGCATTGACTACGGCACTCTTACTTGTGTCGATGGCTACACTTGGTGTTTTTGTTTATTCCTTCGTTGACAGCGCGCTGCAAGCGCGTGTGCGATTGCGGATCGAAGAGCAAGTGGCGCGCCTGCTGGCCAGCACCAACTCGACCGGTGGCGATCGCCTGATCGCTGAAATTACGCGCAGGACACGTGCAGACACTGCACGCCGCTATGCCTATCGCGTTACGACAAGCGACGGTACGCATGTTGCCGGCGATTTCTGGATCAAAGCGACGCCACCGGGCTGGACCCAGCAAGAGGCGCCAGATGAGATCGAGCCGAATATCAGTGGTGGCCACGTCCTGGTGCTGACGGTTCCGGTCCAATCCGATCTCGTCTTGTCCATCGCCCGCGATATTCATTGGGTTACGGATGTGGAAGATGAGCTTGTCGAAATCCTCTTATGGGCGCTGCTAGGCGGCGTCGCTCTGGCCGCAATGTCGTCATTTATTGCGCATCGGGTCATGGCCCGACGCGTCGAAATCGTCACAGGATCGGCACTTGCCATTATGGATGGCAATCTGAAACACCGTGTTCCCCTTACGGGCGCCGGAGATGATTTCGACCGATTGTCGCAAACCTTGAATGGCATGCTGGACCGCATTCAAGGGCTCATGGAGAATCTCGAGCAAGTGACAAACGACATCGCGCACGATTTGCGTACGCCGCTGGGCCGCCTGCGGCAGGGTCTCGATGAGGCCCGTCGGAAAGCAACATCCACAGAAGGCTATGAGCGTGCAATCGAGCACGCCATTGCGGAAGCCGACGGATTGCTTTCTACGTTCACGGCCCTCCTCAGGATCGCGCAAGTCGAGGCTGGAGCACGTCGGTCGGCGTTTCGTACCGTGGATCTGTCCGAGGTAATACGATCGATCTTCGACGCCTACGAGCTCAGTGCGGAGGAGGCTGGATACCTCTTGAAGCTCGATGTGCCGGACGGCATCGAGGTCTCCGGCGACCGCGATCTGTTGGTCCAGATGTTCTCCAATTTGATCGAGAATGCTCTGACGCACACACCGCGCGGGTCCGCGATTACGGTGTCATTGTCCACTACCGCGTCGGGCATCGTGGCAGCCGTCGCCGATAACGGACCCGGCGTTCCGGACGCCGACCGCGAGGCGATTTTCCGCCGCTTCTTTAGGGGCGAAAGTAGCCGCACGACGCCGGGAACCGGGTTGGGGCTGAGCCTCGTCGCTGCGGTGGCTAAACTTCATGGCGCACGGCTCCAAGCGGATGACAATCGCCCTGGCTTGCGGATCGGCATCACGTTTCCAACCCGCGAGCTGCCATGACCTCCTTCTTTGACCAATACGTGCAGCCCGTCGCCGACTTTGTGGCACATCATCCGCTGCTGGGGAGTGTGATCGTATTTCTATTGGCGCTCTCTGAATCGCTTCCCGTCATTGGTGCGGTGTCACCGGGGACGGCAACGATCCTGGCAATCTCGGCCCTGGCCGGCCTCGGCTACATGCCGGTTTGGGCGGTGCTCGCCGCAGCGCTTCTCGGCGCTATCGTGGGTGATGGGCTCGCATTTTGGTTCGGTCACCGCTACAAGGCGCACGCCCTCGAAATGTGGCCGTTGTCGCGCTACCCAAAGATGATCGAGAGCTCGCAGGCGTTCTTTCACCGCCACGGTGGCAAGTCGATCTTGATTGCGCGGTTCACCCCGGTGGTGCGGGCCTTCGTCCCCTTGATCGCCGGGATCTCGGGCATGAGCCCTGCCCGGTTCTACTCGGCAAACGTCGGATCGGCGGTCGTGTGGGCGTTCTCGCATATCCTTCCAGCAGCGGCGGCTGGTGCGTCGCTTGGGGTGTTGCACCAGATCAGCGGCCGACTCGTTGCACTGGTGGTCGCGCTGTTGGCGGTTTCGATTTTGATGAGTGTCGTCATGCGTCGTGGCTTGCAATGGGGCAGCGATGCGTTCGTGGCAGCGCAGCGCAGGGCGCATGCGGCGCTTGAAGGGCGTCACGGGCGACTGGCCGAAATCCTGCGCGAACTGACGCAACCCGAGGTCGGAGCCGCGCGCGAGGTCGCTTTTCTTGGTGCCATCCTCGCACTGGCTCTCGTGCTGCTCTTCAATCTGATCGAGGATGTGCTGGCGCGTGGCGAGCTGATGCGGGCCGATCATGCAATCTCCACGCTCGTCGGCAGCTGGCGTACCGCCTGGGGTGACAGCCTGATGGTTGCGATCACCGCGCTCGGCGATACGCCCGTGACGGCGTTCGTCGCGCTCCTTGCCGCCGGTTGGATCTTCTGGAAGGGAGACCGCCGCATGAGCTTGGGACTGGTAGCGGCCATCGCAGTGACAGCGATGTTCGTCGTTGGTCTCAAGGCCACGATGCAGGTGCCGCGTCCGAGCATTCTCTACACCGGCGCCGACGCGTTCAGTTTTCCAAGCGGCCATACGACGTTCGCAGCTGCGCTGTACGGCATCCTGGGATGGATCTGGTCCCGCGATCTGGAGCGGCCGTGGAAAGTGCTGGTGATCGCGGGAACGGCCTCGCTAGTCGCGGCGATCGCGCTGTCGCGCGTCTACCTGCAGGCGCACTGGCCGTCGGACGTCGCCACCGGTCTCGTGTTCGGATTTGGCATAACCGCGGCATTCGCCCTCGCATTCCGAGGCGCGGATATGAGCAGACTCGAACTTCCGCGCCTGCTCGCGCTGTCGGTTTTGGCATTTATGACTGTTGGGGCATGGCACGTGCTGGCATCGCATGAAAAAGCCATGAGGATGTATGCTCCGCAAGCCCAATCGCGGCCGATGACCACGGATGAATGGCGGCAGTCGGGTTGGCGCGAATTGCCCGCGCATCGTGTCGATGTCGGCGGTGAAAACGAGGAGCCGATCATTTTGCAATGGAGCGGCACCATCACGGAATTGAAAAATGCGTTGGCGCCGCACGGCTGGCAGCCAGCGGTCGGAGTGGGCCTCGCAACGGCCGGTGCTTATCTGCACGGCAGCACGACCGCAACGCAGTTGCCCGTTCTCCCTCGACTCAATGATGGGCGCGCTCCGGACTTGTCACTGGTTCGGCCCGCCAGAGTAGGCGGGGAGCGCGAGCTGCTTCATGTTTGGGTGTCGAACGTCGTTCTGAGCGATCGCGATGCCAGGCCGATACTGGTCGGTGCGCTCCTGTTCGATCGACTGTCGCATCCGTTGCCGTTCTTGACGCTGCCAACCCGGACCGCTGCTTCTCCTGCAGACGCGATTGCGAAGCTGGCAGACGTGCTGCCTGGAACGCTGCAAGTCACAAGTCCGGCGAGCGCTCCGCACCTGTCACCGGTGTCGGTGCTGTTGGCCGGACCGTGACCAGGCCGCATAGGCGACATTGGGAAAAATCAACACTTCAGCAACAGGTGGGTAAACCAGACGAGCGCATTCTGCTCTCATCAGGCCGCAATGAGGGCTTGCACAGACACGGAGATGAGCCATGACACGCGATTCAAAGGATGCTCCCGAAACGACCATCGGGAGTGTCAATTCAGAACGTGCTAGCGGCACTATGAAGACGAGACTTCGTGGCTGACCAGAAGCAATCTCAGGAGTAACAAAATGATCCGTTCTATTTCACTGGCGGCAATCCTTGCTGCAGCATTTGCGCTTCCTGTCCTCGCGCAGGACGTCAAGGCGCCACCCGCCGCAGCCGTGCAGGCGGTAGCGCCGCTGAAGATGACCGAGGAACAGGCGAAAGCATGGGTCGACAAGAAGGTCTACAGCAGCGACAACAAATCGATTGGCGAGGTCGCCGCATTTGCTCGAGGGACCGACAATACGGTGAGCGAGCTGCACATCGACATCGGTGGCTTCTTGGGAATCGGCGAGACGCGAGTCAGGTTGATGCCCGCTCAGTTTAAGCTCGATGGCAATCGAGTTGTACTCAACTTGACTGCGGCACAGGCCAAGGACCTTCCGAAAATCAAGTAGCAGTTCTATCCATCAGGGGGCGGGCGGTCTGCTTGCCCTCTGGTGGACCGGAACAGATCAGCGTGTCGCTGCCGTCGATTGTCTGGCGGGGCCCCACAGCATCTGGACTGCTGCAACGTGGGATGGCTGCAACCCGGGGACGCTCTCGTCGCATCGCAACCCCATCACCGAGCCTGATTGGCCAGGATGATCGAGGTCGATAGCATGCCCGATTTCGGGGTTACACGCACTTTCGATGAGAAGCGAGGTCAGGCGACGCGGAATGCAGGTCGGTGCGCTGCGTCGGTAAACGTCACGCTTCCTCGACAGTGCGAGGATTGCCTGCTGGCGCTCCGCGAGCGCGGCGGCGATATCGGCCGATCTTGCGGTCGGGATCGCGCGCTTGCGCGACACCCCCGCGCTGGTGAGCTGCCAGGCGCGCAATTCCTCCGGTGTCGCGGTATCAGGCGCT
The DNA here is from genome assembly GCA_046154645.1 of Hyphomicrobiaceae bacterium. GTDB lineage: Bacteria > Pseudomonadota > Alphaproteobacteria > Rhizobiales > Hyphomicrobiaceae. The sequence goes on from JBJXDZ010000040.1 coordinate 20,279, forward strand.
CGACCGAGGAAAAAGGTGAAGTTCTTAACTTGTCGGATGTAAGCGCTTTGCGTCGTCTCGACGAAGCTGCGGACCATCATATCCTTGATCATGCCGCGGCGCTGCGGTCTGATGGGCGTCTCGCTCATCGGGGGCTTCCAGGTCCTTTGGTCGGAGTGACTTCACTCCTCGATCTCAGGGCTAGGCCCGTCCCATTCCGTTACCAACGACACCGCCTTGCAATCCCCGCCAGCCCACGCCGTCTCAACTGGCTGGAGCGTAGTCACTTTGTTCGCTGCCGCATGGCCGACATTGGGAAAAATCAACACTTTAGCAACAGGTGGGTAAACCAGACGAGCGCATTCTCCTCTCAACAGGCCGCAATGAGGGCTTGCACAGACACGGAGATGAGCCATGACACGCAATCTAAACGAAGTTCCTGAAGCGACCAATCGCACCAAAATGGAAACGGCTCCCAAGAGCGCGCGATCGATTGTTAGACCCCGCCGCCGCCTGATGGCCTCGGTCAGCGCCCTGGCCCTGGTGGCAACCGGCCTCGCCGGCGGGGCTCTCCTGAGTACTCGGTCGCCGGCTTTGGCCGCGCCGCCGCCGGTCACGGGCGAACGCACCGCCGGCCAGATGTCGATCGCCGATCTCGTCGAGAAGGTGAAGCCGGCGGTCGTCGCCGTGAAAGTCAACATCCAAACCACGGCCGACACGGAACAGCAGTTGCCGTTCTCGATGCCTGATGTCCCAAAGGGCAGCCCGCTGGAACGCTTCTTCAAGCAATTTGAGGATCAACCCGGCCAGCAGACACGCCCACGGGCGCCAAAGGCGCAGCAGGCGCAAGCCCAAGGTTCCGGCTTCTTCATCAGCGCCGACGGCTACATCGTCACCAACAATCACGTCGTCGACCACGCAGTCAAAGTGCAGGTCACGCTCGAAGACGGGCGCTCACTCGATGCCAAGGTCATCGGCACGGATGCCAAGACCGATCTGGCGTTGATCAAGGTCGAGGCCGCCGCAAACTATCCCTATGTTGAGCTCGCTAAGAGCGCGCCACGCGTGGGTGAGAACGTCGTCGCCATCGGCAACCCATATGGCCTGGGCGGCTCGGTGACATCGGGGATCGTGTCGGCACGCGGCCGCGATATCGGCGCTGGACCCTACGACGACTTCCTGCAGATCGATGCGGCGGTCAATCGCGGCAATTCGGGTGGCCCGGCCTTCAACCTGCAGGGTGAGGTCGTCGGCGTGAATACCGCCATCTACTCACCGTCGGGCGGTAGCATCGGCATTGGCTTTGCGATCCCTTCCGAGACGGTGCAGCAAGTCGTTGCCCAGCTCAAAGAGCATGGAACCGTTGAACGGGGTTACCTCGGGGTCAGGACCCAACCCGTAAGCCAGGACCTTGCCGACGGCCTCGGCTTGAAGCAGGCGAAGGGCGCGCTGATAGACAGTGCCGAGCAGGCAACGCCCGCAGCCAAAGCAGGTCTCAAGTCCGGTGACGTCATTACAGGCGTCAACGGGACCGCAATCAACGACGCCCGCGACCTAGCGCGCCGGATCGGCGCTTTAAACCCGGGGGCAAAAATTGCCGTCACGTATTTCCGAGATGGCAAAGAGCTGAGCACAACCCTTGAGTTGGCGGCATTGCCGTCGAGCAAGACGGCTGGAGCTGCAAAGGTTGATACCGGTCAAGGTGCGTTCTCGGGGCTGGGCCTATCCTTGGCCCCAGCTACGGCGGTGCAGGGTGCCGGCGACCAGGGCGTCGCGGTTGTAGATATGGACCCGAATGGCTCCGCCGCATTGAAAGGCATCCGCGATGGCGACGTGATTCTTGAGGTCGCCGGCAAGGCTGTGTCGACACCAGCAGAGGTGAAAATCGGCATCGAGGCCGCCAAGACGGAAGGCCGCAAGGCGGTGCTCTTGAAAGTCAAGTCGGCGGACGGCACTCGCTTCGTGGCGATGCCCGTCCCGAAAGCCTGACGGCAAACAATGCGAGGCGCCGCGTTCCACCACCCTCTCGCCCTCTCGCTGCGGCGCCTCACCTTATATCGGAAGGCATTTGAGACCATAACGGAGGACATGACCAGGGACGGTTGCGTCCTCGGACACAACCGAAACTGAGTAGTTTCCGAAAGTACCGATGCCGGGGAACTGCCAGCTAAACTGAAGCTGATCATTGAGAGTTTAGAAGGACGTATAGCGGCACTCAGTGCGGCGCGTCGAAAACCTTATTTTCGCACTCGCTGTCCTCGTGCCAGTCAACATCTCGTTCGTCACAACACGCAACTCATCAATCGAACCAAACATGAAATGGAGCACGCCATGACAAAAAATGACGCAGTCGTCGCCGTCTTCGCCGACCATACCGTTGCCGAAGCCGCCATTCGCAAGCTCGCTGGCGACGGGCTAGACATGAAGCACTTCAGCATAATCGGCAAAGGCTATCACACCGAAGAGAAGGTCATCGGTTTCTACAACACGGGTGATCGCGTCAAGTTTTGGGGGCGGAACGGCGCCATGTGGGGCGGCCTTTGGGGCCTGTTCTTCGGTGGAATTTTCATGACAATGCCCATGGTTGGTCCCGTCATAGTGCTCGGTCATTTTGCGACCATGGTGTTCGCGGCAGTCGAGGGCGCGGTCGTCGTCGGCGGTTTGAACGCGCTCGGAGCGGCCCTCTATAGCCTCGGCATCCCCAAGGACAGCGTGATCCAGTATGAGCAAGCGCTGAAGGCTGACGGGTTCTTGATCGTGGCACACGGCCCCGTCGAGGAACTGGCGCGCGCGAAGACTATTCTCGAAACTATGAAACCGATCAGTATCGACCTGCACCGCGATGTGAAGGATATGCCAGCGCCTCCAGCTGACCATGTCCAAGCGGCAGCGTAGGAGTACGGCGTTACCGCGCGCGGCCAAACGACATTTATCATTTATGCAAAGGACAATCCAAATGGAACGCATCGATAACAGATATGGTCATGGAACGCGCGCGGCAGCCAATGTCGCCATCGGCCAAGGCTTACGTTCGTACATGGTCAGCGTTTACAACTACATGGCCGGCGGCCTCTTCATCACCGGATTGGTCGCCTATGCGACCTTTACAGCTGCGATTGTGGCGGACAGCGGTCCTGGTCGTCTGGGACTGAGTCAATTCGGGCAACTACTCTACAACTCCCCATTGAAGTGGATTGTGATGCTGGCGCCACTGGCGTTCGTGCTCTTTCTTTCTGCGCGTATCAACACGATGAGCGTCGGTGCGGCCCAATCGACCTTCTGGCTGTTCTCCGCAACAATGGGCCTCTCACTCTCGTCAATTTTTCTCGTCTACACGGGAGCTTCGATTACCCAGATACTGTTTGTGACAGCGGCGTCTTTCGGTGCACTTAGCCTTTACGGCTACACGACCAAGAGTGACTTGTCGTCCCTGGGGACATTTCTTTTCATGGGCCTTATCGGGGTTATCGTTGCGAGTTTGTTGAACCTCTGGCTCCAGTCTTCGGCACTTCAGTTTGCTGTTTCAATCATTGGCGTCCTCGTGTTCGCAGGGCTGACAGCCTTTGACACACAGCGGATCAAGGATGGCTACCTCGAGGTCAGCGGCGACATGGCGGCCAGATCAAAGTCTGCTGTTCTCGGAGCGCTGAGCCTCTACCTAGACTTCATCAATATGTTCACCATGTTGCTCTCCCTATTCGGCAATCGCCGATAACGCCAATACCCACTGACATCTCCGAGGATTTCCCGAAGTTAGCATGCCCGACTTGACGCGGCTGCCAATAGAAGCGCGCCAATCGTGAGAGGTCACCCAATGAATCCGATCACCATTTCAATTTCGGCAACCTGCGCCGCTGTTGGTTTAGCACTGGGAGCTTTGGTGAACCCCTTCCTGGGGATTCCAATCTTAATTGCTGCTCTCGCGATAGGGTTCTCTTTGAAGCTTGCGAACACGTGGGAGAAATTCGTCATCTTGCGAGCCGGAAATTTGCTGGGAGTGAGAGGTCCAGGGTTGTTCTGGATCGCACCAATCATCGACAGTGTTGTTGCGGTCATTGATGAGAGGATTCAGACCACGTCCTTCAAAGCCGAGCAGGCGCTGACGAAGGATACGGTTCCCGTAAACGTTGATGCGATCATATTCTGGCGCGTGGTTGATGCCCAAAAGGCCGCTCTGAACATCACGAATTATAAAGAGGCCATCGATCGAGTCTCCCAGACGTCCCTTCGAGAGATGATCGGATCGTCGATGCTGTCTGCACTGCTGTCCGAGCGAAGCGCTGCTGATCACCTCCTGCGCGGCGAGATTGGGCGCAAGACCGCAGATTGGGGTATCCTGGTGCAAGCAGTCGAGATCCGTGACGTCGCTATACCCGTTGCGCTTCAGGATGCAATGTCGCGGCAAGCCCAAGCCGAACGCGAAAAGCAGGCGCGTGTCATTCTCGGCTCGGCTGAGGCCGCGATCGCGAGCCAGTTCGTCGAAGCAGCGATCGCTTACGCTGGCCATCCCGTGGCGTTGCAACTACGCGCGATGAACATCATCTATGAGACGACCAAGGAACGAGGAGCCACGATTCTGATGCCGACATCAATGGTCGACAGCATGAATCCAGTATTAGCCCTAGCGTTGGCGGGTCAAGACGCTGCTCCGGTACGCGCAAACGGCGGTACCGCCGCTGCGACATCGCCGCAGTAAACACCTTACTCCCGTATTGAGATGTGGCGGCCGTTCGCGCCATCAACATGTTCGCACCCGCATCGTCGCGGTTACCGGGAATCAATACGTGGGTCGAGAACCCGCAATGTTGCGAAGCGCAATGTAAGGCAGAATTCCATAAAGTCTCGCAACCGAAGTTGAATACAAAGGAGACGTGTCATGACCGCAAGTACATTCGATAGACTCGAGATCAAAGTCGTCCGCCTACCGGTTTGGGCAGCGCCACTCGCCGCGGCCGTCGGAATTGCTCTGGTCGGGCTTGTCGGCGTTCTCGGTTTCGGCCTTTTGCTCCTGATTTCGCCAATCGTTCTCGTCGCTGGCGTCGCCCGGTTCTTCAAGCACCGACCCCCGACTGTGCCGACGGATCTCTCGGATCGTGCCTGGCCAGGCCCCCAGAAGCCCGCACGGCCGGCCCAGCCAATTGTGATCGACGGCGAGTATGAGGTGGTCGTCAGCGAAGACAGGAGCCTTTGGCCAAGCTCGAATATCGAGAAGAAATAGCTTCCGACTTACCTAATATCGGCTCTCGTTTGGACGCCTCCATGTCGATTGCTCGTTCAGACGACACAAAATCTCATTGGGGTGCGAACGCGCGCGCGCGCCTTGAACGGATGCGCTTTAGAAGGGCCATCCGCGGCAATGCACTCGTCCTCGTGCTGGCCGCCACGCTGGTCGGCGGCGCAACAGGTGTATGCGCTTCGCTGATGATTTGCGCGTCCGAGAATTTGCACCGGGTGCTGTTTGGGCTCGCAGCGAGCGGACGCCTGAGCGCAATGACGGCTCTTCCGGCGTGGCGCACGCTGCTGGTTCTGATGTCTGGCGCAATCGCGGTTGGTGCAACGATCTGGCTTTGGAGCAAGCGTGCCCATGAGATCGTCGACCCCATCGAGGCCAATGCGCTACATGGCGGCCGGATGTCGCTGACTGACAGCGTGTTCGTCGCTATTCAAGCCGTGCTGTCGAGCGGCTTCGGCCTGTCGCTCGGCATCGAGGGTGGATTTACCCAGCTCGCTGGCGCTGTGGGCTCGAAAGTCGGCCGATTTCTCAATCGCCGACGTATTGATGTCCGGATGCTTGTCGGCGCCGGGGCGGCTGGTGGCATCGCGGGGGCGTTCGATGCTCCGCTTGCCGGTGCTGCTTATGGCTTCGAGCTGGTCCTGGGCAGTTATACGGTCGCGACACTCGCTCCCGTTGTCGCCGCCGCGATCGCCGGAGCTTTTGCTGCCCGCACGCTTGTTGGACACACCTACCGCATTCCCCTGGAAGCTTGGCGCCTCGGGACCGACGGGCACTTTTGGGACGCCATGCTCCTCGGCGTGGCGTGCGGTCTGATCGCCATCGTGCTGATGCGCGGTGTCACGACGACAGAGCGCTTGTGCAGGGCGAGCGGCGTTGACGCCGCGCTTCGACCGCTTGCAGGTTCCCTGCTGGTTGGCATTTTGGCGCTTTTGGTGCCGCACGTTCTCGGACCCGGTCACGGCGCCATGGCACTCGTGCTGCAAGCGGGATGGCCGATCGGGCTACTGGCCATAGTGCTGGCGGCCAAGATCGCGGCCTCGGCGGTATCAATAGGATCTGGCTTCCGTGGTGGGTTGTTCTCGACGTCGCTATTCCTGGGAACCATTACCGGTGCGCTCATCGCCGAGCTCGGTGTCAAAGCCGGCGTGATACAGGGCGGCGACGTCGGCATGTTGAGCCTCGTGGGGATGGCAAGCTTCGGCGCCGCCGTGGTCGGCTCGCCCATGACGATGGCCCTGCTGGCCGTCGAGATCACGGAAAACTCGTCGGTGGTGGCTCCGGTGCTTGTCGGCGTGGTGGCGGCCACGCTGACTGTCCGTCAATTATTTGGCTATTCGTTCGCGATATGGCGTTTTCATCTTCGTGGCGAGGCGATCCTTGGTGGCGAGGACATTGGCTGGAGCCGGGAGCTGATAGCGTCCGATCTGATGCGTCGCGACGTGACAGTCGTCCCCGTCTCGATGCCGATCGTCGCGTTCGTCAAGAAATACCCAGCCGGAACCGCAAAATATGTCGCGGCAGTCGATGCCAAGGGCGCCTTCGTCGGTTTCGTCGACGTCGCCAATCTCCACGCCGAACGCGACAAGCCTATAGCCGACGGTGCGACTCGCCCGACGCTAGCCGAGGCTCTGATCCACCAGGATGCCTGGATCCATGGCTCGATGTCCATCGACCGGCTCCTACCATTGTTCGAACAGCGCGAGACAGAGATTCTCGCGGTCGTGGAATTGGGTGACGCTCCTCGGATTCTAGGTCTGATCACCGAGGCGTTCGCGCTCAGGCGATATCGCCTCGAACTCGAGGCGCGGCAGAAGGAGATCTTCGGAACATGACGGGTCAGACCCAGGAAAAAACTGTCCTCGTCCTGCAAGGCGGCGGCGCTCTCGGCGCATATCAGGCTGGTGCCTACGAGGGACTGAGCGAAGCCGGCATCACGCCGAGCTGGATTGCCGGCATATCGATTGGTGCCATCAATGCCGCGATCATTGCTGGAAATCCGCCCGATCAGCGGGTTGGGAAACTCCGATCGTTCTGGGAGCAAGTCTCCTCTGGGCTCCGGGGCAACCCGTTTCTGCCGGGGGAGTTTGCCCGATCTTTTTTCAACGAGATGACTGCCGCCACCAGCGCATTGTTCGGAGTGCCAGGTTTTTTCGAACCGCGACTCCCGTCGCCGCTATTCGCGCCGCCCGGTTCGCCCGGCGCCTTGAGTTTGTATCAAACGGCACCATTGCGTGAATCGCTGATGTCGCTGGTCGATTTTGCGTTGATCAAAACGGGTTCGGTGCGGCTGAGTGTCGGAGCAGTCAACATCAGGACCGGCAACTTCGTTTACTTCGATAGTGCGGAACGGGACCTCGCCCCCGAGCATGTAATGGCCAGTGGGGCTTTGCCACCCGGCTTTCCGCCCGTCGTGATCGAAGGTGAGGCCTACTGGGACGGTGGCCTCGTCTCCAACACGCCACTGCAGTTCGTTCTCGATACTGGAGAACCGCGAGAGGACATGGTCGTGTTTCAGGTCGACGTGTTCAGCGCACGCGGGCGAATGCCGAGAACACTGGCCGACGTCGCTCAGCGTGAGAAGGAAATTCGCTACTCGAGCAGGACGCGATTGAATACAGACGTTTTCAGCGAGATCCAGACGCTCCGCCGGGCGGCAACGCGTCTGACAGCGAAGTTGCCAAAGGAACTGCGCGACGATGCCGACGCCAAGCTTCTACGAGGCAACGCTTGCGACGCGGCCATCACCATCGTTCATCTGATCAATCGACAGCCGCCATACGAGACCGAGACCAGAGACTACGAATTCTCCCGGCTCTCCGTCGAGGAGCACTGGGAGGCGGGCCGCAACGACGTGCGCCGCACGCTGCGTCACAAAGCGTGGAAGCGCCGCACGCGACCGTCCCACGGTGTAGCTGTTCTCGATTTGACCGAAGACGGTAGCGAGTGATTTGCAGCAGAAGGACAGGCGCCATGAAGATCGAGGACATTCGCCAGGATGCGTTCGCGATGCCGCTGACCAACCCATCGTATCCACCCGGTCCGTACCGGTTCGTCAATCGCGAATTCTTCATAATCACCTACCGGACAGACCCGGCCGCCCTCCAGCGGGTGGTGCCGCAGCCGCTCGAGATCCACGAGCCGATCGTCAAATACGAGTTTATTCGCATGCCGGATTCGACCGGATTTGGCGACTATACGGAGTCCGGCCAAGTAATCCCGGTGACATACAAGGGCACAATTGGCGGATACGTCCACGCCATGTATCTCGACGACGATGCGCCGATCGCCGGTGGTCGCGAGATCTGGGGATTTCCCAAAAAGCTCGCCACCCCTTCGCTCCGTGCCGAGAAGGATACCCTGATCGGAACGCTCGACTACGGCCCCGTGCGCGTGGCGACCGGAACGATGGGGTACAAGCACAAGACCGTAGATTCGGCACCCGTTCTGAAGGCCCTGCAAGAACCGAGCTTTCTCTTGAAGATCATTCCGCATGTCGACTGCAGCCCCCGCATTTGCGAACTGGTCCAATATCGTCTCGAGGACATCACTGTGAAGGGTGCTTGGACCGGGCCTGCTGCCCTCGATCTGCATGCTCACGCATTGGCGCCGGTGGCCGCACTTCCCGTGCTCGAAGTGATCTCGGCGATCCACATTCTGTCCGACCTTACGCTGGGGCTGGGCACGGTCGTGCACGACTATCTGAAATCGTAGGCAAAGGAGCATCGAAATGGACCTCAAAGGTAAAGTCGCAGTCATCACCGGCGCTGCAAGTGGCATCGGCGCGGAGATCGCCAAACGCTATGTCGAGGCGGGTGCGAGCGTCGCGATCGCTGATCTCAATCTCGACGCGGCGAATGCCAAGGCGTCAGAACTCGCTATCGCCGGTTCTGGCCGCACCATGGGCGTTGCCATGGATGTGGTGAGTGAAGACGCCGTCAACGCGGGTGTCGAGTTGGTGATGAAGTCATGGGGCCGGATCGATGTACTGGTTTCGAATGCAGGCATCCAGATCGTCCACCCTATCGAACAGTTTCCGTTCGCGGACTGGAAGAGGCTTCTGGCCATCCATTTGGATGGAGCGTTTTTAACGACGAAGGCATGCTTGCCGCACATGTACAAAGCCGGTAGCGGCTCGATCATCTACATGGGCTCAGTCCACTCGAAAGAAGCGTCTCCGCTGAAAGCCGCCTACGTCACCGCCAAGCACGGCCTATTGGGTCTGGCGCGCGTCGTGTCGAAGGAAGGAGCCGCGCATGGCGTTCGAGCCAATGTTATCTGCCCCGGCTTCGTCAAGACACCGCTCGTCGAAAAACAAATCCCGGAGCAGGCGAGAACACTTGGTATTTCGGAGAAGGAAGTCATCGAGCACGTCATGCTCGGCGGCACCGTCGACAAGGAGTTCACGACGGTCGGCGACGTTGCCGAGGTGGCGCTCCTGTTCGCCGCGTTCCCGACCAATGCGTTGACGGGTCAGTCGCTGATCGTCAGCCATGGGTGGTTCATGGAGTGATATTGGCAATCCGTATAACAAACCCCATCCCACTGTGATGTGCAAGGCGCGATAGTTCGTTCGAACGCCGCGAGCCGCACTGCCGTCATGCCCCCTCATTGTTCACCCGCCAAGGAGTAAGTACCATGTCAGAACTGATCGTGATCGGTTATCCGACACAAGCGAAAGCCGAGGAAGTTCGTCACAAATTGCTGGAATTGCAAGGCGAATACATGGTCGATCTGGCCGACGCCGTGGTCGCGACGGTCGACCAGAAGGGACGCATCAAGCTCAATCAACTCGTGCACCCGTGGGCCATTGGTGCATCCGCAGGATCGTTCTGGGGCCTGCTCGTCGGGTTGTTGTTCCTCCATCCGCTGCTCGGCGTGATCGTCGGCGCCAGTGCTGGCCTCATCACAGGTGCACTTAGCGACTACGGGCTCAATGATGCATTCATGAAAAAGGTTGCGACGGTGCTTCAGCCGGGCCAGGCGGCACTCTTCGTGTTTGCGCGGCATGTGACCGGAGACAAGGTCGTTAATGCGCTCGCACCGTTTGGCGGTACCGTCATTCGCACCAACCTCAATACGACCGACGAGCAAAGGCTGCGAGATGCGTTCGGTCAGGTCCAAGTGGCCGCGTCTAAAACGATGCCGGAGGTTGGCTGAACCTAAACTCCGCTCCGACACACGCCGTTTCGATCTGTTGGCTCTGAGCTTTCAAGCAGAATTAAAGTTTTCGATATGCGAGTTAGAAGCACTGGATGGACGAACGGCGATGGCAAAGACTGGAGCAAGTTATACAGGGAGCGGCGTCTTCCGTTTAATCATCGTCGCGATCATCGGTCTGCCTTTGGCGCTTGTCGGTGGTATAGACCTTTATAGAAATGCTCATCCCGAACCCGCCAGTGAGCGACTGGTCCGCGCGATCGATGCCTATAAGGGCAACGAAACCGCCATCGCGCACCGACTGTTCAAGTCCCTTGCGGCGCAAGGCAATGCGGCGGCCGAATATTGGCTCGCGGATATGCATCAGCATGGGCTCGCAACGACGAAAAGCATTTCGGAAGCGATCACACTGCTCGAGCAATCCGCGAAAAAAGGCTTTGTGCCAGCTAGTCTTCGTCTCGGTGAACTTTACCTCAGCGGGTTCGAAGTCGCGCCCGACTTACCCAAGGCCCGCACGTACTTGGAACAGGCGGCAACTTCCGGCAACTCCACAGCGCAGCGCTTGCTTGGGCAAGTGTACTCGCTTGGCCTTGGGACGAGAACCGACGATGTCATGGCATTGACCTACTTTATCGCTGCGGCGGAGCAGGGTGATATCATTTCACGTGCGGAGCGCGATGCCCTCGAGAGAAGACTGCAGCCGCCCCAAACAGCCGAAGCCCGCGCAAGGGCGGCCGCACTCGGGTTGCTCATAAAAAAATAACTTTGTTGCCTCTGTAGCGCCGTTTCAAATCCATCGGATGAACCGTCATGACCACCACGAGCACGCACTTAAAGCATCCAGCAGAGTGGATCAGCATCGCGTCGGCCTTACTCCTTGCCGCTGTCGCCGTCGGCTTTTTCTGGTTCTCACGCGGCTGGACTCCGAACTCGGACGCTTCGAAGTATCTGCTAGGCTGGATGGTCATTGGGTACTTTGCCATTCAGCTGATTGCGCTGCTCGAGTCGGCGGTCAATGTCAGGCTGTCGGGCCTGCTGGACATCATTGTTGCGATCATACCGTTCGTCGTTGGTTTGGCCGTGCTGCTCGATGCTGTCCGCAGCGGTACAAGCTTGTCCGAGTTCCACTGGCAAGCCCTGCTGATGTTGTTGGCGACATCGCTGATTGATTTTGTGGTGACCATATGGGTTCGATTTGCGATCAGTCGTCGTACGATCGAGGTTGAACCGGCCACTTAGTGCTAGATCAATTTGTGAAGAGAATCCGCGATGACTGTCGATGCCATGACACCCGACCACGCCGCAGCGCCGGTTCCCGAAACGCTCGCGCGCCTTCACGTCGATCCTGAAGTCGGCCTTTCACAGGCAGAAGTGGAAGCCCGCCGAAAGACAGATGGCTACAATGAGGTCATCGAGAACAAAGGCCATCCGGGACTAAGGTTTCTCAGCAAGTTCTGGGGCATCTCCGCCTGGATGCTGGAACTGATCATGGCATTGTCGGCCTACCTCGGTAAGTACTCGGAACTTACCGTTGTGACGGCGTTACTTGTGGTCAACGCCGTCCTGAGTTTCGTGCAGGAGCATCGGGCAGCGGGCGTTGTCGAGGCACTGCGGAAACGTTTGCGCGTCAACGCACGCGTGCTCCGCGACGCGAGTTGGACGGTCATGCCCGCGCGCGAGCTGGTGCCAGGCGATATAGTCCGGGTGCGCTCCGGCGATATCATACCTGCCGACGTGAAACTGCTCACGGGTGCATTGAGCGTCGACCAGTCCGCGCTGACCGGCGAATCGAAGGATGTCAAAAAAGAACCAGGCGACATGCTTTCTTCTGGGTCGGTCGTCCGCCGGGGTGAAGGCAACGGCGTCGTGATGCTGATTGGGTCGAAGACTTACTTTGGGCGCACCACCGAACTTGTGCAGGCGGCCCGTCCGAAGTTGCACATTGAAGCTATCGTTTCAAAGGTCGTGCGATGGCTGTTTATCATTGTCGGCGCGCAGCTCTCTGTGGTGTTCGTGTTGTCGCTGGTTCGGGGCGTGCCGCTGATCGAGATGATCCCGCTCATCCTCGTTCTCCTCATGAGTGCGGTGCCTGTCGCGCTCCCGGTCATGTTCACGATCAGCATGGCCATCGGATCGAAAGAACTCGCAAAACGCGGCGTACTCGTCACCCGCCTGAGCGCTGCGGAGGATGCGGCGACGATGGACATGCTCTGCGTGGACAAGACGGGCACAATCACGATGAATGAACTGGCCGTCACCGGAGTTACTCCTTTAGGAGCAGCTACCGAAGCCGATGTGCTTTTTGCCGGCGCTCTCGCATCGCAGGAGGCCAATCAAGATCCGATTGACCTCGCGTTTCTTGCTGCAGCGAAGGCACGTCATGTTTTGGATGGTGTTGGCAGAATCACACCTGTATC
>JBJXDZ010000041.1:0-19705 GCA_046154645.1 Hyphomicrobiaceae bacterium
CTCATTCGCGTCGCGCTTGCAGCAAGAGCGCCGTTTCACTAGACGCTCCGTGAAATTCTGGCCGTGGGACGACCGTTGAAATTCCGGCCTTTGCTGGACGAACGCGTGCGGTGGTTGCGCGTTGAAAACGAAATGTACGACCGGCAACGAATGGCGCGTATCTCGATGGGAGCACGAGTACATTCTGGAAGCGGTCCAGGAGCGGCTCGACGGCGATCCACATGCCATGCGCCGTCGCCGCGAAACAGAACCATCAAGGCGCGGATGGGTGCGACGCACTTCCTCATGAAGCGATTGCCGCGTGTCGGTACCGAAATGGCACTGCATGGCTCGCCTACAATCTGACGCGGGTGTTGGCCTACAACGCCGATGGTTGCAACGCTGCCTGCCCAAAGTGCGACGAACCAGAGCAATTGTGCCCGCCGGCTCGGTGTCGGTGCTTGGTCGCTCAATGGTAACCCCCCTCGCTATCGACCTTGTTGCGGAAGACCCAGTACGAATAGGCGATGTAGGCGAGGATGATCGGAATGAGGACCACTGAGCCGACAAGCAAGAAGGCGAGGCTCTTGTCGGGCGCCGCCGCAGCATCCCAGATCGTGATACTGGGCGGCACGATGTGGGGGAAGAGGCAGATGCCAAGGCCAATATAACATAGGACGAGCGGCACCAGAGTTGCCAGAAAGAGCTCGACATCGCGGCGGTCATGGACGGCGAGCACGAGACGCGCCGCTGCTGCAAGGGTCAACAGCGGAACGGGCGTGACATAAAGGATGGCCGACCAGGCCAGCCAGCGCGCAAGGATCTGTGGGTTCAAGAACGGCGTCCACAAACTGACAACGCCGATGCAAGCGACCAGGGCGAGCGCCAGCACCCAGGCAACCCGCGTCAAGCACTTCACCTACGCTGAGCTGGAGGAAAACGAGCAGGAGTACAAAAAATTCAAAAGCTGGATTGAGAAAATCCGCAAACTCGACTTCTACAAAGCGCCGCGCGCAAAGGAAGCCGACGAACGCCTTGCGCGTTCAGAAGTGGTGCCCGATGCCTACGCGCACAATGTTTGCGGAGCAGGAGGAGCACAAGCCGGCGGACGTGCCTAAGGCGCCGAACTCTACGCTATCCTACTCGGCCCGAAGTAAATGATGAATCGGAGCCCCGGCTGATTGTCCTCAAGTGCTAACTCCGCTCCGTGTAATTCGGCGATAGCCGCGACAAGGCTGAGGCCGACTCCGTGACCCGGTTTACCATCGCTCGATTGGGCCCGATAATATCTCTGAAAGACGGCCACTCGCTCGGATTCCGGAATACCATCGCCCGTATCGCAGACGCGCAGTTCTGTCCTTGCATTCCCGTCGCACACACTTACTGTTATCTTCGCGCCCTTGGGACAATGCTGGATTGAATTTTTTACAACATTTACCAGCAGTTGCCGCAGTAGCTCGGAGTCGCCTTGCACGAGTGCTGACGCATCGCAGATTTGGCTTTGCAGCACCTGCCCCGCCTCTTCTGCCACGGGTCCGAAGGCATCAACGACGTCCTGCGCGACATCCCTGAGATCGACCTTGCTGAACTTTGCCTTGCGCAGCCCGCTTTCGATCTCGCTTGATCTCAAAATCGCCTCGAAGGTCGTCAGTACGGCGCGCAGTTCTTGTTGGGCGGATGCGGCTCGCGACCGCACCTCCGACAAGGCGTGATCCCCATCGGAAATAAATTCAAGAGAGTGCTGGACGTGCGATAGCGGCGTCCTTAGGTCATGAGCAATATCTGCGGAAACCTGCCTCAGGCGCTCGATCTGGGATCGTAGTCGATCGAGCATGTGATTGATCAAGACGGAGACCCGCTGGAGATCTCCGTCCGCAGTTTTGCTCCTGATCCGCGCGCCTAGATCGCCGCTCGCCACTGCATTGAGGGTTGCTCCGATGTTCTGAATGCTCTGGTCCGCCTTCGCGCCAAGAACGAGACCACCGGCGATTCCGACCAACGTCGCGACGGCAATTCCAATCAGGAAGGCGCCACGAATGATGTCTCCGGCTTCGACGATGTCGCCGTTACCAATGCCGACAAGCAGGTGGCTTTGGTTGATGGACACCCAAGACGCAATAACACCTTCATCACTTTCTTTGGGTGTCCAAGTTCCAATCAGGGTCAATCGAGACCAAGGTAACGTCCGCCAGCCGTCGAATAGTCTCTCATCTCGTAGGTTACCAGCAACGAACGCCCCTTGATGGTCGACGAGAAGATAGACGATCTCTGCCTCCTGGGCAGCGCGGGCGTGGTCTTGGATTGACGTTGCTACAGCGCTGAAGCCACGCTCTTTACCGAGGCGCACCATCGACGACTGGATGTCACGGATGCGAGACTGAAGGCGGCTGTGGAATTCCCAAGTTACCAAATTGTAGATTGCAGTCAGGATGATGGCCGTCGCGCATGCAAACAGAAGGGCAAAGCGCAGCGCCAAGCGCATACCCGTCGTGTTGCGAAATCTCGTTCTATTCAGCATCAATCATGTACCCCACACCCCGTATGTTACGGATCAGTGGCGGCTGATCAGCACCGTCAATTTTAGCCCGCAATCGGCTGAGGTGTGTTTCGACGACCGTGGTATTTGGGTCGAAGTTGAAGTTCCAGACCTCCTTGAGAAGCATGGCCCGAGTCATGACGACGCCTGCACTGCGCATCAAGACCTCCAAGAGTTTCAGTTCACGAGGTTGCAAATCGATTGATACCCCCTTGCGCGTTGCAGTGCGCGTCAGGAGGTTCAGGCTCAGATCACCCACCTTTATTAAGTTGACGGTTTCGTCGTTTGGCTTGGCTCGCCGCACCAGGGCTTGAACACGGGCTACCAGTTCACCGACATGAAATGGCTTGATGAGATAGTCGTCCGCTCCTCCCTCGAGGCCTTCGATGCGATCCTCGATCCCATCCATCGCCGTCACAAGTATGATTGGACACCGACATTCGGCCTGACGCAGTGATTTTACGATCGAGAGTCCATCGAGCCCCGGCAACATCCGATCAACAACTATGGCGTCAAATTCGCCCAGCACGGCTTGTTTCAATCCAAGGGTTCCCTGGCTGGCCCACTCCACGTCATGGCCGCGATCGCGCAGCCCGGTGGCGGCATAGGCCGCCGCCTTCTCATCATCTTCTATGATCAGTATTCGCATTATGCGGCTGCCTCTCGACTATCCTGTCTTGGCTTAGTCGTTGGCGATCAGCACGATCCCTACGCCTATAAGGCCAATGCCCGCCAGGTGGGATGTGGCAACCGGCTCCAGCAGCACCAACGAACTCGCCAGCATTATGGCAAAATAAGAGCAGGCGGAGACCGGGACGGCGAGGCTGAGGTCATGGCGCGCGAGGACGGCCATCCAGACGAGGAAAGCACACGCGTCGCAGGCCACCGAGGCCAGAAACCACGGGGATCCCAACAGAGCCTTCATACCCGCCCAGCTGATTTCGGCCGCCGACGCCTCGATCGCTGCGAGTTTCAAAGTCACTTGAGCCCCAGCTTCGAGCAGTGCCAATGTAGCCCATAAGGTGACGCCACGAAGGCGACCGATGAAAATTGCCGTCATATCACCGACTCCCAACAGGCTGCGTCTATCGTCGCTGGCTGTTCGACCGCCAGCACCGGTGACACCGCCCGCAGCATTAGGTTGGCCGCGGCGTTGCGATGCCGATAGTAGAGCGACCTGCGCTGAAGCCGGCAGCCAAGGCGCAATTTTGTTTCATATCCCGCAGCCCCGGCGACGAAAGTGTGACACCCGCGTTCCAAACAGCGTCGAACATTCTGAACCCAGCTCAGGAAGTAAAGATTGAGCTCTCGCCCCGCGGTCGCGCGCATCACGAAGAATTTATCGATTATCTGGCATTCGTCTTCAATCAAGAGATTTGCCGCAACGAGAGTGCCGCTCGAACGGTAAAGTACAAACTTCGCGCTGGCGTTCGATCCGGCAGTCAATTCCCGGAAATAGTTGGCCGAGAGCTCCTCGAACGCCCAATCGCTCCGTTCGCGCGTCTCCCGGTACATAACCATGATGTCCGGTAGCGCGGCTTCGATGTCCCGCGTGACTTCAACGCTTACGAGCGCCTGAGTGCGAAGCTTACGCCGCAAATCTTTGCGTGTCGCCGCACTCAGCGAAGCAAAGTACTCTTCAACTGATTGGAACGTAATGGGCAGCACAGCGATCGGCAGGCTCGCGGCAGCGCGATAGCCGCGTTTCCGCAACACTGATCCGAACCGTGATGTGTTGGCGCCGCAGATGTCTTTGATCCCAAGCAGTGACAATTGTCGCTTATTGGCGTCGCGCTCCCAGAAACCGATTAACTCGTCAAAAACCGCAAGCGCAGTAGCATCGTCAATCGCCGGGTTCATTCCTATCTGGCAACGTTCGGTCTCGGGTGATCCCAAACAAGCCAACCCGAGCGACAAACCGCCCGGCATGAATTGTCTTACTGCCTCAAGAGCACGACGCGCCCGGCCTTGAGCCGTAGTCACCAAATCGTAGTGTGTGAAGAATGCCGGAATGACGCAAAGTAAACGCGACCGTTCGTGCGCTGCATACCAGCCAAACTCGAACCCACTGATGCCTGCTCGTTCGATGTTTGCATGGTAATCGAAGCCCTCGATCTCGTTGGGCATGCATGCCTTCCATTCGCGTCGATCCAATTCATGAACCGACCCATGGAAGCGGTAGTCGATGGCGCTGCTATTTCGCATGACGGTCGAAAAACAATCTTGTTCGTTCTGCGACGATGCCGCTCTCCTGATCGACATGGACCATGTGATAGCTGTTCTCGAGCCAATCGACTTCACAGGGACCGCCGATGTGCTCCGCGATATACTCGGCGTTTTGTGGGCCAGCGAGATCGTCGATCCTGGAGTGGATCAAAAGCGACGGTGTCCGGATGTGCGGCAGGTTCTTTCGTATCCAACGGTACATCCGAAACGTCTGATGCAGGGTCTCGACCGGGAACGCCGGTAAGGTTCCGCGCATCCCGCCATCAGTTTCCGCCAGCAAGCGCCGCAAGCGCTCCGATTTGATACCAAAAGGATGGCGCTCTTTTACCGATATGTAACGGCTCAAACCAAGTCGAAGTGCAATTGGGACTGCGATGTGGCCAAAGCGATAATGGAGGGGTGCATTCCAACCATCGTATGCAAGCAGCGGCGAATAGACAGCAGCCGCTCTGATGCATGGCTGCTCGTGCGCCAATCGAAGCCCGAGTAATCCGCCGCCGCAAATTCCAGCGACGAACGTCTCGTCGCAGCGTTGAGTGAACCAATCGGAGGCTTTCAGTGCGCCGCCATACCAATCCTTCCATCGCGTCCGCCGGAGCGTCGCGAGATCAATGCCATGGCCGGCCAGCAGAGGCGCAAACACAGCATAGCCTGCACGGTGCAGTTTCTTGGCGACCGGCTTCATCTCGACCGGTGAGCCGGTGATTCCATGCAGGAGCAGGACTCCTCGACCATTGGACCCCTCACCATAGAATGACAATCCGTCTCCGGGCAGCGTCACGATCCGCCGTGCCCCCCTCCGTTCAGATCGCATTTCCTCAACATCCAAGGCTTTGGCGGTCGAACCGAATCCGCCGCTCTGGTGCATTTCTTGAATGATCATGTGTTGATCCCCGCGGCTCCAACCAGCATGGCACCGCTGGTCACAAGTGCAATTCCAGCCCATCTGTTTCGACTAATCTTTTCAGAAAAAACGATCGCTCCGGCCACTGGGGCCAGTGCGTAGGTCGTGCTCATAATGGGAACGGCGATATTGAGGGGCAAGTGCGTGAGAACCTGCGCCCACAAGACAATTTCGGCAGCCCAGACGAGAATGCCGAGCATCGTCCAGGCATGGGGCCGCAGCCATTCGAGGCCGCCGACCCGGCTGTTGCCGATCGCAATGGCTTGCGTCACTCCGTACTTGAAAAGAACCTCGCGGCTCACATCGAAGGCGACGCAAAGGCTGATCAAGGCAATCAACATTGTGCGGCCTCGATTTCGGACAACAACCGAATATTGCTTCGCTCGTTCACCCGAACCGCGTCGCCACGATCTCGCATGATGGGTTGATCGATCATCACCTCGCAGCGTTTTCGCCACTGCGTCGCAAGCGATCCACGATAACGAGGCCGCGAACGATCGCCGATGACGTCGATACCGACAACGTGACGATGCGCGAACAAGACCTTGATCGAAGCGGCCACCGCATCGATGCGCAACAGGCCTTGATCCCAGTTTGTGATCGCGTCACCGGCTTGCAGAACATCCTTGTCGATTGTCACATAAATCGCGGCAGTCTCGACTTCTGCCAAGGCACTTTGGGCGAGATTCGGCGAAAACCCCGTCTCCGGACTGTCAGACGGAATCAGACGAAACCCTGCAGGTACGGGACATGAGCGCCTGAATGGTGACAAGCGAACTGGCCGGTGCGCATAAACAACGTGGCGGCCTTCTTGCACATGACCGATGCCGCCTCCTTTGAGATCGGGCCAAACGAGATCTCGACTGTTGATGCCGATGCTGACGACCCGTTCGACGACTTGCCTATCGAGCAGATAGCGCACCCATGAACCACAATGCATGCCATCGCTATGCAAGACCCAATCCGGGTGGTTGTCGAAGTGCACGACGGTCAGGGGTATCTCGTGCCGATCGGCTATCAGTTCTATCAGCAATGCCGTGACATGGTGAAAATCACCCGACCCGATCCAGCTGACGACAGTTCGACCGTCATCCAATCCTTTCACCGAAATCTCAAGGAGCGTTTTGAGCTCCTCGAGCTGACTTGCATCGGCCCAGAGCCGGATCGTGCTACCCATTTCCTGAAGATCTACCTGCTCCGGCATGTGCCGTCGGCACGCCGCGAGGAAGCCAGGCTGTAGAAGCAGCGCATCATCGAGGTGCAGCAGGTTTACGCTCATTCCAGCATTGGCCATGGTCAGGTCTTTACCGATTATCGAACCGCTGCAGTCAACAGCGCATCGAGGAGCTTGATGGCCAGGTCGATTTCGCTGATCGTAATGTGCAGGCTTGGGGCCAACGTCACGACGTTCTTGTGGTAGCCGCCGATATCGAGAACACAGCCCATTCGACGGCCGTTGATATCGATGTTGCCGGCGAGACCCTTCTCCACCATCCTGTCGACGATCGCCTTGGACGGCGTGAAGCTGTCTGCTGGGTCACAGATTTCCATGCGCAGGGCCATGCCCAGACCATCGACGTCGCCGACACATCGGTGCCGGCGCTTCAACTCACGCAGGCCCTCCAAGAAGTATGCTCCTTTGGATGTCGTGAGAGCCTCATAGTCGGTCTCTTCGAGCATCCGCATCGTTTCTAATGCGACTGCTGTCCCCATCGGGTTGGCGTTGAAGGTCGAATGGGTCGAGCCAGGTGGGAAAATGTCCGGATTGATCAGTTCTTCTCGTGCCCATACTCCAGAGAGCGGGTTCAAACCGTTTGTAATTGCCTTGCCGAACACGATGATGTCCGGCTTGACGCCGAAATGCTCGATACTCCACAGCTTGCCCGCCCGGTAGAACCCCATCTGGATTTCATCGTCGACGAGTAGGATTTTGCGTGCCTTGAGGATTTCAGCCAGGCGGGCGAAATACCCTGGCGGCGGAACGACATAACCACCGGTTCCTTGGATAGGCTCGATGTAAAACGCCGCATACTCGCACTCGCCGACTTTGGGATCCCAGACGCCGTAGTATTCACTATCGAAAAGCCGCGCGAATTGCTCCACGCAATATAGTCCGCAGTCTTCCCGCTTCTTGCCGTAAGGGCAACGAAAGCAATAGGGGAAGGGCACAAGCTGGGCACGGTCCGAGAAGTGACCATAGCGGCGCCGATAACGATAGGACGACGTGATTGCGCTCGCGCCGAGCGTGCGGCCGTGATAGCCGCCCTCGAAAGCGAACATTAAGCTCTTGCCCTTGAAATTTCGTACAAGCTTGAGACTGTCTTCAATCGCTTGACTGCCGCCGACGTTGAAGTGCACCCGGCCCTTGTTGCCGAATTTTCGCTGTGCATCTTGAGCGATGTGGGCTGCAAGTTCGATCTTCTCGCGATGCAGGTATTGACTGGCGACTTGCGGCAGATGGTCGAGTTGTCGCTTCGCCGCCTCGTTCAATCGCCTGTTGCGATACCCGAAATTGACCGCCGAATACCACATCTGAAGGTCGAGATACTCGGTGCCGTCACGATCGTACAAGAATGACCCTTCGCACCGCTCGAAGAGCTTCGGCGGATCGGTGTAGTGCACCGTATCACCGTGCGAGCAGTATTTGGCCTCCAACTCCAACAGTCCGGCGTCCGTCAGGCGGGGGCTCAGCGGCGACGGCGGATCGAGCAAATCCTTAAGCGCAAGCATCTATGGCGTCCTTTTGTGAGGTGATCAAATTGGCCTGACCTGCGATCAGGGTTGTTAGGATGCGTTGCACATCCGCAAACGTATCGAACGGGACGCACGGCAACTGTCGAGACCTGAAATGAAGCAGCAACGAGGATTTTGCGGCGACAACCTCGGCCATCTGTGACGCCGCACAGAAGTCGCTGCGGCCGTCGCCGACAAACAGAATGCGGGGTGGTACGCCGCCAGCACTGAGACTGCGCACCCGTTCGCACTTGCAGGTGCCCGAGGGACAGCCAGTTTGAGCGAAAGGAAAACTCAGCGCGAATGTGTCGTCACCGCGGGGGATCCAGTGATTGGCAAAACTCTCGATATCGCCGAGGCCATGGTTTGCTAAAATCCGCCCGATCACGTAGTCGAGGCCGTCACTGACGATAACGACGGGAATGTCGTTGACCGCGCAATATCGCGCGAACGAGGGAAATTCCGGATCAATCTCGATCGTGTCAATCAGGCTGTCTAGAGCGGCCGTAGAGGTTCGAATGCGCTCTGTCTGCCGCAGCAAGCACTCTCTGGCAGTAATCTCCCCGCTGATCCACTGCTGTTCGATCGGTCGCCAATGGCCTCGAGCATATGCCTCAAGGATAGTGTCTGTTGCATCGATCGAGGAGATCGTGCCGTCGAAGTCACATACGACCACCCAAGGCGCGTCAGCTTGCGTCATTCGTCCCCCCGTTGAACCACGCTGATCAGCGAACGATCAGACGCCTTTGGCGGGCCGGTCCCATCCGACGCCGACCTCTTTCGCCCGCTACTATGCTGTTGAAACCATGGCCCGCATCCGACCGCACATATACTTTTCTGTAAGTCGCGGGCCTCTGCACAACTATCGTTGACCGGTTGAGAACACGTCCGTTGTCCACGCCGGAGTGCTCATCGGAAGTGGGCAAGTCGGCGGCTCTCCAAATTGCCGAGCTTCATTCTGTCGGGCTGCCGAGCGCAGCGCGGCATAACCGTCGAGCGATGATCGTTCGAGCCTGGCGAGATCGGCAGCCGCGCCTGCTTGAGCATCGAATAACTCAAGCCCGGTGCGCGCCTTGTTTATGCGCGG
This sequence comes from Hyphomicrobiaceae bacterium, assembly GCA_046154645.1. Lineage (GTDB taxonomy): Bacteria > Pseudomonadota > Alphaproteobacteria > Rhizobiales > Hyphomicrobiaceae. The sequence continues at coordinate 9,466 of JBJXDZ010000041.1, forward strand.
GATGCCGGTTGATGAAAGAACCCTGTCGACGGGATCGAAGAAGTACTCGACGCCCAAGCCAGCGAGTCCACGAACGTTGGATGGGCCGAGAACAGGCAGCATGAGATAGCTGCCTTCGGGAACGCCCCAGCTTGCGAACGTCTGCGCAACACTGTTCTCGTGCCCCTTCAGATTCGCTTTAGAATCAGCGACATCAAACGTTCCCGCAACGCCAACTGTGCTGTTGATAAGGAAACGCTGCAACGTCACGCCCGCAGCGCACGGCCGCCCTTGTGCCAGATCATTGGCGAAGACCATGGGCGCCCTGAGGTTCTGCAGGACGTTCGACAGCGGTACGCTCACCGTGCTGAAGCCTGGGGAGTTGTAGGCATCAGCAAGAGGGCCGACGACCGTCTCGCGGAAAGCGCGATTAAATTCGTAGATTTGCCGGTTGGCCGGCTCGAATGGATCGTTCAGGCGTAAGACTTCGGTGCGCGCCACGGGATCAGTCGGCAGACTGGAACACGAGGCAAGGCCCATCGTTAAAGCTGTGAAAACTGCAACATTCAGGTTGCGGCGCATGCGGTCACACCTGTCTTGTTCGATGCGGAATACGGCACTGTGCGCACTCACGGTGTTTTCGCTTCCAGCAACGCAATCAAGCGGTCGAGGTCGCCTCCGCTAGCAAGCAGCACCGCCATATAGTCCTGGCGGGTGGTCTGGTTCGTGCTGATGCCATCAATCACAACATCGAAGAAGCGCTGCCCGCCGTTGAGAGGGCTGACGATCCAGTCGACGTTGTAGGTGTTGGATCCGGTCGGCGTCGCCACGGTCGAGCGTACCAAGGTCATTCCGTCGGCTTGTGCCTGCGAACCGACGACTTGAAGGCTATGTCCGTCATAGTCGAAGAATCGATCCGTGTAGATTTGGATCAGCGCCCTCTCATAGACTCGGAGGAAGCGGGCTTGCTGTTCGGGCGTAGCTGTTGCCCACTTGGCCGCAAGCACAGATCGGGCGATAGCTGGGGCGTCGAAGGCTTGTCGGATCAGATTTCCAAATCTTTCGCGACGCTGCTCTGCCGGCATGTTTCGATCCGACAACACATCGATTGCGTTGACCGCCATGGACTTGACGAAAATTTCAGGCGGTGCCGCGGCAGCCGGCACTACCGGGCACCAGGCAAGCAGCGTGACTGCCAATGCGACGGCATATGTTGATGCGCGCCATGTTTGGGCCATGCGCGATACCACGCGTGAAATTCTATCATTTTGTCCGTTGTGCATTCTCTCGTGGCCTTTCCAAACTGTTGAAATAGGCATCGACCGTCATGCCCGTGATGAACGGCAGTCCATCGTCGAGAGCGATGAACACGTCCACCACCCTCTCCGTTGGTGCCGCACCGGGCGCGCGATTGGCCAAGCCTTTAGGGTGAACGCTGCTCGCGATCGAGGCAACGCGCCCCGCGAATTCACGCTCGAATGCATCCGAACGCACCACGACGTCCTGGCCAATTCGTACGCGCGCAATCATGCGTTCATTGAGTTCGGCGCGCAGCCGCATGTGACTAAGGTCGCCTAGGACCAAGACGCTATCCGACGGCGAATTGTCGGCGGTTTCGCCGACTCGCTTTTGCAGTTCGATGATCGAGCCGGCGCTTGGAGCGCGAATCAGCGTCTTCTCCAGGATCGCCCGAGCGACAGCGTGCTCGGCTCGGGCAATCGCCAAGGCCGACTCGGTCCTCGTCGGTTGCAAGGCGTCCTTGACGCGCAGGAGTTCGCCAATTGCCCTCTCTGCGGATTGCCGCTCCGCAGCCGCCACGGCAAGTGCCTTTCGGGCCTCATTGACCACGAATGGATTGGGATCATGTCCACTAAGTTCGCGATAAAGTTGGTCGAGGGCATCTCGTCTCGCATCTTCTTCAAGCTGGGCGTCAAAGGCAGCATCCTCGGCCACGCGCATTCTGCCGCCTTCTGGTGGGAGGATCGCGTGGTCTCGTTCCGATCTGCGGAACGCGACATCGGCGGCCACAGCCTTTAACCGGGCCAATTGCTCAGAGTTGTCGAATTCCGCCAGAAGCTGTCCCTCGGTGACGCGACGCCCCGGCTGCACATAAAGGTTCCTAATTCGCCCCGAGATAGCGGCGCCGACGCGTATGCTCCCGCCACTTGGCTCGACCAGAGCCGGTGCGACTGCGCTCCATCGGTCGATTGGCAAGCCTTCTAGAGTTGGACTCGCCGTCGATGACCACTGATTGAGTGCAAACGTAGCGGCACCCACGCCCATGAGGCTGATGGCGGTGATCGCAATGGTACGCTTAGCCCACATGCCGCGTCCCTTCATTGCTCGAGAAGGAACACGTCATGCCACTATCGCCCGCCGCATCGGGAACGATGCGACCGTCGACCATTTGCAAAATTCGATCTGCGTATGCCGCTGCACGGGCGTCGTGCGTCACAACGACGACGGCGCGTCGTGAGTCGTGTGCAAGTGTGCGCAGCAGCGAGAACACGTGGTGACCATTGTCACGGTCGAGGGCCGCCGTCGGCTCATCAGCCAGAATGATCGATGTTTCGCCGACAATGGCGCGGGCAATGGCCACGCGCTGCTGCTCGCCACCACTGAGCATGTTGGGCCGTGCGGACGTTTTGTGCTGCAAGCCGACGGAGGCGAGAGCTGCTTCGGCCGCGCAGCGAGAGTCGGCGCCGCTTTCACCGCGCACGGCCAGTCCGAGCTCGACATTCTGGCGGACCGACAGTCCGGGAAATAGATTAAAGGACTGAAAGACGTAGCCGATGTGCCGGCGCCTGACTGCGGCCACCTCTCGGGGGCCGAGGCTACCGGTTGCGAGACTGTCAACGAAGACGTCACCACTGTCTGCGCGCTGCATCAGTCCGATTACCGATAGCAGTGTCGATTTTCCGCTGCCTGAAGGCCCCATCAGCAACGTCAGTTGCCCCTGGTCCACCGCGAGATCGACGCCCCGCAGCACGTCGTTTCGTGACGCGCCTTGGCCAAGCGCCTTGTGAATATCTTTTGCCCAGAGAAAGTGTGAGGTCGTCATTGCGCCAGAACCTCAACGGGCTCTAGCTTCAGAACCTTGCGCAGTGCCGCCAAAGCCGCGAATGTCGACATCGCGCAAACCAATACTGCAAGGACGAGCGTGAGTGATTTCGACAGGTGGATCGGCAACGCGGCATCGCTGCTCAACCAAGCCAGGCCCAGACAGAATGTTGCCGCCAACAGAGCTGCGAGCCCAGTATTCAACGCGGCGTGACACGCGACCGTCCCTGCCATGAAGGCGTCAGATGCCCCCATGGCGCGTAACGTCGCCAGCTGCTTGATGTTCTCGCGGATGCTCGCATGCAGCGTTTGTGTGACAATCACACAGCCGACCAGAAAGCCAAGGAGCGCACCGCCGAGAAGTGCTGCGCCAGCACCCGTCTCAAGCAGCCATCGCGACAGATTGCGGCGGCGAAACTCGTCCGTGGTGAGAATCTCGAGCCGCGGCAAAACCTCGGTCAGTCGAGTTCGCACCCTGTTGGTGTCTGCACGATCCGCGAGCTTGACGAGCAGATACGTCGCGTGACTAGCCGACAACCCCAGGATTTCTCGTGCCGTACCCAACGATGTGAATAGATAAGGTGATGTTGTGAACGACCTGATGCCGGACGACAACGCTACAACGCGTACAGGAACATTTTCAACGACCGCTCGCTCGCCGAGTCTGTCGATGCCGAGCTGCGTGCGATAGCTGGTGTCGACGACAACACCACCCTCCAGATCCAGGCCATTGAGATTACCTTGTCGGACATTCCACGGTGCCAATGCGCCGTCCTTAGATTCGGCGCCGATGACAACGACCGTGGCAGTGTGTTGCGCCCGGGTTCGCCATTCCGCAAAGCCGACGACAACAGGAGAAACTTTCGCAACACCGGCGACTTGCAGTGCGGCATAGCGAGCATCCATGCCGAGCTTCGATGAGTCATCGAAGGCGGCAGTGCCGGGGGGTACGATCCACAAGCCTGCCTGCGCGTGATCGATCGCCCCCGAGATCATCTCCGCAAAACCGGCGATCATGCCGAGCTGTACCGCGACCAGCAGGATCGACAGCGAGGTGCCGGCCAAGGTGGTCAACACGCGCGCGCGGTCGTGATTTAGCCCCTGCCCCCCAAGTGTCAGTATCATCGATCCCCCAATTTACTTCCTAACTGGCTGTGCGGCGCGGCGCCGACCGTGTCGTCACCACGTCAGCTCGAACGCGGTGATGTGCCGCTACCGTCGCCCCTCGGATTGCGCCTCCCCCTGAACTATGAGTCAGCTCATCGCAGTCTGACGGTCCGAGATTGGGGCGCGACACTTACAAATTTGTAAGTGACATCTGCACCGGCGTTGGTCTCAGCAGAGATTCGGCAAAATTGTCAGAGGGTTGTGGTTGACGCGGACGCGTCCAGCGCTAGCAGTCAATGGGCCCTTCCGCCGCCATCGACCGTACGACCACACCCCTGCCACGAGTGACGGCTCAAGCTGCCACCTGGGCACGAGCAACTACGTTGAAGGTGTCAATGGAGCGACTGCTGATAACCGCACTGCGGAAGATCGTGCGGACCGGATCCCTGCGGATCACGACCCATCGCGGCAACGTCCATGAATTCGGCGATGGCAGCGGCGTTATGGTCGCAATTCGGTTCAACGATGCGCGCGCACAGCTCGAGTTCATTCGCGATCCCGATATGAAGCTCGGCGAGCTTTACATGGACGAGCGGATCGCACTCGATTGTGGCTCCATATTCGATCTCGTCCTCGTGCTGGTCGACAATCAAACCAAGTTTCGCCCACCCTTCCTTTTGCGCGCACTCGATCGGCTTCGATTTTCGACACGGCGGTTTCGCCAGCGTAACTTCGCGAGTCGGTCCCGGCGAAATGTCGCGCATCATTATGACCTCGACAGCCGACTCTATCGATTGTTCCTCGACCAGGACATGCAATACTCCTGCGCCTACTTTGAGTATCAATCAGCGCTGTAAGTTGAGAGTCGAAGCTTCCCGGACGATCAAGGAGTGCGCGAAGGGTTCGGCTTCCGACTGCCGCATCATCGACGTGCTCGCGCATCACGAGCACTGCCTGCATGAGCGGCATTAGCTCTCATGGTCCGAAGTGTCGAAGAGGCGCAACCTGCCTTCTCAAAACAGCAGTCTATTCGCCGAGCATTCGGCCTAGGACCCGCCTACTGCGTCGCTGACTTCAAATATGCGATGAGATCCCTGCGATCAATCTCGTCCTTGACGCCGACGAACGCCATCTTGTTGCCCGGCATGTAACTTCTCGGGTTCTCCAGGTACTTGTCGATCGTCTCGGCTGTCCAAACGTGCCCCTTTTCGCCAGATTCACGCATGACATCGGAATAGCTGAAACCGTCGAAAGTACCCGTCTTTCGGCCAAATATGCCTTGCAAAGCGGGGCCGATCTTGTTCGTTGCACCTTGACCGACGTTGTGACACACGCGACATTTCTTGAAGACGTCCTCGCCATTGGCAACGTCCTGAGCATTGGCAGGCTGCGCCAGCACAGCAAACACAGCGAACCCGAATGCGAAGGCTCTTCTGACTCGCATCAACCGTTCTCCCCCGGAGCAATCAAGCACAATCTTGAACAACGCACTCGTAGTCCAAGGCCAGCTTGTTTGCCGCGTTTCGGTGTATCGGCCAGTAACGGTTCCTGGCTCTGTTACAATGCGTTTCGAAATATTCACTGCGAGACCGCCACTGAGACGGGCCTTATCGTCGTATGGTGCCGCGACAGTCCTGTGGCACATTGTCGGGCGCATGCGACTCCGCACCGAGTCTAAGCAACCGTCTTGGAAGCCGCGGCCTAGTGGTTATTTGCCCTGCCGAGATCCTTGGACCCCTGTTACACGAATAGAGGGACGGGACCGCCCTTCTTCGCAGTTCTGCGCCGATGGCCCGAGTCATTTGTCACAAAGCGCTCTTGCCGGAGTATCGCCGATGAAAGGAACCTTCACTTTTGCGGCGGCAGTGGCCATCGGACTTCTGCCGCAGTCGACAGCGATCGCTGGCGCTCACGAGGGCATTTGGCTGTCACGACCCAGGGCCGCGCTGACCATCGTGATCGGGAGGGATGGCGGCCTTATCTCTGGGCCGGGATGGACGCATAGGTTCGACGCGACCGCAAGGAGCCTCAACTTTGAAATTGGGCCGGGAGAACGATTCGCGCTTCGCCGCAGCGGCGGCACCTGGGCAGGTGAATATTTCCACCCGCCAATTCTGCCCGAAAATCTCAAGAACGAACGGCATAAGATGGCGTTCATCTGCTGGACAGGTGGATGCTCCTGATGTCAAGTAAAAATTAGGGGACTGGTCTTCGGTCAGGTGGACTGACTTGGCTTGGCGGGATTGAGTGCCGCGCGCGCCTGAAATGCCGCCAGAAGTGCTCGATTTAATCGACGCAGATCTGGAGTCGATGCGTGGCGCAGCGGGGCGTGCGGATATGGTTGTTCTTCTTGTGACTTTTCAATCGGACCGCAGCGTCGCAACAAAACAATACTAAGGACGAAAGGCAATGCGAATTGGTCCATCCGGTAGCCCAGGCGGACCAGCATGTTTACTGCTGACCAAGAGCGACGGAGGTCGCTAGCGGCCGTTACGCAGCTGCTGATCGAATAGTGACTTCCCGAAGTCCGGCTTAGTCACCTGCTGCGGGGCAGGCGGTTGCGTCGAACGGTGAGCTAGGGCTGCCGTGGCGGCGGCTGCGGCGACGGCGACGGACGCGACGAGGGTTGCCGCGATGATCATCTGCTTCATAGGGATTGTCCTTTGTTGACGGGCAGTCTGAAAAGCCAGCGATCTCGTCGACTTGCTGGCTCGATCTCGGTTTACGCCGCTGCTATGCTGCAGTCGATAAAGCGCAGGTCACGGCATGTCACCAGAAGGCGGCGACGTGACGTTGCGTTACCAAAACGACCTACCAACACATCGGGGAGCACCTATCGTGGCCTTGCCGGACGAAAAACTGAGGGCGCCGATGGATCACTCCTCCCATATCCTCGTGGTCGACGACGACCGCGATATCAGGGAATTACTCTCGCGGTTCCTGAAGAAGAACGGCTACCGGGTTAGTGTTGCAGCCAACGGCAAGGAACTGCGCGCGGCCTTGGTCGCGGCACAGATCGATCTGATCGTCCTCGATCGTGTGATGCCCGGCGAGGACGGCCTCAATCTCTGCCGGGATATCCGGCGGGAGAGCCGGGTTCCGATCATTCTGCTGACGCTTCTCGGCTCCGACACGGATCGCATCATCGGCCTGGAGATGGGGGCAGATGACTATCTGACGAAACCGTTCAATCCTCAAGAGCTCTTGGCAAGGATCAAAGCCGTCTTGCGACGCGCCAATGACCTCCCCGTGAAGTCACCGCTACAGCGCGCGAGAATCCTGCAATTTGCCGGATGGACCGTCGATCGGATTGGGCGCGAGTTGACGTCACCTGACAGTGTGATGATCACTCTCACCGATGGAGAGTTCGATCTCTTGAACGCCTTTGTTGAGCACCCGCAGCTGACATTGACGCGCGATCAGCTTCTCGACCTGACACGGGGCCGTAGTGCGATCGCGTTCGATCGGAGCATCGATATGCAAATGACAAGGTTGAGGCGGAAAATTGAGATCAACCCGGACGACCCAGAGTTCATCAAGACGGTTCGCAATAGAGGCTACATCTTCACGCCTGAAGTCACTGTGATCAAGGAATAGCTGTGTGCTGAAGACGCTCAAATCGCGTGTATTGATCGTGCTCGTCGTATCGTTGGCTTTGTCTCATTTGGCCGGTCTTTGGTTGTACGCCAGAAAGCACGAGGAAGCAGCTTCGCTGCTGCAAGATGCGCTGATCGCAGACCGGATCGCGCTAACGACACGACTGTTGGAGGACACGGCACCCGAAGAACGCAAAAGACTGATCGAACGTCTGGCCAGTCCATTGGTCACGGTGGCGACAAGGGCTACCGCAGTAGTGTCAGCGCCCATAGTCGAGGGCACACGCCCACATCTGTTCGAACATCTCGTTGGCCTTTTTCTAGACCGCCCGGATCATCATGGTATTGGGACAGTTTACGCACCCCTGGCCGGTCCGGGGCCAAGCCTGCTTACGACGCTGAGCGCAACCTTAGACCCGGAACCTCATCATCTCCCGGCGGGAACGCTTGATGAAATCCGCTCAACCGGCGCCGTCACGACCCACGTAAGTCTGTCTGACGGAACGGTGATCGCATTCGCTTCGCCACTGCTGTCGGTCAATCCGTTCTCGGCCTTCCACCTTTGGGCTCCGCTGCTTGCTGTGCTTCTGTCGGTGCTGATGACGGCATCCTGGATTCTCAATCTTGCAACCCGCCCCCTAATGGCCCTGGCGCAAGCCGCCGAACGTTTGGGAACCGACATTCATGCTCCCCCAATGCATGATCGTGGCGCCTCGGAGGTAGTATCAGCGGCTCGTGCCTTCAATGTCATGCAGGAGCGCATTCAGCGTCTGATCGAGGATAGGACGGCGTTCGCAGCCGCCCTGGCCCACGACATCGGCACACCAATCACCCGTCTCGTCTTGCGGTTGGACGACATGCCGGAGTCAGATCTGAAAGTAAAAATCGGATCGGACATCGAGCAAATGCAGCGGATGATTCACGCAACCCTCAACTTCGCTCGGGCCGATTTTCAAGCTGAACCGAGCGAGCGGATCGACGTTGTGGCCCTCGTGCAGAGCATTGCCGACGACTTGGCGGATGCGGGAGCGTCCGTCAGCTTGGACGGCCCCGCCCATTTGCCATTTGCAACAAAGCCCGTCGCATTGCGACGCGCCGTCGTCAACATCGCCGACAATGCTGTGAAGTATGGAAAACGGGCGGCGATCACAATCAAACCGCTAACATCGAGTTCGAGTTCATTGGTTATTGCCGTCGATGACGACGGCCCTGGCATCCCCGCGCACTTGCACGAAGAGGCGTTCCGGCCGTTCCGCCGACTGGCAGCCGATTCAAGTGAGGACATCGCGGGAACGGGGCTTGGTCTGTCAGTTGCGCGGAGCGTCGCGAGGAGCCTTGGCGGCGACGTCACCCTCGCAAACCGGGCCGCAGGCGGTCTTCGGGTCGAAGCGATGATCCCAGCCCGGAAGTAATGGCGGACGCGCCAAAAATTGTGACGCCGCAGGGCCACACTTCGCGCGACGTTACGCGCCGTTACACGGCTGCTGTCGCGTTCGAATCCAAGTTGTGGGTAGGCTGTTGAAAACAAGCTGAGTCGTCAATGCGGCAACCCGGCATGGCTTTGTCTGTGTTGCGAGCACCGAATAGCAGGATGGCCCATGAGATCAATACGCCTCTTAGTTGCTCTCCTTGCCGCAACGGCCCTTACCGCTTGGGGCGTGCGAGACGACGAACCCGAGTGGCCACATTCCGGGCCTATGCCGGATAATCCAGTCAAGGTGAGGCCCCACCGGTACGAGTCGATCGGTCGAGGTGCGCAGAGCTATCGTCCCATCGCTCCAATGCCTTGGGGCGACGTTAACAAACGCGTTGCGCCTCCGGGCAGTCTGCCCGGCGGCCCTCCCGCAAAGAAGGGCAGTGCTATTCCAGCCCCGGCCCAAGTGGCCGTGCCTGCGGCAGCAGTGGCTCCCACATCGCCGGCGACACCCGCTTCACCCGCTGCGGTGCCTGCAGCAGCCGCACCAAGCCAGGGCATGCACAGCGCACCACCTGCTGTGAAGCAATAATGCAGCGGCGTGACCCGCTGGGCGGTCGATCAACCAAGGTGCACCAGGACGAAGCGAGAGTTGAAATGATATATAAAAATTTCACAGTCTCGCGACACCGAAGTGCAGTGATCGCCGGGGCGCTTGGTTGTGTTCTGTTCCTTGGTGGCTGCACCAATTTTTCCGGCGATGGCGGGATGGCATTCGTCAAGTCCGAGGCTGGTGGTGAACTGAACAAAGACGTCATAAAGATCCGCACCGAGGCCGAAGCTGCCGCAACGAAGGCACGTGTTCAAGCGCTTCTGAAGAAGCAGTTGACCGTCGAAGCCGCTGTACAGATTTCATTGCTCAACAATCGCGGACTTCAGGCGGCCTACAGCGAACTAGGAATCTCCGAAGCGCAGATGGTCGAGGCGAGCCTGCCGCCTTCGCCGACATTGTCGCTCTCTCGGATGGTCGCCACCGGACAGATCGAGATCGAGCGGCAGATCCTGCAGAATATCCTTGGCCTGA
>JBJXDZ010000042.1:0-8961 GCA_046154645.1 Hyphomicrobiaceae bacterium
TCCACGTCGAACATCCCCCGCCCTCGGCCGAACGCGGCACAGGGCTTCCAGTTGACGGAGTTTTACTCCGGCGCAACCGACCGACTCGGTTGCTTCACTGAGGGATTATTGCTCCGGCGCTTACAGACTGAACGGTGGTGGGCCTGTCTACTCCAAGATAGGTCGGCGCGTTGTTTATCGCGTCGAGGATCTCGACGCTTGGCTGGCGGCCAATCGAAGACGATCGACTTCTGATGCCGGCTCCGCTGCTCGTTCTGACGACGAGGCCGGCCATGAATGACATCTCCGACGCCGAGCGCATCAAGAGAATCAACCGCCTTCGTTTCAACTGGCATGAACAGGTGTCTTCCGACCCGTTCGTCAGGCGTTATCCGACTGCAATGGCACTCGCCAACCACTTTCAGCATCGCTTCCGGTCAGATCGGGGCTACGCAGAATTTTCGATAAAGAGTGCCGCCAAAGCACTCAAAATGCCGTCGCGATCGGTCAGTCGCGCGAAGAAGGTCCTGGAGCAACGAGGCTGGATTCGCTTGATCGAACCTTGGAAGCCTGGCCGAGCGGGGTGGTCTGCCAATCGCTATATATTCCTAGGCGGTCCTGACGATCTGGTTCTCGAAGAACATAAGCCCCAAAATGATGACGATACTGACAGCGACGACAGGGCGTAGGTCATGACACCACCGTCCCTGCACCTACTGGCACTTGCGTCAGCAGACATACCGACATGGGCGTCGGATCTATACCTGTAGGACTCCTGTAGTTATCCTGTGAGTCTAGGCTTCCAAGAAGGAGTTTGGCTGCTTGTGAATTCGATTAGCGCCCTTGCTGCGCGGAACTATCAAAGCGTGCAGCGTAGCAAGGGCGCGGGTGGCGTGGCGTCACTTCACTACCCAAATCAAAAAAAATACCGGCTCACTTCATCCCAACGGCCGCCGGCAGGCCGCGCGCGCGAGGACTTTCACGTGACAGCAAAAAAAAAGGCGATCGCATTATCAAAAGAGCCGCCCCTGCCAGCGCCCGGCCCCAGCGAACGCGCCGCGATCGATGCTGCTCGGCAGTCGGTGAAACAGCGGCAGCCTCGCGTCAGACTGACCTTCGAGCAAGACGGCAAAGGCAACGTCGAATTGTCCGGCGGCGGGCATTCCGACTTCCAGGGCTGGCACGTTCGCTTGCAGGATGTCTTTGGAAGCCGAGGCAACGATTTCGCAACGTCGCAACTCAACCATCTCATGACGGCCGCGCGAGACCACACCGGAAAAATCGATCCTGTGCGCGTGAACAGCATGCTTGCCATGGTCGAAGGCCTGAGACCTGCCAACGAACTGCAGGCCGCCCTTGCCGTCCAAGCGGCCGTCACACACGTTGCGGCTCTCTTTATCACCCAACGCGCCATGCGCGTCGATCAAATTCCGCAATTCGACAGCTCGGCGAATATTGCTGTGAAACTGCTGCGCACCTTCACGCTGCAGGCCGAAGCGCTTGCCAAGTTGCAGCGCGGCGGCGAACAAGTTGTAAAGGTCGTTCATGTGCATCCCGGCGCGCAAGCCGTTGTCGGGAATGTCATCAACGGACCCGGCACCGCCACTGGCGCCAATGGCCGGGAGGGAGGGGCCACACTTGAAAGCGGAAACCAACCCCATGCACCTAGGATCGAGCGAACCGCCTCAACTGAGGTCTTGCCGCCGCTGCGGAGCCCGGACACGGAACGCGAAGCCATGCCGGTCGCCGTGCGTTAGAGCGCGAAGCCGCTGCCGTATGCACGGGGGCGCCCACGGCAGCGGCGCGCCAGTGGGCAAGCGTAACGGTGCGTTCCGAGCTGGGCGGCACACGAAGAGCGCCATTGCCGAGCGGCGGAGGCTCGGAGCGTTGCTGGTGCTTATGAGGGCTGGGGTGCGGGCGGCTGGGTGACAGGAGCGGCAGGTTGCGTCGAGTCAAAACGCAACTTTTGCGCGCGAAATGTCTGTTGATGAGGGAAGGGCTGTCGTGCCATCAACATGACTAAGTCGGCGGCCCATGACCCGAACCGGAACAGGGTGACGACGGATCGTTTCGAGCGGAGCGATTTCCGCTTGCGATCTTCGCGTCAGGTGGATTGTTGAACACATCGGACGGATGTTGGGTGTGCGACCTGGTTCAGTTTGCGCCGACACGGCAGCGGGACACACGCTTAATAGAGTCGAGTCCGCTTGCCTTCGAGCGGGTATGCAATTGGCTCGCTCGGCGCGCCACTGCGGGCTCTTATGTTGCCATTTGGACACCCGGCATCGCATCGTCTGTTGTATCTTAGCTCGGTGACGTTATGCAGATAGCCTGAAGCGACCGGTCCCGAGCATCTTGCTTTGTCAGCAGAAATTCAGTGGCAGATTTCCCATGAGACTGTGGACACGCCCGACCTGTCTCATGCTCCTGACCATCTGTGCTTTAGCCACCTCGACTGGCATCAATGCTCAGCAGACAAGCAAAGTTTATCTGCTGCGCGGCCTGGCCGACGTGTCGACGGGCCTTGACGACCTCGCAGCCAAGCTCCGGCGTCGCGGTATTTCGGCCCAGGTCGGCAGCTACACGGTTGCATCGGAGTTCGCTGAGCGGGCCATCCGTGACTACAAGGCCAACCACGCCCCGATCGTCATCATTGGACACTCGCTTGGGGCGGACGCGTCTCTCGCCATGGCCGAACGGCTTCGACAGGCGCGCGTGCCGGTCGCTTTGATCGTGACTTTCAGTGCGGCCAAGTCCATCGACGTCCCGAGTAACGTCGGGCGCGTCGTCAATTACTTCCAGTCCAACAGTGTCTGGAATATCTCCTACCGGGCAGCACCGGGGTCTCGCACGTCGGTGCGCAATGTCGACCTCGCAAGAGATGCCAGTATTCATCACTTCAATATCGAGAAAGTTGAAAGGCTGCATACGACAACGGTGACCACCATTCTGGGACTGGCGGGCGTCGGCCCGGCAACGCAGAAGCCGAAGTCAGCGAAATCCGTCGCGGAGCCGGCTGGCGACACCGGCCCCGGCACGGGCGTGGCCGCGGAATGATTTGGCCGTTGCGCCGCATCCGTCAAAGCTCCGCGGTTCGCGCATGTCCCTGGAGGACGGAATGAAGCTTCTCGTGCTGGGCATGGGGCTCGCGATCTTCGCTGCTGTCGCCTGTGCGGTGAACGTGCATTTCGTTTCGGCAGGCGCGCGCGGCAGGTTCACTCTGCTTTCGGCGCTGTCAGCGGGCAACATCTTCGTATTCGGCCGCGAGCTCTGGCTGCGCCAGAAGAACGAAACCCTGCTGCTGGCGGCGCTATGCCTGTTCGTCGTTTCGGCGGTCTTGTTTGGCTGGGCCGTGCATGCAAGTCGCTCGGCCCGATTGAAGCTCATATTTGCTCCCGACAACCCGCAATTCATTCTCCAGTCCGGTCCATACCGGTTCATTCGGCATCCGTTCTATGCCTGCTACATCCTGTTCTGGCTTGGCTGTGCCCTGGCGACGCTGCATCCGATTAATGTTGCCTATCTGGTGCTCATCATCCCGCTCCTGGTGATAGCAGCACGCCACGAGGAAGCTGGCTTCGGCCAGACGCCGCAGGCGAGTGCCTATGCCGAGTACCGCCGGCGCGCCGGCATGTTCTGGCCCAAGCTTGGGTAGAGCTCCAGCAGCCAGGATCTGGAACCGCTTGCCGTACGACAGTTGGGATATGCCTAGGTGCGCGGCGACAACCCCAGGGCCAGGCGTGCCACACGGAATGGACGGACCAAGTAATGATAAATGACGAGCGTGACAGTGAACCCGCCCGCGACCATGACGATGTAGCGCAACCAGATTGGCCAATCGAGGTCTTTGACATAGTAGGCAATGACTACAAGCGGCAGCAGATGCAGGACATAAAGGGGCAAGACCGCCTCGGCCAGATAGTGCTCGCCGAAGATGCGCAGGCCGGAAAGCCACGGCCCGAGGCCAATCAACAGGCACAGCACACTCCACAGTGACAGGGCTCGGCTGACGCCCCCAACCCAACCACTGGCGACAGCCGCGTGCACGTTGAGGCTCAGGCAGGCCAGCACCGCGATCGCCGGCCACCAGCGCTGCAAGAGCGCCTCCAGGGACGGAAAGCGCACGAGGGCCGCTCCCGAGACCAAGCAAATGAGGTAAACGGCGACATTCGCCCAATCCCAGATCAAGTTCGGGATGTGCAGGGGAAACACTGGCCGCAGGACAAGCTCCACAGCGATGAGAAGCCCGAGGATGGCAAGCGGTCCCAGTGCCACCGGGATCGACGCTGGCCAACGCGCTCGGTCCAGCCGGCGCATTACGGGCAGCAATGCGCAACCGAGCACAAACAGGTAGGCCAAAAACCAAAGGTGCGACCAGCTGAACCACCGTGCCTGAGTAAAGAAGCGGCGCAGAAACACCAATGGCTCCGGCGGCGGCCCGGTCATGGCGACGGCTCCCTGCCAGCTGATGTTGCGGCCATCAAGGATCTCGAAATACTTGATTACGGGGGCGATGAGCACCACGCCGAACAGAAACGGCAGCAGCAACCGCTTAGCCCTCTGCGCAATGATGTGCCGGTTGGTCCACCGCCTCAGCGACAGGAACCCGACGATGCCGGCAATCAGAAAGAACAGCGGCATGCGAACCGTATGCAGAAGACGCGAGGCGATGTCGAACGCCGCCGACGTCGTGCCGCTCTTGATGTGGCTGACGGCGCCAAGATCGAACACCGTGAGCGGGTGATAGCAGAACGTCGAGATACAGGCCAACACGCGCAGCCGGTCGATATCACGGCGTCGGGCCGGTTTCTCGTCGCTCTCCATGCAACACTCGCGCCCTGTCGCTGTCGTCAAACCTGTGACCGCTGCGATTCCGGCACGGGCGCCGCAACCGCGTCGGGTAAATCCGTGCTGCTGGGGTCGCGCCCTGCATCCACGCTCGCATTCGGTCGTTGCGGCATGCCGAACGCTTGGCGCACGATAGCGAACGGCCTTACCAGCGTGTGATAAACCGCCATGGTGACCGCAAAAGCCCCGAGCACGATGACAACATAACGCTGCCAGACAGGCCACTCCAAGTCCTTGACCGCGAACGCGATCATAATCAGCGGCAGATGATGCAGCACGTAAATTGGCAGTGCCCCTTCGGACAGATAGCGTTCGCCGATGATCCGGCCGCGCGACAACCACGGGCCAAGGCCGATGGCAACGCTCAAAAGCGCCCACAGCCAGAGCGCCCGCCCGACCGCACGCGAAAGCCAGTCGTCGAAGCCGAGATAGAGTGCGGCTCCGCCGACAGCCAGTCCGATCGTGACGGCCCTTCGTCGCTGCAGGATGGCTTCGAGTTCGGGCCATCGGATCAGGGCAGCTCCCGACAGCATGCAGATCAGATAAACGAAGACGCTTGCCCAATCCCAGAACAGATTGGGGATGTGCCAGGGAAAGATCGGTCGCAGCGCCACCTCGACGGCGACCAGCATCAGAAGCGGCAGAACGAGCGCCGCAGCCAGCGGGAGCCGGTTCCTCCACTTGGCCCGGCCCAGTCGCCGCAGAACCGGGAGCAGCAAGATACCGAAGATAAACAGGTAGAGCGGAAACCACATGTGGGACCAGCTGAACCCGCGGAACTGCGTGAAATAGCGCCGCAACACCACGAGCAGATCCGGCGGCGGCCCCGATAGCGCGACGATACCGCTCCAGCCGATGCTGCGCCCGTCGAGGATCTCGAAATACTTGATCAGTGGTGAGAAGCAGACGATGCCGACGACGAACGGAGGTAGCAGACGCAGGGAGCGCTGCCTGATCAACTGGCGGTCGGTGTAGCGTTCCAGGGCCTTGAAGCCGACCATGCCGGCGATCAGGAAGAACAATGGCATTCTGACAGCCTGCAGAAGACGCGCGGCGACGTCGAGCGCCGGTGACAAAGTATTGCTTTTGACATGGTAATAGGGATTGAGGTCGAACACCTGTATGGCGTGATAGCAGAACGTCGACAGACAAGCGAGAATCCGCAGCCGGTCCAGGTCCAGACGCCGGGTCACCGTTACGGGCGCCGTCATCGTGCAATCCCTCACCCTCAAGTCGGTGCCGGTCGTCCGGCAATCGGCAGCAGGTTCGACTACCAGCCGCCGGATACGTAGGCAATGGCGTAGGCGTAAACGAACGGCAACATTGGATTGAGCCAGAAGGCGTTGCCCGTGAAGAGCACGTTGACGGCGAGCAAAGTTGCCACTGGGACAAGTACCAGAAGATGAACATCCAAGCGGTCCTCCGCACGCGCAAAGGCCAGCATCGCACCGAGATGGAACAGGCCTGCCAAAGCTATGATACCGCCACCGGCGAAGACGCCGCGCGCCAACACGGGCACAATAGAAAGGACGTAACCGTAAGGATTTCCCATCACCCAATCGCGCAATAGGAGTTTCAGTGTGGAACTGCCGTCGCCGCCGGCCGCGGCAAGCGTATTCGGATAGATCTGCTCGGCGCCCAGAAACGCCAGGCTGCCCGGTACCGAGCCGATGCTGAGCTTGCGGAGTTCCGAAACGGGAAGCAGGCCTGACAGCATTTCACCGATCCACGGCACCGATGTCACGACAGCCGAGAACCAGGTGCTTCGCTCCAATCCAACGAAGGCAACCCGCTCACTGAGCCCCTTGGCCACGTGACGCAGCATCGCAGTCCCGTCGTAGGAAGCCCCGATCGCAAGCCACAGCAGTCCGATCGCGGACAACGCAATGCCGGCCACGAATGAACCGCTCATGAGCATCGGTGAAATGGGATTTGCCTCAACCGCTGCTCTCGGCTTCCCCATCATGATCTGCACTGGCGTCACCAGCGCAAGTACAGCCGCCAGAGGCTGGAACAGAATACTCATGCCCAGCGCCGCGCCCGATGCCAATGCGTACCATGGCGAACGGCGGGCGACAGCCTCAGTCAGGCCGGAGAAATAGAGCAGGAGGAAGAGAACATACCAGATGTCGCCTTTAGCAAAGCCCGCGAACTGACCGAGCCGGAGCGATAGATAGGAAAGCCCTGTCGCCAGCAGGGCGATCGCGGACCGTCCGCTGAGCCGGTGTGCGAGGTGGTACATCAGCATGATCACGGCCAGCGCAGCCAGCAGTTGGGCGCCGATGACAAAGGCCAGCGAGGAGACCGAGCGACATGTCTCGTCGCCCGCAGCCCAGCAAGCGAGCCCAGAGTTTGTGCGCGGCGTTACCGTCGCCAGAACGGTCAGCACAATGGTGTAGCCGATCGTTCGATCTTCGCCAAAGAGCCGCGTCGCAGCGCCACCGCCGGTGACCGCTCGAACCAGCATCTGGGCATCCTGGGCACGACCGACGTCGACGCTGAGCCTTCGCGCCGTGTTCAGGCCGCCGAACGTCAAATGAATGACGGCGAGGGCCAACAGCAACAGGGACAAGCGACGAACAGTCTGCGCGCACCCGAACAATCGCCCTAGGGCGTCTGGTACTCTCGCACTGTGTAGCCATGTCATCGGCCGGATCTTTCCGGTGCGATCGAACCGGGAGCGTCTGCTGTTCCCGGGGACGCCCGACGCGTCTCGCCGGGCCCCCGCAAGACCAGACGCGACAATCGACGGAGCACAGGAGCCGGGAGAATCCGTATGCCGAGCCAGACCAGCCGCCACAGCACCCCCGGAACAATCAGCGGCACGTCGGATCGCAACCCGCAATAGGCCGCCTGTGCCACCGTCTCGGGCGTGCTGGCCAGCAGTTCGACGAACCATCGCCAGCGTGAGTCCGAAGACCAAGAGATGAATTCGGTCCGGACGGCGCCGGGTGCCAGCAGACAGACATTGACGCCAAGCCCGTGCATTTCCTCCCGCAGGCTCAGTACGCTGGCATGAAGGTGCGCTTTCGAAGCGGCATAGGCCGAGAGCCATGGCAGCGGCATGCACCCGGCCAGAGATCCGACAAAGAGGATGCCCCCGCGCTGGCGCTCGAGTATAGGCATCAGGCTGCGCTGCAGCAGATGCGGAGCCACAGTGTTGGTGTCGATCAGAGCTTGCAGCGACGCCTCGTCCAGGTCGGCCGTCGATCCCGATCGCCAAGCGCCTATGCTGATAACAGCATAGTGGAGCGCCTCAGGGCATTGCTGGAGTGCCTGCAGAATTAAGGCGGGGGCCGCCTTCTCCGTCGCATCGATGGCCAGTGTCGCGACCCTCGTGCCGGATTCTTCCAGCATTTTGGCCGCGGAC
Source organism: Hyphomicrobiaceae bacterium (assembly GCA_046154645.1). Taxonomy (GTDB): domain Bacteria; phylum Pseudomonadota; class Alphaproteobacteria; order Rhizobiales; family Hyphomicrobiaceae. The sequence goes on from JBJXDZ010000042.1 coordinate 8,198, forward strand.
GCCAAAGCCGAAGCTTTGCGGGCGACCAAAAACAGGTCGAAGCCCTCAACAGCAAACTTGCGCGCAATGGCGAGGCCGATGCCCCTCGATCCGCCGACGACAAGAACGGTCCCTCGATCTTGCAAGACCCAATCCTATGCAATGGAAACGCCCACCAGATTTTCATAGATTTCGTCGCCGGTCTATCAGACCTGCCCAATTCTGTGCCCCAAAAGTGCTTGCCCATCGACACTCTGGCGATGACGGGCTGAAGCAAGTCTGACCCATCGGGATTGCGCGTCCAATCCAGCCATGTCGACAACTTGCGGCTGGCTCGGGGCCCGCTCTTGTGACGCAGGCCTCCACCCCGGCGGGCGGAGCAGATAGCCAACAACGTCGTTCAGACTGCGGCTGCGGTCGAGATCATGTGCAATCGCCATCCATTCGTGGAATGTGATCTTTAGCCGATTGCACATCGGCAAGCACAGCTGACCCAAGCTGGCACTGCTGAATGACATAGAAATCGCCGGCAAGCCACCGGTAGGCGCGGACCGAATGCGCGATGTCTGACAGCACGCGATAACAATAGAGCGGTGTTTCGGCGGTGAAACGTCTGAGCACGCGCAGCGCACTGCGTTTGACTTCCAAACGCGGCAACCACTCTCCGCTATTTTCCGATCCCCAGGGGCGTCCTCGGGCCTTCGAGAACTTGTCCGCTATCCCACCGACCAGCTGCCGAACCGCAATTTGCGTCTCACGATGTCGGCAACGGTCGATATTGGCCC
>JBJXDZ010000043.1:0-75487 GCA_046154645.1 Hyphomicrobiaceae bacterium
GCTGGTGCTGCAAGAACTGTGGCCGTATGCACGTCAACCAGATCGACGTCGTCAAACGCGATCGTTCCCGTGTCGGACAGAGTCGGGCTCGTGGCGTCTTCCGTCGCCGCGCCGACCGCATCCGTCGTCCCGGCCACAATCACCGGCGCATCGTTCGTGCCCGTGATCGTGATCGTCACGTCCTGCGAGACGGACTGGGGTGGGGCGCCGTTGTCGGTCACCGTGACGCGGTAGACCTGCGTGATCGTATCCCCGGCAGCGAGGTGATCCAGGGCGCCGGCCGCGACGGTGTACGTCCAGTTCATGTTACCGATACCGGTGCCGACGGTATTGCCGGCGCCGACGGAGTCGCTGGTGTAGACGCTGCTGAAGGCGCCGATGTAGCTGCCGATGGGCACACTGCCGCCGGCGACGTTGGCGATGGTGACCACGTGCGTGTCGGCGATCTCGACGTCGTCGAAGGTGACGCTGCCGGTTGCCGTCAGGTTGCCCGTGTTCTCATTCAACGCGCCGTCTGTCCGCTCGGTGACGGCACCGGAGGTGGTGGCGCTCACGATCGTCGGCGCGTCGTTGGCGCCGGTGATGGTGACCGTGATGGTCTCGGTGTCCGTGCTGTCCGCGGACGTGACGACGATGGTGTCGGTTAGCGTTCCACCATTACCGAGCGCCTGCACGGTCGGGTTGGCGTTGTCGAGGGTGTAGGTCCACGCGCCGTTGGCCAGCACTTCGAAGGTGCCGTAGCCGCCTACGCCAGCCGTACCAGCGGCGATCGGCTGCACCTCGTCCTGGCCGGTGTCGACGTCGGCGATGGTCAGCGTGCCGCCCACCGTGGTGACCGGTGGCGAGACCAGCGCCGATTCAGCGATGGTGCCCGCGATCGTGCCGCCAATGGTGGCCTGATCATTGTCCGGATCGATGGTGACGGTCAGAGTCGTGGCGGCGGTGGCGTTGTGCTGGTCCGCGACCTGCACGTTGAAGGTGACGTCGAACGGAACTCCGGCATTGAGCGCGTTGATGGTAACCGAATTCGGCACGAACTCGTAATCGCCGTTGATGTTGAGAATGAGGTCGCCGTAGGCGCTGGTGAGCGTCGTCTCACCCGAGACAGGCGTCTCGCCGACGATGGTGTAGGTCAGCACGGGGCCCGTGTCGCGGTCGTCGCCGTCGAGGCTGCCGGTGATGTCGGCGAAGTTGTCCGTGGCGCCAGTGTCAAGCAGAGCCTGGTTACCAGCTGTCAACGGGTCCGCATCCGCCACCTCGGCCGTGATGGTCGGCGTGTCGTTGGCGGCCGTGATGTTGATGGTGATCGTCTGCGTGGCCGTGCCGCCGAACTCGTCGGTGGCGCGCACGGTGAACGGCAGCGACTGGTCGTTGCCGAGTGCCAAGGCGTTGATCGCCGCGGAGTTGGGGAAGAAGGCGTAGGCGCCGGTCGCCTGATTCACCACCAAATCGCCTAGTGCGTTTGTGCGGATGAACGTCGGACCCTCGATTGGCTCGGGCGCGATGAGTGCCCCGCCGTCGATTGAATACGTGCGCGTGGCGCCCGTGTCGATATCGGAGGTCACCAACGCGAGCGAGCCACCGACTGCTGCGACCGTGTCGTTGATCGCGGTATCGAGGAGCGTGAACGGCGCGACGGTGGCGATGATGGGATCGTCATTCGACGGCACGATGTTGACGGACAGAGTCGTGGCGACAGGTGGCGCTTCGCCATCTGAAACCTGCACACTGAACGATTGCACGGTCGGATTCGTGGCGTCTTGTGGCAGCGCATTGATCGCGGCAGCATCCGGCGCGAACGAATAGGTGCCATCGGCATTGACAGTCAGCGTGCCGTAGGTGCCGATCTGCGTCGTCACGCCCATAACCGGCGTTTCACCGACGATGGAATAGGTCAGCGAGGTCGGCGCCGTATCCACGTCCGTGGCGTCGAGCGTGCCGGTGAGCGGCGTGGTGAACGGATCAGCGGCCACCGTGTCCGTCAGCGTGCCAGCTGCTTCCAGCGCGATGGTCGGCGCGTCGTTGATCGGCGTGATGGTGATGGCGACGGTGTCGCTGTCAGTGAGGGCGTTCGTGACGGTGGTGCCGCTCACGTGCCATGCCCACACGCCGGTGACGCTGGTATTGCCCGGAGTGGTGTCGTAGGTCAGCGTCGCTGCCGTGCCGGACCCCGGCAATTCGACGAAGTGATTGACGTCGCCATCGGCGGCCGTGAAGCCCGCACGGGCACGACCAAAGCTGTTATCGAACCAGTCGATATTCTCGTAGCGGATGATGATGTCGAAGTTGCCATCTCCAGGCTGCTTCACGATCTGCAGCTGATAGGCGTTGGGTAGGCCGGTAACGGGATATGCCCGCACGTCGTCCCAGGTGACCGTCAGCGTTTGATTGGTCGCGTCCAAATCATAATAGACTCTGTTCGACCCGGTTGACGTGCCACCCGGACTCGCTGCGGTCCCGGCACCAGTCTGCACATCGGTCCAGAACACCGCGATCATGTCGCCAGGACCGGACGCCGTGATGCCGGGGATATTGATTTGGCCGAAGCTGCCCAACCCGCCCTGGAAACTGACGTTGCCGTTGGAATGAATATTGATCGACGTGTAGGTCGTTCCGAACCAATTCAATCCTGACGGGCCGAATACTCCCGTGAGGCTGACGGGTGTTGTGACTTCGTCGCCGGTGCCTTGCACTTGCTCGCCGAAGCCAGCCGAACCGCCAAGACCATTCACCATCGCGCTCGAGGCCGGCGGAACCGTCGCGCCCGTGGCGACGTTGAAGACGGTGCCGCTGCTGACGAGCGGCGAGTTGCCGCCGTCGTTGGTGGTGATGGTCAGCTGGTCGGGGCCGCTGTAGTTGAGCGGGCCCTGGTAGACGACGCCGTTCAGCGCCGAGAGCGAGGTATTGATCTCAGCCTGCGAGCCGGTCAGCGTCACCGAGCCGGTGCCGTTGCTGCCGATGGTCGCGCCGCCCAGCATGGTGGCAATGGTGATGGTGCCATGCTGCACGGCAAGCGTCGTGGTGATCGACGCAGTTCCGGCGTCGACGTCGCTGACCGACAGGCCGGTGATGGCCAACGGCAGCTCCTCGCCGACCGTCTGCGCGCCCGGCACAGCATTGACCGGGGCATCGTTGACGCCGTTGATGGTGATGACCAGGTTCTGCGGCGCCGATGTCGCGCCTTGGGCGTCCGTGGCCGTGAACTGCGCAGTTACCGTCAGTGTGCTCGCGACGCTGTCGTAGCTCGACGCGTCGAACTCGTACGTGCCATCCGGATTGAGCGTCAGACCGACTGGCGGGCTGCCGAACACCGCATAAGTCAGCGTGGCCGTCTCGCCCGAGTCGGGATCCGAGCCGGAAACGCTACCTGTGATGATGTCATCCTCGGTGACGGTGTTGCTGGCCGCCGTGACCGTCGGCCCGTCGTTGTTGCCGGTGATGGTGACGACGACGTCCTGCGTGGCGGTGCTGTCGAGGGCGCTGGAATCGTCCTGCACCGAGATCCTGTAGGTGGCCGTGATGGTCTCGCCTTCGGCCAGGTAGTTCACCAGGCTGTTGGGAAGCGTGAAGTCCCAGTTGACCGTGCCGGCGTGCACGCCGGTGGTGTCGCCGGAAAGCGCCAGCGCCGTGGCGAGTGCCGTCGCCAGCGGTCCGGGGATCGGCGTGACGGAGGTGGTCGCCGTGCCGAAGAGCACCTGCGTCGTGGTGCTCAGGTCCGTGGTGTCGGCATCGGTGAAGGTGATCGAGCCGCTGTCTGTCAGCGTTGCAGCGTCATCCTCCGTGACCGCACCGACCGTATTGACCGCGGTGATGACCGGGCGGTCGTTGGTGCCGGTCATGGTGACGGTGACCGTCTGCGGCAGCGTCGCCAAGGGCGAACCGTTGTCGCTGATGGTGACGGTGTAGGTTTGCGTGATGCTCTCGCCGACCGCCAGATGATCAAGCGCGCTGTCGGGAACCGAGAAGTCCCAGGTGATATGGCCCTGGCCATCGCCGAGACCGTCGTCGATCAGGTTGACCTGGAAGGTGCCGATGTAGCCGGGCCCTGGCGCCGAGGTGGTGACGTCGTGATCCTGGTTGATCTCCCCGTCGGCGAAGTAGATGGCGCCCGAGACGGTGGACGCGGCGCTGTTCTCGCCGACGCCCAAGTCGGCGATCTCGGCGACCGTGCCGGTGACGACGGTGTCCTGCGACGGCGGATTGTCGACGATGGTGACCGGCTCGTTGGTGTCGTTCAGGTTGACCGTGTAGGCCGTGGTGGTGGCGTTGCCGGCTGGATCGGTGGTGGTGATGTTGAGCAACGTCGAGGGGTTCACCTCGAAGTTGAAGTAGGCTGGGTTGAGAACGCGCAGCTCGGTGTTGGCGCCGTTGACGACCAGCGCGAAGGCGCTGCCCGGGTTCGAGCCGAGTGCGTAGGTCAGCGCATCGCCGCTGCCCGCTTCCGTGTTCGGGAAGGTGGCGATCACGAAGTTCGCGGCCGGGTTCTCGTTGATGACCACGGGTGTGGCGAGGGTGGCGGGCGCAACCTGATCGCTGCTGTAGACCTGCGTGTCCGTCGCCGTCGTCGGGTTCCCCGCCGCGTCCGTCGTCGTCACGCTCGCGTCAACCGTCACATCGCCGTCGGCAACCAAGTCGCTGCCCGGGACGCTGATCGAGAACAGACCCGAAGACACCAAGCCCGTGTACGTGTTGCCGTTCACCGTCAGCGTGACAGTGTCGCCGTCCGCCACGTCGCCGCCGACCGTGCCGGTCACAGCAACGCTGCCACCGCCCTCCGCGATGTTGACGATGTTGTCCGTCGTGATCGCATCCAGCGTGATCGTCGCCGAAGGCGCTATCGTGTCAAGCGTCGCATCTATCTGAGGAAAATCGGATGGTGTACTTGAATCAACTGCGTCTGCAGCACCCGCGTGATAATTGAAGACCGCACTGGTCGGGTAAGTTGTCGTGCCGGTGGCGTTTGAGCCTGAGCCCTGAAAGACCTCGAAGGTCAAGTCGCCTTCCGGCAAGGAACCAGCGGGTATGTTCATTGTCGGGTTCGAAGCAGCCGGAACTTGGATGATCTGCCAGTAAACGAGGTTACCGCCATCATCTTTCACAGTCACCAATGCGCGACCGCCCAGTCCGGCAGTTGCATCTCGGCCAATAGTGACCACGACGTTGCCGCTCGACAGATCACCTGAGCCAATGAACCCGTCACCGCTTCCGCTAACCGTGAAGAAATCGATAGCCATGGTCCGTCTCCTGAAGTTTTATCTCTGGGCCGCCGCCGCGGCGTGTGATGCGTGATGGGTGGAAGGTCTGGGTCTTGGTGGCCCTGACGTCGGCGCGGATGGCGACAGGGTGCGGGCGAATGACTGGCGCGAGGCCGGAAAACGGTCTCGCGGGGGGCTCGCTCAGGTTGTTGCTAGAGGCGCTCGACAGGCGTTGCGCAGGGCCTCAAGGGCCATGGGCGCAGGTGAGTGAATAATTTCTGCAACTAGTGGTTGCGTTAAGCGTTGGCTGGTGCTAAATGATTCGAAGTTGAAGGCGATCTGGCCAGCAATGGCCGGCCGATAAGAGGTTCTCAACGTACGCATGTCGACCCCCGACTAAACCTGACGTCAGCAAACTCACGTGCCTCATGCTGACGAACACAGCACGAGTTGGTCTGCGGTCCTTCAGCCTCCGCCGGAATGCTGATCGGGCGCTAACCACGATCGTTAGCAAATCGCTAAGGACCGCCTCGGTCAAGCCATAATATGTTACCGAGCGTGCCAAAACTGCGGTTTCAGCAGATTTTGCGCTGGTTGCAGGGGTCGGTTGCCTGCTTAACCAACATACACCCGTGTCCTTTCCTTGGGCTTCGGGGTGCGCGCTGCTGGCGCTGGCGCTACCTCATTTTATTTCCCATCAGATTTCCATAATAGCATGATTTTAATGCAGATTCCACGATCTCAACGGCGACAACGACAAGCTTGTTACCCATCGGAATTTGCGATGACGCCCACGAAGGCGTCAGCGGATCGTTGGCTAGCGATACATTTTCGATCACATTTTGCGTTCCCATAGCCCCTGTGAAATTTGCAGCCGCACTGATGCGTCCAAGCCACGCTTGCGCCTGTGCTCAAATGTCGATCGCCTGCTGACATAGCCTCTCCGGAGAGCCCACTGGCGGGGGCCAAGGTGGAATCTGGATATTCCGCCAGAAGCAGGCACTTGGGTCACCCGGCGGATCGATCGCATGAGCCTTAGGGCTGGCGGCGACGGCGGTCAGCTGCGATTGCCGTCACCGGACGGAAACCGAGGCGATGCCGGTGGTTCCAGGTCCGGGGCTGGCGCCTCGGACGGTGGCGTTTTGACCGCCAGCAACTGCCGTGGCGCTGCGGCAGGGGGCGGCACGCGCGTTGGCACAGATGGGGTCAGTCGCGTGGCCGGCGGAACCGGCGTTCCTGGTGGCGGCGGCGCGGCGCGATCGCGCTGAACCGGGGTAGGCGTGGGCCGCAAAACGGCGGCGTTGACTGCACCCGGCAGTTGCGGCTGCGTCAGACGTGACGGGGAAGCTGCCACAACCTTCGCGGGAGTGGCCGGCGCCGCCGGTCTTGCCACGCCTGACGATGCCGAAGCCGCGGCAGTGGCCACAGGCCGCAAGCCAGATGGCGGGCTGGCCGGGCGCGGCACGGCTGTCATAGGCATCGGCCGGGCGCCACTGGCGAGCGCAGGATTTGAGGACCGCGGGACCACGGCGGGCACGGTCGACGGACTAGGCCGCGCCGCTGGCGGCACGTGTGTTGGTGGGGCCGGTGAAAGCGGCGCTGGAGCAGGCGGTGCAGCGGCCAAGGATGGCGTCACGGTGGTCGTCAGTGCCGGAGCTGGTGGCGTCACAACGGGTCCAGCTGAAGTTGGCGGCGGAACAGGCGGTTCGGGCTCGGCCAAGGGTGCGGCAGGTCGCGCTGCTGTGGCGGCAGCCGTTGTGTCCGGTTCCCACGTGACGGCATCGGCAGCGACGTGATCCTGCTCCTCAGCTCGGGGACGGCCGCCACCCAAGCCGAGCCACGCGCCGACGAGCAGCATGGCGAGGCCGACCGCCGAGTGGAACGTCTGATCCAACGCCGGAATGGCGATGCCACCCCGCCAAGGCAGGGTCGATGCCGCCAGCCCGAGGATGCCGTAGATGGCGTAACCGAGGCCAGCCAGATGCAGCATCTGCCAAGCTGAGCGGCGGGCCGTGGCACCAATCAGGAGCAGCAGCCCACCCACCAGAGCGGCAGCCATGGCATGCGGCCGCAGGGCGACGAGCGTTGGCAAGCCTGCGATCGCGGACGCCAACAGCGCCCACCCGCCGACGCTTGCAAGCAGGGCACCAAAGAGTCCACACGCAAAGGAACCGCGCACGATACTGACCCGCTGCAGCGTGAGTGATGAAAGCCCCGCAAGCCTACAGGTGGCGCATTCAATTGCAAGTCAGGGATGCCGGACAGGCGACGCGATTGGCCCGCATGCTTAACTCTGCATCTGCCGTTGCGCGTGCCGAGGGCATCGTTGGTCGGGGATCACGCCTTCATGCGCGCGCCGTCCCGGTCGATGAAGACAGGATTGACGATCTCGACCTCGACATCGCCGTTGCGGACCGGGTCCACCGCGCGCACGCGCTCGCCGTGCCGTTCACAGCCTCGGTTTATGAGGCCAAGGCCAATCCAAGTGCCAAGTGTCGGCGAGAAGGCGACCGAGGTCATGTAGCCCTGGTCATTGGCCATCGTGGCCGCGGCACCAACCGGGATGAAATGGGCACCGGCCCGGAGCCGCGCCGACGGATCGACCGGCTTGAAGCCTGCGATCGCCCACCGGTTGGGCTCCACCAGGCCTTCGCGCTCGGCCATGACGCGACCGATGAAGTCCTTGCGCTTGGCCATCAGGCCACCAAGTCCCAGATCACGCGCCGTCGTGGTGCCGTTGATCTCGTTGCCCGCGACGTGCCCCTTCTCGATGCGCAACACATTGAGCGCCTCAACGCCATAGGGCGTGATGCCGAACTGGGCGCCGGCTGCCATTACGGCGCGGATCAACGCGTCGCCGAAACGTGCCGGCACGGCGATCTCGTAGGCCCGCTCGCCCGAATAGGAGATACGGAATAGCCGTGCCGGAACACCACCGCCGACCGTGATGTGTTTCACGCCGAGATGCGGCAGCGTGGCACTCGAGATGTCCTGTCCCGGGTCGACCACCTGCTCGAGCACGGCCAGAGACTTTGGTCCGGCGATGGACAACTGCGCCCACTGGTCCGACACCGATGCCAGCTGCACATTGAGGTGCGGCCACAGGACCTGGCGCGCGAATTCCAGGTGCTGCATGACCTTGACGGCATTGGCCGTCGTCGTGGTCATCAGATAGTGCTGCTCGGTCAGCCGTGACGTGGTGCCGTCATCCATGACCATGCCGTCCTCGCGCAGCATCAGGCCATAGCGGGCGCGACCCACGGCAAGGGTGGAAAACGTGTTGGTATAGACGCGATCGAGAAACGTCCCGGCGTCGGGCCCCAGGATGTCGATCTTGCCGAGTGTCGAGACATCGCAGACGCCAACGGCGTTGCGCACGGCCAGCACCTCGCGATTGACGCTTTCGAGCCAGTCCGTCTCGCCAGACCGCGGGTACCATTGCACGCGCAGCCAAACGCCGCTCTCGATGAAGCTGGCACGCTGCTCCTGCGCCCACGCATGCGTCGGCGGCAGCCGTGTCGCCCGCAGGTCACGCCCGCGATGGTGGCCGGCAATCGCGCCAATCGCGACGGGCTCCGCGGGAGGCCGGTGGGTGGTGATGCCGACCTCCGGAATGTCCCGGCCCGCGACGGCTGCGAGAATGGCCAACCCCGTGACATTGGCGGTTTTGCCCTGGTCCGTTGCCATGCCGAGCGTCGTGTAGCGCTTCATGTGCTCGACCGAGGCGTAGCCCTCCTGATGCGCCAGTGCGATATCGTCGGCGGTGACATCGTTCTGGAAGTCGACGAAGGCCTTGCCTTTGCCGGGCACATGCCAAAGCGGCGACAAGCCGGCGGACTCGCGCGGGGCGCTTGGCGCCTTGGCCATAGCTGCGGTCCTGCCAAGCTCCTGGAGTGCCACATACGCGGCGCGGTGGCCGGCCTCAAGTGCGCCGCCTAATGTCAGTTCGCCATTCGCCGCACCAGCGACGCTCATGCCCGGCGGCACCGCCCCCGGCACGAATGCCGCGATGTCCGCGTTCCAGCGCGGCCGGCCGCCGTGATGGCACGCGAGGCCGATGTTCGGGTTCCAGCCGCCGGAGATGGCCAGGCCATCGGCGGCCACGACCTGCGCGCCACCGCCGTGCAACGCCACCGCGACCGACTTGAGGCCACCCGCACCGCCACGGGCCTCGGCGACGGTGCCATTGTACAACGGCGCGCCGACCGACGCGGCCAACTCACGCTGCTCGCGGCTGCAATCGCTGCGGCTGTCGACGATGGCTGACAGGCCGATGCCGCGGGCCTGCAGCGTTGCGACCGTGCGCCAGCCGTCGTCGTTGTTGGTGAAGACGGCGATGCGCCGACCCGGAGCGACCGCATAGCGCTCCACATAGGTGCGCACCGCTGACGCCATCATGACGCCGGGGCAATCGTTGCCGGCAAAGACGATCGGGCGCTCGATCGCGCCGCTGGCGAGCACGGCACGCCGCGCCACGATTTTCCAATAGCGCTGCCTGGGCTGGTGCGCGGGTGGCACCGCGACATGATCGTTGACGCGTTCGAGCGCGCCATAGGTGCCGCCGTCGTAGGCGCCGAAGACGGCCGTGCGCCGCATCACGGTGACCTCGGGAAGCGCCGCCAATTCAGCTTCCGTCCGGCGCACCCAATCGAGGGCCGGCAGGCCGTCGATGTCGCCGCCATCCGCCAGCAGTCGCCCGCCCAGCGCGAAGTCCGTCTCGGCCAGAATAACGCGGGCGCCGCTGCGTCCCGCCACCAGCGCTGCCGCAAGACCCGCGGCGCCGCCGCCGATCACGAGCACATCGCAATAGGCCGTCGCCCGTTCGTAGAGGTCGGGATCAGCCTCAGTCGGCGGCGCGCCCAACCCCGCGGCTCGGCGGATGATGGGTTCGTAGAGCTTCTCCCAGAGGCCAGAGGGCCACATGAAGGTCTTGTAGTAGAAGCCCGCAGCGAAGAACGGCGCGAACAGGCCGTTGACGGCCATCACGTCGAAAGCCAGCGACGGCCAGCGGTTCTGGCTCGTCGCGACCAAGCCATTGAACACCTCGACGGTGGTTGCCCGAGTGTTTGGCTCACGACGGGCGCCGGATCTCAGCTCGACCAGGGCATTGGGCTCTTCAGGCCCGGCCGTGAGGATGCCACGCGGGCGATGATACTTGAACGATCGCCCGACCAGACCGACGCCGTTGGCGAGCAGAGCGGACGCCAGCGTATCGCCGTGATAGCCGCTCAGCCGGGCGCCATCGAACGTCAAGCTCACTGGGGCCGAGCGATTGATCAGCCCGCCCTGGGGCAGCCGGTAGGAAGTGCCTGCCTGGATCATCGGTCGCTGCTGTCCCCAGTGCGGGCTGGCGTCACGGCTGCAATGGCATGCGTTCGCACATCGCGGGTGACGGCAAGCCAGGCGCGGCAACCGCCGGCGTGGTACCAATGCTCCCGGATCACGCCCGCCGGATTGTCGCGCAGGTAGACATACGCGAACATCTCTGCGGCAGGTGCGCTTTCCGACGGCCGCTTGGGGGCGGCATCACCAAGATAGATGAACTCGCCTTGGTCCCGCGCGCCGCAGTGTGGACAGTCGATGCGCATCAGAGGGGTCCTCGCTTCACGTCCGGGTCAATGCAGGTTGGGCTGCGCTCCGGCACCCTTTTCGTCGATCACAAGCCCACGCTCGAAACGATCGAGGCGCAAGGCCTGGGCTGCCTCATGTGGCGTGTCCGTGGCCAGGAGATGGGCAAACGTCAGACCCGATCCCGGCGTCGCCTTGAACCCTCCGTAGCACCAGCCGCAGTTGAGATAGAGCCCCTCGATAGGTGACCGGTCGATGATTGGCGAGCCATCCATCGACATATCCATGATGCCGCCCCAGTGGCGCAGGAAGCGCACCCGGCTGGCGGATGGCATCACGGCAACGGCCTCCTCCATCACCTCCTCGACGATGGGAAGATTGCCGCGTTGGGCATAGGAGTTGTAGCCGTCGATGTTGCCGCCAAAGACCAGGCCACCCTTGTCGGACTGGCTGATGTAGAAGTGGCCGGCGCCAAACGTGATCACCGAGGGCACCATCGGCTTCAGGCCCTCCGAAACGAAGGCCTGCAGGACGTGGGATTCAATCGGCAGCCGGAGGCCGGCGTGCTCCGCGACGCGGGATGTGCTGCCGGCGACCGCCATGCCGACCTTGGCCGCCTTGATGGCGCCGCGCGTCGTCTCGACTCCCGTGATGCGATGACCGTCGCGCAGGAAGCCCGTCACCTCGCAATTCTGGATGATGTCGACCCCCAGCCGGTCGGCCGCGCGCGCGTAGCCCCACACCACCGCATCGTGTCGTGCCGTCCCGCCACGGCGCTGCAGCAGGCCACCGTGAATGGGAAAGCGCGCATTGTCGAAATCGAGCATCGGTGCCAGGCGCTGGACACCCGCACGGTTCAGCAATTCGGCGTCGATGCCGTTGAGGCGCATGGCATTGCCGCGACGGGCAAAGGCATCACGCTGCGCGTCCGAGTGATAGAGGTTGAGCACGCCGCGCTGGCTCACCATTGTATTGAAATTGAGATCGCGCTCCTGCCCTTCCCACAGTTGCATCGAGAGTTCGTAGAGGGGGCTATTGCCGGGCAGCAGATAGTTGGAGCGGATGATCGTGGTATTGCGCCCCGCGTTGCCGGAGCCGATGTAGCTTTTCTCGAGGACCGCGACGTTGCGCTGGCCATACCGCGAGGCAAGATAATAGGCCGTCGCCAGCCCATGCCCGCCGCCGCCAATGACGATGATGTCATAGCTGGACTTGGGCTGCGGATCGCGCCAGGCGCGCGTCCAACCCGTCTGGCCAGCCAGTCCCTGCCGGAGGATGGAGAAGATCGAATACCGCATAGCCCAAGTTTGAGGCCATTGGCCACCCTTCTGGCAAGCGCGCGAAAGCGCACATACCTAACGGCGACGCTGCGGCAAGTCCAAAAGGCTCGCGGTCACGGCCGCGCCGTCTTCTCCAGATGCTCGTGGATCTTCGGAAATACGTCACTCGCCGCGTTCTTGCCGAAGATGCAATCGATGTGGCCGTAGTTGGGAATGACGTGGCGCGTATAAAGCTTGCCGCCATTGCGGGCGCTGAGCTTGTCGACCGTTCGCGCCGTGCTTTCCGGCATGAAGCAGGCGTTTTCGGCGCCGTGCACGAAGCACACCGGAAAGGCCATGCGGTCGAGGTGCGGCATGTACTTGTCCTCGCCGCTGGCGTCGAGCAGGATGCGCTTGCGCGTCAGCAGCGCCAGATGCTGGAAAGCTTCGATGTTGGCCTCGCCGAACATTTCGGCCAGCCCGGATTCGAAGGTCAAGGCATTGAGCTGGTCGGTTTCGTAGAGTTGTCCATACAGCGCGGTGATCCGGCTCGACGTCGCATTGCGGTTGCGCTCCTCGCGCTGGAACGGCACGGCCAGGCGAATGAAGCCATCAATCAGCTTGTTGGCGAATCCGTCCTCGGTTGTGGCGCGGGCATTGACATGATCAATGCCCAACGCGGCAAGCAGGGAGGGCGCGCGCAGGAACGCCAGCAGTCGCTGCGGGAAGAAGCGCACCAAGACATCGGTCGAAATCTGCGAGATCAAGGCCGAGCGCACGCCCGTCAGATAGCCCCCGAGGACGGCCATCGTGAACGTGGTGGCACCGAAGCAGTGCGCCATCACCTGCACGCTTGCGGCACCCGTCTCGCGGCGGATCAGATCGACAGCCGGCTGGTAGTCGAACTTGGCGCAATCGTCGCCCGTCCATCGTTCCCGCGCGTAGGGTAAGTCGATGCTGGCCCGGAAATCCAGCAGCCAGCAGTCGTAACCGCGCTCGACCATGTACTCGAGCAGATTGGTATCGATGGTGTCGACAGAGAAGATCTGGCTCGACACGCCGAGGCCATGCGTGAACAGCAGTGGCCCCTTGGACTCGGCGCCAGCCGTGTTGTAGCGGGTCAGCCGGAGATGCTTGCCATCCGCGGTGGTGAAGGCATGGACGCGCGGCGTACCAGCGCGCAATCCCCGCTTCTTGCGCACCCGGTTGGGATTGTAGCGCTTGGCCGGCGCGAAGACATCGCCGTAGATGTCGTAAAGTGTGCCCGCGAACAGGGCGCCGAACTTGGCTGTCGCATTCAGGCGGTCGAGCGGTGAGCGACCACCGATGCCGGCGAGCGTGCGCAGCTGCTTGGCGAAATCGTCCGGCGCGATGGTGAGCACACCGCGGCGGACCGCGCCGCTGCCGCCGTTTTCCACGATGTCGACGTACAGCGTGGTCGTATCCTTCCACAGATCGCCGAACCGGTGGTCGTCGTGGACATATTTCCGGCCCGTGAAGGCGAATCTGCGGCCGTCGCGGGCCGTCAGCGTCATGATGTACTCGAACAGGCGCGTTTCCACCTGCGCCTCGGCACGGCGCATCAACCTGAAAATGCCGTCGCTGATGTCCAGTGGCTCCGGTGACAGATCCTTGCAGATGGCAGTTCCCGTCAACCGTCCCTCATGCTTGGCATCGAGCATGAACGCATCGATGTCGTCGACGCGGATGCTCACCGTGAAGGCAAAGTCCTTGCCGAACGTGCGCCCGACGGTGGCGGCAGCGTCGTGGTCGGCGCCGCTCCGGTCGGAGATGAAGCCCGCCATGCGTTCCGTGAACGTCACGCCGGCCGGGCGCGTGCCATCGCTTGCCTCGCCATGCGGGTCGCCGCTCGGCAGGTCGGGATTGGCGGTTCCCACCATCTCACCAGCGCGTTTGACGAGCTCGGTCGTGGTGCCGACGGTCGCCTTGATCCGCTCCAGCGACGTGCCGGCCGCCGCCGTCATCGCATCGATCATCCGGCCGCCGCTCAGATCGCGCATCGGCACGCCGCGCTTGATACTGCGCACCAAGCCTTGAGCCAGGCCAACCGAGCGGCCGCTGGTCACCAGATGGCGCACCGGCTTGTCCGGCCGCGTCGTTGTCGTCAGTTGCCGCCCGAGATCGGCCGCGATCTTGATCATGGCCCGTTCGGCGATGGCTGAGATGGTCAGCAGCGGGTTGACGCCGACCGAGCGCGGCAGCACGGCGCCGTCGACGACATAGAGCCCGTCATGCACCGCCGCGTCGGCAGCACCTGGTGTGCCGTCGAAAACCCGGCACTTGTGGTCAACGACGCCAGCTGTACGACTGGCTGCCATGGCGCAGCCACCGAGCGGGTGCACCGTGATCAGGCTCTTGCCGAACGGCGTCGCCTGGATCGGATTGCGGATATAGGTGCCGCTGTTGGCCGCGGACACCTCGAGCAGCTTGGCGCTGATGCGCTGGAAGACCGGTTGGCTCGCCACGCCCGGCCAGTCGACGGCGATCCGATCGTCCTCCAGATAGAGACGTCCCGCGCCGTCGTCGTGCGCCATGACCAGAAATGTCGACGTATTGTGCATGGCGCCCTTGTAGGCCCCCAGCAGCCAACTCTCCGCCCGCCGCACCGCCTGATGGAAATCATCGAGCAGTCCGTCGTTCGTTTCCCGGCCAACCTTACCGGCAATGGCAAATAACCCCGGCGCCACCTCGGCCAGGCCTGAAGGCAGCACGCCTTCCTCGATGATCATGCCGTCTTGCAGCGGCCCTTCGTGGCGCAGGTCGATGGCGCTGGCAATGCAGGGCCCGGGCGGATCGACGTCGGCAGTCGGCGGCTCGCCAATGCCAACCGCGTTGACCGGTTTCTGCCCGTTCCAGGCGAAGGCCAGCACGTCGCCGTTGCCGGTAAAGCCCTGCCCAACCTTGTCCGAGACGGCAAGCCCCTGTGCCTTCGAGCGCAGCAGGATCTCCGTGGAGCCCAGGCTGCCTGCCCCAAGCACCACCATGGGTGCCGCAATCGTGCGTTCGGGCGACTTGAAGCCGTCCCGCTTCTGGCTGGTGACCGTATAGAACACCCGCCAGCCGTCGGCTTCCTTGCGCACGTGACGCACGCTGACGTCGGTGAAAATCTCGGCACCGTGGTCAACGGCATCGGGCAGATAGGTCATCTGCACCGTCGACTTGGCGCCGACGTTGCAGCCCGAGCAGCAGTCGCCGCAGCCTGTGCACGCCGGCTGATGCACGCCGGCTGCATTGGTGCCGGCATCGAAGACGACGTTGATGGGTGGGCGCGTCAACGGTGAGCCTAACCGCTGGGCTGCCTCCGCCATGCGCTCCATCTTGGCCAAGGGCTTGCGCTTCGGATCGTCGGGATACGGCAGCGGCCGCAACATCGCCTTGGCGCGATCGAAACCGACATTGAGACTGTCGTCATCGAACAGCTCGGCCGGCCACCGCGCGTCTTCCCACACGCGTGCATTGGGGGGCAGCGACACGTTGGCGTTGATCAGCGAGGTGCCGCCGAGCCCGCACCCGACCAGGACGTGCATATCGCGCCCGACGTGCATGTCGAATAGCCCGGTGCGACGCCCGATGTGCTTGCCATCGATGGTGTACTGGAACTGCTCCACGGCTTGCGGTGTCGTATCCGGGAACTCACCGATGGGAATCTCAAGTCCGCGCTCGAGCACGGCCACCTTGAGACCCATACGGGCAAGACGCGACGCTGCAATGCCCGCGCCATAGCCCGAGCCGACCACCACGGCGTCGTAGACCGGCTTCAGCTCGTCGAGATGGCGCGAAAGGCGCATCGCAGGGGCTCCTGGTCGTCACATCAGAAAAGTCTACGTCCGCCACCGGCTTAACAAGCCGGCGCGCGGCCGCGCTGCTTCCGCCACAGCACCCGGCACCAGAGCCGCAGCCTTGGCGTCTGCCTTGACGCTACCGACATCCAGCGTGAGGCCACGAACCTTGGCGAGCAGCAGCATCGCCCGCTCGGCAACGGCTGTAATGGTGAGCAGGGGATGCACACCGAGCGAGCAGGGCATCACCGCGCCATCGCAAACGAACAGTCCGTCATGCACGGCGTCGCGGCCCTGCGACGAGCCCGCATCGAAAACCCGGCACATATGGTCGACAACGCCGGTATCCCGGCTCTCGCCCATGCCAGCGCCACCGAGGGGATGCACCGTAAAGAGGTTGCCGCCGAGAAACGACTTCGAGACGGGATTTGCCACATAGGTGCCGCCGGTGGCCTTGACGGCCTTGGTCAAGGCAACCTCGATGCGCTGGAACACGGGCTCCGACAGCGCATCCGGCCAGCGGATCGTCACGTGATCGCCGTCGAGGACCATCTCGCCGCGGCCCGAATCATGCCCGACCGCCAGAAAGACCTGCGTGTTGTTGACGGCACCCTTGTAGGCCCCGCCGACCAGGCTCTCGCCCGTCCGCTTCAACTCGGCCAGAAGATCATTGAGGCCTTTGTCGGTATCGGTGCCGAGCACAGCGCCCGCCGGCAGCATCAACGGCAGCACCCGCGCCATGGCGCTCTGGATGCTCGCTTCCACGATGGCCAGCCGGTCGGCCGGATCGCGGCGGCGGCGCAAATCGATCAGGCCCGAAACGGCGGGCCCGGGCCGCGGTACGCCCTCTTTGGGGGGATTGCCGACCCCGACGGCTCCGATAGGCCGATCGTTGTTGTAGCCGAAGGCAATGGCGTCGGCGTTGGTGGAGATCCGCTTGCCGAGTTGATCTGAGAGGGCCAATCCCCGCGCTCGCGAGCGAAACAGGATCTCATTGCTGCCAAACGTGCCCGCCGCCAGGATCACGATCGGCGCCTGCACCGAGCGGATCGGCACGACCTTGTCGCTCGCGGTATGCATGACGAAGGACACGCGCCACAGGCCACCGGCCGCGCGCTCGACGAAGCGCACCTTGAGACCTGTGAAGATGGCGGCTCCATAGGCTGCGGCATCGGTCAGATAGGTCGAGTGCACGGTGGTTTTGGCACCGACGTTGCAGCCGCCCATACAGTCGCCGCACAGCGTGCAAGCGGCCTGTCGCACGCCGGCACGGTTCACCTTGTCCTTGAAGGCGATGTGCAGGGGAACCCGTTCCGCCTCGCGCCCGAACGCCGCGGCCGCAACCTCCAGCGCCGCCAGCTTTGCCGGCGTCGTCGTCTCGGGCAAAGTTTCCGGGGCTAGCATCTCGCGCGCACGCCCGAAGCCCACACTCAAGTAGTGATCGGTCCGCAAGGCCGCAGGCCAGCGCTCGTCCTCGAAGACCAGCATGTCGGGGCTGAGGCAGACATTGGCATTGATCAGCGACGTGCCGCCGAGACCGCACGCCATCATGGCATGCACATCACGACCGAGACGCAGATCGAACAGCGCGTCGTCGGCGCCGATTCGCCTCCCGGCGGCAGAAATCTGCATTTCACGTTGTGAGGCGAGAAGGGACGACGGAAATTCCCCGGGCAGGAATTCCTTGCCGCGCTCGAGGACGGCAACTTTCAGTCCCGCGCGCGCCAATCGCGAAGCGGCAACGCCGCCGCCGTAGCCAGAGCCAACGACGACAGCGTCATAGTCCGCCCGCAATTCACCTACGGGACGCGCCAGGCGCGCCATACGCTTTACTCCCTCCGACGCCCAATTACCGCAATTCGTGACCTAGTCTAGTTTCAAGAAGCGTGGAAAGCGAGGGCTGCGTCCAGACCGTGTCACAATTTGGCCATTGTCCGTGGCGCTTGCGCCTCACACATCGAGGCGTTGCCCAGGTCTGGAGATGCCTGAAGCCTTCCATTGGCCGAGCCTTCACTCGGCCGGCCGTTCAGTTCTTTGAGCCAGAGCCAGAGCCGGAACCAGAGCCTGATCCGGACCCCGAACCTGAACCGGCTTCAGAGCCCGCCGGCGCCGACATGGTACCGAGCTTCAGGATCGGCACGTGAATCTTGATCGGCCCGGCCTTTTCGAAGGTCAGCGTCACTTCGACAGTTTCACCTTCCTTGAGGCCGTCCTTGAGCTCCATCAACATCAAGTGCAGGCCACCCGGCTTCAGCGTCACCGACTTGCCGGCGGGTACAGGCATGGCTTCGATGCGGCGCATCTTGACGATGCCACCGTCACGAACATGATCGTGCAGTTCCACGACTTGCGCCGCTGGCGAGGAGGCGCCAATCAGCTTGTCGTCGGCCCCGGCATCGGCCTGGATTTCGAAGAATGCGGCGCCAACCTTGGACCCGCCCGGCGTCGCCCGCGCCCACGGCGAAACAATTGTAATACCTTTAGTTTTTGTCTCACCAGACTTGGCCGGTGCCGGTGCACTTCGGCTGTCTTTGGGCGCCTTCGGGAGCGATTTGGCGTCTTGAGCCAACCCAGGCAGAGAATGAATGCCCCATGCCAGCAGACTGCTCACGATCGTTCCCAGCCACCACCTGCTGACCCTTGGCCCCATGAATTTCACGCCCTCTGTTCCCGTGTTTCCGCGTTTCTGGTTCGGCTTTATCCGGCCCGGCCACCGGTAGCAAGTCCTTATCAGGCCTTGGGTTTCGGGAATGCGCCGCGTGCCACTTCATAGGCGCGTGCGATGCGTAGCGCCAATGCGTCGTCAAACCGTCGCACGACGATCTGCAGGCTCATGGGCAGGCCGCCCTTCGACAACCTGGTGGGGATCGCCAGTGCGGCCAGGTTGAGATAGTTGACCCAGCGCGTATGTGCCGCCATCGGCGCTACCATTTCGTCCACGTCCGCCACTGCAATCGCCGGGAACGGGATGGTCGGCAGCAGGATGGCATCCAACCGGTCGAACGTGCCTGCAAAATTCGCAATGGCACGGCATTGCGCTTCTATGATGGCGATGTAGTCAGCAGATGGCGTCTGCTTGCCGACCATCATGCGGGCCCGGATTGGCGGCGCCAAACCTGATCTTTCGTTGTCGGCATGAACGCGCCAATTGGCATAGGCCTCGGGAGCAATGATCCGACCGCACTTGGCGCCGAGAACCTCGAGGCTTTCCGGCAGTTCCACCGGCTCGATACGGCCTCCCAACTCGGCCAGCACCTTCAGTGCGGCGGCAAAATCGGCCTTGGTTTCATCGCTGGCGAGCGGCATGGCTGCGTCGGGAATGCGGCCGAAGCGCAGGCCCTTGATGCCCTTTTCCAGATCCATGAAGGGATCGACGGGCACCACACCGGCGGTCGTGGCATCCGCGGCGTCGGCGCCCTGCATGGCGAGGAACATGCGTGCCGCCATGGTGACGTCCAGTGCCAACGGGCCAACGGAATCGAGCGTCTGCGACAGCGGCGCAACCCGGGAGCGCCCAACCCGGCCGATGGACGTTTTCAGGCCGACGCAGCCACACAGCGCCGCCGGGATCCGAACCGAGCCGCCGGTATCAGTGCCAAGCGCGCCGGGCACGAGGCCCCCGCCGACCGCCACGCCTGAGCCCGACGACGATCCCCCTGGAATGCGATGAACTTTACGGTCCCAAGGGTTCCACGGCGTGCCAACCGTGACGTTGGTGCCATAGCCGCCGAACGCATACTCCACCGTGTGCGTCTTACCCGGAATGATGGCGCCGGCGTCACGCAGTCGCTGCACCACGGGCGCATCAGCTGCGGCTGGCGCATTGCCTTTGGTCGTCAACGAGCCGCAACCCGATACGACGCCGGCAACGTCGATGATGTCCTTCACGGCGATGGCCATCCCATGCAGAGGCCGCTTGTCGTCGCCGTTCGCGGCTCGGGCATCGGCCAAGGCCGCTTCGGCCAGCGCCGTCTCCCGCGTTACTTTGATGAACGCGTTCAGAACTTTGTTCTCGCGCTCGATGCCATCAAGGATTGTTTTGGTCTGGGCAACGATGCTCATGGGCGTCCTCCTGGAGCGTTTGGTGGCGGTCGGCTACCGCTGGTCATTTACGTCGTGGCCATGATCCGGGTCACCCCGGCCAGGGTGGGTCCAGTGGCGGCATGGTGATGGTCGAGCCAACCTCGTCATTCCAGCGCCCGACGTCCTGGGTGATCATCTGATGCGGTTCCACCAGCCGGTAGGTGACGGCATCGCCAGCGAGCGTCCATTCGATGTAGCCGGCGCGGGGAAACCCGTATCCGGACGCGATGTGGCGGGCGATGTTGACGAACGCTGTCGTCGGCGCCCACACGATCTGCATCCCCCGATAGCTCAAGGCGCGATGCACGTGCAGATGCGCACACGCAATGGCCCGCACGCCACCCGCGACGCAGGCATCGAGCAGCGCGCCGCGCGCCGGAAACGGCACTGAATGCGTGGTGAACTTGGGGTCGGCCGGATCCCGCTCGTAGGGTGGCATATGCACGAACACCAGCTTGCGCGTGCCCGCCGTGCTGGCGAGGGCGTCGCGGAGGAACGCCATCTGGCGGCGCTCGTCCGGCAACTCACTGCCCATGAGCGAACTGTCGAGGCCAATCAGCTGCCAGCCACCGATCTCGCGCTGCCACCAGCGAGGCCCGACCAGGCGCTCGAAGCGTTGCATGCGCTCCGCTGTCAGGGGCTGTTCAAGCCGCGAGAAGGGGGGCGCCTCACCGATATCATGGTTACCGGGGATCGCCACCCAGGGTGCCGGCAGCTTGTCGTGCCAGGCCTTGGCAAACACCAAGTCATCTTCGACGCCGGCGCCATTGAGCGAGAGGTCGCCGGAATTGACGATCAGGTCTGGTGGATTGGCCTGCATCAGCCGGCAAAACACGGCGAAGTTCGGATTGAAATGCCCGCGCTCGCGCGACAAGTGTGTGTCCGAAACCTGGACCAGACGAACGGCAGTCGACTTTGGCACAACGGTCATTGGCTCGGGCCTCGTCAAGGACAACGGCTGCAGGGCGTCCGGTTGCATACTGTGGCCTCAGGGTCGGCTTTGCCAAGCCCGAACGTTCGGCACCGGTTGCGGCAACGCATAGCGAATGCGCAATGCCAATTGGCGCGACGGAAGGGTTGACGGCGGGGCCTGTGCCGTTACGCTCCGGCGATCGATCCCTGCGGCACGGTGCGGTGTCGTCAAGCGCACCGGGGGGCAAGCACGGCCAGTGGAGGGAGTCCCAGGTGTGGGAGTTGATCGGCGTCAAGCCGGATGCCTGGCTGGCGCTGGTCGCGGCCGCGGTGCTGCTGGCGGGCTTCTTGCGCGGCTTCGTCGGCTTTGGCGCGGCGCTGATCTCGGTGCCGGTCCTCAGCCTCATCCTTGGCCCCCACGCGGCTATTGCGGTGAGCAATGTGATGGGCTTGCCGGCTGTCGTGCAACTGCTTCCCGAAGCGATCCGAAGGGCAGAGCGGCCGGTGGTGCTGCCGATCTGCCTGGCCATCTTCCTGGCGACGCCGATCGGCACCTGGTTGCTGGTGATTGCCGACCCCGGGGTGATGAAGATCGCCATTTCTGGCGTGGTGCTGGTCATGGTCGCCATTCTCGCCAGTGGATGGCGGCTCAAGGGTGAGGTTGGGATGGCCAAGCTGCTCACCGCGGGGCTGGTCGGGGGCCTGGTGCAGGGCGCAGCCGGAGTCGGCGGGCCGCCCGTGGTGGCCGTCGCCCTGTCGCGACCGGGGCCGGCGGTGCAGCAGAGGGCCAATGTGCTGGCGTTGATGACCGCGATCTCGCTGTCGTCGATCGTGCCGCTGCTGTATTATGGGCTCTTCACACGCCAGACCGTGATCATCGGCTTGATACTGGTGCCGCTCTATTCCGGCGCGACGGCGTTGGGCAGCCGATACTTTGCGCTTGGCGGTCAGGCGCATTACCGGCGGGCGGCGCTGGCCACATTGGCGGTGATCGCGGTGGCGACGCTGATCGGCTCGGTGTGGTCCTACCTCGCGTCTTGAAGCGCCGCATCACGTGGCAGGGCTTTTGCCGGCTGCCGGCCTTTGCTAAGCCTTCTCCCGACACACATCGAGCCCACCGGGACAGTCCATCCATGACCGCCTATAACCCGTTCACCAATCCGGCGCCGCGCGGACCCACGGATGGGCCCTATTTCCGCGAGGAGGTGGGGCTTGCCAACCGCAACCACGGCATCGCGCTGGAAATGCTGCGCCATGACGTGACGCCGGCGGGATTGCACTATCTGCTGATCCACTTCGATATCCCGTACATCCCGACCGAGGCGGAGTGGCGGCTGGATATCGGCGGCGAAGTGGACCAGCCGTTGACACTGACGGTGGCCGACGTCAAAGCACTGCCGCAGCGCACAATGCGGGTGACCCTGGAATGTGCCGGCAACGGGCGCGGCCTGTTCCCGATGCGCATGCCGAGCATGCCGTGGATGTCGGAGGCGGTCGGCACCGCCGAATGGACCGGCACGCCCTTGCGCGGGGTGCTTGAAAAGGCCGGTATCAAGCCCGGCGCGGTCGATATCGCCTTCGAGAGTATCGACCGCGGTGTCGATCGCGGCAACGAGCACGTCTATGGCCGCAGCCTCAAGCCCGCGCTGGCCATGTCCGATGATGTGATGTTGGTCACGGCCATGAACGGCCAGCCATTGCTGCCGCAACACGGCTTTCCGCTGCGCCTCGTCGTGCCCGGCTGGTACGGCATGGCCAGCGTCAAGTGGCTGCGCACGATCAAAGCGCTTTCCAAGCCCTATACCGGACACCAGCAGGTCGGTACCTATCACTTCAAGACGACCGCCGAGGAGCGCGGCACGCCAATCACGCACATGCGCGTCAAGTCGCTGATGGTGCCGCCGGGGTTGCCGGACTGGTACACGCGACAGCGGCTGGTCGATCGCGGCGTAACGCCCATCTACGGCCGTGCCTGGTCGGGTGCCGGCGTGCCAATCGCCAAGGTCGAGGTTGGTGTCGATGGCCAGTGGCAGGAGGCCACACTCGACGCACCGGCTGGCCGCTTTGCCTGGCGCGGCTGGCGCTTCGACTGGACGGCCGAGCCCGGCGAGCATGTGCTCACCTGCCGGGCGACGGATGTCAACGGTGCTGTGCAGCCGCCTGAACCCATCTACGATCGTGGCGGCTTCGGCAACAACGCCATACAGCGCGTTCTCGTGACGGTGCGCTGAGATGACAAGCCCATCTGCGACGGCTGCCGCGTCGGATACCGGCACCATTGAAGTTTCCATCTGGCGCGGCGGTGACCAGGGGCGCTACGAGACGTTCACGGTGCCGATGCGGGCGAGCCAGACCGTGCTCGACGTGGTGACGCACGTGCAGCGCAATCTCGATCCGACGCTCTCCTATCGCTTTGCCTGTCGCGTCGGCGTCTGCGGCTCCTGCGCCATGACGGTCAATGGGCGACCGCGCTGGACGTGCCGCACGCACGTCTCAAAAGTTGTCGAGAATGGCAAGCTGGAGATCGGACCGCTGGCCAATCTGCCGGTGATCAAGGATCTGGCCACCGACATGTCGCGCTTCTTCGAGAAGTGGCAGGCGGCGAAGGGCGTCTTCACGCCGACGGAGACGCGCGCCGAGCCCATCGCGGCCATCTCGTCGGAGTCGGCGGAACGAAAGATCATTGATACGGCCATCGAATGCATCAATTGCGGTGTCTGCTTCGCCGCCTGCGATACGGTGCGCTGGAACGACGATTACATGGGACCGGCCGCGCTCAATCGTGCGTGGACTCTGACCAATGATTCCCGCGATGGCGGCAACAACGAGCGGCTCTACGCTGTGTCGCAAGGTGGCGGCTGCCACGCCTGCCACACGCACCAGTCGTGCGAGCAGCATTGTCCGGTCGGCCTCAATCCAACGGCATCGATTGCCGGCCTCAAGCGGCGGACCATGCAGGCCTACATCCGCGGGGAATTGACGTGAACGTCCGCCTCTATGTCCTGCAACGGCTGACCGCCGCGCTGATGGTGCCGCTGATCGCGGTGCATCTGATCGTCATCTTCTATGCGACGCGCAAGGGCCTGTCTGCAGCCGAGATCCTCGGGCGCACGCGCGGTTCGGTGCTGTGGGCGCTGTATTACGGAACGTTCGTTATTGCGGCAGCAATCCACGGCGCCATTGGCGTGCGCTCGGTGCTGCGTGAATGGGGGCCGCGTGCGCTGGCCCACAGTGCGCGCGGGCTGGATCTGGTCATGTGGGGATTTGGCTTGCTGCTCGTTTTGCTGGGTCTGCGGGCCGTTGCCGCGGTGGTGCTCTGATGGCAACGCCCCGCACATCCGGCTATCGCCGCGACCGATTGTGGCTCGCCGCCATGATCCACCGCGTCTCCGGCGTCTTGCTCGCCTGCTTCCTGCCACTGCATTTTCTGGCCCTCGGTCTCGCCATCAAGGGCGAGGCGGCGCTGGATGGCTTTCTAAGCTGGACCAAATCGCCGCTGGTCAAGCTGGCGGAAACGGGCCTCGTGGCGCTGCTCGCCGTGCATCTGCTCGGCGGCATCCGCGTATTGGTGATCGAGAACATGCCCTGGCGCGATGGCCAGAAGCGCATGGCGACGGCGGTCTTGATGGCGGCAGTGGTTCTTGCTGCATTCTTTCTGGTGCGGGTCTATCTTAGCTAATGTGCGTCAACCAAGAGACCCAGATGGCCACGGCACAGCGAAGACCCGACCCTGTCACCATCGATGTCTTCGATGCTTTCATCGAAGCGCAGGCGGATACGCAACAATTCGAGCTCGTCGAAGGCGTCATCGTTATGATGACCAACCCGACGGAAACGCACGAGCAAATCGCCGGCAACATCGGTGCGCCACTGAAGATTGCCATGGATGCGCGCGGCTGCCGCAGCTATCAGGGCGGCATCCGCGTGCAGCGCTCGGACGATCCCCGCGACACTGACAAGACCCGTCCTGATGTGGTTGTCCGTTGCGGCAAGAGTAGTAGCCGGAACTTCATCACGGATCCGCTGGTTGTGGTCGAAGTTCTCTCGCCGTCGACCATCGATGTGGATCGTGGTCCGAAGCTGGACTTCTACAAGTCGTTGCCGACGCTACGACACATCGCGCTGATCTATCAGGATCAGATGCGCGTCGAGCACTACCGGCGCACCGAGCAAGGGTTCGAGCTCGATGTGCTGAAAGACCCCACACAAGAGCTGCACTTCGAGGCGATTGAGTTTCGGATTGCGCTCACCCGCATTTACTTCGGTGCCGATCTCTGAGTTCAAGCCACATGATCCAATCGCACAAGACCGACATTCTGATCCTGGGCTCAGGCGGCGCGGGGCTGTTCGCGGCGCTGCATGCGCATCAAGCCAATCCCGATCTCGACATCACCATTGCCACCAAGGGTCTGATCGGCAAGTCGGGTTGCACGCGCATGGTGCAGGGCGGCTACAATGTGGCGCTGCACAAGGGCGACTCGGTCGAGCGCCACTTCATGGACACGATCGATGGCGGCAAGTGGCTGCCGAACCAGCAACTGGCGTGGACGCTGGTCGAGCAGGCCATCGTGCGCGTGCGCGAACTGGAAAACGAGATCGGCTGCTTCTTCGATCGCAACCCCGACGGTTCGTTGCACGGCAAGGCCTTCGCGGGGCAAACCTTCGACCGCACCGTGCATAAGGGCGATCTCACTGGCATCGAGATCATCAATCGCCTGATGGAGCAGGTGTACGCGCGGCCTTCGATCCGCCGTCTGGAAGAGCATCGCGCGGTGGCGCTCATTCCTGAAAAGGGGAATCGCGCTGTTGCCGGTGTCTTGTTCATCGATATTCGGACCGGCGAGTTCCGCCTGATCGAGGCCAAGACCGTGCTGCTGGCAACCGGTGGCGGTCCATCGAACTACAAGTACCACACGCCCTCCGGCGACAAGTCGATGGATGGTCTGGCCATGGCGCTGCGCTATGGGCTCCCCCTGCGCGACATGGAGATGGTGCAGTTTCATCCAACCGGCGTTTTGGCCGGTCCGCACACGCGCATGACCGGCACCATCATTGAGGAAGGCTTGCGCGGGGCCGGCGGCTATCTGCTCGACGGTGCGCAGCAGCGCTTCATGTTCAATTATGATCCACGCGGCGAGCGAGCGACGCGCGATCTGGTCTCGCAGTCGATGTATCGCGAAATGCAGGCCGGACGCACGACAGCGAACGGCGGCCTCTACATTGCCATGGGGCACCTTGGACGCGAGAAGGTGGCCAAGCAGTTCAAGGGCATGGTCGAGCGCTGTGCGGATTGCGGGTTCGATCTGGCGGGCGGCCTCGTCGAGGTGGTGCCGACGGCGCATTACCTGATGGGCGGCATCGTGGTGCAGCCCGACACATCGACCGGCGTCGACGGCCTCTATTGCGCGGGGGAGGACGCGGGCGGCGTACACGGCGCCAACCGGCTCGGCGGCAATGGCGTCGCCAACTCCACCGTCTACGGCGGCATCGCCGGCGAGACGATGGCCGCCGACATCAAGCGCGGGCTCAAGCATCGGGTGCCCGACATGGATGTGGCCAAGGCCGAGAAGATGCGCGCCGAAGAGCCCTTCGCGCGCAAGCCCGGCGACACCAATGCACTGCGCGACGCCCTGCTCGACCTGATGTGGGACGATGTCGGGATCATCAGGGACAAGGGTGGCATGGAGCGGGCACTGGGCCGTCTCGATGCGCTGAGCGGCGAATTGAGCGGCGCCAGCGTGCCCGACAACGACCGGCGCTTCAATCTCTCCTGGCACGACTGGCTCAATCTGCGCTCGCAGCTCGAAATGTCCAAGGTCATCACACACGCGGCCTTGAAGCGCGAGAATTCCCGCGGCGCCCACTTCCGGGAGGATTTCAAGGACGCGGGTGATCTGGCCACGTCGCGCTTCACCGTCGTGCGCGAGGTGGACGGCAAACTGCAGGCCAGCGACGAGCCCGTGCAGTTCACCCACGTCAAGCCCGGCGAAACGCTGATCAAGGACCAGCCGCAGGCGGCGGAGTAGGGGCGTCAGAAGCGCGGTGTGGATTTAGATGGGTGGCCTGTGCTATTCTTGCTCCATGAATGCTGCAGCCGTTCTCAATATTCTGAAAGAGCACCAAGTCGAGCTTAACAAGCGCGGCGTGAAACGAATTGCGTTGTTCGGCTCAATGGCCCGTGGCGAAGCGCGCCCCGACAGCGATGTCGATATCTTGGTTGATCTCGACTCAGTCGCAGCGCTCGACGTCTACGACTTCGTCGATTTGCAGCAGTATATTGCAGACTTGATTGCGACGCCGGTGGATGTAGTGAATGCTGCCTGCGTGAAACCCAAGCTTCGAGCGTCGATCGACCGGGATTCGGTCTATGCCTTCTAAGAGCGTGGCCGACGTTCTCGACGATCTTCAGCGGAACATATTGCTGGCAAAGTTGTTCGTCGAAGGCATGTCCTTTGAGCAATTCAGCCAGGATCAGAAATCGGTCTACGCCGTGATCCGTGCTCTTGAGATCATCTCAGAAGCCAGTCGTCGGTTGCCGGAGGAAGTGACGAAGCGTCACCCGTCGATTCCATGGCGCGCCATTGCAGGAGCAGGCAACGTCTACCGGCACGACTATCAGGACCTTACGCATGACATGATCTGGCGTACCGTGACGGAAAGTCTGAATGCCTTGGAGAGTGTGGTCGCAGCCGAGATTACGGCCCTCGGCCAAGGGAACAACGGTAGCGGAGGGTAAGAGAGCAGCCTAATGGTTGGGATTATGAGTGATGGAATCGCGCATCCTGAAACTTGCGTTGATTGGCCTCGTGCTCGGGTGTCTGAATGCGGGACCATTGTTCATTGCCTGGAGCGAATACTCGCAGGCGACCATGTACATGCAGATTGGCAACGTCGGTCTGGCCGACGAAGCCATTGAACACGCATGGATTGCCATTGCGATTGGCGGCGCGATCACGTATTTCGCAATCTTGTGCCTTGTTCTGCTTGATAGACTTTTGCATGGGGTTCCCCATGACTCTCCTGGAGCCGACTGAGATTAGTCATATGTTTGAGCGCGGTTGTCGCGGCCTGTCGCCAGCACCCATCAAGAGTTCCTTGCATGATCCCAATCGCCGCAATCCAGACAACCGCCGAAACGTTGATGGCGAAGGCCGCCATCGAGATTCCGGACGACTATCTCACCGGGCTGCGCGCCTGCGCCAACACCGAGAAGGGCGAGCTGTCAGCGTTCGTCATCCAGGCCATGCTGGAGAACTACGAAGCAGCCAAGGAAGACCGGCGCGCCATGTGCGGGGATACCGGCGTGCCGCGCTGGTACGTGAAATACGGCAACGAGGCGCGTGTCGAAGGCGGCCCGATCGCGGTCGAGGCGGCGCTGCGGCGCGCCACCGCCAATGCCACCACGAGTGTGCCATTGCGCCCCAACCGCGTGCATCCGCTCTGGCGCACGGATCACAACAACAACGTCGGGCTTGGCGCGCCGGAGATCGAGTACGCCTATCACCCTGACGCCGACTGGGTCGATCTCATCACCGTGCACAAGGGCGGCCTGTTCGGGACAGACTATCGCATGCTGTTCCCCGGCGACGGCATCGAGGGCATCCGCCGCTTCTATCTCGATACACTCATTGGCTTCGGCAAGCGTGGGCTCGCGTGCCAACCGGCCATCGTCGGCATCGGCCTCGGCGGCTCGAAGGACATCTGCTCCGTGCTCGGCAAGCAGGCGGCGTGCCTGCGTACCGTCGGCAACCGCAATCCAGACCCCAAGGTGGCGGCGCTTGAGCTCGAATTGATGGAGCTTGGCAACACCATCGGCATGGGCGCCATGGGCTTCATGGGCTCGTCCATGGTCGTCGATGCCCATATCGAATGTGGCTACACGCACACGGGCGGCATGCCGATGTCGGTGCACATGTTCTGCCTCTCCTCGCGCCGCGCCGTCGCCCGCATTCACGCCGACGGCCGCGCCGAATTCCGCACCGACCCCGAGTGGTTCACCGACTATTCGCGCCGCACCACCGTCGAGTGGGAGGGCGGGGCACAGCGACAGGCGGCGGAGTAAAAGCGGAGAGGCGGGCGATGGCCGATCGGTCGTATGCCGACGAGCTGGAGGTGCTCGACTATCTGAGCGGCCAAGCAGAACAGTATCTCTATCTTGAACGATGCTGCTTTGACGGCAATCGCGACAAGGCCCTTCGCAGCCTCTCTTTGATGTTTGCCGACGGTGCCATCGTGATCACCCACAATGGCGATCGGATCGAACCCTGGCAGCTCGACACCTGGCGTCGCGAGGCAAGGTTCACCGACATTGCGGCCAAGCTTACGGGACTTCTGATTCATTTGCCCTGACTTGGTGGGCCGGCAACATCCCCCTTCAATTTGCGCCACGTGAAAGAGGCGGCCCGCCCTCTCCGCCCTTGACCCGCCTACGGCATCGCCTGCAATGGTGCCCGTAAACCAGCAACGGAGCCCCACATGCCTGCGCGCATCATCGGCATGCTCGGCGTCACGCCGCCGAAAAGCGACGCCACGCTGCTCGTCATCGAGGGCGAGCTGTCGCCGCCATTCGTCGTCGAGTTCGCGCAAACCCATGAAGCGGCGGGCTTCGACATGGCGCTGGTCGGGTATTCGTCATCGTCGGCCGAGGGGTTTCTGGTGGCGCAGCATGCAGCCCATCACACCGAGCGGCTATCGTTTCTGATCGCGCATCGTCCGGGCTTTGTGGCGCCGACGCTGTTCGCGCGCAAGGTGGCAACCTTCGACCATCTGACGGGTGGGCGCATCGCGCTGCACATCATCACCGGCAAGACCGACGCCGAGCAGCAGGGCGACGGCGACTTTTCGCCGAAAGCCGAACGCTACGTGCGCGCGCAGGAATACCTGCACCTCATGAAGCGCACCTGGGCAGCTGACACGCCGTTCGATTTCGACGGCGCCTTCTACAAGGTGCGGGGCGCCCAGTCCGATGTGCGCCCGCTGCAGCAGCCGCACCCGCTGCTCATGTTCGGCGGCGCGTCGGAAGGGGCACTCGTGATGGGGGCCGCCGAATGCGATGTGTTCGCCATCTATGCGGAGCCGCTCGCCACCACAGCCGAGCGCATCGCCGAGTTCCGCGCGCGTGCCGCCACATACAATCGGCGCGTTGGCTTCAACATGTCGGTGCGCCCGATCATTGCCGAGACCGAGGGCGCCGCCTGGGACAAGGCGCATCACATCCTGGCGCAAATGACCGGCAAACTCGGCTGGAAGCGGCAGGAGGACGCGCCGGTTGCTGGTGGGCAACTGAAGGCGCAAGGAGGAGACACGCCGGTTGCTGGTGGGCAACTGATGGCGCAAGCAAGAGCACCCGTCGACAATGCGGGCCGCCGCCAGTTCCAGTTCGCGCTCGATCGCGACGTGCACGACACGCGGCTGTGGATGGGCATCACCAAGGCGACGGGCGCGCTCGGCAATACGTCATGTCTCGTCGGGACAGCCGAGCAGGTGGCCGCGGCGATCCTCGAATACTACCGGCTGGGCATCGACTCGTTTCTCATTCGCGGTTTCGATCCCGTCGGCGACACCACCGTGTTCGGTCGCGAGTTGATCCCACGCATCAAGGCCGGTGCGCTGGAGATCGACAAGCGGTTGGCCGCCGAATAACGTGCCTTTCGATCAACCACGGCAGGGGGAGACGCGCATGAAACGGCAGTTCGCGGTAGGGCTTGGTGCGGTGGGTCTGGTTGTGGCAACGCTGCTGGCAGGCGCCGGCGCGGTCCTGGCGCAAACGTATCCCTCGAAGCCGATCCGCTTCATCGTACCGTTTCCACCTGGCGGCACCCTCGATCAAATCGCACGGCGCGTGCAACCCGGCATGCAGAAGGAACTCGGCCAGTCCATTCTGATCGACAACAAGGGCGGCGCCTCCGGCTCCATCGGCACGGCGCTGGCGGCGCAATCGGCGCCTGATGGCTACACGATCCTGATGGTGTTCGACACGCACGCGGTCAATCCGACCCTGATCCAGGGCCTGGCCTTCGACACGGTCAAGGATTTCGCACCGATCATGAAGATCGGCTGGGCGCCGATGCTGATCGCAACGCACACTTCGACGCCGTACACGTCGCTGGCGGATCTCATCGCCGCGGCCAAGGCCAAGCCTGGCAGCGTTCCCTACGGCACGGTCGGACAGGGCAGTCTCGCGCATCTGGCCATGTCGCAGATGGCCAATGATCTCAAGCTGACCTGGACGCATGTGCCGTACAAGGGCGGCGGTCCGCTGACCAATGACGCCGTGGCGGGGCATGTGCCGGTGGCCATCTCGTCGGTCGCGTCGATCGGACCGCACGTCAAGGCGGGCAAGCTTCGCGGGCTGGCCTTGACCTCGGACAAGCGCCATCCGCAATTTCCCGATGTTCCCACGGTTTCTGAAGCAGGCCTGCCGGGTTTCTCGGCCAACGCCTGGTGGGGCCTTGTGGCGCCGGCGAAAACGCCCCCTGATATCATCAAGCGATTGAACGAAGCCTTCAAGAAAGTGTTCGAGGAACCGGATGTGAAGCAGTCCCTCGTGGAGCAGGCGGGCATCGTCTATGAGCTCTCGACGCCGGAAGCCTTCGGCACGTTCGTCGAGACCGAGATTGCGCGGTGGGCCAAAGTGGTGAAGGACAACAGAATAGCGCCGGAGTGAGTGAGTCATGGCGATGAAGCATTTGGGTGGTCGCTGCACGTGCGGCGAAATCCGCTATCAACTGACGGCACAACCCCTGTTCGTGCACTGCTGCCATTGCCGCTGGTGCCAGCGTGAGACCGGCACGGCGTTCGCGCTCAATGCCATGATCGAGGCCGACCGCGTGGAGTTGCTGGCGGGCCGGCCGGAGGTCGTGTTGACGCCGACGAACAGCGGCAAAGGCCAGAAGATCGCGCGCTGTCCAACCTGCCGCATTGCGGTTTGGAGCAATTATGCCGGCGCCGGTGACCGGTTTCACTTCGTGCGGGTCGGCACGCTCGATGCGCCAGACCGGCTGCCGCCGGACATTCATATCTTTACGATGTCGAAGCAACCTTGGGTCCAGCTACCTGCGGGGGCGCAGGCGGTGGCGGAATACTATGACCGCGAGCTGTATTGGCCACCGGAAAGCCTCGAGCGCCGGCAACGCATGCTCGCGCGTCAGACCTAGTGAGCCGGTCGATTTTGTAGTGCCCACTGCCCTCTTGAAATCCTCACCCGGCCTCCCAAATCCTTATCAGCGCACGCCTCTCGGGGGTGCGCGACTTGAACCGCCGGGCCCCTGCGGGCCGGTACATGATCCATGTCGCTTCTCCAAGGAGGACTGTGATGCGACCCTTTGATTTGTCTCCGCTCTATCGTTCCACCGTCGGCTTCGATCGCCTCGTCCAGCTGCTGGACGGCATCTCCGGCCTCGACAGCGAGGCGCCGGCTTACCCGCCCTACAACATCGAACGTCTCGGAGAGACCGACTACCGCATCACCATGGCGGTGGCGGGTTTTGCTGAGAGTGAGCTCAAGCTCGAGGTCAAGGAGCAGACGCTGACCGTGACCGGCCAGAAGGCGGCCGAGTCCAAGGAACGCCAGTTCCTGCATCGCGGCATCGCCACCCGCGCCTTCGAGCGCCGCTTCCAGCTCGCCGACCACGTCGAGGTCAAGGGTGCCGACCTGAAGGACGGCCTGCTGCATATCGATCTGGTGCGCAATGTGCCGGAGCGCTTGAAACCGCGGGCCATCGCCATTGGCGGCAGCGCGCCGAAGCAGATCGGGGTGCAAGCGTGAGGCGCGTCAACGCTTGATCGCTGGGTGCGCCGCTCACAGGTGGAGCGCCACCCCTTTATGATCTGGCATTGAAATGTGCTGACGGAAAAGCGGGTGGCCGACACGGCCACCCGCTGCTTGGACTTTATCGCAAACTGGGGCGCGAGCGCCCGCGAAGTTGACAGATTTCCGGTCGCACAACCGACACGATGCATTGCTGCGCCGAACCACGCCCCGGCCGTCTTGACCCGCTGAAGGCCCGCGCGGCTGCAGCCGGTACACACCCAGGGCGTTCGGCCTCAGTGTGCCGTGCCGTTGTCCGCGCTGCGATCCGGAGACCACATTTTCTCGAGGTTGTAGAACTCTCGCACCTCGGGCCGGAACAAATGCACGATGATGTCGCCAGTATCAATCAGCACCCAGTCGCATTGCGGCTGGCCCTCGACACGAACGCGGGTTTCGCCACGCTCTTTGAGTTTCTTGCTGATTTGATCGGCGACAGCGCCGACATGCCGGTCTGACCGACCGGAGGCTATGACCATGAAGTCGCCCATGGACGACTTGCCTCGCAGATCGATGGTCACGATGCTTTCGGCTTTGGCCTCATCCAGCCATGCCGTGACGTCCCTCAACAACGCATCCGACTCGTGACTGGCTGTCATTGCGTCGGCAGCAGACGCACCCCTACGGGTGGTCGCGGTTGCGGTTCTCATCGTTGGTTGGGCATCCTTTGCGTCATCTGGCCCTTGCGGGCGCGCCTACTCGAGGTTCCGGTACAAGCCGGGACAACTCTGCAGGTTGTAGCACAAGGAACGCGAACCTACAGAATCTACCACTGCGTACAATTAAGCGCACCACTGGGCCAGTTTCAAGGGGCTTTCGAGTTGTGTGTGCCAGACAGCACGCATTTCGGACCAGTCGCAGCCGGCGAAATCGTGTTCAAGGGTTGGTCAAACGGGACGATCGCCGCTAATGTCCGGCTCGGCCGGCATGGAGGTCATGGCTGGCAAGGAGGCCGACGACACCTGACATATCTGGCCCGGGTATTGCGGATTGGTGGCTTTCGTCGAAATGGTCGGAGCGAGAGGATTTGAACCTCCGACCCCCTGCTCCCGAAGCAGAAAAAACTCGGATACAGCGATAGACAGCATGTTCAGCATGTGACGGTAAAATTGCAAATTATAGACACGAGATCATGGGGTTATGCGCCAGATCTATTGTCACGGACGTTCGCATGATGCACTTACTGTCTCGCCCAACCGTACCGGGAGCGTACCGGGACAGCAGGTCAAGGGGGAGTTATCATGCGGGTGTTGCCGGCCAAGGATAAGTCGATTGCCGCTGCCGAATTTGTTGGCGCCGGCCGAGAAACTGAGTTCCGGATCGAGGGTAATCCCGGTCTCGTGTTGGTGATCACGGCACCGGGCAAAGTGCGGCCAAGTGGTAAGGTTTGGCGCTACTACTACAGCTGGACCACTGAGGGCCGGCGCACCATCCGAAAGGTACGCCTCGGCCTGTACGGCCTGGAGGCGCCGGGAATCGGGCTCGCCAAGGCGCGGATCAAAGCGGCCGAGATTGCTGCTGCCGTCGAGAACGGCGCAGATATTGTCGGCGACCGCAAGCGACTCGAAGCCGAAAAGCTGCGGACGTGTTTGACGTTCGCCGACCTCGTGGGCGACTACATTGCCGATCATCGTCGACAGCGGCACGCTTCGACGTCGGAGGTGGAGAGGTGCCTACGCAAAGACGCTTTGCCAAGCCTGGGCAAACTCCGCCCCTCCGACGTCTCGCCATTGGATATTCAGAAAGCAGTCGACGCCGTGCGCGACCGTGTTGAGGCCGCGCGTGGGACAAAGGTGCGCGGCGAGATGGCGCGGCGCGTCCTCCGTTACATCCGGCAAGTTTTCAATCATGCACTGCTCGACTCCGAGGAGCTTCGCCTCAAGTACGGGCTCACAACGAACCCAGCAGAGAGCGTCGGCCGGAACCGGCGCGGGAAGGTTGGTCGCTACGGCAAGGCCAAACCTCGCGAGCGCTACCTGACGGACGACGAGATCCTCGCCTTTTGGCGAGCGCTCGACTTCAGTCGGACAGACGTGCAGACACAGCTCCTCCTGAAGTTGCTGCTGGTGACGGGGGCGCGCTTGAGCGAGGTGCGGAAGATGGACATCGCCGAGCTGAGCCTTGATGGCGATGCGCCAACATGGAGGCTGCCGGCGAGGCGCGCCAAGAACAGGCACGAGCATTTGAAGCCGCTCTCACCTCTGGCTGTCTCGCTTCTGCGCGCCGCGAAAGGCCAGAGAAAGATTGGCCCCTTGCTGCCATCAAGTGACTCTGACGACGGGTTTCTGACGCAGCGCGGCGCGAGACGCGCCATAGATCGCTTCATCAGCAGCGGGCGCCTCAAGTGCAGCCCTTTTACGCCGCATGATTTCCGACGCACGGTCGGCACTGGCATGGCTCGGCTAGGGATTCCCGACGACATTATCGGCCGCGCGCTGGGACACAAGAAAAGCGATGTCACCAATCTCCACTACATCAAGGGGGGATACGAAGTCGAGACCCGCGAGGCGATGCTGAAATGGAACGGGCATCTGCAGGGCTTGTTGGGATTGTCCACAGAAACACCATGATGCTTATTGACCCCTGACGTGGGTTGGCGCATCAACATCCCCGAGCCCGCGCTTGGTGTGCGCGGGAAGCAGGCACATGATTGTGTTGTCGACCCGGCGAGGTCGATCGATACCGCGGAGGGCGTCACGCTCTGCGGCGTTGGGTGGAACCACGGACCCACCCCTACCGAGGCTGAGAGCCCCGGAGCTGATAGCTCGGCGGACCAAGGGCTACAGGCGAGCAGCCTGGCACCACTTCACAAAGATAGCATCTGTGGGTCCGCCAATGACACGCCCTGCATCTGACGTCACACGTCCGTCTGTTCTCACTCCTGCCGCCTTTGAACGCTCAGCCAAATGTCGCGGTGGTGCAGAAGCTCCACCGTTGCCGCCGACGATTTCTGGCACTTCATGTTCCGCATCTGAAGTAGCGCTTCAATCGATCAAGGAAGTCACAAGTCGAATTTCCATATCGAGAGCCCAGATCTACCGATTGGTAGATGCTGGCACGTTTCCGCGGCCCGTGAAGATTTGCGGCGGACGCATCGCGTGGGTTAAGTCCGAGATCGATGGATGGATCAACCAACGCGTGGCTGCTCGTGACGCGAGCGCGCCAGGATGGCGGCGAGCATCCGGGGAAAGAAAGTGAAGAGCCTGCCGGCTGACAACGCTTTGGCGGTTGAGCATGCCGTGCGGAGAAGTACACATCGCGCTTTCGCTGCGTCGTCGGTGGCGAGTTGCGCAATGCCGCTCATCGAACCTAGATCGACGACAGAGACGATCCTTACAGAAGCCGTCAGAGAACAGCGGCCAGCCCGCAATCGAAGTCTCTCACCGTCTCGGCCAGTGCCTTCTGACGGCGAGCATCTGCCGTAGCGCAATACGTCTTCGCATATCATCGAAGTCAAGAAGGAAGCGATGCGATCGTGCGCATCGCTCTGGTCGACGCCGTGTGTGCCGTCGCCCTTGGCCTCGAAAACACTTGAGGCCCTCAGCGGCGAACTGAAGGCCTCGCGTGGTTGCAGTGCTCTCGTTTCCGGAGAGCGTTTCAAGATACCCGGCAGGTGGGATCGTACCCAGCTGAGGGAGCACCTCATTTGACGCGATGGCTCCACCTCTGGACTGGAAGGAGCGGACGCGTTGTAGCCCTGAGGAGGGTAGCGATTTGGATATCAGAGATTCACGCGAATCACAACAGCGCGTCGGACCTGCCATCGGCGACAGCGCGCTGGCTCCTGACACAACCGTCATGCGCGGATACTTCCAGCGCCTCTCAGAGCAGGCCCGGCTCGCCGTTCGCAGTGCTGGTGCAGATGAGCTTTGCCTCGTGCTGTCGTCGCTCGATCCTGAAGGCGGACTTCTCGCAAAGAGGTTTTCCTTGGGCGCCGTCGACGCCATGATCAGGGAAGCAGTCGCGTGGAACATGGAACGGCGCAACATCTACATGGCGCCGGTTCTGTATCGCCGAGCCAGCCTGCCTCGCAATAGTCGAGGCAGAGAAGAACTCATCGCCCTGGTATTGGGCCTTGGTGCCGACGTCGACAGTGAGCCCGAGAAAAAGCAGGATGCGGGCGTCATTGAGGAGTTGAAGCCTGCCCCGACGTATGTGTTGCTGACGAGCCAGCATCAACAGACCGGCGCCTGCATGAAGAACTACGGGCTGATGTTCCTGTTCGATCGGCCGCTGACGCCCGAGCAGGCGCAACCGATCTCGGAACGCCTCTGCAAGTTTGTCCGCGACCGCGACGGCTCCACTTCTGACATCAACCATATCTGGCGCGTGCCCGGTGCTCTCAACTGGGTCACGCAAAAGAAAGCAGGTGAACGAGGTCTGTCATGGCCGCAGCCTCCTCGTATCGTGACGATCGAGCATACGTTGAGCAGCCAACAGCTCGTCAATTCCGCCGATCTCTGCGCATTCCTGGAGGTCGAAGCGGAAGGCGCAGCCGTCTCGCCAACGTCGACAACGTCATCGTCGACCACGCAGGAACTCGCAGCCGAAACGCATCCGCTTGAC
Source organism: Hyphomicrobiaceae bacterium (assembly GCA_046154645.1). Classification (GTDB taxonomy): domain Bacteria; phylum Pseudomonadota; class Alphaproteobacteria; order Rhizobiales; family Hyphomicrobiaceae. The sequence continues at coordinate 37,193 of JBJXDZ010000043.1, forward strand.
CGCGACGGCAGGCTACGGCCGGTGCGCGACATCTGGGACGGCAATCCCGCTGAAGAAACGAGGCTGCTCGATGCCCTTCGACACATCGAGCGCGAGGAGCATCGCCGCCGTTTGGCCGGCGAACCAGAGATCAAGGTGCGAGACTATGTCCATGACATGCGCGCGCGCGCCACTTGGTTGCGCTTCGGCATGGCGCTGCATGTCTACTACAGCGGAAGCGAACGCGGGTTCGATGTCTGGCGCGCCGTGTCCAGGGGCAGCGGCGACCTGAATTTTGCCGGGGCGCCAGGATCCTGGGACGAGGCTGACTGGCCTCGGACCTGGAAGGCATTTCGAGACCCTTTAAGTTCCGAGACAAGCGAGGTCTCCCTTGTCACCGTAGGCTCGCTATTCGAGATTGCCGGCAAGGCTGGCTTCGATCTCAAACGCGGCAAGGGCTATGGCCTCGGGAAGTTGCCCCGCAAACCCCTTCCGGAGCCCTGCGAGGAAGCGAAGCGGGTCATGGCCGCGGGCGCCGAATTTCATGAGCTGCGAGAGAGGGACGGGCACGACCTGCGCGACGAGTTTGTTCGTGCCCTACGACGCTGGCTTGGTCGACAGGGCGCTGCAGGTCGCACCGTGCGCGTGTTCGATGTGATTGTCGATGACCTCTATCGGGGCATTGGCGACGGCGATGGGCCTGTGGGCTGTGCTTGGCGAAAAATCGAGAACTACTGCAAAACGCTGTCGACAGAAAAAGTCGCCTGGGATCGTCGCGACCTCTGGAGGGAAACCGAGGCGTTGAAATCTCTTGGCGTGCTGGTGGCCAGTCCTGGCAATGCAATCGGCGCACATCGAAGAAAGGGGCCGTCATATGCCATCACCCCGCCGCCGGGGCTGTCGCACGAGCAGCTTATTGAGGGATTCCGCGTGGAGCGCGGGCATGGTCCCTTGACAGCAAACGTGAGCGCTTCGACTGTGCAACCCACCCATAATCAAGGGCAGCAATCACCCCTAATTGAGGTCGGCAACCTATACGACCATGAAAAGGGGTCCCCCCCGAGGCAAGGTCGGCAGATTCTACGACCTTCTACTACTACTGATATGAGCACGACTTTCACGTCAGCCGAGGCAGCGTCCGAGCAATCGTCGTCCGACGCAGCGAACTTGCAAGCAGCCCCACCGGCAGACATCCAAAAAGACTCGACGCCCACGGCCGCCGGCAGGCCACTTCTTTGGTGGGTGAACGAGGGAGGCCTACCTGACGTCTTGGTTACGGCCATTCGGCAGTCGGCCACAAGCAAGAAGCCCGATCACATCGTCGACAAGCTCAACAAGTTGGTGGACGTCGGTCTGACAGCAGGCGGTGTTGCTGCGGAGCTGGAGCAAATCATACGGTATTTGTCATGGAGGCCGGCCAACCAGGCGCCGGTCGACATTTTGCAGGATCCGCCCAAGTTTCTGAGCAAAGTCTTCGACAGGCTCGCGATATTGGCGGGCAAGTACGGCGTCGATCCAAAGGACGCCGAAGCCGCGACGGCTCGCTTCGAGAAGGCCAAAGCTCGGCGTGAGCACGGCAAGGTCAACGCGACTTCGATACACAAGGTAGCCAAGTCGCCAACCACACGGGCGAACGACATAGCCGTTCCCGAGCTACCGCGATGCCAGGATGGCCCTGCTCAAACAAAGCCAAGCGGCGCTTGATGTCTTGATGCCCATTTCTCGTGCGCCCGTATCAGCGCTGGCGGGCAATCGAGGGGTGGTGGCTAGCTCGGTAGCCATCAAAGAAAACGCCGAAGATTCTCAATACCCGCAAACGACGAAAACAACTTGGAAAAATGGGGACTACCATGAGCATCATCGACGAGGCCGCCGTCTTGGAGGTACCTGTATCCGAGACAGACACCGTGTTCGAAGTTCTGATTGAGCCAGCGCAGCGCACGAGCGATCGTCAATTCTACGCAGTCTGGTTCGGTGACGAATTTCTACTCACGCACCACGATCCCGAACACGCTGCCTGCCGGGCCTTGCTGGCGCGTGGCATCACAGGGCAACTCAGCGTCCGCTGGCGCGGCTCCAATCATGCCGCATCCTCCTTCGACATCGAACGTGGGGCGCGATTTGCGATCTCCGAAAGCCGCCAGCGTGGCCCCGTCGTCAAGCTTTACAGGGAATTCCAGATGCGTGGTAACGAAGACCCAGGCGATCCATAACCGTAAAGGAAACGCTTGGAGCGCCTCGATCTCGAAGCCACCGTGGCTAGGGCGCGGCCTCGCGTACGTCGAGATCATTGTGTGTTCAATTCCTTAGACACAAATGTCTAGGCACGAATTGGCCAACAAGTTGGCCCCCGGGCTCGACATCGAAGAAAGTCGGTAGCTCGACGCTCGCACAGATGGAGCGAACATGCCCCCCAACCCGCCCAGTGACAGGCGCGTGCCCACCCGCTAGCTTTGTCCCAGTCTGAGTACTGCCGGGGGGCGTATTGCCGTGTCGCGAATTTTCTTGAGTCATTCCTCCGCCGATAACGCTGCCGCCATCGCCTTGCGCGACTGGCTGGTCGGGGAGGGCTGGGGCGAGCTGTTCCTCGACCTGGACCCCGACCGGGGCATTGCGGCTGGTGAACGGTGGGAGCGGGCCCTGAACGAGGCTGCCAGCCGCTGCGAAGCTGTGTTGTTCCTGGTCAGCAAGGCGTGGCTGTCGTCGCGTTGGTGCATGAACGAGCTGAATCTCGCCCGCCGCCTCAACAAGCGCCTCTTCGGCGTGCTGATCGAGGAAGGCCTCGCCGTCTCCGACTTGCCGAGCGATGTCACCAGCACGTGGCAACTCGTCAATCTGGCCACGGGACGCGACCACAAGCAGTTCCGCGTCAAACTGCCGATCACGGGCGAGGAAACTCACGTCACCTACTCTCACGAGGGGTTGGCACGCCTTAAGACAGGCCTGCAACGGGCGGGCCTGCATGCGAGCTTCTTCAACTGGCCGCCGGAGACCGACCCGAAGCGCGCGCCATACCGCGGCCTGCGCCCACTTGAAGCTGACGATGCCGGTATTTTCTTCGGTCGAGAGGCGCCGGTCATCAAGGCCGTCGACCAGCTCAGAGGCTTGCGCGATGCCGCCCCGCCTCGGCTGCTGGTGATCCTCGGCGCGTCGGGCGCCGGCAAGTCGTCGTTTCTGCGTGCAGGGCTCCTCCCGCGCTTGAAACGCGACGACCACAACTTCCTGGCCTTGCCGGTGATCAGGCCGGAGCGTGCAGCCCTGACCGGCGAGACAGGTTTACTTGCCGCGTTGTCCGGCGCCTTCGAGGCGGCGCGGATCACGACGCCACGCAATGAGCTGCGGACCGCCATGCAGGGCGGTGCGGCAACACTGAAGCCCACCTTGCAAGCGCTAGTCGATAAAGCCACACCGGTGGCGCTCGTCGGTGATACCATGCTGAAGCCGCCGACGCTCATCATCTCCATAGACCAAGGCGAAGAGCTTTTCCTCGCCGAAGCCCAGGACGAAGCCCAGCCATTCTTGGCGCTGTTGCGCGACCTCGTTACATCTGACGCTCCGGCCGCCATCGTTGTCTTCACTATCCGCTCCGACAACTACGAGCGCCTGCAGGAGGCGCGCCAGCTGGATGGCATCCAGAAGATTCCTTTCGATCTCGGCCCCCTGCCCCGAGGCTCGTACACCGAGGTGATCAACGGCCCTGCGCGACGCCTCGACGGTGGACCGCGAGCCCTCAAGATTGAACCTGAGCTGGTGCAGGAGCTGCTGTCCGATATCGAGGCGGGCGGCGCCAAGGACGCCCTGCCGCTGCTCGCATTCACACTGGAGAGGCTCTACGGCGACTTCCATGCCGGCGGACAGCTTAGGCTCGAACACTATGAGCAACTCGGCCGGGTTAAGGGCTCCATCGAAGCGGCTGTGGAACGTGCGTTCAAGGCAGCTGACGCCGACGGGCGCATCCCGCGTGACCGGCAGGCGCGACTGGAGCTGTTACGGCGAGGGCTGATCCCGTGGCTCGCCGGCATCGATCCTGACACCGGCGCGCCACGCCGCCGCGTTGCGCGATTGTCGGAGATTCCCGCCGAAGCGCGTTCGCTGGTCGATCTGCTGGTTGATCAGCGCTTGTTGTCCACCGATGTGTCCAAGGACACGAACGAGAAGACCGTCGAGCCGGCGCACGAAGCGCTGCTCAGGCAGTGGGGGTTGCTCCAAGGTTGGCTGGCCGAAGATGCCGGCCTGCTCAGCATCATGGACGGCGTCAAGCGGGCATCACGGGATTGGGCCGCGAATGCCAAGGGCGCAGCGTGGATCACACATACCACCGAGAGATTGCGCGTGGCAGAGCGCCTCCTGGAGCGGCCGGACCTCGCCGCAAACCTTGAGCCGACGGATCGAGCCTATCTGGCTGCGTGCAGGGCCGTTGAAGAGGGACTACGGGCCAAGGACCAGGCCGATCGCCGACGGGCGCAGCGGACAAAAGTGTTGATTGGCACGCTTGCGGCCAGTGTTGTGAGCGTCGTTGGTTTGTCGATGGCGGGTGTTCTGGATCGCGCCATCCTGACGATCCAGATGAGGCGTCTTGCGGACATCTATTTGCCGACCGTCCTGACGCCGGACAAAGAGCGCGCCCTGAAGCCCGGCGATCTGATCAAGGAATGCGCCAGTTGCCCGGCGATGATCGTTGTTCCCGCTGGCGAGTTCACGATGGGTGGTGAAGATGACGACGCGAAGCCTGTCCACAAGGTCACCATCAAGCAGCAATTCGCGGTCGCCAAGTTTGAGGTGACATTCGACGAGTGGGAAAGTTGTGTCGCGCATGGCGGGTGCACGTATCGGCCAGCAGACAACAGCTGGGGGCGCGGCCAACAACCAGTCATCAACGTGAGCTGGGATGACGCACAGTCTTACCTGAAATGGCTGTCCAAGCTGACCGGACAGACCTATCGTCTTTTATCCGAGGCCGAGTGGGAGTATGCTGCGCGTGCGAGAACAGATACCGCGTTCTCGTTTGGGGACGATGAAGATCAGCTCGGCGACTACGCTTGGTATGCCAAGAATGCAAATTCGAGATCGCATCCCGTCGGACGAAAGAAGGCCAACGCCTTCGGGCTCCACGACATGCATGGCAATGTTTGGGAGTGGGTCGAGGACTGCTACGAAAAGACGTACCATGGAGCCCCACTAGATGGTTCCGCTCGACAAGCTGACGGCTGCTCTTCCCGCGTTCTGCGCGGTGGTTCCTGGTACTTCAATCCTCAGCTCCTCCGCTCGGCCAACCGCAACAGCGGCCAACCCGTCGACCGCGACTACCTCATCGGGTTCCGTCTTGCCAGAACGCTCTTACCCCCTTGATCATTACATCTTTACGTCTTGAGCACACCGGTGCCTCCGGACCGCTGCGTTTTTTAGGTTTCCGCCGAAGGCGGACCGCATTTTTTCAGTGATCTCGCCGCCGAACCAGCTGTGGATACCGGTGATAACCGGACTGAATATGAGCCGGCACTGCACCATTCCTATTAGCCTGCGGCCATGACCGACAACGCACGCCGCACAGGCCCCGCCGTCGAGGCGCACTTCCAGCTCATCAACTGGCTGATGGACACGGTTGAGCGTTTCCCGAAAGCGCAAAAATTCTTGCTCGGGGACCGCATTCAGAAAACCGCGCTCGACGTGCTGGAAGCGCTGATCGAGGCGACATACACACGCGACCGCCGGGCGCATCTCACGCGGGCCAATCTCGGCCTGGAAAAACTGCGGTTCTTCTTCCGGCTGGCCTTCGAGCAGAAGCACCTCGACGTGCGCCGCTACGAGCATGCCGCCCGCACCATCGACGACGTTGGTCGGCTGATCGGCGGCTGGGCCAAGGCACACGCGGCGCAGTCGGGTCACGGATCGGGCAACGGCTATCACGGGCATGCGCCATCGCAGGCACGATGATCTTTTCGGCCGCGTCGCCACGTTCAACGCGCTGAGGATCGCCGCGCGCAAGGCTGTGGCCGGCAAGCGCAAGAAGCCGGGAGCCAGCGCCTTCTTTGCCAACATTGAGCGTGAGCTGCTGCGCCTGGAGAGCCAGTTGCGTGACGGCAGCTACCGCCCTGGCAAGTATGTCGAGATCCTTGTCCGGGAGCCGAAGGAGCGCCTGGTGTCGGCGGCGCCGTTCCGCGACCGGGTCGTGCATCATGCGCTGTGCGCTGTGATCTTCCCGTTGTTCGAGCCAAGCTTCATCGGGAACACCTACGCGAACCGCACGGGTAAAGGCACACACCGCGCTGTCGAGGCCTACGAGCGCTTTCGCGACCGGCACACCCACGTGCTGCGCGCTGATATCTTCCGCTACTTCCCGTCGATCGATCACGACATCCTCAAGGCCGAGTTCCGCCGCCGCATCGCCTGCGAGCGTACGCTTCGGCTCATGGACTTGATCGTCGATGGCTCCAATGCACAGGAACCGGTAGAGTTACATTTTCCCGGCGACGATCTCTTTGAACCCTACCAGCGCCGCCGCGGGCTCCCCATCGGCAACCTGACCAGCCAATTCTTCGCCAACCTCTACCTCGACCGTTTTGACCATTGGGCCACGGAAGTGTTGCGTGCGCCTTTTGTTCGATACGTAGATGACTTCGCGTTGTTCCACGACGACCCAGCAGTGCTGACGGACTGGCGCCAGCGGATTGATCGCTACCTCGAAGGCCGGCGGCTCAAGTTGCACCCGAGGAAAACGGTGATCCAGCCGACCACCGAGCCGTCGCAGTTCCTCGGCTATGTGCTGCTGCCAGATGGCGGACGCTGGCTGCCGGAGGACAATGTCGCCCGGTTTCGGGGCCGGTTGCGGGGGCTGCGCGATCAATGGCGGGCCGGAACAGTGACACGCGTCAAGGCCGAGACGAGGATCGCGGCGTGGATCGCCCATGCCAGCCACGCAGATACGTTCCGCCTGCGCCGCGCGATGTTCGAGGGCACGCGCTGGGAGCCGTGGCCAGGGGAAGACTGACGCTTCCCTTGTGCCGTCAGCGTCCCTACTATTGCGAGCGGATTACTGACAACGGACAAGTTGAAGTGCCATGGCGGACGTCTTTATTTCGTATAAGCGCGAGCGCCGACCGGCGGCGCGACACCTTGAACAGATTCTCGTCAGATATGGCTACACGGTGTGGTTCGATCTTGCCCTGGTGAGGGGCCAGGACTACGAGGCGCAAATCGAGCGCGAGTTGTCGGCCGCAAAAGCTGTCATCGTGCTGTGGTGCGGGCAGTCCGTCCAGTCTCCGGGTGTGCGTTCTGAAGCCAGCCGCGCCAAGTCCCAGGGCAAGCTCATCCCGCTGGTGATAGAGCCGTGCGATCTTCCCCTGTTCTCGACGTTGGAGCAGAACATCGACCTGACGACGGCGGCGGGGTCGCCTCGCGATCACGCTCTGGACCCGGTGCTTGACGATTTGGAGCGCCTTGTCGGCAGAGCGCCTCAGCCGGATTACAAGGCACTCCGCGACTACGAGGCAACCTGGCGGGCCATGGGAGCACTCCCGCTGGCGCGTTTTCTGCCGGAGCAGGTGTTGGTTCCCGAAGTCGTAGTGGGAGGCTCAAGCGCGTTTACGAGTTCGACAGGAACAGTGCCCGGCCATGACTACGCATTCTGGGAGCGCCAGTGGGAGAAGCAAGGCAACGCTGACAATCTGGTGGTCTTGCGCGTCATCGCGGAAGATGCGCCACGCTATTTCGCCGATCAGGCGCGCGCCCGGATCGCCGAGATCGAGATGGAGGCGAGACGGCAGGCAGAACGAGAACGGCAGATCCGTGAGGCCGAAGCTAAGCAGCAATCCGAACAACAGCATCAGGAGCGGGAACGGGTTGCGGCAGAGCAGCGCCACAAGGCCGAAGGCCGGATCAAGATTGCGGCGAAGCAGGTCCACGGGGCTCCCGAAGGCTGGTTCAAGCCCGGCAGTGGGAAGGTGGAGTGGTTCAAGGACCTTGACGCCGGCCCTGAGATGGTTGTCGTACCGGCCAAGCAACCTTTCGCCATCGGCCGCTTTGCCTTGACGTTCGCGGAATGGGACGCGGCCCAGGCGCATCCCGACTGGAAGAAGCAGTCGGGCATCGCTGCCCGCAAGGCCAACGACTTCGGCTGGGGCCGTAACAAACAGCCCGCCATTGATGTGTCGTGGGAGGACGCCAAGGCATACTGCAAGTGGTTGTCGGCGGAGACCAGTAAGGCCTACCGGCTGCCATCGGAGGCGGAGTGGGAATATTGCTGCCGGGCCGGAACCACGACAGAGTTCTGGTGGGGCAACGAGATCTCGACGGCGCAGGCCAATTACAATGGCAACCACGTTTTTGGCAACGGCGCGAAGGGCGAGTATCGGCAGCGCACCGTCCCTGTCGACAGTTTCGAGGCCAGCCCGTGGGGCCTCTATCAGGTTCACGGCAACGTCTGGGAATGGTGCGAAGATGGTGACGCGTCTTCCCGCGTTCTGCGCGGTGGTTCCTGGAGCAGCAATCCTCAGGGCCTCCGCTCGGCCGGCCGCAACAACTACCTACCCGGCGGCCGCGGCAACGTCTTCGGGTTCCGTCTTGCCAGAACGCTCTAACACCCTTCTCCTTTACATCTTTACGTCTTGAGCACTGCAGTCCGTTGCACTGGTGTGCGTTCCGCCGGAGGCGGACAATTTTGGTTTTGCGGTGGACATTCTCGCCGCGGGAGTGGCTGAAATGCTCGACAGCAGGCATGATCACGTTCGGAGGAACCTTCGTCCTCCGCCTCTGGGCTTCGCTTTCGTTTTGCGTTGCGCCCTGGAGCCTGAACGGCCCCGTCTTCCCGCGTTCTGCGCGGTGGTTCCTGGAACAACAATCCACAGAACCTCCGCTCGGCCAACCGCAACAACAACCAACCCGACAACCGCAACAACAACATCGGGTTCCGTCTTGCCAGAACACTCATTCGCCAGAACCGGCATGATCATGGTCTTGTCTCGAAAGAGAGCTTGGCTCCGCCAAGGCCCGGGCGTGCACAGGGCGGCGTGTGTGGCACCAGATGCGTGCATCTGATGTCATGGGCCGCCCAACGAGCGTTCAGGGCCGTTCATGATGATACGGCCGGGCCGCGAGGCTCAGCCACTACGGCGCCGGTCTTGGGTCCACTGAGGCCGACCGGCGCCGCTGGACATTCCGGTTCTCGCGCGATGCTTCCAAATACCTTCGAGCCACGCTTCAAGGATTTGGCGTCACGCCCAATCGGCGCACGCGGGTCCGTCGGGGCTCGATGGTAACGAGTGCCCCCTCCACGTCGCGCCCAAGAAGCGTCAGCGCGGCGACCATCCTTGTTGCCTGTGCTGGCTTATCGAGCGACTTGAGATCGACGCGCACCACGCCGTGTGTCGGCAATCCCAGGCGCACCGTGAGATCGCCGAGATCATGTGGCGGCTTGTGCGCGCAGCATCCGCAAAAGTGTCACGGCGGCTTCCGAACTCTGCACAACTTGCAGATCGCAGATTCATGCCGATCGTTGAATCTCAGCAGGTGCTAGCGCTGCCTTCGGTCACTGCCTTCTTCCAGTCAGGCCCCAGCATCTGACGCGCCGATACCGCGTTAGCGCCAGCGGGGTCGCCCTCCTTGAACATTTTCACGATGAGACCCTGATTGTGCGAGCCGCCGATAATCGGCTGTCCGCCGGTGTAGGTCGTCCTCGCTTGACCGTACGCGTGGTTGCCGAACGCCGTTGCGTGCGCGGTTGTGTTTGCGATGACCGGCGTGTGACCAACGACGCGAACGTTATTCTGGTATTGACCGTCGACAATGATGAAGCGATCGAAGCCGCGATTGATCGTCTCGATCGAGGCGCGTCGTGCGGCAACCTGCTGAGCCCCGACGACCCCACACAGGGGTGCGGCCTGAGTGGTGATTTGCACCGTGTCCGCCGCCAATGGGATGGCAGACGATTTCGTGCATGCCGATAGGCCGATCGCCGCCATGGTGACCACCGCAAACCCAAGACCTCTCATGGAACTCCTCCTCTCACCGCTTTCCCAATACTATGGGCAAGGACCAATTTGCTTGTCATCGGCCGAACTGACGCAGATCCCCCTTTGATCGACCAGCATGCCGAGACACTGCCGCGGAGGAACCACAAGGGTCAATTTCCTGGCTTGAGCCAGCGGACGCCAGCGCCGTGCCCATTGTCAGCTGCTACGATCTCGACCCCGCGCCGGCCAAGGGCCGCGATAATCCGACTCCAAAGTTCGGGGGACGTGAAGCCATGGCGGCGGCGATCGGCAACTCGGATTGTGGCCTGCTCCAGATCGCTGATGACGCGCCGCGTTGTGCCCGCCTCTGCCGCCAGCTCACGCACAGTGAGGCTGGCCAGCGCCCGAGCAGCGGCGAGCAGGCGGCCATCCAGCTCGATGACATCTGTTGGAGGCTTGGTCGTCATCCGGTAGCGGGTCTGATCTTGACGAGGGGACATTGTCTCCTTATCATACTTCCTGTAATTAGGCGAATAGGAAGTAACGGCATGTCGGCTCCCATCGGCAACACGAAGGCCTTCTTGGTCGATCATGGCGAGTTGAGGGTAGCGCCCGATGGCCTCGGCAACGATGTCATGCCATGCGGCACGGCAGACGACGCCTTGGCGCCCCTCGTCGACAAGGCACGCGGCTATGTGCGAGCCTCCCGCGCCGGCTCGACTTTGGGCGCCTACCGGCGCCACTTCAAGACCTTTGCCGCGTGGTGCCATGCGCACGGCCGCGTGCAGGTGCCGGCCGATGCCGACACAATGGCGTTATTCCTGGCTGAGATGGCCAGCCGCTACCGCCCTTCAAGCCTGACGGCCTTTGTCTCTGCCATCGCCTTCGCACATCGTGACGTTGGCCACGCCTTCGACCGGGCTTCGATCGAGACCTTGATGGCCGGCATCCGGCGCACGCACGGCACCGCGGAACGGCGCATGGCGGCAATCACAACCGCGGAATTGCGCCGGATCGTTGTGGCGTTGCCCGATACGCTGCAGGGCGTTCGAGATCGTGCCCTGCTGCTCGTCGGCTTCGCGGCGGCGCTGCGTCGCTCCGAGCTGGTCGGCCTCGATATTGGCGAGCGCGCCACCGACGGCAGCGGCCTTGTCGTGATCGGCGAAGAGGGGGCTCGCGTGACCCTGCTCAAGTCGAAAACAGACCAGGAAGGCGCCGGCATCATCAATGGGATCGTTCGCGGTACGGTACCCTGTCCCGTGGCAGCCCTCGAAGCTTGGCTCACATCAAGCGGCACCGAGCATGGGGCGATCTTCCGGCCTATCGATAAGGCGGGACGCATTGGCGCTTCGCGCCTCTCCGATCGCAGTGTAGCCGACATCGTCAAGCGTGCGGTGCATCGTGCCGTCATTGCTGGTGGCGGCACGGAGGGCGAGGCAGTGGCGCGTGCGTCCGCGGTTGCCGGACACAGCCTGCGCGCTGGGTTCGCGACGTCAGCAGCGGCGGCCAATGTGACCGGCGAGAACATCGCCCGCCATGTTGGGTGGTCGTCGACACAGATGACGGCGCGCTATGTGCGCGAGGCCGAGTTGTTCAAGAATAATCCGCTGCACAAAGTGCTGGGTGATTGACCCCGGCGCGTGCCGCCGGACAATGTTGCGCTGATGACGGAGACCTGGACATGCGCCCTGATCGAGATTCGAGAATCACCAAAGCCCAGCGCGAAGCGATACGTCAACTGGGAGAGCGCCTCCGCGCTGTTGGCAGACTGCGTGGCGACGAGCGCGGCATCTCCGCCGAGGCCGGCGAGATTGTCGAGCGCATCGCGGCGGTCGCCGCCCGTGGCGAAGATGTCGATCGTGCCATCGCGCATGCCGGCTACCGCATCAAGGCGCTTGAAGCGGAAGCGCGCCAAATCGCAGAGCGTCCATGGGAGCGGGCGGAGAGCATCGTCAACTTTCTGGTTCTACTGTTCGCGTTCGCGGCGCTCTTCTTGCCGGCCATTCCGAGTTTGGCGCCTGCAGAGCCGGAAATGGCCGACCTGATGCTCATGGTTGGAGCGGGCGCTTGTTTTGTCGCCACTGCTGGCTCGGAGTGGATAGCCAAGGCAGTTGTCTGGGTGGTGCGTTGGGTGCTCGGTAGCCGTCGTCCACCTCAACTGCACAGTGCAAACTAAACGCAAGCTCATCCATGACCGCCAGCATCTACAGTTTGCTGCATGCGCGTTCCAATTCGGGGCCGGATCGTGAGGAACTTATTTCGAGGGTCCTCATCGACGACACGCTCAAGATGATCGAACACGCGAAAAAGAAGGCGCCCCAGATCTACACCGCGAGTCGGTATGGAGAATTGGCAGCCATAGACGGCATCCAAGGTCTGGTCGCCCTCCACGACCGGATCAAGGGCGCGATTGAGGGGCACAAGTTGTCCCGGCGCACGGAGTAAATCCGTGCTGTCCTGGCGTTCGTCGGCGCCGCGTTCGCCATCATCGCCGAAATCATCGGCTGGCTTGCAGAGCGCGCGGCAGCGGCGCTCGGCGGCATCGCCTTCATGGTGGTATTTCATGTGTTGTTCTGGAGCGTTTTCGAGCCTCAGGTGCTGGGTTGGTAAATGAACTGGGTGCTCCACTATTTTGGCTTCAAGTGAGAATGGCCTGTCGCGGCCTGCCGCAGTCAGCTTGCCGGTGGTGATAGCTGCATTCATGACTTCTGGCGGTCCGGCTGGAGAAGCCACTGGGCGAAGGGAAAGATCGCGAACAATACCTGGGCAGCGAGCCCGAGCGCCGGCAGCGGTCTGAAGTAGTTCGCCGCGTGCTGGGAGAGTGTCCGACCGAAACCGAAAATCGACACCGCCAGCTCGCCAAACATCAACAACGCGAATGCGACGGCGCCCATCGACAGCCGTGCCAGTGCGTTCGGCGGAACAGTGAAGCGGTCGACCAACCCGAGGCATGAGAACCACGACAGCATAAGCATAATCGGCAGCTCGATGGAGACAGCGTGCTCGCCGAGCCTTGGCGCCATCAACAAGACGCGGATAGTCCCAAACACGAAACCGATGGCGAAGACCAGGGCGAAATAGGCAGCTCCGGCAGCTACGGTCCGGCCAACTCCACCGCTCATGATCGTTCACCTCCAGCGACAACAAGAGTATCACGCTATGAAGCCCCAGACGTCGACGCGTCGATCTCCGCGTGGGCGGAGGAGCCGCGCCATCGCCAACTCAGGCAAGGAGATTGAAGGGTCGATCTCCGCGTGGGCGGAGGAGCCCGGAATCGATGGGTGCGGCATTCACGCGCCTCGGGTCGATCTCCGCGTGGGCGGAGGAGCCCCCAGAAGCCCGTACTGCAAGGCGTCGTGCGGGGGTCGATCTCCGCGTGGGCGGAGGAGCCACGCCTATGGCTTGCGGTAAATATGCTCGCCTGGGTCGATCTCCGCGTGGGCGGAGGAGCCCAGAGCCGAGACAGCATCAACAGCATCGTTGTAGGTCGATCTCCGCGTGGGCGGAGGAGCCGCGGCCTGCCCGAACACGACCTCGCGCGGGGCGGGTCGATCTCCGCGTGGGCGGAGGAGCCCGATCTCGATTCGTCGCCCGGCCGATTTCACGGGGTCGATCTCCGCGTGGGCGGAGGAGCCGTGTGGGCGCTCGGCGTGCGGCTCAGATACTCGGGTCGATCTCCGCGTGGGCGGAGGAGCCAGTCCGCAGCGCCGGAACACGAACGCTGAAGGGGGTCGATCTCCGCGTGGGCGGAGGAGCCCACGTCGCGGGTACGTGGATCGCCCGACGAGCGGGTCGATCTCCGCGTGGGCGGAGGAGCCGCCATTCCGGCTGGAATGAAACTGTTCGTGACGGGTCGATCTCCGCGTGGGCGGAGGAGCCACAGTGGGGTCAAGATCGGCCGGCACCGTCGTGGGTCGATCTCCGCGTGGGCGGAGGAGCCCGGCGCACTCGCTCTAACAGTGGGTCAATGGCGGGTCGATCTCCGCGTGGGCGGAGGAGCCCGATCAACGGCGGCCTTGATCACAACGCGATCAGGTCGATCTCCGCGTGGGCGGAGGAGCCTCGTGCAGCGTCGGGTGCAGGGCCATCAGCATGGGTCGATCTCCGCGTGGGCGGAGGAGCCCCGTTGGAACGCCTGTTGGCGTGCCAGAACACGGGTCGATCTCCGCGTGGGCGGAGGAGCCAACCCGTCCGGGTCGGTGACGCGGAATGTGCCGGGTCGATCTCCGCGTGGGCGGAGGAGCCTTCCCCAGACGAGGCCGATGACGGGCGTGACCGGGTCGATCTCCGCGTGGGCGGAGGAGCCCGACCGCGTGCATGGCGAGCTGGATGTGGCCGGGGTCGATCTCCGCGTGGCCGGGGTCGATCTCCGCGTGGGCGGAGGAGCCTCGACGCGGGCCGCGCCGAACGCATCCAGAGCCGGTCGATCTCCGCGTGGGCGGAGGAGCCTGGTTCGCGAACGGCGTCATGCCTCGGGCAAGGGGTCGATCTCCGCGTGGGCGGAGGAGCCATCAATGGTGACTTTCAGATAAACCAAAAGCAGGGTCGATCTCCGCGTGGGCGGAGGAGCCTTTGGCCGTTGTTGTTGACTTCGATCATGGCCGGGTCGATCTCCGCGTGGGCGGAGGAGCCCGCCGCCTTGAGATCCGCGATACGTGCCGTCTGGGTCGATCTCCGCGTGGGCGGAGGAGCCCCCTCAGTAGACTGCAGCGTCGGGAGCGTGCGGGGTCGATCTCCGCGTGGGCGGAGGAGCCTCTTGCGCGTCACAGCTGCATAGATGTCATCGGGGTCGATCTCCGCGTGGGCGGAGGAGCCGCCGAAGTGGGCCGGTCTGAGACAATCCAGATGGGTCGATCTCCGCGTGGGCGGAGGAGCCGAGCAAGAAGGGCTGTACGTCCGTATCTGCGCGGGTCGATCTCCGCGTGGGCGGAGGAGCCCGCGACATGAGCAATTGCACAGACAAAGGGACGGGTCGATCTCCGCGTGGGCGGAGGAGCCTCTCAGACCGGCCGACTTCGGCGCTGCCGGCAGGGTCGATCTCCGCGTGGGCGGAGGAGCCTTTCTAGCGCGCTTTTCATCGCGGCATTGTGCGGGTCGATCTCCGCGTGGGCGGAGGAGCCGGTTTCCTTGATCAGCGCCAGTCGCTTCTGTAGGGTCGATCTCCGCGTGGGCGGAGGAGCCGACGGCGACGAGATCCTGCCGCCGGTCGGCGAGGGTCGATCTCCGCGTGGGCGGAGGAGCCGCATCCTGCACAAGTGGGGGCCAGCCGGCAGCGGGTCGATCTCCGCGTGGGCGGAGGAGCCCTTGAAGGCCGCATCGATCACGCCGTCGTAGCGGGTCGATCTCCGCGTGGGCGGAGGAGCCCGACGGCCGTCAGCCGCAGGTCGATCTCGTTGGGGTCGATCTCCGCGTGGGCGGAGGAGCCTGTCGTTCCAGGCCCGTGGGCGCTCGGTGCAGGGGTCGATCTCCGCGTGGGCGGAGGAGCCTCGCTGAAACCATCGACGGCCACGTGCTCGCGGGGTCGATCTCCGCGTGGGCGGAGGAGCCATGGTGTCGTGGATACAAATGATGACCGGGCTGGGTCGATCTCCGCGTGGGCGGAGGAGCCCAACCGATGGCACGGGCGCCAACTCCTATCTCGGGTCGATCTCCGCGTGGGCGGAGGAGCCTGATTGCGCCCGTACACGACCCAAAGGGCCACGGGTCGATCTCCGCGTGGGCGGAGGAGCCGCTCAGGGCCAACACTTGGAAAGGGGCTGATGGGGTCGATCTCCGCGTGGGCGGAGGAGCCCCGTGGCCAGAGATCGCTGGGGTGATGGCAGCGGGTCGATCTCCGCGTGGGCGGAGGAGCCTGCCGACGACAGCAGCCGCCGCCCCGTGCAGAAGGTCGATCTCCGCGTGGGCGGAGGAGCCGTCGTGCAGTCAGGCCTCAAGTCCACGGGCAAGGGTCGATCTCCGCGTGGGCGGAGGAGCCGGCCTGGCGGTGGGCCATGTGCTCTATCTCGCGGGTCGATCTCCGCGTGGGCGGAGGAGCCCCCGCCGGCTCGGCAGAGGCAATGCCTAGCGTGGGTCGATCTCCGCGTGGGCGGAGGAGCCTTATGGCTGCAATCGGTGAGGCTGGGATGGATGGGTCGATCTCCGCGTGGGCGGAGGAGCCTGGTTATGGTGACGTGGCAGTCGGGTTCAAGGCGGTCGATCTCCGCGTGGGCGGAGGAGCCAGATTTGCAAGGATGCCCTGCCACAGCGTCAGGGGTCGATCTCCGCGTGGGCGGAGGAGCCCGTCAGGCATGACGTGCTCGCCCTCATAGCCAGGGTCGATCTCCGCGTGGGCGGAGGAGCCATCCCAAGCGGCCTTGAGCCGCCCGATGACAGGGGTCGATCTCCGCGTGGGCGGAGGAGCCAGGGCGCGTTAACCCCGGCGATTGCGATTGCTGGGTCGATCTCCGCGTGGGCGGAGGAGCCGGTTCGCGAACGCGGGGACGGGAACGAGCAACGGGTCGATCTCCGCGTGGGCGGAGGAGCCCACAAGGACAGCCTCAACCTCTCGGTCGCCAAGGGTCGATCTCCGCGTGGGCGGAGGAGCCGCGACCGGCCTAAAAATAGGGCTCTCTGTGCGGGGTCGATCTCCGCGTGGGCGGAGGAGCCGAGGCCAGCCATCCATCAGGACACTCGCGCACGGGTCGATCTCCGCGTGGGCGGAGGAGCCCGCCCCTCACGATGACCGGGTACGTCAACGGCGGGTCGATCTCCGCGTGGGCGGAGGAGCCCCCGCGGCAAGGCCCTGGCCCTACTCTTGCCCGGGTCGATCTCCGCGTGGGCGGAGGAGCCATCCCAAGCGGCCTTGAGCCGCCCGATGACAGGGGTCGATCTCCGCGTGGGCGGAGGAGCCGCGGTGCCGTTCGAACCGAGCACCGAGGCATAGGGTCGATCTCCGCGTGGGCGGAGGAGCCGCGACCGTCGTGTCGACGCCGGGGCAGCTCCGGGGTCGATCTCCGCGTGGGCGGAGGAGCCTCCACCGGCAGCTTTCCGCTTAGCGTCCATGCGGGTCGATCTCCGCGTGGGCGGAGGAGCCCAAACTTGTCGGCGTAGCGGCGGCGCATATAGGGGTCGATCTCCGCGTGGGCGGAGGAGCCACAAGCCCGTCGCGGTGTCGTACACCCATGTCGGGTCGATCTCCGCGTGGGCGGAGGAGCCCACTCTTGGGGGATATCGACGTCTTGATCTGCGGGTCGATCTCCGCGTGGGCGGAGGAGCCTCATGGCACACAACGCGCGCTTTGACTGCGACGGGTCGATCTCCGCGTGGGCGGAGGAGCCCGTTGCGCGTCTGTTGGCATTCGATCCGCACTGGGTCGATCTCCGCGTGGGCGGAGGAGCCGAGCAGGTATCCGAGATCTGGCCGGCGGGCTCGGGTCGATCTCCGCGTGGGCGGAGGAGCCGAGGCGGGGCATCTCGCCGGCATGGACCCGGAGGGTCGATCTCCGCGTGGGCGGAGGAGCCCGTAACCCGTTCCAAAACTCAGATTGTCATACGGGTCGATCTCCGCGTGGGCGGAGGAGCCAATTGGCCCAACGCAAATCAGACTCTTGCAAATGGTCGATCTCCGCGTGGGCGGAGGAGCCTCGCCGGTTCCAAATGCAAAATCAGCGGACCCGGGTCGATCTCCGCGTGGGCGGAGGAGCCGCGCTGTCTGGAGACGTAGGTGGCCTGCCGACGGGTCGATCTCCGCGTGGGCGGAGGAGCCCGCACCTGATACTGCGCCGACACGATGGTGATGGGTCGATCTCCGCGTGGGCGGAGGAGCCTGACCGAACCCTGACCCTGGTGGCCTGATGCCGGGTCGATCTCCGCGTGGGCGGAGGAGCCATCCAGCCATGGTCCGGCATCACCTTTGATCGGGGTCGATCTCCGCGTGGGCGGAGGAGCCCGTCGAGCTTGCGCGATCTGCGGAATCGCTTGGGGTCGATCTCCGCGTGGGCGGAGGAGCCCAAAAGTGCTTCGTCCCCATGGCCTCGACTCAGGGTCGATCTCCGCGTGGGCGGAGGAGCCATGCCGAGCTTAACAAGGCCGCACCTGTCGAGGGGTCGATCTCCGCGTGGGCGGAGGAGCCACCATTCAGATGTTCCACGGTTCCGAAGTGGCGGGTCGATCTCCGCGTGGGCGGAGGAGCCACCATAACGCGGCTGGTGGCGCGTACTCTATGGGGTCGATCTCCGCGTGGGCGGAGGAGCCCCGCAATGAGTTTGTGTGCCGTCCGGATATCTGGGTCGATCTCCGCGTGGGCGGAGGAGCCTCATCGGCGCGCATTGATTCCAGCGCATCTAAGGGTCGATCTCCGCGTGGGCGGAGGAGCCATGAACCCGCCGATGGCCACAATGGCGGACACGGGTCGATCTCCGCGTGGGCGGAGGAGCCCGCATCGGTGGCGAGGTGGTCGGCGACGTGCAGGGTCGATCTCCGCGTGGGCGGAGGAGCCACCCAACAAACCCCAATGTTCATAGCGCGACAGGGTCGATCTCCGCGTGGGCGGAGGAGCCATCGCGGCTGGTCTCGGTGCCAACTCGTTCCAGGGTCGATCTCCGCGTGGGCGGAGGAGCCAACTGCATCTACTGGCCGGCCACGCAAGGTGGGGGTCGATCTCCGCGTGGGCGGAGGAGCCTTCAGCGTTCGTGTTCCAGCGCGGCAAGCACGGGGTCGATCTCCGCGTGGGCGGAGGAGCCAGCTTCACGCGGTACACCAATAAGTCAGGGCGGGGTCGATCTCCGCGTGGGCGGAGGAGCCGCGGCCGCTTGATCCACTGGCAGCTTCTGCTTGGGTCGATCTCCGCGTGGGCGGAGGAGCCATGCCGGCGGGCGACGATCCCGGCGCCGTCCCGGGTCGATCTCCGCGTGGGCGGAGGAGCCCGGCCAAGGCCGCATCAACGCCGACAAGGAGCGGGTCGATCTCCGCGTGGGCGGAGGAGCCAGGCCGATCCCGAAGCCGTCGCCCGATACGCCGGGTCGATCTCCGCGTGGGCGGAGGAGCCGCGCCAAGCGTACCCCGGTGCCAGCATGGCGAAGGTCGATCTCCGCGTGGGCGGAGGAGCCACGCCTATCACCCGCGCCAAGCCAAAGGCAACCGGTCGATCTCCGCGTGGGCGGAGGAGCCAGATCGAGTGCAGCGCTAATGCCACGACAGGCGGGTCGATCTCCGCGTGGGCGGAGGAGCCGATCTCGGCATCAACGACGCGACAGTGGTGTGGGGTCGATCTCCGCGTGGGCGGAGGAGCCTGTTTGCCGGCGAGGCGGCTGTCACGCTTGGCGGGTCGATCTCCGCGTGGGCGGAGGAGCCGAACCGCTTTGAGCGGATAGGCCCGCGCTTGCGGGTCGATCTCCGCGTGGGCGGAGGAGCCGATCCCGGTGGTGCCTGGATCGCGGTCCAGGAGGGTCGATCTCCGCGTGGGCGGAGGAGCCTCCAGGTCAACGAGTACGATAGAGTCATTCATGGGTCGATCTCCGCGTGGGCGGAGGAGCCTCTGAGACCGCACTTGTGCCAAAAATTGCGCGGCTCGCCAAGCTGCACATTATTTGCCCAACGATTTCAAATAGCAATTCTGTCGGTTGTCAGTCGATAGGCTGCAACCAAGCACTTCATGCGGTTGCAGAGTTCGGCACCTTCAACCAGTTCACGACGTAGAATCCGTCGGCTTCGACAAGCGACTTGGCCGCAACGCCGAGGGTCTCGATGCCCTGGCCGCCAGGTGCGGCCTTGTCACGCCACGTCAGAACGATCGAAGCTTGTTGTTCCGGGTCCGCGCTTGATGTGGCTCCAAAGGGGAACCATTCGCTGAGAACGGACCAGATGCGCTCTCTGACACCCTTGCTCATCTCTGGCGCGGTGTAGACGCCCGGCGCAATCTCAAGCATCACAGACGCGAGGAAGCCGCGGAAACGTGGCGCCACATTGCGCGTCACGATGACGGTCATGGTCATGCGGCGTCGCTCCCAGGCGCGGAGAACGGAGGCGACTTTGCTGGACTGTGGTGAGGTTCGGGATCGCCGAACAGCAGCTTGATCCGATCGATCATGCGCTCGATGACGCTACCCTTGCGCAAGGCGCGGCCGGCATGCTTTCGCGCGACGCGCTCGATGCTGAGCGTTGGATCCTTGGTCACCTCGACGACAGCTGAGAAGGCCGCCGGCACGGTGGTATCGTCGCGGTACAAGTCCGCGATGTCGAGAACGAATGATTGCCCGGGGTCTTCGTGGATAAAGCCCAGCTGCGGGATCGTCGATGTCGCAGCGACTGCAATTGCGGCGGCGGCCTCAATGGCGCTGGCGGTGTGGTTGAGGGCCTGGTTCGGCAAATCGGCCGCGCCGGGATCGCTGCGGTCATAGCGCCGCCCCTGCCACTTGATGCCGAAGCGCTGGGCCTGCAATTTGTACATTTCCTTGACGCGTGAGCCCTCGATGCCGCGCAAGCTCGCGATGTCCGAGTGCGGCAGGATTTCGCCGAGGCGCCACGCATACATGCGGCGCGCCACATCGAGGCGCGCGCCTTCGTTGTCGGACCAGACACGGGCTTGGCGGCGGGCCAGACCGGAGCGATCCGGAATGAGCGGCGGCGCAGTGTATGCGCGAACGCCATCGTCACCAACTGCGGCGATTGCCGTCCCGTGACGCGCGCAGAGGCGGAGGGCGTCGTGGCTCACAGTGCTGCCGGGGCCAAGCAGGATCATGGACACCATTTGGAAGGGAATTGCGTAGTCCCCAGGACCAAGCGCATCGCCCTCGGCCGGTTCGGGCCCGCGCGCAAAGCGAAGCGTGCCGTCGGTGACGGTCAGTGCTCCCCGCGACAGCCACACAAGCCCATGGCGATCCTTATGTGGGATGCGCGCTGTTTCGAGACCGAGGCGGCCTTTCAGCATGGCTTAAAAAGCCTCCTCGTTGCGGCGGCGAGCCGGGCGCAACAGCAGCATGCCGAACCCGTAGGACCTGTGGCGGCCGACACCGTCGGCAAGTGCAGCGTGGAAGGCCGTCTCGTTCTTGACGACAAGTTCGCCGTGTAGCGTCGCATCGGGGCCTTCGGGCGCGTATCCCTGGCGGGCAACGCGGGTGCGCTGGTACTGATGCAAAGTCGTGGTCGTCAAGTCGATATCGGCGGCCGTATCAAGGCGTGTCGCCAACCAGTCGAAGTAGACGGTGTCGCGGGTGCGCCCCGCTCGCTCCATGCCCGATGGCGCTGCATTCCCCTCGGCGACTGTCGGGCGTTCGTCGGGGAAGCGCCGCTGGGCCTCGACGAAGTAGGCATCGAGTTCAGAGCCGGCCTTGTACGGCCTTTGGGGATCGCGCGGATTGGGCAAGTCCCCCCGGATGCGAACGACGGGCCGGACGCGGACATCGAACGCCAGGCGGCGCCCACTTGGCCAGTCGGAGGGCACCTCGCGAGTACTTATGCGATCAAGGCCGAGAACGTGCGCCGCCTCGGGCATGCTGGTCTCCCGGATGGCAGTTTTCAGCGCTTCTTCCGTGCAGCGCGAATAGGCGTAGACCGAACCGGCACGAGCGCCGGGGGCGGACATCAGGCGGAACGGGCGGAGGCTCGCCGGACCGAACGTCTCGTCGAGCAAGTGATGCAGGGCGCGGCCTTCATCGAGGCCGGCGTCATGCTCGCGGCCCTTGCGCGCGTAGGTGATCTGGCCGCGGTTGCGGTCGGCCGCGAAACGCGCCAGCGCCCGAAGATCGACCGGCAGATGCAGCAGGTTCAAGGTCGCTGTCATGGTGCCGCCTCGGACAAGGCAATGCGGCCTTCGATGACGGCGCGCGTGCCGCCATGCAGGCCCGAAATCCAGTTACGCCGGTCGGCGACCGCGATTGCCCGATCGACCAGCGCGCCGGATGTCGGGCCTTCGTCGGCCGGCCACAGCGCCCGCAAGCGCACGGCGTCACGCTGCGTGCGCGGGCTTTGCGATGCCGTGATGTCGGCGAGCGCCCCCAAGGCCGCGTGTGCCGTTTCCGCCTCGATAAAGGAGGATCCGTCGGCGAAACGATGCCTGAGTGGAAAGGCCGGCAAGCAAGGTTTGCGCCCGATGAACAGCGGTCGCGCTGGGCGATCAAGAGCATCGGCGAGGTCATCTAGGGATGGCGTCGCGACGGAGTCTTTCAGCGTGGCCACAACGACCACGGCGGCATCGGGGTGATAGTCGCGCTGCCGGCGATGGATGGAATCCAGCGAACCTCCGGCGCGTTCCTCAGGCTCGCCGCGTGTGGTCCAGCCGCGCTTCTCGTCACCCAACCCCTGCACATTCTGCATGTCGCGCAAGACGCCAATGATTGGCTCGCGTTCGCGGCGGGCGGCGAACACAAGGCGATCCTGCAATTCCTGGTGCGCCTGCCGTTCGGTGCGATCGTAGCCGAGGGCGTTCGCGAAGAGGCCGGTCATGGCGGAGAGCGCGGGGAAATCCCACGTCACGCCGATGTGGTCGATGGCGACGCCGCCAAACGCGACAAGCGGTGCCTCCAGGCGCATGACGAGCCAGCGGCGTCTTGTGCCTGTGGTCATGCGGCGTCCCCGCTCGCGACAGCTGCCTTGGCCCATTGCGCGAGATCGCTGATTGAGCCACGCGGGACGCCGCCCCAGTCCGTGTTCTGCAGATGCAGCGCGCGACGGGCCTCGCCGGTAGCATAGGCCTTGTCGAACTGGCCAAGTTGCTGTTCGAGCTTGTGTAGCGCGTCGCGGATGCTGGCTTTCGACGGCTCGCGGAATGCCGCGCTGAGGCTGCGCGGCTGGCGATTGCCGGCTTCGACCAGCATGAGTTCAGCGCGGCCATAGGGCGCGGTGGAGCCAAGCTTGGCGCCCGGCGAAACCTCGGCGATGAGGTAGAGCAGGTTGTGGATCACCTCCGCCGCGAGAGCGCGCCGTTCAGGTGGTACCGTCAGCCAGTCCTTGCGCTGGCAGCCGGCCGTGTTGGACACGAGCGCAGGCACGTCAACGACGACATAGCCGTAGAACAGGCCCGACGTCAGTTCCGTTTCTTGAATGGTGTCGGCGCCGCTGTCATCGTCATCGCGTTTGAGATCGTCCATGGCGGTGAGATAATCGGATTCTGTTTCAGCGGCATGGGTCGTGAAGGCGTGCGCGACGTGGATGGGTGCGTCGATGTTGGCAGCCGGGTCCGACGTCACCATGCGGCCGAACAGGGCTGCAGCGAGGCCGGCGGCACCGGTAGTCTGCTCGCGCAGCGTCCTGATGTTGGCCTTGAAGGTGTCAGCCCACTCTTTCTTGATTTTCTCGACTTCCGGTGGCGCACTGTCGGGCTTTCTCGCCTTCTTGCCGCCTTTGGCGTCGTCCGCGACCGCTGGCGCGGATTGGACGGAGCCCATCAACGGATCGATGCGTTCGGCGAGATCACGGGCTTGGCCGGCAAGCCAATCCATCTCGGGTTTCCCGAACAGCAGCGTCTGCCGTTTGCTCTTGTCGGTACCCTTGTCGCCGTAGACGGCGGTCTGGAACAGGGTCTCGACGACGGCGCGCGTTGCCGGCGAAATCGACCCAGGGAGCACGCCGATCACCTTCTCGGTCACGAGTTCGCGGGAGCGGAACGCATCGGTGAAGCCATTGACGTGCGACAGCGCGTGCACATCATCAGCCTTGCGCCAGTGGCGCTTCAGGCATTGGCTCGAGATGCGCGTTCGTAACGTCCCGCCGAAAGGGAGGCGCTTGGCGAAGCCGCTGTCGTCGCGATTGAGCAGGACGCTGGAATAAGAATGCAGCGTGTGAATCTGCAGGAAGCGGACCTCGGTCATGCTTCGTCTCCGGAAGAGTTGCTCGTGGTGTCATCGGTGTCGGTGCGGCGCGCGCTATCAAGTCGTGCGTAGTAATCCCGTGCGATGTCCCGAGTGACCTTGGCATCGTCGGGATGGAGCAGCAGGCGAGCTATGCCTGTGCAGTCGAATGTCGCGTCGGCGGGGAGGCGGGTGGAAAGAAAGCGAGCGGCTCTCACAACGAGATCGATCCGAGTTTCACCGGATGATCCCAGCAATTGGGCAAGGCGCGCCTCGGAGTAGGCCGGTTTCGGGTTGGTCGCATCTTGAGGCCACCGTAGGTCTGCGCCATCGCACAGCACGTGCCCGAGGCCGCGACGCCGGCTCCGCGCGACGGCTGCGCCACCTTCGGTCGAGCCGGCCGAAACTTCCGGCCGGGCCGTCTTGTGGCCGGAATGGCGCGACGGCTTGGCCTCGTCACGGCCCTTAGGCGTGAGGATCGCCAGCGCCTGTATGATCTGGGCCCAGGTCGCCTCGGCCGCCTCGGTGCCTCCCAACTGATAACGGGAGCACAGGCGCCAGAAGTACGGCGCGCCGTAAGCATCAGATGTCGCGTCCATCCGGCGTAGCTCCGCCAGGGGACCAGAATACAGGCCAGCAAGATCGCGACAGATACCGCCGATCTTGTCGTCGAGTGACACTACCTTGGGTTTCGCCTCAAGTTCAGGCATCGGCATGTGCGGCAGCCTCCGTGGGCGGGGTAGTGTGGAAATCGACACCTTCGAAGGCGCGCTTGCGCCCGGCGAAATACCGAGCCCTTGCGCGTGCCTCGGCGCGCGGTCGCTGCAGCGACGAGCAGGGCAGATCTGCCAGCGCGACGTCGAGCAGATGAACGGCCGCACGATCGAGGTCGCGCAAGAAGTCGGCGCGTGCGGCGCTGGCCGCAGCCGAGCCTTCATCCTCGGCGTCGAAGCGTCTCCACAGTGCCGGGAAGAACAGGCGATCGGCTTCGCCTTTCAGCGCCTCCCGATAAGGCCGGGCCGCCGCGTAGGCGTCCTCGTTGACCGCGTCGCGGTCTCCGCCCACCGCCGCCAAGGCGATGGCGTTGCGCAGCGTTTTTGCGAGTTCTTCAATGTCTCTAATCTGGTACGCAGCCAGACTGTGCAGGTCCGGGCGTCGCGGTCCCATGGCTGCGGCGGCCTTTCCCGTGACCGGAATCACCCGCTCCTTAAAGCCACCGGTCTTGCTGTTGCCGCGCGCAAAGGCTTGAGCGACGAGCGCCCAGTTTCGTGCGCGCGCCGTTTCTCCCGGACCGAGCGTCGCGAGCAGCGGTAACTGCCACTCTCCAGACAGGAGACGTGTGATCATGGCATAGTCGAAATCGCCGTCCTCTCCCAGCGTCAGGGACTTGGACTCAGCCTTATTGATCGGCGCCCACGGATCGCCGAGTGCGCCCTTGAACTCCTTGCCCGCGACGCGCGTGCCGTCCGAGGTGCCGGCCAGAGCGGCGAGCCGGCCATTGACACTCGTCAACCGGACGCGGCGGCAAACTTCTATGAAGAGGGCATCGAGCGTAGTCACTGGCAGGCCCGCTCCATCTGGCCAGGGTAGCGTCCACAACAGTGCCGTCCCAGCCGGCGCGGGATAGAGCGGCGCCAGCGGCTCCAGCCACGCGGCGCGTCGGGCTGCCAATTGCTCGAGATCCCGGCGCAATCGAACGCCTGGACTCAGCAAGAGGTGATTGGGCGTTGGTTCCGCCATCGGTACCAGGCCAAGGCAGACGCGGCTCGATGAGCCGCCGTTCATGCGCGCGATTCCGTTGTTGCCGCTGCCGCCATAACCCTCGCAGGTCTGCAGGCTGACGAGGGCGAACACCCAATCGTCCTCGGCTGCCGATACTGCGACTTCGCCTTTGAGGTCGTGGTTTTTCGAAGTTATGACCATGTCGAGTGCGTCTGGCGTTCGCAGTGCTCGACCGAGCTTTTCACCCGCCGGCACCGGCGGCTGCAGGAATGCCGGCTTGGCGAGATCGTCGACCACCAGGCACCAAGGCTCGTCGTTCGGGAACTCGGCCGCCGTCAAGGCGCGAATGATGCGATGCCACTCGGCTTCGTCGCCCGACGGCTCGCTCAGGCCGGCGCGATGCATGGTGATGGCGCCAAGCTGCGCCAGGAACATGTGCCAAGCTGGCACCTGGTGAGCCCGCAATGCAGGAAAACTGACGATCTCGTCACGCATGAGAGCAGCAAATACGCCGGGGAGCGTGTGGAGTACATTGTTTGCGATACTAGTGGATACGTGAACGGTTGGCGCACGAAGCAAGTTGCTCATTCGGCGCCCCCGTCAGTGGAGCCCCGGAAAGCCGGGGAAGCAGACCCAGCGAAAGTCGACGTTGGCAACGCTAGGGGGCGATCCACACGACTGGTGGAAGCTTTCGAGTGATCAGCAAGAGGCCAGCGCCACTCCAAATGAATACCGACCATTACGCCGATCCAAACAGTCTTCACGGCCGCGGCACCACCAACAGCAAGTCGAACAATCATGGAATGCTCCTGGAAGGGATGCGTCGTTGCGCCGATCTGACTACTGTCAAGTAAGTAACGAGCAACCAACCTTCAATAGGCAAAGCTAGGTTAAAATTTTTGTTCGATCTATTCTGGAGCGCGGAATGCATAGTCCATCATTATGAGACCCTACGTCGCAAACCATAGCGATCGTAGAGATACTGATCCTTGGACGTGGCAATAACAAGCCGTCCAGCGGCATCAATCGAGCAATTCGGCACTTCGTCCACAGCTATGTGCGCCGGCCAGTGGGCGGGTAATGTCACGCCGTCGATGACGTGACCGAATGGGCCCGGTTGCGGCGCGGTGAATGTCAGCCGCGCGCCCTCGCCGCCGAGGCGCGTGCGGATGCGGTCTTCATTGTCTGCAAACTGCAGTTCGGCAAACGGCACCCGGTGATCAAGCGTCACCAGTGTGCCCTGCATGTTGCGAGCGAGACTGTGCGCCGTGACTTTGTGATGATAGGTGCGCCAGGGCTCGCCCAGCTCTCTGTGCAAGTCTTCGATCGCCTCGGGATGCAAGGCATTCTCGACCAGCATCCGGTTCATCGCCGGTATCGTCCACACGGGATGTCGCTCCACGAGCCGGCGCGTCAGTTCAAGCGCAGAGAGGTCCATGTAGACACCCTGCAGCGGCGTCATGCGATCTGCCCAACCCCCAAGTCCATTCTCGAACTTCGGCGCCAGCAAGGGGGCTAGGCCACCCTCCGGCACCAGTACTTTGCAGTGTGGCTGCTCGAACCCGACCGGGCGCGGTAACATGTGCCGATGCAGGCGACCCATGCGCTGTAAGAGGACATCGATGGGGCACAGGTCCGTGATCAGCTGATCGGCGCAGATATCGAGGCTCTGCTCCAAGGTCTGCGTGCCGACGATGATCTTGCCGCCGGGCGCGCGCTGCGGATTGGTTTCGAGTGCAATTTCGATCGCTGCATCCAGGAGCATACGGTCCGAAGGAGCAAAGCGACTGTGGTGCAGCGTCGTGACATCCGCGACATTGAACAGCAAATGCCTCTCAGCAGGCATGACTATGGCTTCCAATGCCTGCAGCGTTTCGACCGCCCGCGCGACGGTGTTGCGGATGACGAGCACCCGGGCGCCGCGTCGGGCGGCGTCGATCGCGTGATGTGCCGCCTCGTCCGCTGCCATGGACGGAATGGCTGTCAGCGCCACCGCTTTGCGCCGTGTGGCTATCTCTTTTGGCGTGCGGGGGGTCGGCGACAGCTCCGTCCAAACTGCCGGATAGGGCGTCGCAACGGCCTCGGCGAGCGTCGGTGACGGCCTCTGTCCCAACCACGACGAGCGAGCCGTAGAGCCGAGCGTCGCTGACATCAGCATGGCGTATCCCCCGATCCGGACGTGCTGATCGAGCAGGCGTTTCAGGATCTCCGCCATATAGCGGTCGCTCGCATGCACCTCATCGATCACGAGCAGGCTGCGCGACAAGGCGGCGGCTCGCACATGCGCGTGCTTGACCTGAAGTGCAGCGAGCATCGCTTGATCGACGGTGCCGACGGCGATCGGCGCCGCCAGGTACTTTTTAGAATCCTCCGCTGCCCATCGGGCTTGCAGACGGGCTTCGTCGGCATCGCCGTCGTCGTCCCAACGAACCCGCCAGTTTGGCAAGGCCTTGCCCGCGGTGTCGCCCGCGAGCAGATAGCCTGGAACGGCCAGAACCGCCTGGGGATCGGCATCGCCGAACAGTCGCTTGGCTGCCGCATCAATGCGGCCATGCAGTTGTTTCGCTGCGGCCCGCGTGGGCACGGCGAAGTAGAGCCCGTCGACGCGGCCGTCCTCAAACAATTGCGCATAGCGCCACAGCGCGGCTTCGGTTTTTCCGGACCCCGTTTCGGCTTCGAGGACGACCACGCGCGCCTCGAGGCCGGTGGTGCCGACGAGGGTCTGTTGTGCGTTCGGACGTTGCCGATCGGTTACTGTGGCGAACGATGGCGGGCCGGAGATGGCGGCGCGCTGCGCGATCACGTCGAGCCCGATGCTGGCGAGCCGCGCAGCGGCGTCACGCTTGGCGACAGCCATATAGTCGGGGTCGAGCCTGGCGACGAAGCGAGACGCCGGACGACTGGATCCGACCCAATCGGCCAGCGCCGTCAGGCCGGCGAACAGGTGCTCGAAGTCCGGTGTGCTGCGCAGCACGCCGTCGGCCTCGGCGAAGGCGCGTGGAAACCACGCTGTCAATGCCTGCCCGATCTCGCGAACCGACGCGGATGGGTCATAGGGGCCTACCTTGCGCCACAATGCGCGCACTTGATCTCGCCGGTCGCCCGCGTTAACAGTGACCGGCCTGCCATGGTGGGCCAGGACGGCATGGAACAGTCCTGTATCCCCGACCCACTCAGCGATGCGGCCGACCCGCAATGCATCGGCGTCGGACCGGTCCGGCAGCAGACAGAGCACGTCGAGCGCTTCGAGAACATGTCCCGTGAGCCGGCCGGACCAACTGCCGACAGGCCAGCCTTTGGCTTGAAAGCTAGGAAACAGCTTGCCGATGTCGTGCAGGAACACGAGCACGGCCAGTCGCTCGATCTCAACGGGGCTGATGGCACCGCCGACGGCCTGCTCCATACGCGAGCGCAGCACCGGCATCGCGGCTAAAGAGTGGAATGCGGCGGCGACATCGGCGCAGTGATGCGCCAAGTGGTGTCGAGCCCCAGACGCCGCGTCAAACTTACCCCAAGGGTCCGCAAAGCTCATTGGTCCCCTGTTGTTTGGGTTGTCTTCTGCGTGGGTCCCAAGTGTATTCTCGGAGGTCTCAATTCAACGAATACTCCCTCTACCTGACAGCATATTTCGAGGCGTCAGCAAAAACCATGATGATGTCCAAGAAGCTAGGCGCTTGTCGGTCATTGCATCAACCTGACGAAGGCGTAAAGCGAGGCGCTAGCTCCTGCGCTCACTTGATTTCGGCTTGGGCCAATGACTCCACCGCGCTTTTTGCAGCCTGGTATTGCGGATCGCGGCAATTCGGCAGCAGGAGCGATCTGCGGCAAAATGATGCGTCAATCGCTGTATATCGATTGCTAACCAACGAATCGCAGTAGTTGCGTCAGTCAACACATAGAGCGTCTATGTAGTCACTCTTATGCCTGCCTCGGGGACCAGTTCCCAGACGGCGGAAGGTGTCCGGCAGTGCCTACCTCATGTTGTCGCTCTCAAGGAGCGCATAGGAGAGTTGAGCCGGCTCGTTGGTGGTGGTGATGGTCAGATCAACTGACATCAGGGGGCACTCAACGTGCACGACACCACACCTGCGCGCGCAGCACCGCGTTTTCATTTCCGTCAAGCCATCATTTGGGCCGGCTGGATCGCCTATTGCCTCGTCGCCGCCTCGGTCTCCGCAATTTCCGTCATCGCTGCCTACAGGTACGGTGTCTCGACGGCCGGTGGCGAGTCCTCTTCTTCGTGGGTGCAAGGCGCAATCTTCGTAGCCATCGATCTCTTTAAGTTAACAGTCATTTTGGTCGCCCCGACTCTTTTCGCCCGAGGAGCAAAGTCTGTCGCAGCTGGTTGCTATTTGGTTGGGCTTGCGCTGGCAGGCCTATCCGTATGGTCAGTGATGTCGCTCGAAGTCATAGGGCGAGCCTCGTTGTCGAGTGAGGCCTCAATTCTTGACCGTAATCTTCAGCAACATCTACGCGATATCCAACGCCTTGAGTCGGAGCTGCATGCCATCGACAAGCTGCGCCCCGTGGCCGTGGTGGAAGCTGACCTTGCTGCCATGAAGCGTGACAGGCGCTGGTCATTGAGTGCTGGGTGTACCGACGCCACCTCAACCGCGAGCCGTGATTTCTGTGCTGGCCACGATAAGCTTTTCGGGGAATTGGCAGGAGCGGGCCGTGCCGCTGAGCTGCGGGGCCGGATCGATAACATAAGGGCAACCTCGTCGGGCGTGCCTCAAGCCAAACCCGCCAATCCAGAGATCATCCTACTGGCCGGCATATTGGGCATCGACCAGGAGCGCGTTGTCTTCTGGCGGGGCCTGATTCTAGCAATCATGACCGAAACTGCCAGTGCAGTCGCACTTGCCGCCGCGGGGCCGCTTCAGCCTGCCCCGCGAACTGCCAGTAATCCGGTCCGCCAAAATGAACGGGAGCAGCCCACACTCGAGGCGCATGGGCTGGTACATCTGCCCACAATTACTGCCCATGGGTCATTGGGTGGACAGGAGGTGACGCAGTCGTCACATCGTGTTTCGAAGACCGTGGAGGCTCGTTCTGGGCAGTCCCGGGACGTGGACAGGACCTTGTCCGAGATGAGGCGTTCAACGCCGGCCAGGTACCAATCCAGGCGTAAAGCGAGTGCAAGCTTGGACACCGTCGAGGGTGAAACATTGCATCTGACTTGTCCGGTGAACGCCGGTCCGACGGCCCCATCGTCAGGTGTCCATCTGAACAGCCCGCAGGTTGAAGCTGTCCGTGACTTCTTCGGGATGCTTGACCGTGACCCTGCTGCCCGCATTCCCTTCGATGAGCTTGTTCGCGCTTATCGGGTTGTGCGTACCCATCACGGCTGGCCCGAACTAAGCGACATCACGTTCGGCAAACTTGCGCGTGGCGCGTCCGAAAAGGTCGGCGGCAGCCGGATCCGGTCCAACGGGACGATGTATGTGGGGCTGCGAGTTCCTAGAGCCTGGACTTCGTCCCGTCCACCCGCCGTCGTGCTGTCCCAGGTGGCCCAACGTGCGTCGGTCTCGCTGGGCGCTGGCGAACGCCTAGCTGTTGGCAGCTACGCCATGTAAGTAAAGTGGGCTGCCCGGATGCGGGCCCGCACTCACATATGGCAGGCCCCTTAGGGTTGATCACCGGTGCAGGGGCGAGGCACGCCATCAACAAGTGCCCTACTGCACCGGAGCACACCACGTACGGGCGTATTTTAGCTCATGTACCATCATAGGCGCGAGGGAGCCAGTCAGGTCCACTCTTGCGACTGTTGTTGCCCACAATTTTAGTACCGGGAACGTACCGGGAGAGCCACCGCGCAGTAGCTGAGAAGTAAGCTAAGTGTTGGTCGGAGCGAGAGGATTTGAACCTCCGACCCCCTGCTCCCGAAGCAGGTGCGCTACCAGGCTGCGCTACGCTCCGCCATGAATTTTGCCCGCAACCACCGGTCACGGGCACGGGATGCCGGGCGGTATAGCTGCCCGAACTGAGGGCCTTATAGCGACAGCGTCAGGCCCCTGCAAGCGCCGTCATGCAAGAGCCAACGAACGAACCCGCTCCCGCGCATAGGCGCTAAAATACGCGGGGCATTTTTGGGTCGACTCGGCGCCGCGGTGGTTCGCGCATGTGGCGCTGCATGGCCTGTTGCGTGCGTCGGAGTTGGTCGATCGTCGGTTCTGGAACGATGATATGCAGCAGCGTCGCGGCCAACTGCATCTGCATGCGCCACGCGGCCGGCCGTGTCAGGCGGCGGCCCAGTGTGGAGAGTCCTCGAACGCTTCCACGAGCGGTTCGAGCAAAAGGCTGATCAACAGGTGGGCCAGAATCCAGGCCTTCGCCGACCTCGGGTTTTTTCCTGGTGGCCCGTCGAGGCCGATCAGGCTCTTCAAGCGTTTGAATGCGAGTTCGATGCGCCAGCGCAATCGATCGAGATCGAGAACGTCCTGCGTCGAGAACTCGACCACCTTCAGCGATGTGACGATCACTATCCATTCGGCGGCCGCAAGCGTCGCGTCCGAGATTTCGTACCGTTCCCGTTGCGCGTCACGCCGTGCCTTGGCACGTGCGGCTTCGGCAGCCTTGGGCGTTGCCTACGGTGCCGGCTTGCGCGCGATGGAGGTGGTGGCGCTGAAGACCGCCGACATCGATGCAGCCGTCAAGGCGATCGAGGCACAGTCACGTGCGACAACAGTGGCCGGGCGACAGCACGAGCTGGCATTGCAGCAAGTGCGCTTCGAGGTTGCGCATGTCCGCCGACAGTATGATGCGGTCGATCCGGCGAACCGGCTCGTGGCCGGCGAGCTCGAGCGCCGCTGGAACGAAGCGCTGCAGGCGGTTGCCCGGATCGAGGGCGAGACCGCCGCCGGCGTGGCGCGTCGTCTTGCGCCACTGGGCGAGGCCGAGCGTCAGCTGCTGATGGCGCTCGGTACCGACTTCAAGCGCGCCTGGTCGCATCCGGCCGCGACAGCGGCAACGCGCAAGAGGGTCGTGCGAGCAGCGCTGACGGAGATCGTCGTACGGCGGGACGGCGCGATCATCCATGCGGTCCTGCATTGGCGCGGCGGCAGTCACACCGAGTTCGAGATCCAGCAGCGTCTTCGCGGCGCGTGGCGAAGAAATGCCACCATTCCGCGCTGCACAAATACCACAGTCTGCGTCTGGTCGGCCGGGTGTTTGGCTGCCTAAGACTTAGATGGACTCAGTCCGGGTCCAATACCCCAAAGTCGACGTGGTAATTGACGCCACAAACCGTGCGGGCGTTGCGGCGCACTGAGACACTGCGCCGTGACGCCCAGAGACAGACTGGAGAACTGCGACCAACTCCAGCTGCCACCACTGAGGCCGCGAAGCGTGCAGCTGAAGGACAGGACTTTCGGAACACTCAGAAGAACGCGAAGTCGCCGGCGCTGAGATTACCCAATTGCACGCGCTGTAGCACGACGACATCGGTGCCCGTGATGCGGATCTCGACATTGCGGCCGACCTGCACGAGCAGGCCCCCGAGATCGCCGAAATCGATGCCGCCGCTGGCGTTTCGGTCGCTGAACAGGGCGTCGTCGAACCGCAGTACGTCCTGGTTGGTGCCGCTGTCGCCGAAGTTGCGGATGAGGTCGCGACCGAAGCCGGCCTCGAACTCGAACACGTCATTGCCGCCGCCACCTTCCAGCGTGTCATTGCCGGCGCCGCCGATCAGTGTGTCACTGCCCCCGCCGCCGAAAATGTCATCGGCGCCGCCACGGCCTTCGAGCCGGTTGTCGGCGGCATTGCCGGTGATCCGGTCATTGCCGCTGCCGCCAATGACGTTCTCGATCGCGTTCAAAGTGTCGCGGCCGATCTGCGTGCCGCGTCCCGCGTTGCCCGCTAGGTCGACAGTCAGCACGGCTGATATCGCAGAATAATCGATCGTGTCGATGCCCGCACCACCGTTGTAGGTGTCGTTGCCGTCGCCGATGGCGGCGAGAATGAGATCATTGCCGTCGCCCCCATTGACCGTATCGTTGCCACCGCCCGGCTCAAACACATCGCTTCCGGCGGTGCCTGTCAGCGCGCCACCGGCGCCGCCATTGGTGATCACCGTTGCCACCTCGTTGGCGCCGTTGATGGTGATGGCGACGCTGCTCGCGGTGTTGTCGACCGACCGGACCAGGATTGTGTCGAGCAGGGTTTGCCCAGCGTTAAGGGCCTGCAAGGCGGGGAGGCCGTTGTTAAGCGTGTAGGTCCACTCGCCTGCGCCCGTCAGCAACAGGCTGCCATACGTCCCTGTGATTGTGACGGCCTGGAACGCGGCCTCGGCGGCGCCGTCGACGTCGCTGACGGTGAGCGCGCCGGTGGCGATCTGGCCTGCGCCACTGTCTTCGGTGACGCTACCGGAGCGGACGCCACCGATTACAGCCACGTCGTTCACGGCCGCGATGCTGACGCTCACCACCTGCTCGGACACAGCCCCTTGGCCATCGTCGATCAGGATCGTGAAGCTGTCCGCACCGTTGGCATTGGCCGTCGGCGTGTAGATGAAGGTGCCGGCAACTCCATCGAAGCTGACGCTGCCCGACTGCGGGCCGGCACCTGACTTCACCGTGTAGGTGAGTACGTCGCCATCGATATCGGTTGCCCCGATGGCTATGGCCGCGGACGCGGCATCCTCCAGCGTGGTGACGGTGTTCGTGGTGGGGGCGGTTTGCTCGTCGTTGCTCGGCGTGATCGTGACGTTGACCGCCTGCTCAGACACAGCGCCTTGGCCATCGTCGATCAGGATCGTGAAGCTGTCCGCACCGTTGGCATTGGCCGTCGGCGTGTAGACGAAGGTGCCGGCAGCGGCATTGAAGCTGACGCTGCCCGACTGCGGGCCGGCACCTGACTTCACCGTGTAGGAGAGTGCGTCACCATCCACGTCATCTGCGCCGATGGCGACGACGGCCGAGGACGTATCCTCCAGTGTCGTGACGCTGTTGATGGCGGGGGCGGTTTGCTCGTCGTTGACATTGGTCACGGTGACCGCAATCGCCTGCGTGTCGACGAGCACGTCGTCGGATACGTGCACGGTCACGTCGTAGACATTGTCGGCACCAACGTCGGTGGGGGCCTCGAAGTTGGGAGCGGCGACGAACGATAGAGCGCCTGTCGCAGAGTCGATGTTGAAGTGAGCTGCATCCGCGCCGCCGGTGATCGAGTACGTCAGCGGTTGCGCCGGCAGATCAGGATCGACGGCCGTGACTGTGGTCACCGCTGTGGCGTTCTCGGCGACCGAGATGGTGGCCGTATCAGCGCCGCCGTTGGAGGTGATCACCGGGGCGTCGTTCGCGGCCGCGATCGAGACGGTGGTCGATCCCGTCGTGGCAAGCGCGCCGCCGGCGCCCTGTGCACCGGTGTTGCCGTCGCTGAACGTCCAATTGATGGTGGCCGAGGCCGGCGGGGCGTTCGAGGTGTTGGCGTAGGTGAGCGCGCTGAGGGCAGCGTTGACCTGGGCCTGGGTCGTGCCGGCGTTGAAGCTGATGGTGAGCGCGCCGTCGCTTTGTGTCTGCGTCCCGATCGTGGTGCCGGACAGGATGACGTTGAGGCCAGAGATCGACAGTGCACCGCTGGCGCCGAACACGTCGTCGGCGTTGGCGCCGCCTTGGCGCGCGAGCGTGATCGAGGCACCGCCGTAGTCGCCTTCGCCGACCAGCGCCGCAAGTTCCGCATCGAAGATTGCGACGGAGGTATCGAGGACGACGGCGGGGCCGTCCTCGGTGAACGTGGGCGCGCCGTTCAGCGTGTTGACGGCATCGAAGGTGGTGTCGAGGCTGCCGTCGGGATTGTAGCGGACGAGAGCAAACTCGCCGGCCTGGCCTAGCGTGAAGCCCGCCACGAGGATCTTGCCGTCGGGCTGCACCTTGACGCTGTATCCGGCGTCGGAAGTGCCGATCGTCGTGGTCACCGTGCCGTCGCTGTCGAACGTGCTGTCTAGGCTGCCGTCGGCATTGTAGCGGACGAGGGCAAAGTCGGTGGTCGAGCCATTGGAGGTGGTGCCCGCCACCAGGATCTTGCCGTCGGCCTGCAGTGTGCCGCTGTATCCGGCGTCGGTGGTGCCGATCTCCGTGGTCACCTTGCCGTCGCCGACTGCGAAACTCGGGGCCTCGTTGACATCGGGCGCCACATCCGTTGTCCCCGTGACCGTAACCGTCACGATCTGCGCGGTCCCATCGGCCGTCGTCACGGTAAACGTATCCGTTAGCGGCGCACTCGCATCGCTGAGCGCGTTGACGGTCGGGTTGGCGTTGTCGAGTGCGTAGGTCCACGCGCCGGTGGCATTGATGCTGAAGGTACCAAAGCCACTCGTCGTCGTGCCGTTGGTCACGGCCTGGAACGTCGAGAGGCTGTCGACATCGGTCGCCGCAAGCGCGCCGCTCACCGTGTTCGGCACCGCGTCTTCGTCGATCGTGCCGCTCGCGGCGCCCGTGATGACGGCGGCATCGTTCACTGCGGCGACAGTGATCTGCACGGTAACATCGGCGGAGGTCAGCCCGCCCGTGTCCCGCGCCCGGTAGACGAAGCTGTCGCTGCCATTGAAGTTGGTGCCCGGCTGATAACTGAACGAGCTATCGGCGTTGAGTGTCAGCGCGCCGTTGGCCGTCGTCGTGACCAACTCGGCCGTGAGCAAGCCGCTCTCTGGATCGGTGTCGCCATTGAGCACGCCATTTGCCGCGGCGACGAACAGTGTGGTGTCCTCGGTCGCCGCATAGGGGCCGTCGGCGTCGGCGACGGGCGCCAGATTCGGCGGCGTGCCTTCGTTGATCGTCAGCGTGAACGTATCCGATACCCTTGCATTGCTGCCGTCGGTCGCGGTGACGACAATGTCGAAGGTCCCGGCGTCGCTGAAACTGGGTGTGCCACTGAAGGTGCCGGTCGCCGCGTTGAAGGTCAGCCACGCTGGTTGACCGGTCGCGGACAGAGTCCGGCTGTCGCCCACATCGACATCGGCGAACGTGCCGGCAGGCAACGCGAAGTTGAAAGCCAGCCCCTCCGACGCCTGCTGGTCGGCAATGGCGGCGGCGAGGGAGGGTGCATCGTTCGTGCCCGTCACTTGCACGACGATCGCTTCGGTGTCGGTCCCGCCCAGGCCATCCGCGACCTGCACCGTGAAGGTGTCTTCAACGGTCGTGCCCGCGGCCAGTGCTTGGAGATTGGCCTGATCATTGGCGAGCGTGTAGCTCCACGCGCCGGCCTGGTTGACGGTGAATGTGCCGTAGACACCTGCGCGCGTCGAATCGGTGAGTTCAGGCGCGACGGCGATGACCTGTGCGCGCAGCCAGTCCTCGCCCTGAAAGACCGTGCCAGTGGCCGAGAAGGTGCTGCCGCCGACCACAACGCCATTGTCCAGGTATTCGAACAACGCCGTGACTGCCGTGCTGTTTGCGACATGATCAAGCCGCAGCCGGATTTGATCGGCGCCCGTGGGCGGGGCCAGCGTAATCGTCTCTAAGACCGTAGTGGTGTTCGCAACGAAATCGACATCGCGCAGGACGATGCCCAGCCGGCCGTCGACCAGCATGCGCACCTGCAGATCGATGGTATTGTCGCCCGGTTGGTCGGCTGCCGTGCCCGTGCCTTGCAGACGATCCGTCAGTCGGATGCCGTAGCCTTCGCGCGGGCTGTCCGGCAAAATGAGATCAAACACGCCAGCGACCGAGAAATTGGCTCCCGTCCGCAAGCCGGCTGTACTCCCCGAACGAGAGGTCGAGCTGCCCGTGCAGCGCATTCTCAATCTGCCAGTGGGCGCGGGCCGTCGCCAGCAGCGTCGTGGGCGACAGCTTCTTCGACAGTGCGAAGATGCGCACGTCGGTCGTGATCTTGCCGTCGATCTCGCGTGTCGCGGTCACGCGGCCGAATGCCTTCAGACCCGGGAGCTCATGGTGCTCGGCCAGGCCCTTCGCCGCGACGACAACGCCGACGCGCGTCTCGATGCGGCCGTGCGCCTTGGTCTCGGTCTTGGCCGTCGGGGGCTGCTTGGCTCCCGCCTTCGGCGTGTCCGCCGCGCCGAGGCAGACGCGCGCGTCCGACAGCAGCGACTCCTGGTTGCCCTTCAGCGCGATGCCGTAGTCGCCGCCCTTGTCGATGATGGCCTTGACCATGCGCCTGTTGCAGTGGAGCGCATCGCCGGTGACGATTTGCCCTTGAGATCGATCAGCCCGATCACCTCGAGTGCTACATCGACCTCGTTGCCGTCCTTGGCCGCCACGGTGGCGAGCGTCAGTCGCAGACCGGCCGCGTAGGCCGAGACCATCATTTTGGGCGAGCTCTTCTTGCCCTTGTCGTCGGCGCCCTTCAGCGACGTGCCGTCGATGGCAATCACGCCGCCCTTCGCCAGCGCTACGACCAGCCGCGCGGTGATCTGCCCCAACGCGGCATCGAGCGCCTTCGGATCGATCATGCGCAACACCGTCGAGAACGTGTCGTGCGAGGGAATGCCGTGCTTGAGCCTCAGGAAACGCTTGAAAAACTTGAGCTTGACGCGACCGGACTCGGCCATCTCTGCGCAGCCCCGGGCGCCGCACAGCACGGCGATGAACGCGATGAGCAGGATCTCGCCGAGCTCATACCGCACGTTCTCGGCACGCGGATCGGGAACGCTGTCGAACGCGGTGATGAAGAACTGCATGGCGGGACTCCTCGCATGGCGGAGCCCTCTCAAGAATCGACGATTCGCGTCTTTGCAAGCCCGATCGCGCTTCTATTGACGAGGTGATTTGCCTTGTTGCGCGACACCGGAGACGCCGGCTTTTACCGTCAGCCGGCCCGCCGCGGCTTGAAGCGCTTCCAGACCACCGGCACCAGCGAGAGCAATCCCAGACCGATCAGCGCGGTGACGATCTGAGGCGTCAACGCGCCTTTCAGCGTGAACTCTCCCGC